>NZ_JANJZR010000013.1 GCF_024623065.1 Bacteroides acidifaciens
CATAAGTGCATATTTGAATTTTATGAGGCAAAGGTATCAAAACCTTATGATATAAACCAATTATGAACATCTACTTAATAAATTAATCAAGTTATTTTATTCAGTAAGACTATTTCCTTGCATTATCCAAGCAGCTTTCCGGGTTGCATATTGCGACCATGCCTTGATATCCGCAGGTATCTGTCCACTCAACTGATTATCATTCACTCTGAATATACCAGTCGAACCACTCTTCTCAATTACCGTTCCATATCCGTAAGGGATACTTCCACTGAATCCGTTGGTATAAATCATAAACTCTTTCAGGCTCTTCCAAGTGGTCGGTTTATTGTTTCCGTCTAACGGGATAACCGGAAGCGGTCCGCTCAAATTATTGCAATATGCCTTTATTGTCACCATACCGGGGATATTTATCAACATATCCAGATTGCCGGTAAACGTGTTGTTAAATCCGACCGGAGTGGAAGTAGGATGATTTGAGATGTTAAAGCTAGTCAATAATTCACATTCTCCCAAAGATTCCGGCAAGTTTCCGCTTGCAGCAGATTCTATTATCCATAAAGTGGTCAACTGGGACAGTTGTCCTATTTCCTCTGGAATACCTGCTAACTTCTGATGTTTGAACTTTATGCTTCTCAGTTCCGACAAGTTGCATAAGGGGATAATATCTCCTTCGATATTATTCGGGGACTGAATATCAATCTCAACCACCCTCTTATTCTCAAACTTCAATCCGAACCAGTTTGTCGGGTTAGTTTCCAGTGGAGCGTCAAAGTTCCATTTCTTCGTCCAGTTATCCCCGTTCGCACTTTCGTAGAACATTCTCAGGTAATCGATGTCTCCCAAGGGTTTCTTATCCTGCGTTATCGTCAGTACGTCGGTAATCCCATTCGAACCTTTCAGGTACAATGAGGCGGTACGTCCCTCGTCTATATCCGTATAAGGGTCAATCGCCAATTTCAGTTCCGATTCATTGATGACGCCCGGAGTAATTGCTGCCCCGTCGGTAACGTGTATCCAGTCGCATCCTTCAGATAGTTCGTATGTATAAGTAACCATTGTCGAAAAAGGTATCACCTCTTCCGCACTGCCTTCCGCACCTACTTTCACCGCACGTTTTTTTAGAGCGATGCCCACTCCTTCCTGTACCACTTTCAGCTTTGTTTCGGCACCTTCGATAATCCAGCCTGCAATTTCCGCTTCGCGGGGAGCTACATTCGCATTTTTGGATACCGATATTCTGAAACTTCCCGTCCCCATCCCGTTCGATGAAAGCAAGTCAATCCAAGTGGCGGAAGTCTTCACACGCCAAGGCAGATTGGATTCGATATCCACCGTATATTCCTTTTCTTCCAACGGAAGATTCAGCGTTCCGTCCGCAAACTTCAAATCCGGTTCGGGCATTGTACGTCCCGTATCATCCGTAAAGTCTTGACAGCTTGCCATACCCATCAGCAAGGACAGACAACAGATGATTCCCCATAGACCTTGCCGGCAACTATACATTCTATTATTTCGTATCATAATGATTCAACTATTAAGATTCAAACAATTAATTATCTGTCACGACCAACAGCCCGTTGGCAACCGCTCTTTCGACACCGCCATTATCATAAGGCCAATTGCGGATAGCAAAACGGTCCTCTTCAAATCCCGCCTTCGAGCGGATAATGAACGTAGACGAACCACCGCCATCCAGATTGATAGCATCCTTCGCTCCCAACGCTTTCATGACAGCTCCCATTTCAGCATACCTCATGCCATTGGAATACCAAAAGTTACGTCCGTCGGCAACCAAAATATAAACGACATTATTGTCTGTCACGCCGATAGCCGTCCGGGGTTCCAGTGCTGTCGATGTCTGAGGAAGCACATTCCCGTTCGTCATCAAACGCACGCGGCCGCCTACCGCTTCCTGAATCTCATCCTTATAGGTATCATATTCGTCATACGAGCCAATCACCGCCTTCTTACCCTTCGTGACGGCAAAGAAAGTACATACATTATCGGTCATCGTATTCTTCAGACATACTCCGTTCCGGTAGTAAATGCCTTGCGGTGTTCCGTCCGTAGCAAAGAAATCACCATTCACGGCAGCTAGAACACGGCTTCCCTGTTTGTCGTGTGCCAATGCCTGCAACGTCATTTGTTGTTTGGTTTTCAGCTTGCCTTCGTCTTTGGGAGACGAAGCCTTCATCGTCAGGTGCGTGTCTTTCAAATCAACTTCCAGGACAAACATCTTTACCGCCATACCTGTGGCAGAAAGGATTTCCATCTCCAAAGCCTTTACACCCGGAGCCAACGCGTAAGTAGTGTCCGAGAAATATTGTCCGACGTATCCGTCACTTCCGGCAATTATCTTCTGTCCCAACTCCGTTTTCGCACCCTTGGTGGAATAGACGGTCAGGTCCTCATCATTATTGCATCCCGTCCATAGCAGACACCCTAAAAGAAGCAGAGCGGAATCATATATCAGTTTTTTCATCATTTTGTCTCTTTAATAAGTATAAATACAATCATTATCAATATCCGGGATTCGGTTCAAGGTTCGGATTCGAAATCATTTCCTTGCCCGGTATAGGCAATACCAACTGATAATCTTTCAGTCCAAGCATTGTCTTTGCCTTATTCGTACGTATGAGGTCATAATATCTGAAACCTTCGGCAAGCAGTTCCTTCCGGCGTTCGTCCAGAATATATTCTATAAATTCGTCTTCATCCTTCGGATTTACGGCGTCCAGCCCGCGTTCTTTCCGCAATTCGTTCAGCCGTCCCAGACCTTTGAAGAGTCCTTGCGCTTCCGCACTTATCAGGTACATTTCAGCCAAACGACTCATCACTACCGGGTCGGTACCGGTTTGTCCGCTCGGATATTTATTGATACAAGGTTCGGCACCTACATTGATAATGGAAACTTCTTTCCGTTTATCCTTGTCGTCATACATATTCATCACGTCGTTAGTGGGACGATAGACATAGCTGCCATGATTGGGATGAGCATATGTATAGAATAAGGCGGAAATGGTGATATTCGATTCTTCAGCCAGACATTGGAAAGAAAAAATAACTTCCGTGTTGGTCTTTCCCCGGAATATCTTGTCGAAGCTATCCAGTTTGTATTTTCCATCCTTTATCAAACCTTCCGCCAGTGCAGCCGCTTCCGTCTTTTTGCCACGTTCGAGCATCACACGGGCTTTCAGTGCAAGGGCGGCATCGCGGGATACATAGTAACAACTGGAAGAAGTCCCCAGAAAAGCAAGGGCTGTCTCGAGTTCTTCCTCAATAAATGTCCAGACAGTTTCTTCCGAATCACGGAATGGCTTTTCCATTGTATTCACTCTTTGGATAGGCACACCACCCCAACGGGTCACCAGAGCGTGGTAAATATATGCCCTGAAATAATGTGCTTCTCCGATAATCAGATTCCGCAGGTCGGATTCGGGGAGATCTTCTACGATGGAGATTACATTATTCACTTGATATAAAGCATTGTAATAGCCGTTCCAACTAGTAGCGACTATTGAATTCAAAGAAGAAAGCACCGAGTTTATCAAGTCTCTTGCATTTCCCGTACTTTGGGTCAAGTCACCGCCTAATATATCGAAGGTGATGTATGATTCGCGTGCCGGAGAGTTCTGCACTTTATTGTACATCCCCATTCGCAGGGCGGACAGGTCTTTGGGAGTCACGCTTCCCGGCGATACGGCAGAATGCGATTCAATATCCAGCATACCGCTGCACGAAGTCCACAACAGGCATCCGAGAAATATATAAATAATCTTTTTCATCATTGTGAGCGTTTATGATTAGAAACTAAGGTTTATTCCGAAATTGACCGAACGTGAAGGCGGCACTCCGTACAAGTCGACTCCAAAGAACTGCGGATCCATATTCTTACTCACTTCCGGATCCCAACCGGAGTATTTGGAGAACAGCAGCAGGTTGTCTCCCTGAACGTACATACGAAGCCCTTTCAGGCGAATCTTCTGTAACATTACTTGCGGGAATGTATAACTGAATGTCAGAGAACGCAGCCGGATAAAAGAACCGTCTTCCAGAAAACGGGTGGAGTTCTTGCTATTGTGTCCGCACAATGTATTGACCGCACGCGGATATTTATCCGAACTTCCCGGAGCTGTCCAGCGATTCTTCGCGACATCTTCCGTGATAGCCATCCGGTAACCCGGACGGGTAGCTGTCACCGCCCATTCGGCATATACATCGTTGCCATACATATAGGTGAAGAATACATCCAACTGGAATCCTTTATACTTGAAAGTATTGTTCCATCCGCCGAAGAAATCGGGATTGGAAGAACCTGTCAGCACACGGTCGTTATCATTGATAATGCCATTGTTATCCACGTCATGGTATTTCACGTCACCGGCACGGACGCCCAAGTCATACAAGGGTTGCGGCACTTCGCCGTCATATTGATAGAGCCCGTCCATTTGGAACAGGTAGAAAGCCCCCAGTTCCTTACCCACTTTCAAAGCGCGGTTGGCGCCTATCGGAAGTAAATCATCTCCCAGCAGTTTAGTAAGCTTATTCTTGTTGTGGGATATATTGAAAGAAGAAGTCCAGTTCACCTTGCCGATATTCATATGCCCGTTTATTGAGAACTCGACACCATAATTCCGCATGGAACCGATATTACTGGTGATACTGGTAAATCCACTTGTACCGTGCAGGGGCATTGAATAAAGAAGGTTGTTCGTATTCTTCAGATATATATCCGCAATCATGTTCAGCTTTCCGTTCCAGAAGCCGAGGTCGAAACCGAAGTCATACTGGTCGGCGGTTTCCCACGTCAGTTTGTTGTTTCCCATACTGGTGACCGCCATACCGCTATTATTGCCGTAGTTGATGCCACCGGACATCAACGGTTGCCAGGCATAGTTGCCGATTCCATCCTGATTTCCGGTCTTTCCATAACTCAGGCGGAACTTCAAGTCTGTCTGAGGGAATTTCCAGAAAGATTCTTTTGAAACATTCCATCCTAGAGAAACGGAAGGGAAGTATCCGTAACGGTCGGAAGGAGCAAAACGGGAAGAACCGTCCGAACGCATGGTCACATTCAAGATGTAACGGTCTAAATAAGACAGATTGATACGTCCGAAGTAAGACTCCATGGCAAACTCGGAGATACCGCCCGAAGCGTTATAGATTTCGGAAGCCGTGCCTACCGTATCAAATACGGGAGAAGGGAAACCGCGTCCGTCAATGGAAGAAGTACGGGTGGACATCTTCTGGAAAGAATGTCCCAGCATCAAGCCTGTTTCAAAATCTCCGAACTTATCATTATAATTAAAGACATTCTCTATCAATATATTCTTCACCAAACGATTATATTCCACGATTCGTCCCCCTCCTGCTCCATAAGGATGGTTTTCATTATAATACACATAGTCATATGTATATCCGATGTCAGTGCTGACAGAGTTTTTCAAACTGAACTTCTTGTATTTCAAGTCGGCATTGAACGTTCCTAAATAACGATAGGTATCAATATAGGAAACCTCTTCGTTCAGAATCTGAAGCGGGTTGTGACGTGCCAGTTCGTCGGTTCCTCCCAAGTAATAGTCACCGTTCGGCTTGTATGGACGGTCGAAAGGACGTTGCTCTACGGCACGGGCTACGATGGTAGAACCGATATTAGCTCCCGGCACACGGTTGTTTTTCAGATAATTACCGCTGACATTAGCACCGACTTCCAGCCAGGAAGTCATTTCGTGGCTAATCTTGGCTTTCAGATTGATTTTGGTTATATCATTGGTCTTGATTATACCTTCCTGATAATTGTAGTTGGCTCCTACATAGAATTTCGTCTTCTTGCTTCCACCGGAAAAAGACAAATCCACATTGTAGGAATGTCCTACTTGAGTTATCAGATCCAGCCAATCCGTATCGGGTAATCCCTGGAAGGGGTTGGAAATGGGAACCACATAGCCCGCAGAACCTACGGTATAGCCATTCTGACGATTATAACGTTCGACTCCATCGTTGTAGGTTTCTACGTATAAGTCGGAATCCGCATATTTGATGCGTCCTTTATTGGCGAATTTGGAAATTCCCGTACTGACATTCAAACGAATATCCGAACGTCCCTCTTTACCGGATTTTGTGGTAATCACTACGACCCCATTGGTGGCACGCGAACCGTAGATAGCTGCCGAAGCCGCATCTTTCAGTACTTCGATAGATTCAATATCCGTCAGGTTCAATACCGCCATCGAGCTTAAATCTTCTCCCATATTAAATAAGGAAGCGTTACTGTTGAGGATGGGTATCCCGTCTACCACATAAAGCGGTTCATTGCTGGCGCTCAAAGAGGCGGCACCACGAATGCTCATTCGTTCGGAACTTCCCAGGTTACCTGAGCCGGTTGATACCGTGACGCCCGCTACACGTCCCTGCAATAATTCACTCGATGTCAACACCGGACGCATATTCGATTCTGTCGGTTTGAAAGAGCTGATAGCATTCGTAACCAACGCTTTGCGCTGTGTTCCGTATCCCACTACGACCACTTCATTCAATGCTTTCGAATCTTCGTCCAAAGTCACATTGATGGTCTGCTGCGCTTTCACCGGATATTCCATGCTCTTATATCCCAGAAATGAAAAGACCAAGGTGGCATTATCGGGAACTTCGAGGCTGTACTTGCCATTTATATCGGTGATTGTACCGATAGTAGTGCCTTTGACCGACACATTACACCCAACGATAACCTCGCCCGAATATTCCTTGACTTGTCCGGTCACTCTTCTTCTGTTCTGCACAGGATTTTGCACTTCTGCTTGTTTTTTCGTAAGGATGATGTGCTTCCCTTCCATCGTGTAGGAGAATTCCGTACCGTGCAACGCATCCAGCAGCAGACTTGCCACTGTCCCGTCTTGAGTAGAAATGGAAACTTTACGTTTCAGACTAACTTCACGTTCATTGTAAATAAACAAATAGTCTGTTTGCTTTTCAATCTGCCTGATGATTTCGGCCAATGTTGCGGTTCCTTTATTCATCGTAACTTTTTGATTCTGAGAATAGCTGTTCAAAGCATACGTCTCAAAGATAATGAATAACAGGAAAAAGACAGTTAACCTCATAATTCTTAAAATTTGAGTACAGTGTGTTTTTCTATGGACAATACATCCACACCAAAGATTATTTTTCATATCTTTGCCTAGAGTTATTAAGTTAATACATAAAGATTTGTAACAGATATCGAGTCTTTTTTATTGACTTCTCACATATCGGTAAGTGTTGCAGCATTTACCGATATTTCTGTTTTGATGGGGCTGGTTCTCTTGCTCTCATTCCGGGTGTTTCTTTTTTAGATTAAATACTAGGGTTAATTCAATAGATAATTATCTGGTTTTTCTCATCGTCCTGCGTATAGTTGAATTTGACGTACTTCTGCAATACCTTCATCACGTGCTCGATTCCTTCTTTCTGACGGAATTTACCGGTACACGGGCGGGAAGCGATTTCCTCGTTCTTATTAATAATCTTCACTTCATAATATTGCTCCAGTTTCTTGAAGACAGTTTCCAACGGCTCATCCTTGAAGGAATAGATACCCATTCTCCACAAGAAATCATTGTCCGATGAAAAAGTCTCCTTATAAAGTTTTCCGTCTTTAGCTTCCACCTTTTCATGAGGTTTCAAGGTCACTTCATGTTGTGTATCCGGTTGGTAGACGGTTACCTTCCCTTCTATCAGAGATGTTTCGAACATATCGGAATTCGGATAGGCGGATACGTTGAAAGTGGTTCCCAATACCCGGATGTCATATTTCTCCGTTTCAACAATGAAAGGGTGTTTCTCGTCATGAGCCACTTCAAAGTACCCTTCTCCTTCCAAAGTCACTTTTCTGTTTTTAGAGTGGAAGCCGTTGGCGGGGTATTTCAATGTGGAGTTGGAGTTGAGCCAAACAGTTGTCCCGTCGGCTAATATCAGACTGGCACGCTGTCCTGCCGGAACGGTTACCGTCTGCACATCGGTAGAATGTTCCAACCGATAGTCCTGATATTCCTTATGGATAATAAAAGCGAGCATGGCAACCACCGCGGCTATCTTCATCGATGCCCAAAGATACCGCATTACAGGTCTCTTCTTTTCCGTATTCTTCGAATCCCGGCTGTCAACGTTTCCATTCCAAAGAGTTGCGTTATAAATGCGATGCAACTGCATCAGTTGTTCACGATGTTCTTCGCTCTCCCTCATCCAACGTATCACTTCCTTTTTTTCTTCGGGAAGTACGTCGCCGGCAATATATTTATTAAGTAGTCTTACATCCATATAGCGTTCTATTATCCAAAGCATTTATCCGCCTTGTACATAATAGACACGCCAGAAAAGAAGTTCACTAGTTGAAAAGATGAAAAAAGTGAGTTTTTCTTCCATCAGCAGGTTATTAATGGTCAGGACAGTACTTCTTCATTCCTTATCTATTAATAGACTAGGGATAAAGCAGTACTTTATTAAAAGAAGAAGAGATAAAGATAATCTTTCAGACTGACACGTAAGGCTTTCAGAGCCTTACTGATATGATAATCGACACCTTTGACGCTGATATTCAATGAGTCGGCTATCTCTTTTATGGATTTGTTCTCATAACGGCTCATTCTGAAAACATTCCGGGTTTGCAATGGCAGGATATCCAACGTCCGGTTAACAATCCGGTCTATCTCTTCCGAGAAAATATCCGTCGGATTGCAGGCGTCCAAAGAAGAGATGCGGAATTCAAGTTCATAAAGCTCATCATTCAAGATATTCTCACGAGCTTCCATCCGCAGGTGTTCGTTCCGCAGATGATTCAACGACTGGTTCTTTACTACGGTCATCAGGAAAGCACGGACATTATCCACTTCTTCCGTCTTCATCGTAGTCCATAAAGAAATCATTGCCTCGGAAGCTATATCTTTCGACAGCATTTCATCATGGAGATAGGATTTGGCGAACAGGAAGCAACGTTGATAATACTCTGAATAGATATTATCAAATGTCATATTGGAGTCTGTGACGTTACCCGGCTTTCTCATTTATCAGATTCTTATTGGTGGAGCAAAGATAAAATAGTTTCCCGAAATACACTAACTAATACGTGTTTTTCACACCTTCAACGTATATAATAGCTAAACAGAGTTCTGTGTGTCAAAACAAACTTTTAAATGAAACATTGTATTAAAAACAAAAATGAGAAAACTTTTTTTATTTGCACAAGTATTTCGACCTTTGTCTTGCCTTTGTTTTTATTCGTGCGAAAACACGGATAATACAGAAGGAGTAGAACAAGAGGAATTGCCTCCCGAGACTATTGAGGCTATGAATTATTTAAAAACAAAGGAACTGTCGCTACCGGACATGCACCAGACATCATCGCATCCTACCGTCAGTACACGTTCAGCGATGGCAGTTCCAAAAACGTTGACCGAAAAGAAAGGTATGGAGACAAGTATGATAAAAGACGGCATTTATTCCATTTCATACGTAATCCGCAAATGGTAATAACGCAAAGCGAATACTGATGCTGATTCTCTTTCAAACACCGTAAAAGATGAAAATGCAGCAGGAACAAGCCGTATTTATATTGCTCTTTTTTCCGAATCTAACAACATACAACCTTTAAGTACCTACTCAGATATAGAAGAAGATGATTTCACTTGCTCTTTCTGTGGACTTCCCGCAGATTTGTGCACGTGTATCATTATTACTCCAGGTGGTATGAGATGCCCCCTGTGTGGTGGTCCTTGGGGTTCATGCAGTTGCTTATCGGACATTTATGGACCAGGCAACGGAAATGAAAATAGCGGAGATGATGATTACAATGGTCCTTCCGGCGGAGGAAACGGAACGGGTGGTGGAAACTCCGGCAACAACAATGCTTCTGAAGGAAACGGATCCGGCGACGGAGATATCGTAATCACCAGCCCTAATCAAAAACCGGTAAAGGATATTACGCAAGCTGCTTCGGATGCTGTAGATAAGGTTTTGAAGGATCATAATAATGACCGAAAAACCGCCCACTGCAATGAAGGAGTCAGAAATGCATTTTATAATCTATTCCAATCCAAAGAATTGTATAATATGCGTGCCAACGATATGGTGAAATATTGGAAAAATCATCCGGAAAAGTGGGAGGTAATACGTATGGAGGAAGCACAAGAACTGGCTAATCAAGGTTTCTTTGTGGTCGCCGGGTGGATAAATACCAAAGGTAGTGGTCATGTATGTCTAGTTGTTCCGGGAAAAGGTTCACGAGGTAAATGGAATGGTTCTTTTACAACTCTTCCCAACACTATGGATACAGGAGCTAATATGAGACATAAAATCCATTCTATTACCGGAAGTTTCGGAAAAAACAAGCATAGTGAAGTAATCTTTTTTAAATATAAATAGACATGAATAAATTATTAATTTTAGCAGTTTTATCTATGTGTACATTATTCTGCAATGCACAAAATGCAATCTATGAGGATATATTTGACGTCATGGCAGATGGAAGTATTTATAAGATCTATTCAATGATAGATAATTTTGATTCCCAAACTGACCTTAGAAATCAAAAACGAAAAACAGGTTATTCCTATGATTTTAAAGTTGGTTCCGCTTCATATACACTCAAAACTTGTATTTTTCAAGAATGGGATGATAATGAAAATGAAGGTTTTAATGTACTATCATTATATAAAAATGGAAGAATTGAATTAGAACTAATGCAACCTGATATATGGACATATGTATACAATGGAGGCTCCGCTATTGACTTCCGCGATTACACCGACAACCAGTTCTTTATTCCAATAAAGCTATCGCCCAACTCTTTAGCTATGGTATTCCTCGGATGGCCATACGGAGGAGATATGCCGTATATGACAATTGTTGTAGCAACAGAAAAAGAAGCCAATATCGTTTTCAACAAAAGAATGGGGTTGGATTCCATCAAGACATATCCTCTATACACCATGAAGGTGCAAACCGTATTGGAAGAATATGATTCTTGCGGGAAACTATGTACTCCGCCCGTTTTCACTGAAATCAAAGCATCCGGATACGGAACGCTTCAATTGAAAAAACAGCAACAATAGCACTATGAGAATCAGGAAAGTGGGCTATTATATACTATTCAGTTGGTTTGTAGCAAGCAGTCTGTAATCCCTTTTCTCAAGAAATAAATATGAATAAATTATTAGTTTTAGCAGTTTTATCCATGTGTACATTATTCTGCAATGCACAAAATGGGACCTATGAGGACATTTTTGACGTATCCTCAGATGGAAGTATCAATAAGGTGTCTTTCATGATTGACGATTTTGACCTTAGTCAAACAGTTAAAGATGTAGAATATAAAACTACATTTTCCCATAATTTTACTGTAGGTACAGCTTCATATACGCTTAAGACAGGTATTTTAAAAGATTGGGGAGATGGCATATTTTCCAGAGGATTCAATGTTATATCCTTATATAAGGACGGAAGAACAGAATTAATATTAAAACAGCCCGAGATATGGACATATGTATATGACGGAGGCTCCGCTATCGACTTCCGCGATTACACTGACAACCAGTTCTTTATTCCAATAAAGCTATCACCCAAATCGTTAGCTATGGTATTCCTCGGATGGCCATACGGTGGAGATATGCCATATATGACAATCGTTGTAGCAACAGAAAAAGAAGCCAATATCGTTTTCAACAAAAGAATGGGGTTGGATTCCATTAAGACATATCCCCTATATACAATGAAGGTGCAAACCGTATTGGAAGAGTATGATTCTTGCGGGAAACTATGTACTCCGCCCGTTTTCACTGAAATCAAAGCATCCGGATACGGAACGCTTCAATTGAAAAAACAGCAACAATAACACTATGAGAATCAGGAAAGTGGGGTATTATATCCTATTCAGTTGGTTTGTAGCAGGCAGTCTATGTTTGGGGCTATATTCATGCAAGAATAAAGACACACAGACAGCTTTGGATATAGCAATGGAAAAAGCTGGTGATAATCGGCAGGAACTAGAAAAAGTACTTCGTCATTATCAGCAAAGTCCCGCAGATAGTCTGAAATATAAAGCCGCTTGTTTCCTGATTGAGAACATGCCATACTATAGTTATCCGGTTGGCGAACAACTGGATAACTACAAAACTTACTTCAACTGGCTACGACATTACAGAAAGAAGACACCACAACAACTGTCTGATTCCATCCGGCAGTTGTTCGGTCCCATCGGAGAATTGGAAAAGAAACAAGATATTCATGAAATAGACTCCGCCTACCTATGTCACAACATCGAATGGGCATTCAAAGTCTGGCAAGAACAACCATGGGGAAAGCATATCTCTTTCGCTACGTTTTGCGAATACCTCTTGCCTTACCGGATAGAAGACGAACCGCTGAAATACTGGCGTGAAGAATATTACAACAAGTTTGATTCATTACTAATTCCTTTAAAGAATAGCAATTCTCCGGATAAAGAAAATCCCGTCGCAGTAGCTAACTACCTGATACAAAAGCTTCCGCACAAGTATCATCGCTACACGGGTATCTTCCCCTACTCTTTCGGACATGTCGGACCGGAACACGTACAATATCTTACCGGCTCATGCAGAGAAGTCACCGACTTCGCCGTTTATCTTTTCCGCGCACTGGGCATCCCGTGCGCAATCGATTTTATACCGGTACGCGGCAATGTGAATGCCAGTCATCTATGGGTAGTTTGTTGGGACAAGTATGGAAAAGAATACATGACGGACTTTCCAAGGGAACTATGGCCTACAGAAAAGAACTGGTGGTATGAACATGATGACAGTCCGAAAGTATATCGCACTACTTTCAGCCTCAACCGCACACTGGCAGAAGAGACAGGCTATGACGGTGAAGAAATCTACCCGTTTTGGTCATTGCCAAAGTTTACAGACATTACCCATGTTTACGGTAGACATTATCTGGAACAAGTAAGAATCCCTGTTTCCAGACTTTACAACACTCCCACAAAAGGAAGAATAGCGTATCTATGCCTCAGCTACCGAAAAAGATGGATTCCGGTAGATCGTACTGTTTACAAGCGAGGACAACTAATTTTCAACAAACTACGCAAAGGAAGTGTAATGCGGATCGCTACCTATGAAAATAAAGAATTGGTATACTTAACCGATCCATTCTACATTGACAAAAACACAAACGAATTGCATTTCTATACCTGCGGAAAACAGATGAAAGAAATTACTTTATACAGCAAATACCAGCTCACGAATGATGAATTGTTTCTGAACCGAATGTTGGGAGGCGTATTCGAAGGAAGCAACCGGGCAGACTTCAAAACTAAAGACACCTTATTTGTCATTCGCGAAAAACCCTACAGGCTGAATACTTCCGTAAAAATCCATTCGGACAAAAGTTATCGGTATGTACGATACATAGGAGGCAAAAATTCCAATTGCAACATAGCGGAAGTAGTATTCTATGCTGTCGGTGACGACATCCCCTTGAAAGGGAAAGTGATAGGAACTCCCGGATGTTTCCAGCAAGACGGAAGCCATGAGTACACCAATGTTTTTGATGGGAAAAGTTGGACTTCCTTTGATTACAAAGAATCCGAAGGAGGATGGGCAGGACTGGATTTAGGAATACCTACCCAAATTGATAAAATAGTATATACACCTCGTAACCGCGATAACTACATCCGTCCGGGAGATACATACGAACTTTTCTACTGTAATAAAGACTGGATATCAGCAGGTGAAATGCAGGCAACATCCGATTCCCTGCATTACCAACAATTACCACAAAATGCCCTTTTATTATTATGTAATTACACCCGTGGAACTCAAGAACGCATATTTGTATATGAAAACGGCAACCAAATATGGAAATAATGTATTCTTATTCTCCATATTTCTGATAGAACCAATAACAAGCATCTGGTATCCGGATGCTACATTCCGCATACCTTATCTATATTGTTTGTGCGGGCTGCTACTTATTGCTTTCCATTTGTTACACTGGCAAACGAAGATATACTTTTCATGGATTGACATATTGATATTCATTCCACTCGTCAGTAATGGGAACGACATCTTCAAATACCACATGGAAGGGCAAATAGGAACATTTCTTATATTCTATCTACTGTCAAAAACAGCAACGACAGAGAATCGCATCGCTAATCTACTAACCATATCCGGTTGTTTTCAGGTTTTTCTGATGCTGGCGCAATTCTTTGACTGCCTACCTTCCAACCATAGCATCTTTCCCATAACCGGCAGTTTCAAGAATCCGGGACCATTAGGAGGCTACCTGGCTATCAGCCTGATTGCCTCTATCGCCAACTATACGCACATGAAAAAAGGATGGCGAGAACTAAGCGTCTTAATTCTTCTCGCAGGCATCATATACTCCGACTCAAGGGCAACCTGGATAGCCACAATTTTTGCTTTGTCCTATATGGGTATGCAATACTGGAAAATACATCCCGCCAAACAATGGAGCATTGCACTACTTCTACTATTATTGACCGGTATATTTTCTCTTACTTTATACAAAACACAATCTGCAAAAGGACGTATAGAAATTTGGAAAGTCTGCCGCACAATGATTGGTGAACATCCTCTCACGGGATTTGGCTTCGGCGGGTTTCAACGTGAATACATGAATTATCAAACACATTACATCCAACAATCTCCTTCATCGGACAATCATAGACTATTGAATAACAACCGATATGCATTCAATGAGTTTCTCCATATTACCGTCGAACAAGGAATAATCGGATTATTTTCCTTTTTAAGCATCCTTATTTTACTGTATATCAAATACACCAAACAACACTCGGTATCATTTCCTTGTTTAATTACTTATATTCTGTTCTCCTGTTTTTCATACCCTAATGACATCTTCCTGTTATTTCTATTCTTTGCACTGCTATTAGGCAAACTATCCGCTGACACATTCCTCGTAATTCAAATAGAAAAATACCCTTTCACTATAATTGCTTTCACTATAATCATATCACTCACCGGAATAATAGGTAATAAATGGGTAAATAGAGAGTTAATCGAGAAATCCTTTTCCCGATTTTTCTACAGAGACGACTATAAGAGCCTAAGTTACATTCAACACCGTTATTCTTCCATCCAATATTCTTCCTCTTTTATCTTCCGATATGCACGCGTTCTTTTCTTGAAAAGAGAATATCAGTCGGCTATTCCTATTATAAAACAGGCTATCGGACTTTATCCTACAACCGACAAATACTGTGACTTGGCAACTTGTTATTTAGAAACTGGTAAATACAAAGAAGCAGAAAACGCCTTTTCAGATGCCATTGCAATGCTTCCGCATCATATCATCCCCCGCTATCAGCTATATCTATTATACAAAAAAACAGGAGAAAAAGACAAAGCCGATCACATAGCAAACAGCATCATACGGATAAAACCCAAAAACGACAATGAACATATCCGGGAGATTAAGAATCAACTCTTTAAGGAAGCGTTTTGAAATATTTTCGTCATATCCACTCCCACTTCCGGTTTTTTTCGTACTTTTACCCCTTGTTGGAAAGAAGTGCCTTTCGCAACCCTTGAGAACAGAAAAAGAAAAAACAATATATAAAATGAATCACAAATGGAATTATCGACCCATTACACCCGAACAGACAGAGACAAGCCGGACATTGGCCCAGGAATTAGGGATTAGCCCGATACTTGGACAACTTTTGGTGCAGCGGGGAATAACGAAGGCAACGGATGCCAAGAAGTTTTTCCGCCCGCAGTTGCCCGACCTGCACGATCCGTTCCTGATGAAGGATATGGATATGGCAGTAGAACGTCTGAACAAGGCGATGGGAAAGAAAGAACGTATTCTAATTTATGGAGATTATGACGTAGACGGTACCACAGCCGTGGCGCTGGTCTACAAGTTTATCCAACAGTTCTATTCAAACCTTGATTATTACATACCCGACCGCTACAACGAAGGGTATGGCATTTCTAAAAAAGGAGTGGACTACGCTGCTGAAACCGGTGTGGGACTGATTATTGTACTCGACTGCGGAATAAAGGCAGTAGAGGAAATTACGTATGCCAAAGAAAAAGGCATTGACTTTATCATCTGTGACCATCATGTGCCGGATGACATTCTGCCGCCTGCCATAGCTATTCTGAACGCCAAACGTCTGGACAACACGTATCCGTACACTCACCTTTCCGGTTGTGGAGTCGGCTTCAAGTTTATGCAGGCGTTCGCCATTAGTAACGGCATCGAATTCCATCACCTGATTCCGTTGCTCGACATCGTAGCTGTGAGTATCGCATCGGATATCGTTCCGATTATGGGTGAAAACCGTATTCTCGCATACCATGGTCTGAAACAACTGAACAGTAATCCGAGTATCGGCATGAAAGCCATTATCGACGTATGCGGACTTTCTGAAAAGGAAATCACCGTCAGCGATATTGTCTTCAAAATCGGACCGCGCATCAATGCGTCGGGACGTATTCAAAATGGGAAAGAAGCGGTGGACTTGTTGACGGAAAAAGACTTCTCGTCTGCGCTTGAGAAGGCCGGACAAATCAATCAGTATAACGAGACACGGAAAGACCTCGATAAAAGCATGACGGAAGAGGCGAACAAAATCGTCGCCAACCTGGACGGGCTGGCCGACCGCCGCTCTATCGTGCTTTATAACGAAGAATGGCACAAAGGGGTGATTGGTATCGTAGCTTCCCGCCTGACGGAAGTTTACTATCGTCCTGCCGTAGTACTGACCCGGACGGATGATATGGCAACCGGTTCCGCACGCTCTGTTTCCGGTTTTGATGTATACAAGGCGATTGAACATTGCCGCGACTTGCTGGAGAATTTTGGCGGACATACCTATGCTGCCGGATTGTCCATGAAAGTGGAAAACGTGGAAGCCTTCACCAAACGGTTCGAAGAATACGTCTCGCAGCACATCCTGCCGGAGCAAACCAGTGCTGTTATCGATATTGACGCCGAGATTGACTTCAGGGATATTTCTCCCAAGTTCTTCAATGACTTGAAAAAGTTCAATCCGTACGGCCCCGATAACATAAAGCCCATCTTCTGTACGCATCATGTCTATGATTATGGGACGAGCAAAGTGGTGGGACGCGACCAGGAACATATCAAACTGGAACTGGTTGACAATAAATCGAACAATGTGATGAATGGTATCGCATTCGGGCAAAGTTCGCACGTAAGATATATCAAGACCAAACGTTCGTTCGATATCTGCTACACCATTGAAGAGAATACCCACAAACGTGGTGAAGTGCAACTACAAATCGAAGATATAAGACCGATTGAATAAGTATCAGGAGATATTAAGACAATACTGGGGATATGACTCTTTCCGCGATTTGCAGGAAGAGATCATTACCAGTATCGGTGAAGGCAAAGACACACTGGGACTGATGCCGACCGGTGGCGGCAAGTCCATCACATTCCAGGTCCCTGCCCTTGCCCAAGAGGGACTTTGCATCGTCATCACTCCTCTCATCGCCTTGATGAAAGACCAAGTGCACAACCTGCGCAAACGCGGTATCAAGGCTCTTGCCGTATATTCCGGTATGACACGGCAGGAGATTATTACCGCACTTGAGAACTGTATCTTCGGCAATTACAAATTTCTCTATATTTCTCCGGAACGTCTGGATACGGAAATATTCCGCATCAAACTCCGTTCCATGAAAGTCTCCATGATTACAGTAGACGAAAGCCACTGTATCTCACAATGGGGATATGATTTCCGTCCTGCTTACTTGAAGATAGCGGAAATACGGGAACTTTTGCCGGGTGTTCCGGTACTGGCACTTACCGCGACCGCCACCCCGGAAGTAGTAAAAGACATTCAAGCCCGCCTGAATTTCCATGAAGGGAATGTTTTCCGCATGAGCTTCGAGCGGAAGAACTTGGCGTACATCGTCCGCCAGACGGATAACAAGACCAAAGAATTATTGCATATCTTACAAAGGATTCCGGGCAGTGCCATTATTTATGTACGCAACAGGCGACGGACTAAAGAAATCACCGAGCTGCTTGTAAACGAAGAGATTACCGCCGATTTCTATCATGCGGGACTTGACAATGCCGTAAAAGACCTGCGGCAAAAGCGTTGGCAAAACGGCGAAGTACGTGTAATGGTAGCGACGAATGCCTTCGGGATGGGAATTGACAAACCTGATGTCCGTATTGTACTGCATCTCGATCTTCCCGATTCGCCCGAAGCCTATTTTCAGGAAGCCGGACGTGCGGGAAGAGACGGAGAAAAGGCTTACGCTGTCATCTTATATTCCAAATCAGATAGAACAACACTACATAAGCGGATAGCGGATACTTTTCCCGACAAGGAATACATACTCAATGTCTACGAACATTTGCAGTATTACTATCAGATGGCGATGGGAGACGGATTCCAGTGTGTCCGCGAATTCAATATCGAAGAGTTCTGCCGGAAATTCAAATATTTTCCGGTTCCGGTGGACAGTGCACTGAAAATACTGACCCAAGCCGGTTATCTGGAATATACGGACGAGCAGGACAATGCTTCGCGTATCCTGTTCACGCTCCGCCGGGATGAATTGTACAAGTTGCGCGAAATGGGACCGGAAACGGAAGCACTGATACAAACCATCCTCCGTTCGTACACAGGAGTGTTCACGGATTATGCTTATATCAGCGAAGCATCCCTGTCCATACGTACCGGGTTGACACGCGAGCAAATCTACAACATACTGGTGACACTGACCAAACGCCGTATCGTGGATTATATTCCTCACAAAAAGACACCTTATATTATATATACGCGCGAACGGCAGGAACTCCGTTTCGTACGTATCCCGCCTTCGGTCTATGAAGAGCGCAAAGTCCGCTATGAAGCGCGCATTAAGGCGATGGAAGAGTATGTCACTTCAGACAATGTATGCCGCAGCCGGATGTTGCTCCGCTATTTCGGAGAGAAGAACGAACATAACTGCGGACAGTGTGATGTCTGCCTCAGCCGTCACGCGACAGACTCTCTATCCGAAGATTCTTTCGAGAAACTGAAACGTCAAATCATAGAGCTGCTTACTCAGAATCCGCTATCCCCAGTAGAAATAGCCTATCAGATAGCGGTGGAAAAAGAGGAAATAGCGGAAGTCATCCGTCATTTATTGGAAGAAGGCGCATTGAAGATGCAGGACGGAATAATACGTATTTCAAGATAAGTTATTACCTTTGCAGATAAACTCAAAAAAAAACATATCATGCCGAACTTTTTTAAATCTTTCTTCTCCGGAAAGTCTGAAACTCCGGAAAGCGAAAAGCAAAAAAACGACCGGAAAAGATTCGAGATTTTCAAATATGACGGTCTGCGTGCACAACGCATGGGACGTCCGGATTATGCCGTAAAATGTTTCACTGAAGCTCTTGCCATCGAAGAAGAGTTTGAAACAATGGGATATCTCAGCCAACTCTACATCCAAATAGGAGACACGGCAAAAGCACGCGAACTGTTGGAGAAAATGGCTGCAATGGAGCCGCACATCACCAACACTTTCCTGACATTAGCCAATGTATGTTTCATTCAGGAAGATTATCAAGCGATGGAAGAGGCTGCCAATAAGGCGATTGCCATCGAAGAGGGAAATGCCGTAGCGCATTATCTGTTGGGAAAAGCCCGTCAGGGACAGAATGACGACCTGATGACCATCGCCCATCTCACGAAAGCCATCACATTGAAGGATGATTTCGTTGAAGCCCGCCTGCTGCGTGCAGAAGCTCTCCTAAAGCTAAGACAGTACAACGAAATGATGGAAGACATAGACACCGTACTTGCCCAAAATCCGGAAGAAGAAACTGCCATACTACTGCGTGGAAAAGTGAAAGAAGCGAACGAACAGGCTGAAGAAGCGGAAGCGGACTACCAACTTGTTACGGAAATAAACCCTTTCAACGAACAGGCATATCTTTATCTGGGGCAACTTTATATCAACCAAAAGAAACTGACGGAAGCCATCGAACTGTTTGATGAAGCTATCGAACTGAATCCTAATTTCGCGGAAGCCTACAAGGAGCGCGGGCGTGCCAAACTGCTGAATGGAGATAAAGACGGCTCCGTGGAAGACATGAAGAAATCTTTGGAACTGAATCCGAAAGAAGAGGCCAGGCTGAACGGAGAATTCAAGAACCTTGGAACAAAGCCGGAAGCACTGCCGGGTATCTTCTAAATGTCCTTTTTATATATTTTAGGCAAGAAAACAAAAAAAGTATCGCTTTTTGTTTGCGTTTAACAGAAAAGTATTACTTTTGTCCCAAGAATTAAAAACCAAAGCAAAAAACAAAGTTCGTATGAAATCATTTACTTATGCATATTACTTCTTTTTTTACTTTTACTTTAGCAGCAAAGTAGAGCGGGAGTTTGTATGTATCAAGTGACAGTGATGCTTAAGGACAGAATAAAGAAATCAATCATATGAATCCCGCTCCGATACGGACGCGGGATTTTTTTATAATACATCGTCAAGACAATGAAAAAGATAGCTATTCAAGGAACACTCGGCTCTTATCACGACATCGCCGCACACAAATATTTCGAAGGAGAAGAGATAGAGCTAATCTGTTGCGCCACCTTCGAAGACGTGTTTGCCTCCATACGCAGAGACAGCCAGGTCATCGGGATGCTCGCCATCGAGAATACGATTGCGGGCAGCTTGCTGCACAACAACGAGTTGCTGAGGCAGAGCGGCACGCAGATTATCGGCGAATACAAACTGCGCATCTCGCACAGCTTCGTCTGCCTGCCCGACGAAAGTTGGGAAGACCTGACGGAAGTCAACTCCCACCCCATCGCCCTGATGCAGTGCCGCGATTTCCTGAACCAGCACCCGCAACTGAAAGTGGTGGAAGGCGAAGACACGGCACGCAGCGCAGAGACCATCAAGAACGGAAATCTGAAAGGACACGCCGCCATCTGCTCCAAAGCGGCCGCCGAACGCTACGGAATGAAAGTGTTGCAGGAGGGCATCGAGACAAACAAGCACAACTTCACCCGTTTCCTCGTTGTTGCCGACCCTTGGCAGGCGGACGAACTGCGGCAGCACCACGCCTCCACTGCCAACAAGGCAAACATGGTGTTCACACTGCCGCACACGGAAGGCAGCCTGTCACAAGTGCTCTCCATCCTCTCTTTCTACAACATCAACCTCACCAAGATACAGTCGTTGCCTATTATCGGACGTGAATGGGAATATCAGTTTTATGTCGACGTGACCTTCAACGACTATCTGAGATATAAGCAATCCATTGCGGCAATCACTCCATTAACCAAAGAACTTAAATTATTAGGCGAATATGCAGAAGGAAAATCAAACGTATAAAATCGCTCCTGCCGAACGGCTGGCAAGTGTAAGCGAATACTACTTCTCAAAGAAGCTGAAAGAGGTAGCACAGATGAATGCGGAAGGAAAAGACGTTATCAGCCTGGGTATCGGCAGTCCCGATATGCCGCCTTCGGAAAAGACCATCGAAACATTATGCAACAATGCCCACGATCCGAACGGACACGGTTATCAGCCGTATGTGGGTATCCCCGAACTCCGCAAAGGTTTCGCTGCCTGGTATCAACGCTGGTACGGTGTGGAACTGAACCCAAATACGGAGATACAACCGTTGATTGGCTCGAAAGAGGGGATTCTTCATGTCACACTGGCTTTTGTCAATCCGGGCGAACAGGTATTGGTTCCGAATCCGGGCTATCCTACTTATACTTCTTTGAGCAAGATACTCGGTGCGGAAGTCGTCAATTATGATTTGAAAGAGGATGACGGCTGGATGCCCGACTTTGAAGCACTGGAGAATATGGATTTAAGCCGCGTGAAGCTGATGTGGACGAACTATCCGAATATGCCGACAGGCGCAAACGCAACTCCCGAACTATATGAACGTCTCGTCGACTTTGCCCGCCGGAAGAATATTGTGATTGTGAATGATAATCCGTACAGCTTTATCCTGAACGAAAAGCCTATCAGTATTCTGAGTGTGCCGGGAGCCAAAGAATGCTGCATCGAGTTCAATTCTATGAGCAAGAGCCACAATATGCCAGGCTGGCGTATCGGAATGTTAGCTTCGAACGCTGAATTCGTACAATGGATACTGAAGGTAAAAAGCAACATAGACAGCGGAATGTTCCGTGCCATGCAACTGGCAGCTGCAACAGCTCTGGAAGCAGAAGCAGACTGGTATGAAGGCAATAACGAAAACTACCGCAACCGTCGTCACCTCGCTGGTGAGATTATGAAAACATTGGGATGCACCTACGATGAAAAGCAAGTGGGAATGTTCCTTTGGGGGAAAATTCCCGCATCTTGCAAGGATGTAGAGGAACTGACGGAAAAAGTGCTGCACGAAGCAAGAGTGTTCATCACTCCGGGATTTATTTTCGGCAGTAACGGAGCAAGATATATCCGTATCTCCCTCTGTTGCAAGGATGCAAAATTAGCGGAAGCACTGGAAAGAATCAAAAGGATCTAGCCGCTTCCCACAACCAATAATCATCTAGTATAAAAGTAAAAACGAATAAGAATATGGAACTCGAATCAATTTTATTACCGGGCATTGAAACTAAAAGACCGATTGTCATTGCCGGCCCATGTAGTGCAGAGACTGAAGAACAAGTGATGGATACAGCCAAGCAATTGGCAGCTAAAGGACAAAAGATATTCCGCGCAGGAATCTGGAAACCGCGCACCAAACCGGGTGGTTTCGAAGGAGTCGGCGTAGAGGGTCTTGCTTGGCTGAAAGAGGTGAAGAAAGAAACGGGAATGTATGTTTCTACCGAAGTAGCAACAGCCAAACACGTCTACGAAGCCTTGAAGGCTGGTATCGATATTCTTTGGGTAGGCGCACGCACCACCGCCAACCCTTTCGCCGTACAGGAAATAGCTGACGCACTAAAAGGTGTTGACATCCCTGTATTAGTCAAGAATCCCGTTAATCCGGATCTTGAACTATGGATTGGAGCTTTGGAACGTATCAACAACGCAGGTCTGAAACGTTTGGGTGCTATCCATCGCGGTTTCAGTAGCTACGATAAGAAGATTTACCGTAATCTTCCTCAATGGCACATTCCTATCGAACTGCGCCGTCGCATTCCTAATCTCCCGATTTTCTGTGACCCGAGCCACATCGGCGGCAAACGTGAACTGATAGCTCCTCTTTGCCAACAAGCGATGGACTTGAATTTCGACGGTCTGATTGTAGAAAGCCACTGCAATCCTGATTGTGCGTGGAGCGATGCCTCGCAACAGGTGACGCCGGATGTGCTCGACTACATCCTCAATCTACTGGTTATCCGTACCGAAACTCAATCTACAGAAAACTTGAGCCTGTTGCGTAAACAGATTGACGAATGTGACGACAACATCATCCAAGAACTAGCCAAGAGAATGCGTGTCGCCCGCGAAATCGGTACATTCAAGAAAGAGCACAACATCACTGTACTACAAGCCGGACGTTACAATGAAATTCTCGAGAAACGCGGAATGCAGGGAGAGCAATGTGGTATGGATGCAGAATTTATGAAGAAAATCTTCGAAGCTATCCACGAAGAATCTGTTCGTCAGCAGATGGAAATTATCAATAAGTAGTCAGATAGTTGACTACTTGCTACTAAACAAATAGGAATATGAGAATATTAATCCTCGGAGCCGGAAAAATGGGCTCCTTCTTTACTGATATTTTGAGCTTTCAACACGAGACGGCCGTATATGACGTCAACCCGCACCAATTGCGTTTTGTCTACAACACGTATCGTTTCACTACATTAGAGGAGATTAAGGAATTCGAACCGGAACTGGTTATCAATGCCGTTACAGTAAAGTACACGTTGGATGCTTTCCGCAACGTATTGCCCGTACTGCCCAAAGACTGTATCATCAGTGACATTGCCTCTGTAAAAACAGGACTGAAGAAGTTTTATGAAGAAAGCGGTTTCCGTTATGTTTCCAGTCACCCGATGTTTGGTCCTACTTTCGCCAGTCTCAGCAACTTGAGCAGCGAGAATGCGATCATCATCAGTGAAGGCGACCATTTGGGAAAGATATTCTTCAAAGACCTCTATCAGACGTTGCGACTGAATATTTTCGAATATACATTCGACGAGCATGACGAGACAGTAGCCTACTCGCTTTCCATTCCGTTCGTCTCGACTTTCGTATTTGCTGCCGTAATGAAACATCAGGAAGCTCCGGGAACTACGTTCAAGAAACATATGGCTATCGCCAAAGGTCTGCTGAGTGAAGACGACTACCTGCTTCAGGAAATCCTGTTCAATCCACGTACTCCGGGACAAGTGACCAATATCCGTACCGAGCTGAAAAACCTTCTCGAAATCATCGAGAATAAGGACGCGGAAGGGATGAAAAAGTATCTGACGAAGATTCGGGAGAAGATTAGATAATCCGCAACCGATATAGGTAAGATTTAACCATCCCCTGCAAAAAAGTTCTTTGCAGGGGATTTTTTTTATATGTACCTTTGCATCCGCAAAAACGGATTCACAGGAGAAAAGAAGAATGATAGATCAAGTTACCATCGACCGGATATTGGACGCGGCACAGATAATGGATGTCGTCTCGGACTTTGTCACTCTGCGCAAACGCGGTGTCAACTACGTCGGCTTGTGTCCATTCCATAGTGACAAGACACCTTCTTTTTACGTTTCGCCTGCCAAAGGGCTTTGCAAATGCTTCGCCTGCGGCAAGGGTGGAAACGCAGTGCACTTTATCATGGAACACGAGCAGATGTCTTATCCCGAAGCACTGAAATACCTTGCCAAGAAATACAATATTGAAATCAAGGAACGGGAGCTGAGCGATGAAGAGAAGTTTGTGCAGAGCGAACGTGAAAGTATGTTTATTGTCAATAACTTCGCACGCGACTACTTTCAGAACATACTGAAAAATCATATAGACGGCCGCAGCATCGGTATGGCTTACTTCCGCAACCGTGGTTTCCGGGATGATATTATCGAGAAATTCCAATTAGGATACTGTACCGACAACCATGATGCTTTCTCCAAAGAAGCGTTACAGAAAGGATACAAGAAAGAGTATTTAGTCAAAACCGGACTTTGCTATGAGACAGACGACCACCGTTTGCAGGATCGTTTTTGGGGACGTGTCATTTTCCCTGTGCATACTCTTTCCGGCAAAGTCGTGGCTTTTGGTGGACGTGTACTTGCCAGTGCCACCAAAGGTGTAAAAGTCAAATATGTCAACTCTCCAGAATCGGAGATTTACCATAAGAGTAACGAATTATACGGTATATACTTCGCCAAACAGGCAATTGTGAAACAAGACCGTTGTTTTTTAGTCGAGGGCTATACGGATGTTATTTCCATGCATCAATCCGGTATAGAAAACGTGGTAGCTTCTTCGGGAACGGCTCTTACACCGGGACAAATCCGTATGATTCATCGGTTTACCAATAATATGACTGTGCTCTATGACGGCGACGCTGCTGGTATAAAGGCTTCTATCCGAGGCATTGATATGCTGCTTGAAGAAGGCATGAATATCAAAGTTTGTCTGCTGCCCGATGGCGACGACCCGGACTCTTTTGCCCGCAAACATAACTCTACGGAATTCCAAGCCTTCATATCGGAGCATGAGACGGACTTTATCCGCTTCAAGACCAACTTGCTGCTGGAAGATGCCGGAAAAGATCCTATCAAACGGGCAGAGTTGATCGGCAACTTGGTACAAAGCATCTCCGTCATACCAGAAGCGATTGTACGGGATGTCTATATCAAAGAATGTGCCCAATTATTGCATGTAGAAGATAAATTGCTGGTATCGGAAGTTGCCAAAAGACGGGAAACGCAAGCGAAGAAACGGGCTGAACAGAGTGAACGCGACCGCCGGATTGCCCAAAGAACGGCTTCAATGGTCCAGCAAGGTCAGCAAGGCGAAGCAAATGGAAATGCCCCCATGCCTGATGGTGATGTTCCATTGCCAGTGGAGGTTGCTGATGCCGGATATGCAGAAACGCCTTTTCCGCCACAAGAAGATAACTATGCTTCATTTATTCCACAAGAAGGAAAAGAGGGACAAGAGTTCTATAAATTCGAACGACTGATATTGCAGGCTGTAGTCCGTCATGGTGAGAAAGTCATGTGCAACTTGACTGACGAAGAGGGTAATGAAATCCCTGTGACCGTCATAGAATATATTATCAACGACTTGAAGGAAGATGATCTGGCTTTCCATAACCCGTTGCACCGCCAAATGTTGTCGGAAGCTGCCGCACATATGCATGACCCCAATTTCATTGCAGAACGCTATTTTCTGGCGCATCCCGATCCGGTTATCAGCAAACTGAGCGTAGACTTGATTAATGTACGTTATCAGCTTAGCAAATATCATTCCAAGTCACAGAAGATTGTGACAGATGAAGAACGGCTTTACGAACTGGTTCCGATGCTGATGATTAACTTCAAATACGCAATTGTAACGGAAGAGTTAAAGCATATGCTCTATGCTTTACAAGACCCCGCCCTTGCACATGATAATGAGAAGTGCGATTCGTTAATGCAACGCTATAATGAACTGAGAACAGTACAAAACATTATGGCAAAACGATTAGGGGACAGGGTCGTATTGCGATAATTCTTCCCCGATGCCGGACACTCTCTTCCCCTGGTGCCGGACAGAAATCACGTTTCCAATAAGTGTCTCTCTACAAAGTTCCGTGTTGAATCAGATTCATAAACTCCTCACGTGTCTTTGCCTGATTGAAAGCGCCTGTAAAGTCTGAAGTAGTAGTAATGGAGTTTTGTTTTTCCACACCGCGCATTTGCATGCACATATGCTTTGCTTCCACTACGACCATTACTCCTAATGGATTCAATGTTTCCTGAATACATTCTTTGATTTGCAGCGTCATGCGCTCCTGCACCTGCAGACGGTGAGAGAAAATATCGACTACACGGGCAATCTTACTTAACCCGGTGATATAGCCGTTAGGGATATAAGCCACGTGAGCCTTTCCGTAGAACGGCAGCATGTGATGTTCGCAAAGAGAGAAGAAATCAATGTCCTTCACAATCACCATCTGGCTATATTCTTCCTGAAATTTAGCAGACTGAAGCACTTCGTGAGGATCCATATGATAGCCCTTTGTCAGACTCAACATCGCTTTAGCCACCCGTTCGGGAGTTTTCAACAATCCTTCCCGTTCGGTATCCTCACCCAACAAAGTTATAATACTGTGATAATGACTTTTCAACTCTTCCAGATTCGGAGAGATAATTTCTTCTTTTCCTAACATGATAGATTTATAAAGGGATATTTATCTGGTCTCTTACAATAGAAACCTCTTTAAACACACCGGTAGCTTTCAACCGACGCATCATTGCGTCCGCTTCTTCAATGCTCCGGAAATCACCCACACGGCAAAGCCAACGGGGCGGAGTGAAGGAAGTATATATCGGCAATTCCGGAAAATACTCTTTGATACGTGAAGCCACATGATAAGCATCATTCTTCGCCTGACGGGTATTGTTACCCGCATACGCCTGTATCCTGTATCCGGAAGCCTTTATTACTTTATGTTCACCTGTCGCAGGACGCTCCACACCAATCAGAGCACCAATACGGGGGTCTTGATGAATAGTCACTTTCCCCTGCCCCGGCACTGTACGTTCCAAGCTTTTGACAATGTTCTGTGCTTGTATGCCGACACCTGCCAAGACCAACAATAAAGTAAGTAAAGCTAGTTTTCTCATTACAAATAATTATTAGGCACGGACCGTGTGAATCCGTGCCTGAAATAAGTTTTAATTACGCGTTAAATGCATCAATGATACCTTTGAAATCAGATACTTTCAGAGCAGCGCCACCAATCAAACCACCGTCAACGTCCGGATTAGCAAACAGTTCTTTAGCGTTAGAAGGCTTGCAGCTACCACCATAAAGAATAGAAGTATTGTCTGCGATTTCTTTACCATACTTGTCAGCTACGATTGAACGAATGAAAGCGTGGATTTCCTGAGCTTGTTCAGGAGAAGCTGTTTTTCCCGTACCGATAGCCCAAACCGGCTCGTAAGCCAATACAATCTTAGAGAAGTCTTCGGCAGACAGAGAGAATACAGATTCCATCTGAGCAGCTACCACTTCATTCTGCTTGTTAGCTTCGCGTTCTTCCAATACTTCGCCAATACAGAAAATCGGAGTCAGACCGTTAGCCAAAGCCAATTTCACTTTTTCTTCGAGGATAGCAACTGTTTCGCCATAGTAAGCACGACGTTCAGAGTGACCCAGGATTACATATTTAGCCCCGGTAGAAGCAACCATCTCAGCAGAAACTTCACCTGTATATGCTCCTGATACTTTGTCAGCACAGTTTTCAGCACCTACACCGATCTTAGCAGCGTCTACCAACGGAGTAACAGAAGCCAAGTGGATAAACGGAGTACAGATGATTACATCACAGTTAGGCTTTTCGTTAGCCAATGCTTCGTTCAATTCTTTAGCCAAAGCGATACCCTCCTGAAGGGTTTTGTTCATTTTCCAGTTTCCTGCAACAATGTTCTTTCTCATTTTGTTTTCTTTATTTAAAGGGTTAATAAATTTACTATTCTCTTATTTACGATTTACTATTTATAACGGACTTCCGTTCTCTGCGACGAACAACCAGGATATCCAGTCCCAATACCAACAGCAATGGAATGATGAACCACAAAAATACATATCCTACGGTGTGGACGTCACTCACCATCTTCTGCTGTCCCAACGACAGATTTTCCAGTTTGCCGGTCAGCACATATTCATCCGGTATATCCTCGTCACTCCATTTATTCAGAATCTTCCCGTTCTTTATCAACATCAATCCCGGGTTGGAGCGTACCATCGTCTTCAACGTTATATCATCCATCTGGCAGAAAGGATATTCCGCTCCGGTCTTATCCTTCCACAGTTCTATCTGTTCCTCAGGTGAAGAAGTCAGGCAATAGAACTTATAGCCATGCTCCACCGAGTAATCGTATATTTCGTTAATCAGGTCGATATTACTGTCGTCCGCTTCTTCAATCCGATGGGCAACCAACAGGAAAGTATATCCCATATCAGTCAATACCTCTTCCGTTATATCGTCTCCCGTGCGCAAGTCCATCATAGAGAAATCATGGATAGGCGGTTCATAGCCTTTCTCTTTGAGTTTGGTACGTGTGTCGACAAATGTCCACGTACTGTCCGGATAGTTATCCAGCGTAAACTCTTTCTTTTCCCCATTCTTCTCTAAAATAAAGATACTTTCATATACACTTGGTTTTGCTCCTTCGGGTGTTGTCATTCCCTCCGGAATATTCTTTCCTATCTTGTAGGGGCGAAAGTCTAAAACAGGCAAACGGTCCAAGCAATAGAATGACAGGGAAAATACAAAAAAGAGTGTATATAAGGAAACCAGCCATGCCATTTTCACACTGATAAAGCGGATCAGCATCGTTCTGTAACGGAATGCTGCGATTGCAGCAAGTGACAGTATGACATTCTTGCCGAATGTTTCCCAATTCGTCAATATCCAGGCATCACCGAAACAACCGCAGTCTGCAACCGGATCGAAGATTGCAAGATACAGAGTCAACGGTGTCATGACAATCATCAACATCAACGCCAATGAAGAGGCCAATGTTCTCCGCGTACCAAAGAACAGGGAGATGCCGACAAAAAACTCAATGGCGGATAGCGTAATGCCCCCCAACAGAGGGAAAAATGAAGGAAACCAGGAAGCCATGCCGAATGCAGTCAGATAATCCTGTATCTTATACTGGAAACCCAGCGGATCAACTGCCTTCACAAACCCGGAGAAAATAAACGAAGCCGCTAAAAGAAAGCGACTGGTATTTGCTACCACTCCCTGAATGATATGTAGGTTCTTATCCTTCAAATTCTATCTTTATGAGTCCGAAAACAGAGTAATTTATCATATCCATGTAATTGGCATCGATTCCCTCAGACACCAATGTATTGCCGGACAGGCTTTCAATCTGCTTGGTACGGTATATCTTCATCAAAATCAAGTCTGTGTAAGAGCTGACACGCATACTCCGCCAAGCCTCGTCATAGTCATGATTTTTGGCAAGCATCAGTTCTAATGCTTCTTTAGCGTATTTATCATATAAAGCCATCGCTTCTTCATTACTGATATCGGCAGATTCGGCATAGCCCAACTCCAACTGGATAAGTCCGATAATTCCATAGTTGACAATTGCGATAAATTCAGCACGGATTCCCTCGTCAATCAGGGTTACTCCCTTAGTTTCGATACTACGGATCCGGTTGGCTTTGATAAAAATCTGGTCAGTTACAGAAGCCGGACGCAGGATACGCCACGCAGACCCGTAATCGTGCAGCTTCTTGGAAAATAAGTCACGGCACAAAGCGATGACATGTTCAAATTGTTGCTTGGTATCTTTCATCTTCTTCCAAATAGTGCGCAAAGGTAACAATAATTAAGTAAAAACAGAAAGAGGGCACTCTAAATTATATTAAAGTGCCCTCTTCCAAAGCTATTGTATTACTGTTTTATAAGCAAGCGGGTTATGAACAACGCAAAACCTGTCCGATACGCAAAGTTGTAGTCGGTTTGATACGGTTCAATTTACAAAGTGTGCTGACCGACACTCCACGCAATTTGGCAATGCGTGATAAAGTATCTCCACTCTTCACCTTATGATAGCGGATTGCTCCATCGGCTACCTGAGTATCATGTGAGCCTGCGCGTTTCACGCCTTTTGTCTTTCTGAACGTATAAGTATCGGCAACAATATCTTGTTTCGGGAAGTCGAACATATAAACCGGATTGATTGCAATTCCCAAGAAACGGGTTTCAAAATGCAGGTGCGAACCGGTAGAGCGTCCCGTATTGCCCCCCAAACCAATAACCTCTCCTGCTTTCACTAATTGGTTTTCCTCAACCAATTGTTTGGACAAGTGGCCATATACAGTCTCCAAGCCATTATCATGACGGATAACGACATATTTACCATATCCTCTCCGCTCGTATTTTACGATACGCACTTTACCGTCAAAAGCTGCCACAATAGTATCCCCGATGTTCACTTTCAAGTCAAGTCCATTGTGCATTCTTCTCCAACGGGGTCCGAAAGGTGAAGTAATTTTCGTGCTCGAAGTCGGCATATGGAAGCCTGTCAGGTCGATAGTGTAAGTTTCAGGGATAATAGCATTTCCATAAGTATGTACATACTGGTTGTTCCAGTTAGGATAAAGACTTAGGGCAGGGTATTCGGACTGTTCGGCGCGGATTTGCTTTTGCAATGCCAAAGAGTCTACAGATTTTAATTTTTTGTCTATCGGTGCCTGGCGGGCAATCAGGTCTTGAGAGAAAGAGCTCAGACTAACCATAGCCGCTACGGCCACCAATCCAGTTTTAATAATGCAATTGAAATTCATTCGTTCTTTGTCAATTCATTTAATATTCATCGTTTGCATACAGGTAGTCAAATGTCGCCTGTTTGTAATTGAATATCTCTTCCGGTTTAAAAAATCTCTTTAATTCAATAGCTGCAGTCTCCGGTGAATCGGAAGCATGAACTATATTCTCTTGAAAACTCATGCTGTAATCCCCACGAATGGTTCCCGGGGCAGCCAGACGTCCATTAGTTGGTCCTGCCAACGTACGGACCGTTTGAATAGCATCCACACCCTCAAAACAACAAACAACAACAGGAGCTGTCATCATTGAATCTTTCACACGTTGAAAGAACGGTTTGCCACTGAGGTGGGCATAATGTTCGCTTAGCAATTCATCTGTCAGTTGCATCATCTTCATGCCGGCCAACCGCAATCCTTTACGTTCGAAACGATGAATAATCTCACCAATCAGTCCCCGTTGTAGGGTACACGGTTTTAAAATGACCAGCGTTTTTTCAAGCATAATACTCGACTTTTCAAATGGTTAAACGATACATTTACTAAAAAATTCCTCCAAAGGTAGTATTTTCCTACGAAACAACAAGGGAGTTATTAACTATTTTTCAGATGATTAGCAACAAGAGAGAAAAGGAATGAGTCTTTAACCCCCTATAAATAGGAGAGATAAGAGCCAAATATGTTATGCAACACATTTACGCAAACAAGCCGCATGTTTAACCGTTTTTCAACTAATGGCAGCCCAGTTAACATTCGTTTTCCGCAGGGATTTGAGTTGCCGCCATAGTATTTCATTCTCCGGATTCTGTGCCACAGGGTCTTGCTCTACAATCTCTTCGGCTATAGCACGTACGTATTGCAGCAGTTGCCCGTCACGGGCAATATCGGCAATCTTCAAGTCGAAAGCCACACCGCTCTGCTGGGTTCCTTCGAGGTCGCCGGGACCACGCAGTTTCAGGTCGGCCTCCGCTATTTCAAAGCCGTCATTGGTACGTACCATGATTTCAAGCCGTTTACGGGTGTCTTCGGTCAGTTTATAGTTGGTCACCAGGATACAATAAGACTGGTCAGCGCCACGCCCTACCCGACCGCGCAACTGGTGCAACTGCGAGAGTCCGAAACGTTCGGCATTTTCAATAATCATCACCGAAGCGTTAGGCACGTTCACTCCTACTTCGATTACTGTCGTAGCTACCATTATCTGTGCTTTTCCCGAAATGAAAAGTTGCATCTGCTCGTCTTTTTCGGCTGCTTTCATTTTGCCGTGCACCTTGCAGACCGTACATTTGGGAAATTCCTCAAGAATATACCGGTAGCCTTCTTCAAGATTCTTCAAATCAATCTTTTCGCTCTCCTTTATTAAAGGATAAACGATATAAACCTGACGTCCTTCGTCAATTTGCTTCTGTACAAAACGGTACATGCTCTCACGGCGGTTGTCAAACTGATGGACGGTGGTTATCGGTTTCCGGCCGGGGGGAAGTTCGTCAATAACGGAAACATCCAAGTCTCCATACAGGGTCATTGCCAGTGTACGGGGAATGGGCGTCGCAGTCATAACAAGCACATGCGGCGGTTGGTTATTCTTGCTCCAAAGGCGGGCGCGTTGCGCCACACCAAAACGATGCTGCTCGTCAATGACGACAAAACCCAATGAAGAGAAATTGACAGTATCCTCAATGACGGCATGCGTACCTATCAGAATATGCACGTCTCCTGTCAGCAGACCGGTAAGGATGCTTTCCCTTCTTTTTCCTTTGACGGAACTGGTCAGCAGTTCGACTCGGATATCCATTCCGAAAAGCAGTTCCTTTATCGTTTCATAATGCTGGTTTGCCAGAATTTCGGTAGGTGCCATCATACACGCCTGATAACCATTATCCAAGGCAAGCAGCATGCTCATCAAGGCAACGAGCGTTTTCCCGCTACCTACATCCCCCTGCAAAAGACGGTTCATCTGCCGTCCGCCGCCTACGTCGTTGCGAATTTCTTTCAATACCCGTTTCTGCGCCCCTGTCAGTTGAAAAGGCAGGTTCTTTGTATAAAACGTATTGAATATGTCGCCTACTTTCTCAAAGATATAGCCGCGGTATCTCCGTTGTCTGTCTTTGGCATAGCGGAGGATATTGAGCTGTACATAAAACAGTTCCTCGAATTTAAGACGATACTGCGCCCTGCGAAGCAAGTCGGGATTTGTCGGGAAGTGGATATTCCGAAGAGCTTCCGTGAGCGGCATCAAATGATGTTCCGCCAATAGTTTGGAAGAAAGCGTTTCGGGCAGAGGTTCCTGTATCTGCTGAATCACAACCGCCATCATCTTCTCAATCGCGTGAGAGTTGAGGAAGCTGCGTTTCATTTTCTCCGTCGTATTATAATAAGGTTGCAGACCTACGGAAGAAAGTTTCAGGTCATCCGTCTTGTCCACATCGGGGTGAGCTACATTGATACGCCCGTTGAAAACGGTCGGTTTGCCGAAGATGATATATTCTTCGTGAAGTTTATATTTGCCCAGAATATACTTTATCCCTTGAAACCACACTAAATCCACTACACCCGTACCGTCCGAGAAATGAGCGGTAAGACGTCGTTGACGCCCTTCGCCAATGGTCTCGAAACCGAGGATTTCTCCTTTCAGCTGGATATACGGCATATTGCCATCTATTTCGTGAATGTAATAGATGCGGCTCCGGTCAACGTATTTGTAAGGGAAGTAATAAATCAAATCATGCAAGGAGTATATTCCCAGCTCCTTGTTTAATACGGCAGCCTTCTGTGGCCCTACCCCGGAGATGAATTTTATGTCGCGTGTGACTAAATCGAACATTTACAACAGAGCACTCCCCACTTTCAAGTCGAAAGGGGTTGTTATTTTTATATTTTCACGATTACCTTCTGCCAGATATACAGGTATGCCCATTGCCTCCACCACTGAGGCATCATCCGTAAAGAACGGGGTAAACTCCTGCGCATAAGCCCGTTTCAGCAGTTCAGTCTCAAAGACTTGAGGAGTCTGCACCAGTTTATAATCATTGCGGCTGACTGTTTCACTGCCGTCATCCGTCAGATGGCGCAACGTCTCCACTACATCAACCACCGGAATCGCAGCTTTCTGCTCTTCCGCCAAATCATAGCAACGTTGAATCACCTCTACCGAGACAAACGGGCGGACACCATCATGCACTCCCACCAGTCCGGGTTCCCGCACCAATGCCAAACCATTCTTTACCGAATGGAAACGCGTCCCTCCACCATCGGCAATCAGATGCTCTACGTCAAAGCCGTGTTCTTCGCAGAGCTGTCTCCAGAAGCCCTGCTGCTCTTTGGGAAGCACTAATATAATCTGGAGTGAAGCGTCATACTTCCTGAATACTTCCAGCGTATGCATCAACACAGGTTTACCGCCGATAGGAAGGAACTGCTTCGGAAGCTCACTCCCCATTCGCAAGCCCTTTCCACCGGCGACAATAATTACAGATTTCTTCATGGACAGGCAGCTTAGTGTTTTACGCACATCGCCTCTACCAGTTCTTCCACCTTTTCTTTACCTACCAACAGGTCAACGATAGTCAAAGCAAACTCCATGGTAGCGCCCGGTCCCATTCCCGTAATGATGTTTCCGTCACGGACAACGTGTTCATTGGCACATTCCGCACCTTCCAGATATTGTTCGAAACTCGGATAACATGTCGCTTTCTTGCCTTTCAGCAGCCCCAGTTTGCCCAATACCATCGGAGCCGCACAAATGGCAGCGACAGGTTTGCCTTTTCCGGCAAAGTCAAGGATTAGCTTACGCAACCCTTCGTGCTTGTCGAGCGTAGCTGCTCCCGGCATTCCCCCCGGTAAGAACAAAAGTTCAGCATCGAAGAAATCGCAATTCACAAAATTGATGTCACAAAAAACGGACACGTCATGTGCGCCTACTACAATTTCGTCCGGAGTGACAGATACGATTTTTACGTTCAGTCCGGCACGTCTCAGTATGTCAATAGTGGTAAAGGCTTCGATTTCTTCAAAACCATCTGCAAAAAATGCGTACACAGTTCCCATAATGCTATCTATTTTGGTTAATGATACTTCTATCTCAAATTAAAGTAATACGTAATTGTTCCCGTTTGATTCGTCACCCCGTCCACTGCTTCAAAACGAGCTTTCTTAGCTGCATCCAAAGCTGCCTTACGCAAAGTCCGGTCAGAGGTATTCGTCAAAGAGAGATTCACACTGGTTCCTACCACTAATCCCGCCGGGTTTACGGTGATATTCACCACAACACGTCCTTCCTCGCGTACATTACATTCCGGTTTCGGCAAACGAGTACCTGCACCTAAAGAACGTCCGCCAAGGTCAAATGTTCCCTCACCACCTGTTCCTGTTTTCGCTCCGGTAGAAGAATTACCATCTTTACTACCTTGGGTTCCCGTACCACTGGTTGCCGTACCTTTATTACCCGTCATTTGCGCTCCTTTTCCGAACGCACCGGATACTCTCTTTTTAGCGGTCTCTTCGGCAGCTTTACGTTCACGCTCCGCTTTTTCCTCCGCCAGTCGTTTCGCTTCCGCAGCTTTTTCCGCTTCCGTTTTTTCCGGCTTCTTCACCGGTTCTTTCGGCTTAACCACCTCTTTGGGTTTCACCGTTTCTTTTTTCGGTTCTTCCGTCTTAGGTTTCAGGGTTACTGTTTCCTCTTCGGTCTGCGTCAACAAATCCTGTTCGGAAGGAAGTTCCGGTTCAGTCTCCGCGGGTGCTGCCGCATCTTCATCCATAATATCCACATCTACCAGAGAGGGATCATCAAAACCATTTGCTGCGTCTACATCTCCCATCATCACAGGCACTCCGCCTGCATCCTCGTCCGGCCGGGGAACGGTAAAGCTCACCAGAATCAAAAGAGCAATCACTGCCACGTGTACCAACAATGTACCCAGCACTCCTATGTATTCACCCTTTTTTCTTCTGTCCATTGTTCCTTATTTGTTTTCAGGCGGGCGCGTAGCCAGCACCATCTTAAAATGATTCTCGTTTGCGATGTTCAGCACCCGCACAATCTCGCGGTAAGGTACTGATTCATCCGCATACAATGCCACATACATTTCAGGTTCCTTCTCTGCACAACTCTGCAAGAATGAAGTCAAATCATTCAATGCCACCGGTTGCTCCTTCTCGTTGCCGAAAGCGGCATAGAAGTTCAAGTCCTTATCAATAACGACTCTTGTCAGCGGTTTCGCCGAGGTCTGTTGCTTGCCTTGCGGCAACAGCACTTTTATAGCATTGGGCGACACCACCGTAGAGGTTATCATAAAGAATATCAGCAACAGGAATATGACGTCCGTCATGGAAGCCATGCTGAAATTGGGCGATATTCTATTTCTTCTTTTTAATCCCACTTTATAAATGATTAGTGGTTAGCGATTCATGATTAACGTTCTCGGTTACTTTCCCCACTTTTACGCAGGTTCTCTTTCAGCCTTTATGTGGGCTCGTTCAGCAAGTCCATGAATTCCATCGTGCGAGACTCCATCTTGTTCACCACACGGTCTACAAGCATCACCAGATAGTTATAGGCAAACATGGCAATGATACCGACAATCAGACCACCGACCGTAGTAATCATAGCTTCGTAGATACCGCCGGAAAGCAATGTGATGTCAATATTCCCGCTTCCCGCGTTCGCCATTTCGTAGAATGCACGCACCATACCGGTCACCGTTCCGAGGAATCCGAGCATCGGGGCGCCGCCGGAGATGGTGGCCATCACCGTCAGTCCTTTTTCAAGTTTCGCCACTTCGATGTTACCGACGTTCTCAATGGCAGCCTGCACGTCGTTGATAGGACGGCCCAGACGACTGATACCCTTTTCTATCATACGTGCCGACGGGGTGTTCATCGTACGGCAATAGTTAATGGCAGCTTTGATTTCACCGCTATGGATATAGTCTTTTATCCGTTCCATAAACATGGGGTCTTCCTTTCCTGCCTTACGAATCATATAGTTACGTTCGAAAAGAATATAGAAACAAACAACGGACAGCACGCCCAGCACAAGCATAATCCACCCACCCTTGACAGCCATATCAAGCATATCCATTTCGGAAGCATTCACCTCTGTCAGGACAGGATTGGCGGTGGCCAGCGAGTCGGCCATATTCATAGCCCCTTGGAGTAACAAAATCATTGCATTCATCAGCGTAGACAGTTTTTATATTCCTGAACGGTGCGTTCCAGTCCCAAGTACAGTGCATCGCTAATCAATGCATGACCGATAGAAACTTCGTCCACCCAAGGAATGTTCTTATAGAAATAGTTTAAATTCACAAGGTTCAAATCGTGTCCGGCATTCAAGCCGATGCCCAGTTTGCGGGCAGCCTTGGCAGCTTCGATAAAAGGAGCGATAGCTGCTTCAGGATTCTTCGGATAGTCCGTCGCATACGGTTCCGTATAAAGTTCCACACGGTCGGCTCCTGCTTTTGCCGCATATTCCACCATTTCGGTGTCGGCAGCCACAAAAACAGAAGTGCGGATACCTGCACTGTTGAACTGGTCGAGAACTTCGGTCAGAAATTCCAAGTTGGCTTTCGTATCCCACCCGGCATTGGAAGTAATCTGCGAAGGGGCATCGGGAACCAAAGTCACCTGATGTGGTTTCACCTTCAGCACCAGGTCTATAAACTCCGGAGACGGATAGCCTTCGATATTGAATTCCGTCCGCAACAATGGGCGCAAAGCATATACGTCAGAATGGCGGATGTGACGTTCGTCGGGACGCGGATGAACAGTGATGCCATCCGCTCCAAAAGATTCACAATCAAGTGCCACCTTCACCACATCGGGAACGTTTCCGCCACGGGCATTTCTCAGTGTGGCAATCTTATTTATGTTTACACTTAATTTAGTCATAATTCTACTGTTAATTTGGCGCAAAAATACAAAGAATTCACGAAAATACGACATAGATTGAAGAAATAAAGTAGCACACATCATGCAAATCGATCCTTATCCGTACATTCGCCAAGCACCGGACTATCGAAAAGAAATATCGAAGAACTTTAAGAGCCTGTTTAAATTTTCCTGAGATTATGTTAGATAGGCTTTACCGACCTGTTTTTATTCGTCACATAGTCTCCGTCATGCTGCTGCTCACAACAACAGAAAATATACTCGAAAGCAACTCTCAAAACTGTGTCGGGCAAAACTCGGAGCAGACTCTTAATAACCCACTTTTCATTCATTAATAGAAAAGTTCTCTTTCATTAATTGTAAACTTCTTATTATCAGTATGTAAACTTTTTCTTCGTTAACTGTAATCTATAAACGCAAGCTTCGTTTATAAAAACAAAGGCTTTGATTATAAAAACAAAGCTTGCAATTATATAATCAAAGCTTGCGTTTATAGTTTGCATCGAATGAAAAGAAAGTTTCCTTCCTGTCCGAAGGAACTTTATACTTAATGGGCGGGAAGTTTTCTATTAACAGCCAAGAGCGCAACTGTTAATACCCCTTCCGCCAACTACAGACGGACGCGACAAGAAGAGCCGGGGTAAGTTAAAATATCAGCTATAAGATTATGACTGAAGAGAATTTAAACAGGCTTTAAGATAAGCAGAAAGATATTTCCGGGCGTACAGTATATTTTCTCGTTTAGTCAGAAGACTTACGCCTTCCGGTAACAGTTCTGATATAAGCCGCATCGCTGTTATTAAAGCCTGTAAGCGTATCATTACCAGGCGTATTATACGATGCATTATTTTCATATCCCTCAAATCCCATTGTAAAATAATTAATATCCAATGCTGACGATTTTCGAACATTAAATATCTGCGATCCTCCTGTAGGAGCAGTGTTTTGTATATACGGTGATTTGGGATCACCTAAATTCTCATTGCGATTATCAAGCCACCTCTCACACCAATAAATGGCACCCGGACGTTTATATAAATCATAAAACAACGGAGTATACTTCCGTGCACCACTCATAACTTCACTACGGCTGGCATAACGCAATCCACCGTCCGGATCTTTAGGGGCTGGCGCCCACGCTCCATTATTGGCTTTTCTTCGTCCATACCCAGTTTTGCCCACAGGCAAAAACAACTGTTTATGGTTTTCACGGTTGTAAACAACAACTCCACGCATCCCTTTATAGGATTCCACACCATCTTTCTCGCGATTATAGCCGGTGGCATCTTCAAACGTACTCTGCACTACCGTTGCACCATCCGCATAAACCACCCCATAAGCTTTCTTTATTTTGTAATCCAAATCATCGCCTGTAATACCTGATACAGCATCGGGATAGGTTGAGATCAATGTATTGTAATCTTCAATGGCTGCAATATGCCGTTGGCTATCGGCTTTCTTGCTATCTATCTTCCAAAACTCTTGCGCTTTTGTTACAGCTACCTCACTCCATCCTTTGGAGGTTTTGCTGCCATCCGGCATCATTACCTGATAACTACTGAGAGCTGTCCCTATTGCACCATCATTCTCCTCAAGAATGGCAATATACGACCCACGTCTGAACAGCGAACCGCCTTCGATAGGCGATTGGGTCAATACCGGCTCGTCTCCATTCTCAAAATGGTGCACATTAAACGATGACCACTTTATTCCATCATCATTTATATCTACATCACCGTATCCGTTACGACAAAAAATATCATGCTCGCATGTGTAATTATGATAGCGTACCTTCACAATCGCAAAGCCTTCGCTACCGTTAAAGTTTATCTGAAAATCAATCGGATGCTCCGATTCACCTTCAATGCGCGTCATATAATGCTGTGGCTTATTATTAGCACCGCTACCCTTTGGCGTCGTACTCAACGTTATTATATTATCACCGCCCTTAACAACCTCTGCGCTCCATTTGCCCACCGATTTAAAAGATTTGTAATCTACCGTCTGTTCATTACTTTGCTCCGGAAGACGCATCAAAGTGACATGAAACGGTTCGGTACTGCCTGCCTTTCTCCATACCCCTTTCGGATTTTCAATACGCCGGACCTGAATAACATCGAGATACACATGTTTCCATTTATACCCGTCACTCCCTTTCATATGAGCGGAAAAGCGCACTTTCATTTTTCGCGGATGCGCGAAATAAGGATTATTTCCAGTGAAACCGGTCTTTGTCACCAGTTCTTTTGCACGGGTGTATAGAGGAAATACAAGCACATATTCTGAGCCGACATGATTCACCGTATAGACACCATCCTTCGAGATAGAAGAATCACCTTCCGGATTCTTAAGGTCATAAATTCTCCACCCTTTATCATTTTTATTCCAATACGTCTTGTTATAGTCTGTTGACTCTGGAACCAAATGAGAAGCCGCGTTTCCGTATCCCGGAGGTGTAATCTTGATTACATTTGTCTGCCGCAACGACAAAAACGAATTCCATGGACCGTCATTGGTAGTCGTACCCGGAGCAACAACCCCCGAAGGTATAGTCGGAAAATCTTCCGATCCGTCTCCCCAAGGTTGCCAATATATCTTGTCTTTATCCGTTTCTTCCGCTGCTATACCCACTTTCGCACCTTCCGGAAATTCGGACAATTCCGCTTTCTCATTACCTACAATCGTAGCATATATATGCGGATCATCCGGGTCTATTTCGCCTACAATACGCAGATGTGCCATCATCTTCTTATTATAGAGGTAAGATATGTATTGCGGAGACACGATATACAATCCCGGTTCGGTCACATAATCGATGTGCCAATCATAATCGTTGGCATACCCTTTCAACTTCAGTGTAAGTTTATAATGGGTGTTGCGCTTGGCGTTATAATCCTTGTCCGTGTCCTGACCGAGCATAAAACGATAGGTAATCGGTCCCGACGACAGAGACGCACCATCGCGCGCCACACACTGATAGTATCCTTTCACCTCGATATATGTGCCAAACGGTTTATTATCTTTCCAACCCGACTTATCGTCATTTTCTTTCCAGTCAGGATAATCGATTTTCACACCGTCTTGCGACTGTTTCTTCGATTTTCCCTCTCCCTGCATATTTTCATAGAAAAACAACGAATGCTCTGAACTGTGGTTATGCACTGTATTGAGAACACTATCCGTGTTGCCATCCATATATTTATGCGCATTATTACATACATGGATGAAATTGTCCGGTGTTATAATGTGCCCGTCACTTTCAACGGGAGGCTGAATGGTCACCGTTTTTCCAAGCATCAACACTTTCTCACGATCTTCTTTCTTCTTTCCGTCCAATCCTTTACCCGGTTCGTTGTCCATACCGAGGGTACACTTACGCGGTATGTCTTTCAGTGTAATGGTTTCGATAAACACATTCACATCATCGTAAAGTTCGGAACCGTCAAAAGCCACCGTAATTTTGGACGCAAGCCGGAGCAACCAGCAATGTATTGTCTTGGTTTTTGCCGAAACAAGTATCTCCTGTTTTTTACTATAGTAAGCATTGCGGTCGGGCTCAAGTGAGAAAACCCCGAACATCTGATTGTTTAGGGCGGCATCCCCGTCTTTCCATTCCAACTCTATCGACTTCAACTGTTCGGGCGTGGAATAGTCCCGGCCGTCAAGATCGCCCATATTCGCCACACCGTAAATAAGATATTTGCCCGAATGAAGTTTCAAGTCAAATTCCAGTTTGCCGGAAGAGGCATCCTGATTATTTTCCTTTTTTTCTTCATCGATGCGGTTATCATCCCTTTCATACTTCACGTTGCTCACATCAGTGTGCGTTGTGCCGCACCCGTACACCGGATAGAGCCCCTGCAATTCCCACTCTGTATTGCCATTATTATTATCCTTTGGCTTATAGACCACCATGCAGAAAGAATTTATATCCTGTATGCTCTCTCCGTTGTCACCTCCCTCAACGGCACGGGTTTGAAGCTGCACCGAGGTTTCACGGTCGAAAGCAATAGTCACATGCATATTGGCTGTGCCTTCCACATATTCCTCCCAAGCAGTATCCCACTCATCTTCGCATGCCGCAAACAACAGCGCAACAAGCGGCAACAGCATGAATCTGGTTATATTATCGAGTCTCATATCTATATCGTTACAAAAGGATTGTCAATCGGTTTTTTATCTTTGTCATAATACTGTTTTCCCGTTTCATCATAATAATAAAGAAGAACGCCCTCTTTATCTCTGATTAAAAGCCAGCCGGTATCAGGATCAGTATTGGAATACGGATTAGGTATCGGGACATTATTCCGGTTGTAATACTGATTATTCTTTACATCAAAATAGTACAGTATATTTCCAACTTTGTCTTTGACTATAATAAATCCCCGCTCATCGGTATTGTCATACGGATTGCGTATCTCGTTGTAGTTTTCATCGTAATACTTTCCCGTTTTCGCATCGTAATAATAAAGAAACTTCCCGGTATCCTCGTCACGTATGATAGACCAGCCTTTCACCGGATCTTTGCCCCAAAACGGATTGAGTATCGGCTGACGGTTCTCATTATAATATTGTCCAGTCTCACTGTCATACCAATAAGTGACATTCACGTCCTCATCGTACACCGGCACCCAATTCGGATTGCGCAACAGACCGAAATCGGGTGTAAGCAGAACCTCGTCATACGGCACCATCTGTACCGTAACACATAACGGACTGGCGGCAAGCGAGAACTTATACCAATAATTGCGCAGAATATCGAACGGGTCATTCTGTTTCTTGCCTGCCGGAGGATCTATGTAATACTTGAAATCGATTTTGTACTGATTGTCATCGTCCTGAAACTTCACCACCAACTGCGTTCGCACTGCGCCACTGGAAAGGTTGTCATATTCGGGCACATACGCCAAATATCGCGTATCGCTCATTTTGGTGAGTGGCAGCCATTCGCTTACTACGGCACCGGCAACTACATGGGGGGTATTGACATAATCTTTGTCGTAATTGCCATGTACATAATCATTCTGTGAAACGGCTCCTGTCGGTGCACAATAACCTTGGGTGTGATAACGGGAAAGTTTGACCCATTCAATGACCTGACCGGAAGCACGGGTCAACTCCAGTTCTACCTTGGCAACTGCACGAAGCAGATGTATAGTACCGATACGCGCCAAGTTGAGCGCATCGAAATTAAGTGTCATCGCGTTGGTAACGCCGTAGAGAGGAATCGGATGCAAAGGAGAAGGGAAATTTCCGGATACATACTTATAGACACCCTTCTCGCAAACGTCAGCAATGGTCGTCTTTCCTTTGACTAACTCGAGGTTTTCATAATTGTCATTTCCCCAGTTGGCAAGTGTCACGATTTTAACGGATTTACCCACAATATCATCCACCAAATCCTTATCTATACCTCCAAGCACGTAATAGCGTTTGGAGGAAGCAAGTGTGGCAGTGGGTACCACCGACTCCACCCTCACCCGACCTATATACTTATTGTCGTCAGTAAAGAACAGGAAACGAAAATTGTTGCCTGGGATATCGATATAATTCTCATATCCCTCTCCCGGATGATAGCCTCCCTCGGGAGTTCTTGCTGCACGTGTAGCCGGCGAAGCATCCGAACCGTCCACCACAATATCAAGACCTACCTGACAAGCACCGACAGGCGCACTGACAACGGTCGTATTGTCATCGCTACCGCAACCGATGAACAGCAACGGAAACAATGCCACAAGCACCATTCTCAGGCAACGTGCCGGCAATAACAATATGTCGGTTTGCAAACTCACTTTATTTATCTGTTTTTGATAACTATATTAAATTTCTGTTTTCTGATATACCATCTGCCACGAAAGAATCTTGATAACCGTTTTCACCCACTGTTTGTTCTTGTCGAGAAACAAGACCAGCGAGTAGTCGTCCTGACGATCGAGAAACTCCTGATCCTCCATATCCGTGTGATGTCCTTTGAGCATCGTGAAATAATCGATAAGCGGAATGGATGCCACCACTTCGTTCAAATCGTTGCGGACTATCAGCCTCGGTTGGCGGTCGGTAAGCAGGCGTGCCACCGTAAATTCGGCAAGTGCCGCACTATGCGTACTCTCCGCACGTGTCTGTTCCCGGATATCGGAATCGGAGTCGGGTGTAGTAGTAGCCGACCCTTGGCTTACCGCCCAAGGATGATAACAGATATTCTCGGTGCCAATCAGTCGGTTATCCCAACCCAAATGGGCATTGTCGTCGACAATCGTGAACGAGAACTCCGATATATCCACCAAGTCACCGCTTAGATGTTGCAAAAGGACATGGATATCGTTCGTATCTTTTATCAAAGGCACAGTGAAAATGTGTGTTCCTTCCGTTGTGGGAAATTCCTGCGCCTCAAGCCGTCCATAATAAAGGCGCTTGATGTCCTGTTTTACGTGGCGTGCCGTGCCGCAGGACGTCTCGGTAGAGGTCTCCCCCACCATCAGGTGACACTGCAAATCTTCCTTGGCAACAGCATCGTTCACTTTGAAAGTGGACGCATGTCCGTCGCCACACCAAGCCACAAGCGTGTAAGTGCCCGGTGCCACATCAACATCCATCATATATCCGGAACGACCGAGCACCTCCCCCGATTCGCGTTTCTGCCATACTACCTTGCCGGTATTGTCGTCAACCAAATAGAGAGTAACGTCGTTGACCTCATAAGGAAACGCATCACCCTGCTTCATGTGATAGGTATACTCGAAACGTACCTTATAATAAGGGTCGCAATCACCCTCGTAGTCGTAGAGCAATTTATTGCACGATGTCAGCGTGACTGCCGATGTCAGCAACACTACCAGAAGCGCCTTTGTCGCGGTAACTATGTCGGTTAATCGATTCACTGTTTTCACGATTGATTATGATATTATTATGATTTTTCCCAAAAAGTGTCTGCCCCTGTGCAGACATATATAATGGCGGACATTGCCCGCTCCTTGTTTCCTTGTTTAAAAGAAAACCATGTCCGGTTTTCTGTCTTTCAATTCTTCACGGCACTTCATTTTCTTTAACCGGCAATGCCGAAAAACCGGTTCTCACCATCCGAACGAAACGGAAATAAACAATAATGAAGAAAGACAGGCACCTCTGACGCAAGCGCCTAAAGACGCCTGTCTTTGTTATAAAATTACAGTTCTACACTCTGATCAACAATTTTCCAAGAAAGGATATTGATAGTAGCATCCAAGTAGTATTTCTGTTCAGGAATTTCTGGGATAATTTCTTCATTAGGATCGAATACACCTGTACCGATGTTTTCAATCTTATTCAGTGTAATCCGATACCAGTGGTTACGAACTACACCGTAACTACCTTCGATAATAACTTTCGTGTTTTCACCTTCAGTACCAAAGCCTGCCAAGTGTTCGATAGGAATGTTGTAGTACATCATACCTTTGGTGAATGCTTCGTCAGACAACAGCAGAGTTTCATCCAATGAATATCCGTCAAGAGCATCTTGAAGTGCCTTAATAACAGCTGCTGCATCAGTATATGCAGTGGAAACTCCCTCTTCTATATGGTAATATGTACCTGAGATTGTTGCTTTTTCGTTTGCAACCACTTTAATCATACCTTTATTGTCACCTTCTGTTACTCTTTTAAGATCCAACCAAGAAGGAAGTTCGGTAGCCTGTATGTACTTACCTTCATTTTCCGAATCCGCAACGTAGATATTGATTGGCTTGGATTTGTTAATAGCATTGATCACATACTTCTTATAATCATCTTTTTTGAACAGCAAACCGTTGTGGCGGATAAGATCAAGTTCATTTCCATCTTTGTCGCAAAGCATTGCTCCAAGAAGAACTGAAGTTGCTTTTGCAGGATCTATTTTACCGTTTTTTGTAATGTTAGCAACTATATTGGTGTTTTCATTACAGTAAGCATAACCATTATTATCTTTATTGCCGTCTACTGTATTCTTGAGATTTCCAAAAGTCGTATAATTCAAAGTCTTATTCTCCCCTTCAGTAACGATGGTTTTGTCATAAACAGTTGATTGTGCCCAGAAGCAACGGTAATCACCACTGTTATCCCAACTTGCAAACGGAGCAGTTTCCTTCCAACTATCTTTCAGTTGTTTTGACAGGTATGAATCTTTTGTTGTAGCGCTCAATCCCCAATTGGAAAATTTCACATAGACTTCAGTTACACCCTCGTTTGGGTCAACCTGTCCATTTTCATTACCTGCAATAGTTACATTATTAAGTTTATAAAGTTTTTTGCCATCCTTGTCTGTTCCAACAGATGTCAAATTCTCACTAGTCTCAACTTGTACTTTTGCAGCAAGACGCTCTACGTAAACCTGTACAGCTCCACTTTCTGCTGCTTCAATTGGTTCAGGTTTGAATTGTGTAGACAGTATTTTGGTAGCATAATAAAAATTATTATTATGTTTTGTTTCATCGGTACCAAAATAGCTTGAGGTACTCATTACAAAACAATCAACAGTAGATGGGTCTTTACCTTCAACAGTTTCTGTATATGTATTGTACCATTGTTTCAAAGATTGAGAAGTAGCTTCTATAGTAGGTTGTGCAGTAAATCCTTCCGCATTAATTACTGTCAACAGGTATTCCGGATAATTCTTCTCTGTTACACCACGGAGTACTATCACCGTATTTCCCTTAAATTCTACATTGTTTCCAGTGGACCCATGGTCTCCGTTATCATTACCACCGTTCCATACACTTGCTTTTCCAACAAATACTCCTTGAGCATCAAAGAAGAAGAACTGTGCATCCTTCACTGTGTGTTCTGATGCAATACCGTTTTCATAACCACCATCTGTAGCACGTGTCATTGCGCTTGCATCCTGCAGACGGACGTTCAAATAAGCTTCACCGTTGGCAACACCTGGTAATGTTGTATTGTCTACCTCGGGAGCAATCTCATCATTTGAGCAAGCTGCCATCAGGGCGATTGCTGCAAACCCTAAGAAATAGTTACTAATTTTCTTCATGTTTTTTTTAATGTTTAGATGAATTACTATTGTTTTCTTTTCCCATTATTATTTTTTCCCTGTCTTTTTCCATTATTATTTTTCTGTAGGCTGTATCAGGTATTTCACTGTCGGTTTCGCACGATGTTTCTTCAACAGTTCGAGTTGGCTGATTGCCACATCAAGTCCCTGTTCGGCAGCAGTGGTCATATACATCTGCGCACGTTCGAAGTCACCGTTGCGAGCCGCCAGCACTCCGCGGGTATAAATAGCCTCCACCGAATCGCCGGAACGAGCCACATATCGGGCAGCCTCAACGAGATTGTTGCGCTTCATCATGATATTGGCGGCATTAAGGTTGGCTTCGTTGTTGTACGGGTATATCTCGACGGCTTTCATATAAGTAGCCTCATACTCCGGACTGTCCGGAGAATACGTTGCCGCTATGCGCGAGAAATCTACGGGACGGAGACGCTCGGGAGTTGTCCGGAAGACACGTTTCAGTTCGTCGATGTCGGCAAATGTACGTATGGAATATGTCACCTTATAATCCGAATGACGCAGCCACGGATAAACGGTCTTCAATATTACCGAATACTCTTCAGGGAAACGCCGTTTGATGGTAAGGTCTTTGGCATCCGGGTCCATATCGCTACGTGCAATATCGAGTATTTCAGTACGATGTTCCAAACGGCACGTATCCAGCCATTCGATAAGCCCCTGCCAGTCTTCCGGTTCGAAGTCGGTGTGCATTATCGACTGGTCGAAGTTGTAATGGCTCCGCACATACTCTTTCAATGTGGCGGTACGCCCCATGGCAAGTTCGATGTTATGTTTATAAGTTCCCTCGGGAGAGGCGAATCCTTTTATGCTGACCGATGTAATGGTGGCATCAGGATCGTTTTTCACTTTGTCGATGGACGCTATGATTTTGCCAATCTCTTTCGGATTGTTCATGTAGTCGGGCTTCAATTCGGTGCGGTCGACAACGAAAGTCACAAAAGCACGTCCCTCAGCAGACATCACCACCAGGCTATCGCCCACAATATTCACATAACGGAAATCGGGATGAAACGGTTCGATCACGTAATTGAGTTCGGCAACCGGCGTGTCTCCCGCGTCTTCTATCGGGTCGCAACAAGTCTGCGTCTCTTCACGCATCACCACCAAACAACGCTGCATCCACGGCTGAAAACGGACTGTCTCGCGAAACGCCACCAGTTCGTCCGAACCGGCACGGACAAGTTTCTCGCCCGGCATAATATCCTTATTGCGCAGATGTGCATAATAACTGTTCTTTCCGGCAACGGTGATGGCCGGCAACCGGAGACTGTCGGCACTACCGATGGCACGAATGACAGGTGTGAACACCACTTCACGGTCAAGTCCCGGCTTGATATGACGGGCATCGACATCGAAATGAATCAGGAGCTGCCCTTCACCACGACTGATATTAATCTTTGAGACCTTGAACAATCTGCCGGAATGTGCCGATGCCGTCCCGACACATAACATCATCACAACAGCACAAACAATGCTATTTTTTAACATATTTACCTTCATAGTGTGGTGCATTTTATCAGAAAACATAGATTAAGTTGACTGCCGCTTTCGTTGGCCCTACGTAATTGTGGCTCTTGCCCGACTCCACTTTCTGACCGCATCCGGCACAATTAAACCGGTCGTAACGGGTATATGTCCATCCGAAGCCGATTTCCGCTTCGATGTTCCACCGGCGGTTCAACACCCAGTCGTAACCGTATGCAATGCCCGCTCCGACAAACCATCCTTGATAGCGCGAATCTTTCAATTTGCCGAAATCAGTACCCAGCATTTTGAAATCCATATCCAAATGACCTATATTATATTGACCACCCAGCAAATGTGCTCCAAAGAAATGTCCTGCAAAAGGACGGCAAATCCAACGGCGCAATTCAGGTTGCAACACATAATTGCGCCACTGCTTTCTCCATAGATTAAAGATACCCGACACTTCCGCAGTCCAAAGTGGGGCAAGACGAGTCTCGATCGCAACATTCGCATTTGCTGTTGCATCGTATAACAAGTTCGTTTTAATTACCGTTTTTTGCGCATTTGCTTCCGCCATAAACAGACAAACGAACATGAACAAACCTATAAACTTTTTTATTTTCATTCCCCTGTTGCTTTTTAGAAACTTACAACATCCTAACACATACAATAAAACTTTTTTCCGAATCCAAATACTGTTTTATGAATCCTCTTTGTTTCCATTACAAATATAATTTCGTTGCAAATATACGGCATTTAAAAAAAAAGTATACTTACATTAACATTCATTAAACTGCATTTATCTGTTTTTTAATTGTTTAAAGTATTATAAAATCAAAAAAATCAAAAATAAAAAAGAAAGATTAAAGAGATATATCAAGAAAAAATAGCATTTTTGTATTTAAAAATAAAGATTCGATTATGAAATTTGCAATTTTCGGGAATACGTATCAAGTTAAAAAATCCTTTCATGCCGCCAATTTATTCAGACTACTGAAAAAACGGGGAACGGAAGTCTGCGTATGCAGGGAGTTCTACCAATTCCTGATTTCAGAGCATATGGAAATCGAAGCCGACCAATTGTTTGACGGCGATGATTTCACAGCCGACATGGTAATCAGTATCGGCGGGGATGGCACTTTCCTGAAAGCTGCCCGCCGGGTAGGCAGAAAGGGGATTCCTATCCTTGGCATCAATACGGGACGTTTGGGCTTTCTTGCCGATATTTCTCCCGAAGAGATGGAAGAGACATTCAACGAGATTCAAGCCGGAAGATACAATGTTGAAGAACGCAGCGTGCTTCAACTTATCTGTAACGGCACCCACCTGCAAGCATCTCCGTATGCTCTAAATGAAATAGCCGTACTCAAACGGGACAGTTCTTCAATGATCAGTATCCGTACTGCCATCAACGGTGCATTCTTGAATACTTACCAGGCCGACGGATTAGTGATTGCTACTCCAACCGGTTCAACAGCTTATTCGCTAAGTGTGGGCGGGCCGATTATGGTTCCTCATGCCAACACCATCGTCATTACTCCCGTAGCTCCGCACAGCCTTAATGTTCGCCCTATCGTCATACGTGACGATTGGGAAATCACGTTGGATGTGGAAAGCCGCAGCCATAACTTCCTGGTCGCTATCGACGGCAACAGTGAAACCTGCAAGGAAACGACGCAACTCACTATTCGCCGTGCCGACTACAGCGTAAAAGTGGTGAAACGCTTTAATCACATCTTTTTCGATACACTTCGCAGTAAAATGATGTGGGGAGCGGACGGCAGAAGATAAACAGTCCTTTGGCTGAGGTCACTCCTGAATGCAAATTTCGTCAAGATTGATGAATCTGTATACCCCGTGTGGTGGGCATATAGATTCAGTGCGGTGGATATATAGATCCATCGCGGTGGGCATATAGATCCATCACGGTGAGTATATATACCCACCAAGGTGGATACACAGCTCTACTGTCAAGTCTGAAAAGCTGAATGCACTGAAAGCACTCCCCCTGGCTACAGCCTATTCTCGCAGGGGTTGTTTTTTTTCGCCTTCATCCGCTATCGCCTTCCAGCAAGGCGTTTGCGGATAAGACTGAAACGACTGAAACCGGATTATAGCATAAGAATCCGGTAAGAAAGTCTTGGCTAATTCAATATAAACGACTGCGAGCCTATCAGATTGCCGTCTTCGAAGATATCAACCCGATAGTTTCCGGCATATAAGAACTCTTCCACATCCCAAAACACATTAACGTTCTGTTCTTCTCCGGTGTACTCAATATACTTTTTGATAGAATAGGCCAGTGTACGATTCTCATAAGGGAAAGTATTGGACGCACTCTTAGTCAACACATCGTTGTCCGGCTTAGTGATACGTATGTATAGGGTACGCTCACCGTTTTCAGCAGTGATATTCTTTACCACCGTAAAGCTGATGGCCAGTTTCACCACATCTTTCACCTTCTTAGCTACTTTGCCACGTTTGTTGCGGGGGTCGATACGGATATTGGTGGCGTCAAGCTGGGCGGCCAATGTCACCTTCTTATCCAAGTTCTTCTTTTCTTCAGAAAGATTACTGATTTGTTGAGAAGCCTTATTATACTTCTCGGTCACATCAGCAATAACCTGTTTCTGCCGTTCGGTCAGTTTATTCAATGAATCAATCTGGTTGATATACCCGATCATTACCTTACGCAGGGTAGCCAGTTCTTTCTTCAAACGGCGGATTTCCGTAGCGTTCGAGCTTTTCACCGTACGGAGTTCTTCCAACAAACGCTGTGTTTTCAGTTGCTCCTGTTCCAACAAATGAGACAAAGAATCATTGGATATGGTCATCTTCAACTCATCATATTGTTGTGCGAAACGGGTGTATTCGTTTTCCAAATCTTCCTTATCTAATTGAAACTCCTGCACTAACTCACGGTTAGCTTGTTTCTCGGTAAACAATAAATAGGTAACACCAATAATAGCTATCACCAAGATAGTCACGGCCGCAATAAGAAGGCTTTTTTTACTCATAGTTTCAGTTGTGAATTGATAACGTGCGCAAAAGTAATCATTTCGCAACAGAAGTCAAGCAGAAATACAGAGAGTTTTTTATCCCCCGCTGCTAATCCATATAATTTTAACTTATTTGCTTGCTAATTTATTCAAATTGGCAAAAGCAAAGCACTCAAACACCTTTTTTCGCCAAGATGCCAATTAAACTTATCTTATTGCCTACTATTATTAACTCCACTGCCTATTTTTACTTCGTTTAACTATAGTTACTCTTGCGTATGACTATAGTTATACGCAAGGGAGACTATAGTTATTTTTGCGTATAACTATAGTGAAACGAAGTAATAGTAGCGAACGAAGTAAATCCGAATAGGCAAGCAGCTATAAAAAAATGGCTAAATAAACAATTCTCCATAACAGTGCACTCTCACTATAGCTACATTCGGTTTATAACCGTACCTCAAACAGCTTCCTTTGCCCAAACTTTTCATCCTACCTATTATATTAACGTCAGTTCGATATAAGTTCGCCCGCATGGCTTATATCAAACTGACGTCATATTATTAGGAAGTTTGACCTTTAACTAAAATTATTACGGAAAAATTTCTTTAATCAGGATTATCGTTGTAATTTTGTCGCGCTAAAAGATAAAACAAATTATCAACTTTTTAAATATATAGTATTATGTCAAAAGTAACCGTAGTAGGCGCAGGTAACGTAGGTGCTACATGTGCAAATGTACTTGCTTTTAATGAAGTAGCAGACGAAGTAGTAATGCTGGACGTTAAAGAAGGCGTTTCAGAAGGTAAAGCAATGGATATGATGCAGACAGCTCAATTGCTGGGTTTCGACTCTACATTGGTAGGCTGCACTAACGACTATGCTCAAACTGCTAACTCTGACGTTGTTGTGATTACTTCAGGTATTCCTCGTAAACCGGGTATGACTCGTGAAGAATTGATCGGTGTGAACGCTGGTATCGTTAAGTCGGTAGCAGAAAACCTGTTGAAATATTCTCCTAACGCTATCATCGTTGTTATTTCTAACCCGATGGATACAATGACTTATTTGGCATTGAAGGCTCTGGGCTTGCCGAAAAACCGTGTAATCGGTATGGGTGGTGCTTTGGATAGCTCTCGTTTCAAATATTTCTTGTCTCAAGCTATCGGTTGCAACGCTAACGAAGTAGAAGGTATGGTTATCGGTGGTCACGGTGATACTACGATGATTCCTTTGACTCGTTTCGCTACTTACAAAGGTATGCCTGTAGCTAATTTCATCTCTGCAGAGAAATTGGAAGAAGTTGCTGCTGCTACTATGGTAGGTGGTGCTACGCTGACTAAATTGCTGGGTACTTCTGCATGGTATGCACCGGGTGCAGCAGGAGCATTCGTAGTTGAATCTATCCTTCATGACCAAAAGAAGATGATTCCTTGTTCTGTATTATTGGAAGGTGAATACGGCGAATCAGATCTTTGCATCGGCGTTCCTGTAATCCTTGGCAAGAACGGTATCGAAAAAATCGTTGAACTGAACCTGAACGAAGACGAAAAAGCTAAGTTCGCAGCTAGCGCAAAAGCTGTTCACGGAACGAACGCTGCTTTGAAAGAAGTAGGTGCTCTGTAATTAATCCCCTTACTTTATATATCAAGAAAGGCTGTTCTTCACAACGAGGAACAGCCTTTTTCGTTGCCACCGAATATCCGGTATTCGATTGTCAGGACATCTTTATGTTTTGAGAAACCCACATACCGATATCCTGTTTGCTAAGAGCAGCCGCCATCAGGTCGGGAAACTTATCCGGAGTGCAGGCGAAAGTAGGTACGCCGATAGAAGCTAAAAATTCCGCATGGTTCTTGTCATAAGACGGAGCACCATCATCATTCAATGCCGGCAACACAATCAGTTGCACGCCGCTGTCGACAAGAGACGCAAACCTCTTTCGCATCTCTCGCGGATCGCCCCCTTCATAAAGGTCGGTCACCAATACGAGCACTGTATCTTGCGGGCGGGTCACTATGCCTTGACAATAAGTCAAAGCCCGGGCAATATCCGTCCCTCCGCCCAGTTGCACTCCAAAAAGCAAATCGACAGGGTCTTGCAAATCATCCGTAAGGTCGACAACCGCCGTGTCAAACACGACCATTCGGGTAGAGACAGCCGGAATAGACGCCAATACAGAACCGAAAATGCCGGAGTAAATCACGGATGTCCCCATAGAACCACTCTGGTCCAAACACAGAATGATATCTTTCATGGCTTTCCTCTTACGGCCGTATCCGATACGTATTTCAGGAATAATCGTCTTATACTCAGGCTGGTAATTTTTCAGGTTCTTCGTAATGGTTGTTTTCCAGTCTATTTCATTATAGCGGGGATTCCGGCGACGGGCGGAGCGATTCAACGCACCGGTCACCGCCTGTTGGGTAGGTGCCGACAGTTTGCGGAGCAATTCATCAACCACCCGACGGACTACCTGACGCGCCATCTCTTTATTCTTCTCCGGAATCACCTGACTTAAAGACATCAAGGTAGCCACCAGATGCACATCGGGAACCACCGTTTCCAACATCTCCTTTTCTGTAAGCAACGTAGTCAGATTCAACCGTTTGATGGCATCCCGCTGAATCACCTGCACCACTGTCTGTGGGAAAAACTCACGAATCTCCCCCAGCCATCGGCTGACTTTGGGAGCCGAGGAGCCCAGCCCTCCCCTCCTGTCGCTATCATATACGGCTTCCAAGGATTGGTCGATCCGCCGTTCTTCCACGCTCAACGATACGCCTGTGCCATCGGCCTCATCACCCCCCAATATCAAACGCCATCTTTTCAGTAATTCTTCTTCCATTTCTTTTCTTTTACTTTGTTTCAAGTCCCAACAACTGACGAATCACCGGAATTACTCTTGCCGCCTCTTCCCGGTCGAGATTCAAATCCTCTGTTCCGGCAAGGGGACGGGCGGTGGCAGTTCCGGCATGACGTGCCTTTTCTCCCAGTTTACGGCGCTCGGCCGAAGTAAATTCACTGAAAGTACGCCGCAGAATCGGCAACAACTCCATAAACGTCTCTTGCTCCTGCGCACACACCCAAGTATTTACCAGATTCCAAAGACGATCGTCCAATAGTAACACCGAACCCGAAGAGCGCAGGAATCCTTCAAACCAATAAGCCATGTCTGCCGGAGAATTACCAACCGACGAATAGTAACTTAACGTATCCTGCATTTCTTCCATCGTTATCTCGCCTTTATCATTCAGCAAACGAGTGGCGTAACCGGACAATAACGGATGGACATTGGCCGATAAGCGTATTTGACAGATAAAATTACGCCACATCCGGTTCAGTTCTTCCCGATTCAGAATAGAAAGGGCATAGTCTGTGGCAACTAATTTGTCGAGCAGACCGCTTGCCGCTTCTTCATCAATATTGATACATACCAGCACACCGCCTGCAAGAATACGCGCAACCATCGCCTCAAGCATACTGCCTACCTTCGAGAAGTCGAGGTTGCGGACATTTCCGTAACGGACGATATTCACCAGTCCGGGAATCGCTTCCATCATTTCAAGAATATCGGTCGAGGCTGCCGAAAGTGCATCCAGCCGCACGGTCATAGTCTCCACCAATGCGGGAAGATCTGCCGGAAGCACCCCGTTCAATAATGCGGTCAACTCAGGAATATGACAAATCTCCTCCATGGTTGCCTGCAAATACTTTTGGGTAGCTTCCATCACCGTATTCCCCCATATCGCCCGCTCAATGATATCGATAATCTGTTCCGGTTTATGATATAAGGTCCATTGTTCTTTAAAAGTACCTTTACCGTCTATTTCTCCGTGAATCGCCCAGTCAATTCCCAACAATTGCAGACGATGAAAAAAGATACTCCGTTCGAGGTCATTGGGTTTGCGGAGGTCCAGTATCAGCTCTTTTATTTCGGCAGTGAACGGAACACGCAGACTTTTCTGTGTCTTCTCCACATCTACCAGCAACGGCACCTTGGGCACATTATCGGGAACGCTTCCCAAACGATTGCTGATAATGAGCTCTTCACGAATGATTTGCAACAAGATATCATCTCCAAACCCCATCACTGTAGTCACAGCCTCGTTATATTCGTTCAGTGAAGGATAGGGCAGATTTCGGAGTGCGGCCGTAGCTTGTGCCAGTCGGACAGTCTCAATGACGTGAGCCACCGAAATATCCATATTCTTCTGCCGCAACAAGGAGGCTATCCGGCTTATCCAAAGCGTACCGTCATCTTCCGGATGATGCCAAAGATAGTGATACCATCCCGGAGATTCGATTCCCGCGCCATAACCGCTACGCAGAGCCAACCGATTATATGTCCACGGAATCCATGTACATTCTATTTTTACTTTCGGCAAGCCTTTCAGCAATGCGTTATCCTCTTTCACTTTAGGCATATCCTCCAGTGCGGGCACATGCCAAGCACCGCAAACAACGGCAATGCGCTCAAAGTTTTCTTTCTGTGCCGCCCGTATCATTTTACGCATCCAGGCTTCACGAAGCAAATCACGGGCGGAAGTCTGTCCGGACAGTTCTTCCCGAAGAGCAGTGACCGCTTCCTTCACCGCCTGAAATATATCTTCAGATTCCTTTCGGTGTTCAATCATCATTTCCCACCAGGATTCTCCATCGGTACATCCGGCGGCACGAGCCAGCCAATCAAACGGATCGCCGATTGATTCTTCTTTCTTTTCTTCTGCCGCTGTGACTGTTTCTTCCGCCACTTCCATTTCTGCAGCTTCCATTTCGATCGTTTCCTTTTCGGTCGGGTCTGTTTGTTCGTCAACGGATTCCGTCAATTCTTCCGAAGCCTTCAGTTCTTCCTGTTTACGGAGAGCCATCGAATAAACCAAAGGCAAATCGAAGAAACGAAGAGGAACCCCATTCTGTACGGCATATCGCATCGCCTGCCATTCCGGAGAGAACTCAGCAAACGGATAGAATACTGCCCGTTGCGGTTCGTCGGGCTGATAAGCCAACAACGCAACGGGAGGAACCATCTGCGGATTTCCCACACAAGCAAGCAATGCCTCTGCTTCTGCCGGACCTTCTACCAGAATCAAATCCGGTTGCAGTTCTTGCAGGTAATTCAGCACATTGCGGCATGAGCCGGGACCATGATGCCTGATACCTAATAAATGAATCGCCATTTTCTCTTCTTTTTAGATCATATCCCTTGAAGCACGATAGATGTCTTTCCAACCCTCCCGGTTCTTCACGACTGTTTCCATGTATTCCTGCCAAACGACTTTATCTTGTACCGGGTCTTTTACCACTGCTCCCAAGATACCGGATACCAAATCTTCCGCATGGATTTCTCCATCGCCGAAATAACCGGCCATTGCCAAGCCGTTATTCACAACCGAGATGGCTTCAGCCGTGCTAAGTGTACCACTCGGTGTTTTCAGTTTGGTCTTGCCATCGACAGTCGCCCCCTGCCGCAGTTCACGGAAAATGGTGATCACCCGCCGAATTTCCGACAACGCCGGCTTCTCTGCCGGAAGCTGCATCACCTTCTCAAAGCTTTCCACCCGACGACGGACAATATCAATCTCCTCGTCAATAGAGTCAGGCAAAGGCAAAATGACCGTATTGAAACGTCGCTTCAAAGCACTCGAAAGTTCATTCACCCCCTTATCGCGATTGTTGGCGGTGGCAATGATATTGAAGCCGCGGACAGCCTGTATCTCTTTATTCAACTCAGGAACGGGGAGCGTCTTTTCTGAGAGAATCGTAATCAAAGTATCCTGTACATCCGAACCGATTCGGGTCAGCTCTTCAATACGCCCGATCTTTCCTTCCTGCATCGCTTTCATGACAGGAGTCTGTATCAAAGCACCCTCACTTGGTCCTTCCGCCAGCAAACGTGCATAGTTCCATCCATAACGGATGGCCTCTTCACCTGTTCCGGCTGTACCCTGCACTATCAACGTCGAATTGCCCGAGATGGCAGCCGCAATATGCTCACTCACCCAGCTTTTTGCCGTTCCGGGTAAGCCGTAAAGCAACAACGCGCGGTCGGTTGCCAAAGTGGCGACCGCTATTTCCATCAGACGACGGTGGCCGATATATTTCGGAGAGACTTCGAAACCATTCTTCAACTTGCCACCCATCAGATAAGTGACCACAGACTGCGGAGACATTTCCCAGTTCTTCGGAATGGCATAAATCTCGTTCTTTTTCAACTCATGAAGTTCTTCTGCAAATTGCTGTTCGGCATGTTCTCTCAATAAAGCGCTCATATCTTTCAGTTTTTATTGTTCGTTATTTAATTAAGGTATCTATTTTCTGTTTTACATCCATGTACTCCAGTACCAACCGACAAAAGTAAAAAGTCGTATTGTTCTCCTGCTTTGTCACCGAAGCGGCAATCCGCTCCAACGTACCTCTCATTTCCGCAGGGAAATACACAGCCAATTGTTCCGCCGTTTCTTTAGGAAGATAGTAGTTATTTCGCAGAAGGCGTTGCAAGACATAGGATGAAAATTTCATTCCCCATTCCCCGCCGTCTTCATTAAACCAACTATCCGGAATCAGTCCGCCTTTGATTGTCTGAAATGCTATTTCTTCACGCTGAGAAGGAGAAAGCAACCCCGCTAACGCAAGGCTCATATCTTCTTCCGCATTTTCTTTCAATGTGTAATAAGCCCATACGGAATCTCCGAAATTCAGAATCGGACTTGAAAGATCAAACAATTTCTGAAAAGGAGGTTTCTTCGCCAATTTACCCGCTGCCTTTTCCGGTGTACAGTCGTAGAACTCACTCCAAAAACTTAGTGGCACCCGTTCTGCCAATTGCCTCAACAAGAAGCGATCATCTTTTTCGTCTTTATTGGCACTGACCTCTTCAAATCCTAATTTCTTCATTTCCGGCGTATATTCAATCTTATCGTACGACCACCCTGAAAGAAAATTAAAATGCAATTTCCCACGCAACAACTCCTGATAGGTTTTCACCAGTTCCGAATCCGGCAAGCTGCACAACAATCGGCGGGCAGTCTCTTTGACACTGCCACTTCTGTCCTTCAAAAGAAGTTCCTGCAAGAAAGCCTCGTCCGCTTTGGTCAATCCTATACGCAGACACCGAATCAACTCCTCGCGATGAGCGGCTGATTCATTCTTCAACTCTGTCTGCAATAAAGCCAGTCCTTGTTCGGGCTGTTCCTGCCGCAAACGACACAACATCCGTTTCCGTTCTTCGTGGGAAGCCGTCTCCCAACTTTCATTTCCCGGTTCTCCCCATGCGGGAAGTCCCATTTCCGAAAGCAGCCAACGCCCTCTACGCCCCGACAATTCCGACAACCAACGTTGCTCTTCGTGCCGCTTAGGATTGTTTCGGTCAAAAGCCCTTTGCAATAAAGCTGGCAGATAAACTGGCGGCAACAACTTATCGAAAGCTATCGCTTTACGATATGCATATAATAAGAGATATGAGTTCCGGTTACTATGCAGGGAAGTCAACAGTTCTCCCACTTCGCGGGAGAAGCAGGCTTTACTCTCTTCGGGAGCTTCCGATACGGACACGGGGTCTTTCAACAAGTATGCCTTCAATCCGGCACGTCTGAAAGCGAAACCTAAAGCCGACAGTTGATAAAAAGCTGTCTCCGCATCTTCCGCTTTCTCTTGAATGTCACGCAAGCTGTCTTGCAATTCTTCGGGCAAATCCGTTGCTATCAGTTCACGAGTAGCAGTCCCTAATAATGCTATATTAATCAGTTGGTCAGTTACGTTCATCTTTCCAAAAATAATATTCAGATTGATACCAAATAGTTTTCAATTCCCAAAAAGTAACATCCGCCAGCAGGAAAGCAGCAAAAGGCTTTCCACCGGTAGTAGCAAGAATATCAATACGAATGTTTTCGTCCACATGTACCGGCATGACACGTCCTTCGGCATCTTGCAGGTATTGTGCATTGCCGGCTGTCATCAATCTGACATTATCTACCAATAAAGGGACTTCCTCCACAAAAGGATTGGTCCGGACGATCGTTCTATAATATTGTGTGGCAGTTTCCAAGTCGGGACAACAAGAAGGCTGGAATTTTTCGTCCGACCGTTGCAGTTCTTTGGGCAATGCACGTAAAGCGGCAACTCCTTTGTAAAAGTACAATGGGCCCTGATACGTACCACCGGACAGAATCGTAAACTCCGGCAGCGTTCCCGGAACCATAAAATAAACATACACCGCCATCCGGCGACTCGCCTTTCCATACAACCAGAAAACATCGGTTCGCAAATCGTTCACCTTATTACTTCTTGTATGCAGTACCATCCACTGATCTTCGACAGGTTCTCCCGCCATCACCTCTTCCTTTGATTGCGGATATCCTATTTGAGTACGAATTTCGAATTGCCAGTCAGCCGGAAGATTATCCAAATGTTTATAGCTTTCCGCAAGCAGATATATTTTACTCAGTTTGTCTGTCAGTTTGAATTTCCAGTCCTCCGAATAGTAATTCAACTCCTGAAGTCCCCTCAGCCTGCCTGCCAGCCCTGACGCCTGTGCGTCAACCATTCTCCGCGAGATAGCTTCAAACAAGGTGCAGGCTCTCTCCGGAACGTTGAGTAACCCGTTGCGCAACAAGTCTTTCATCCATATCTGAAGGTCTTCAATCCCTCCCAACACTTTTTGATGACGCACAGCCTGTCTCTTGGCCTGCGCCGCCTCATCTATCGGAGCTGCCGTCTTTTTTTCTTTCCGCTCTTTCTTTTCTTCCTTCTCTTTACGTTTGGAAAGCCATGTTTCCACCCAATCCGGTTCCTCTGCCTGCTTGAAAGATTCGGAATAAGACGCATACATATATAAAAGTCCCAAAGCATGTTTACATGGAAACTTACGGCTGGGGCAAGAACATCTAAATGCAATATCCTTTATATCAACAACTGTTTGATAAGGTGTTTGTCCACTTCCTTGACAATGCCCCCAGATGGCACGGTCACTATACTCCAAAAGCAACCATTTGGCTCGGCTCGCTAAACCTTTTCCTGCCTTCACTGAAGCCGCATCCGGCGCCAATTGGGCAATTTGTTCTTCTGTCAGATTTAATAACATTACGGTATGTTTATCATATTTCCGAATGCAAGTATAACATATTTTTCAAACAGAAGCATTAAAAAAAAGCTAATTCTTTTTGCATTTTCAAAGAAAGCACTACTTTTGCATCGTTGTTTATGCAATTATTGTTTAAGTAAACAAGTTCAAAAAAAGACTCCTTCAATAAACAATTTACATAAGAAGCGGGTTATTAAAAAAGAAGTATCACCTTATTAATATGCAAGATGCGATGAAAAAAGTATTTCTTCTGACAATTCTGCTAAACATTACTTTTATAGCCAAAGGGCAAACTTTACTAAGCCTGGATAGTTGCCGTGCTTTAGCCCTTGCTAACAATAAAGATTTGTTGATTAGCAATGAGAAAATAAATGCCGCCCACTACCAGCGGAAGGCCGCATTTACCAATTACCTGCCTAATTTCTCGGCAACTGGAACATATATGAGAAATCAAAAAGAGTTCTCTTTATTGAATACCGACCAGAAAGCTGCGCTTTCTGGATTAGGAACTAATCTGGCAGGTCCTATCCAACAAGCTGCAACCGAGATTACAACAGCACATCCAGAATTGGCACCACTTATTGCTTCCCTAAGCGGAAAACTAGGAGCGGCTCTGCCGGCTCTCGACCAAGCGGGAAACTCTTTAGTGGATGCGCTCCGTACAGATACGAGAAATGTCTATGCAGGTGCCATTACATTGACACAGCCTTTATACATGGGTGGAAAAATCCGGGCGTACAACAAAATAACAAAGTATGCCGAAGAATTGGCTCAACAACAACACCATGGCGGTATGCAGGAAGTAATCATGAGTACAGACCAAGCTTACTGGCAAGTTATTTCACTGGTTAATAAGAAGAAGCTGGCGGAAGGTTATTTAAAGCTTTTGCAACAGCTGGACAGTGATGTAGAAAAAATGATTCATGAAGGAGTAGCCACCAAAGCGGACGGTCTGTCTGTACGCGTCAAGGTTAATGAAGCGGAAATGACACTCACCAAAGTGGAAGACGGATTGAGCCTTGCCCGAATGCTGTTGTGTCAACTATGTGGCATTGATCTTAGCTCCCCCATCACGCTGGCAGATGAAAATATGGAAGATATTCCATTACTGACAACAGACCTTCATTTCGATTTGTCTACCGCTTATGAGAATCGTCCGGAAATACGTAGTCTCGAATTAGCAACACAGATTTACAAACAGAAAGTAAACGTAACCCGCGCCGAACATCTTCCCTCCATCGCATTGATGGGGAATTATATGGTAACCAATCCTTCTGTCTTCAATAGCTTTGAAAACAAATTCAAAGGCATGTGGAATGTGGGAGTGATGGTACAGATACCTATATGGCACTGGGGAGAAGGTATTTATAAAACCAAAGCAGCAAAAGCCGAAGCCCGCATTGCACAATACCAGCTTCAGGACGCACGCGAAAAAATAGAGTTGCAAGTCAATCAAGCCGCTTTCAAGGTAAAGGAAGCAGGTAAGAAACTGGTTATGTCTTCCAAAAACATGGAAAAAGCGGAAGAGAATCTGCGCTATGCAACGCTTGGTTTTAAGGAGGGAGTGATTGCCACCAGCAATGTTCTTGAAGCACAAACAGCATGGCTGTCCGCTCATTCAGAAAAGATTGACGCACAAATAGATGTGAAGTTAACAGAAATCTATCTGAAGAAATCTCTGGGAACACTGAAATAAATAAAAAGCAGAAAAATAAAGTAAAGAACCCAATCAGAAACAACCCAATCCCTAACCAACTCACAATCCATAAATCATAATTCATAATTCATAAATCATATGGCACCTATAAAATCACAAAACAGCAATATGCTGCTTGCATTCCTTACTCTACTTGGAGTTATTGCAATCGTTGCAGTCGTTGGCTTCTTCATGCTTCGCAAAGGTCCTGAAATTATACAGGGACAGGCTGAAGTTACCGAGTATCGCGTTTCGAGCAAAGTTCCGGGACGTATATTGGAATTTCGCGTGAAAGAAGGACAAAGCGTCAATGCCGGAGATACGCTGGCCATTTTGGAAGCTCCTGACGTAGTGGCAAAAATGGAACAGGCACGTGCTGCCGAAGCTGCCGCACAGGCACAAAACGCAAAAGCAATCAAGGGCGCACGTCAGGAACAAATCCAGGCGGCATACGAAATGTGGCAAAAAGCCCAAGCAGGCGTCACCATTGCCGAAAAATCATATCAACGTGTAAAGAATCTCTATGAGCAGGGAGTAATGCCGGCACAGAAATTGGATGAAGTCACTGCGCAACGAGATGCAAGCATTGCTACAGAGAAAGCAGCCAAAGCGCAATATACCATGGCAAAGAACGGAGCGGAACGTGAAGATAAGATGGCTGCGGAAGCTTTGGTAAACCGGGCAAAAGGTGCTGTTGCCGAAGTAGAATCGTACATAAAGGAGACTTATCTCATAGCACAGGCTGCGGGAGAAGTTTCAGAGATATTCCCGAAGGTAGGCGAATTGGTGGGTACCGGTGCTCCTATCATGAATATCGCCGAACTTAACGATATGTGGGTAACATTCAACGTACGCGAGGACCTGCTCAAAAATCTGACAATGGGTTCGGAATTCGAAGCAATCATTCCTGCTTTGGATAATAAAAAGATCCGCCTCAAAGTATATTATCTGAAAGACTTAGGCACTTATGCTGCCTGGAAAGCAACCAAAACAACCGGACAGTTCGATCTGAAAACATTCGAAGTAAAAGCTTCTCCGACAGAGAAGGTGGAAAACCTCCGTCCAGGTATGTCTGTCATCATTGGCAAGTAATCATGAGAGAGAGAGAAAAGAAATATATAGCTCTGTGGCAGGTCATGCAAAGAGAGTGTCGGCGGTTGGTATCACGCCCGCTCTACCTATTCTGTATGGTCATCGCGCCGCTGTTTTGCTATATATTTTTCACCACCTTAATGGACTCGGGGCTTCCCAAGGATCTTCCTGCGGGAGTAGTAGATATGGATGATTCGTCTACTTCCCGTAATATTGTCCGCAATCTGGATGCTTTTTCGCAGACAGGGATCGTAGCTCATTACAGTAATGTGACAGATGCACGTATTGCCATGCAGGAGGGAAAAATCTATGGATTCTTTTACCTTCCCAAAGGTTTATCGGCAGAGGCACAGAGCCAACGACAACCGACAATCTCCTTCTACACCAATTACTCCTACCTGATTGCAGGCTCCCTATTGTTCAGAGACATGAAAATGATGGGAGAACTCACTTCAGGAGCCGCTGCAAGGACTATGTTATATGCCAAAGGTGCAACAGAGGATCAGGCTATGGCATATCTGCAACCGATTGTTATTGATACGCACCCACTGAATAATCCGTGGCTGAACTATTCGGTATACTTATGCAATACACTGATACCGGGAGTGCTCATGCTATTAATATTTATGGTAACTGTTTATTCAATCGGCGTAGAAATCAAAGATCGTACGGCTCGCGAATGGTTACGAATGAGTAACAACTCCATTTATATTGCATTGGCCGGAAAGTTGCTTCCCCATACTGTAATCTTTTTCATTATGGGTATATTTTATAATGTATACCTGTATGGATTCCTGCATTTTCCTTGCAACAGCGGTATATTTCCGATGATATTTGCCACGCTGTGTCTCGTACTGGCATCTCAATGTTGTGGCATTGTCATGATAGGAACCCTGCCGACTCTACGACTCGGATTAAGTTTTGCCTCCCTGTGGGGAGTCATATCGTTTTCCATCTCCGGTTTTTCATTCCCGGTCATGGCTATGCATCCTGTTTTACAGGCTTTAAGCAATCTATTCCCGCTGCGGCACTATTTCCTTATTTATATCGACCAGGCACTCAACGGGTATAGTATAGCTTATTCATGGACCAACTATATGGCACTATTAATATTTATGATGCTACCCTTCTTTGTTGTTCACCGCCTGAAGGAAGCATTGGTTTACTATAAATATATACCCTAAATGAAAGATATAAAATTAAAAGATAAGATAGCTCAAGGCATCAATGACCTGTTTTATATCTGGAAACGGGAGTTTCAGACAACTTTCCGTGACCAGGGGGTACTGATATTCTTTATACTCGTCCCGTTAGGTTATCCGTTGCTGTATAGTTTCATCTATGATAACGAAGCAGTGCGTGAAGTTCCTGCTGTTGTTGTAGACGATTCACATTCATCTCTTAGCCGCGAATATCTCCGCAAGGTAGATGCTACGCCCGATATTCAAATCGTCTCCTACTGTGCCGATATGGAAGAAGCTAAACAAATGCTGAAAAACCGACGTGCATACGGCATCATTTATATCCCTTCGGATTTTAGTGACAATATTGCCAAAGGGAAACAGACACAAGTGAGCCTCTATTGCGATATGAGCGGATTACTTTATTATAAATCCATGCTGATAGCCAATACCGCCGTTTCTCTGGATATGAACAAGGACATCAAGATTGCCCGTAGCGGAAACACAACCGACCGGCAGGATGAGATAACTGCTTATCCGATAGAATATGAGGAGATCTCGATATTCAATCCTACTGCCGGATTCGCCGCTTTCCTGATTCCTGCGGTACTGGTATTAATCATTCAGCAAACGTTATTGCTCGGCATCGGTCTTGCTGCCGGAACTGCCCGTGAAAATAACCGATTCAAAGACCTTGTTCCTATCAACCGGCATTATAACGGAACGCTACGGATTGTATTAGGAAAAGGATTGAGTTATTTCTTGGTTTATATATTGGTAGCTTTCTATGTACTTTTTGTGGTTCCAAGATTGTTTAGCCTCAACCAAATCGGACAACCAGGTTCATTGGCATTATTCGTTGTGCCCTACTTGGCAGCTTGCATTTTCTTTGCCATGACAACATCCATTGCCATCCGTAACCGGGAAACGTGTATGCTGATTTTTGTATTCACATCTGTTCCTTTGCTATTTATCTCAGGAATCTCCTGGCCGGGGGCTGCGATTCCTCCGTTCTGGAAGTATGTATCTTACATATTCCCGTCTACTTTCGGAATCAATGGTTTTGTGAAAATCAATAATATGGGAGCAACTTTGAGTGAAGTGGCTTTTGAATATAAAGCTTTATGGCTACAGGCGGGTATCTACTTCCTCACAACTTGTTGGGTATATCGTTGGCAAATACTTATGAGCCGCAAACATGCGATAGAGAGGTATAAAGAATTAAAAGAGAAAGAAAACTTATCCAAGCAGGTAAGTGATTGATAGATATAAATCCCCCGTCCAAAGAGAGTATAGGACGAGGGATTTTAAAGAGATATTATAAAGAGAGTGTAATTCGATTAGAATTTATAACCTACACCGATAGAGAAGTTCATGTTTTTCGGAGCACCATCGCCATCATAAATTTTAGCCAAACCAAATTCTCCAGTCAAATCAATAAAGAATTTATTAATTTCATAAGCGACACCTACACCAAGGCCAGCATCAAATTTCTTTGCACCTTCCATCAAGATATCTCCATCTTCATCTTTAGTATCTTTAAAGAAATCAATTTTTTCACCGCCTGCTTTATATTTACCAGCAATACCAAATCCGAAATAAGGACCTGCTTTCACCACAATATTCTGATTGTCAGCAATTTCAAATCTTGCAGCAGCCATTACTGGAATTTCCAAATACATTGGATTAGCTTTCAATTCATCCATTTTAGCTCCTTTCTGAGTAAACATCAGAGAAGGTTGAATAGACCACATACCAGTAAATTGGTATTCCATACCAATACCAACATTAAACCCAATTCTCATATCAGTCTCAGAGTCTCCGGTAAAGTTACTCATGTTCATACCAACTTTGGCATTCCAAGAAATCTGAGAATAAGAAACGATAGAAACAAGTGCGAATAGCACAAAAATCAAACCTTTTTTCATATCATTTATTTTTTTAGTTTGCCTCCCTCTTCCCTACGGTCAGCATTGTTAGTTAATAGTTTTGTTACCAGGTGCGGGGAATTTTCCGAACTTTACCAGCGTATCGAAACGCACCATATCACATTTAACGTCTGTTTTGTACAGGCAAATATATTTCATTTATTTTAAATAAAAAAACGAACAACTATCTGGTTTTAGCATAAAGGTTATTAAAATGTGACTATTAAAGCAAAAATAGTGCTTATCCGAGCATTTTTTGTGTTTAACTATTCTCAGCATAAATATTAAATCAAAACATTCTTACAATAATCATGCATTTACATTTATTAATACACTAATTATTGTATATTTACGAAATATTCGTAGATTTGCGAAGTATTCGTAATTAAACAACATATCCATGGAAAAGTTGACTATACAAGAAGAAGAAGTAATGATCTACATTTGGGAGTTACAATGCTGTTTCGTAAAAGACATTGTTGCAAAATATACGCAACCGGCACCTCCCTATACCACAGTGGCATCCATCGTGAAGAACCTCGAGCGAAAAGGATACATCACACCGAAACGTGTGGGTAATACCTACCAATACACTCCCGCCATTCGCGAAAATGAGTATAAACGCCATTTTATGAGCGGCGTAGTTCGTAACTACTTTGAGAACTCTTACAAAGAAATGGTTTCATTCTTTGCTAAGGACCAAAAGATTTCGACCGATGATCTCAAAGACATCATCGACCTGATTGAAAAAGGAAAAGAAGATTAATAGAAAATATTCATTACTATGACTCCGGAATTAGCCTATTTTCTAAAGATAAATGTAGCGATAGCCCTATTCTACGCATTTTATCGGCTGTTTTTCTATAAAGACACCTTCTTCCATTGGCGTCGGATAGCTTTGCTGAGCTTCTTTGCCATCTCCTTGCTTTATCCTTTATTGAATATTCAAGGATGGATCAAGACTCACGAGCCAATGGTGGCAATGGCAGATCTTTATGCGACAATAATACTTCCAGAGCAAACTGTTACCCCACAACAAGAACCTACTATGAATTGGCAAGAATTAACCATACTCTTTATGAAAATCATCTATTGGAGCGGGGTATTATTCCTGGCAACACGTTTCCTTCTACAGTTAGGCAGTATCATACGATTGCACATCCAGTGTTCAAAAAGCACTATACAAGGGACACGCGTACATCTTTTAAAGAAAGTAAACGGTCCATTCTCTTTCTTCCGATGGATATTCATTTATCCACAGTCGCATACGGAGTCCGAAATCAGCGAAATCATTACCCATGAGGAAACACACGCCCGCCAATATCATTCGGTAGACGTATTAATCAGTGAACTAATGTGTACATTCTGCTGGTTCAACCCGTTTATCTGGCTGATGAAACGTGAAGTCAGAGGTAATCTCGAATACATGGCAGACCACCGGGTATTGGAGACGGGACATGACAGTAAATCATACCAGTACCATTTGTTGGGACTGGCACATCACAAGGCTGCAGCAAATTTATCAAATAGTTTCAATGTTTTACCACTCAAAAATCGTATTAAAATGATGAATAAACGAAGAACAAAAGAAATAGGGAGAACTAAATATCTGATGTTTCTCCCCTTGGCTGCCCTGTTGATGATTGTCAGCAACATCGAAATGGTGGCACGTACCACAGAGAAATTCGCCAAGGAAGTAATGGGACAGGCGACGACACAAGTCACTTCGAAACCCGAAATAGCGACTATTCCCGAACTTCCTGCAGAAGAAATTCAAAAAATCATTCTCCCGCAGGAGAAAAAGGCACAAGAGACACTGGAGACTCATAGCAAGATTGTACCGGATTCCGTCATATTTGAAGTTGTAGAAGAAATGCCGGATTTCCCCGGAGGAATGAAAGCCTTGATGGAATATCTTTCACAAAACATCAAATATCCGGCTGAAGCACACGCAAAAGGCACACAAGGACGTGTGATTGTATGTTTCGTAGTAAAAAAAGACGGAAGTATAGATAACATAAAAGTAGTTCGGAGTGTAGACCCCTATTTAGATAAGGAAGCCATACGTGTAATTACTGCCATGCCAAAATGGAAACCCGGCAAGCAGAGAGGACAAGCAGTAAATGTCAGATTCACAGTTCCCGTTGCCTTCAGACTAACCGATCCCGAACCCGCTAAAGCAGAAGAAATAAAGCAGTCTGATTTGGAAGAAGTAGTCGTAGTAGGCTATGGCTTAAAAGAGGATTCAACTCCCGATGCAGTAGGTATTGAAACAGGAGATACGGAACCTACTTTCAAGGTAGTAGAAACAATGCCCAAATTCCCTGGCGGAACAGCCGGGCTGATGAAGTATCTTGCCAGAAGCATTAAATATCCGACTATTGCACAAAAGAACAAGGAGCAAGGCAGAGTCATCATAAAGATGGTTGTCGGAAAAGATGGCAGCTTGTCAGATATAAAAGTACTACGTAGCGTTTCTCCTTCTTTGGATGCAGAAGCCATTCGTGTAGTGGGTAATATGCCAAAATGGGAACCGGGACAGCAACGCGGACAAGCAGTTGCCGTAGAATATACCCTTCCTATTGTATTCCGGCTACAGTAAATTTATCCCCCAGTGCCGTACCCTTTCCTCATCGGTGGGGAAAGGGGCGTTCCCCGGTGCCGAACACACCCTTCCCCGGTGCCGGACATTTCTTTCATCAATACCGGAAAAAAAGCATTTTTTTCTCTTTCCGTAAAGATAGTTACAAAAATATCCTTATATTTGTTAGCAACAAAACACTATTCATATGAAAAGATTCGCATGGATTATCGGTTTGGTACTCTGCACAGTATGCACTGTACAAGCCAAAGACAGAGTTATCGAACGTCCTCCTCTTCTCGCCTGGAGTTCCAACAGTATCGAAGTTGACAAAATTGTCATGAGTGACACAGTGACCACTGTATATGTGAAAGCTTACTATCGACCCAAATACTGGATAAAAATAGCAACCGGGAGTTTCCTGAAAGACAATAATGGAACGCTTTACCCTATCCGAAAGGGAGTTGGAATTACACTCGACAAGGAATTCTGGATGCCGGAATCAGGAGAAGCGGAGTTTCAGCTCCTATTTCCGCCAATACCGGAAAATGTGACCAGCCTGGATTTCTCCGAAGGAGATTTTGACGGAGCATACAAGATATGGGGAATACAACTCAATGAGAAAAATTTCCGCAAAACTCCACTACCCAAAGATGCGATAATCCACAAAATCAACAAGAAAGCTCAATTGCCGACACCGGAACTCACATATGCCAAAGCCACATTAAAAGGAAGAGTGCTCGACTTTAAGGCAGATATGCCGGCATCAGGCAAATTGCATCTGAATGACCCGGTCAGATGGTTGAACTTCGCAGAAGAAGTGAACATCAATGAAGATGGAACTTTTCAAGTTCAAACAGATGTGATTACGATAACTCCGGCTACACTTGTTTTCCCGTTTGCCCAAATTCCATGTCTCCTGGCTCCCGGTAAAGAAATTTCGATTATCATCAATACAGCCGAATGTACACGCCAACAATCACACTTGCAAAAAGACAGCAAACCGTATGGGAAAAAGGCTTATTACAGTGGTTATCTGGCTGAATTGCAACAAGAACTGATGGACAATTCCATCCAAACCAATTTGGTTAGCAACCCGCGAGAAACTGTGAACGAGGTAATCGGAAAAGACATTGACGGAGTAAAAAACTATTTTGTAGAGAAACGACGTGACATTCATAAACAAATAGAAGAAGCCCCCCTCAGCCTTGCTGCAAAAGAAGTTCTAAAAGCCAATACGGATATAACCACAGGCATCGGAATTTTTATGGCCAAGGATATACTGATGCGTGCACATGTCGCCAGCCAGAAGCTAAACAAGGAGCAGACAAAAGAATACTACATGAATACCAAAATAGAATTTCCGGATAATTATTTCGATGTATTCAAAGAACTTGTTCTTAACTCACCGGCAGATTTATACGCACCGGAATATGCATACGGGATAGGTGTGTTCGCTTCCAGAAAAGATCTTTTAGAGCAACATCTAGGTACTAATCAGGGAATTCTATTTCAGATGGCGGAAGCATGCAGGTACTACCGCTCCATTGAAGATTTCACACCGCTAACCACCGAACAAACAGCGGCACTTGAAGCATTGCCCTCACCTGCCTACAAAGAGATGCTGACAGATTTTAACAGGAAATTGCTCAAGAAGATAGAACTGAACAAACAGAAAACCGGATACCAAATCAATGAAGTAGGTGAAGTAAGCAACGAGGAGCTATTTTCCACCATTATTTCCAAATTCAAAGGACATGTATTGTTAGTGGACTTTTGGGCAACTTGGTGTGGTCCCTGCAGAATGGCTAACAAAGCTATGATTCCGATGAAAGAAGAATTGAAAGATAAAGATATTCTTTATTTATACGTAGCAGGAGAAAATTCGCCTAAAGGAACTTGGGAGAATATGATACCCGATATCCACGGAGAACATTTCCGTGTGACCAACGATCAATGGAAATATTTAATGGACAAATTCAATATCCAAGGAGTACCGACTTATTTCGTAATAGATGCCGAAGGGAATACAACCTTCAAACAAACAGGATTCCCAGGCACAGATACAATGAAAAAGAAATTGATGGAAGCGTTGAAGAAATAATATATTTATATAAGACGTCAAAACAATTCAATCATCATCTTTATATTATTTAGGCACGGCTAACATGGATTTCACGTTTTTTAGTTAATTGGAACTGTAAAATCCGTGTTAGCCGTGCCTAATTTTAATGACGCCAGACTTAACCTATTTATGCATTTCCACAATCTGAGTCGGAGCCATCTCAACATTACGGCGATCTACCTGGCGGACAACACTCGCAGCCAATGATAAGAAAGCACGTCCAGTAACAGAATCCTCGTCCAATGCAACAGGCGTACCATTATCCCCTCCCTCACAAATACTCTGCACAATAGGAATCTGCCCCAACAAAGGAACATTCATCTCTTCAGCCAGCTTCTTGGCTCCTTCTTTACCGAAGAGATAGTATTTGTTTTCGGGAAGTTCGGCAGGAGTAAACCATGCCATATTCTCAACCAGACCAAGAATAGGTACATTCACCTTATCATTGGTAAACATATTGATTCCCTTACGGGCATCTGCCAAAGCCACTGCCTGCGGAGTGCTGACAACAATCGCCCCCGTCATGGCCAGTGTTTGAACAACTGTCAAATGAATATCACTGGTTCCGGGAGGAAGATCTATCAGAAAATAATCCAACTCTCCCCAAGCTGCATCAGCAATCAACTGTTTCAACGCATTACTAGCCATTCCACCACGCCACAAAGTTGCCTGATCCGGATCGACAAAGAAACCGATAGATAATAATTTCACCCCATATTTTTCTACCGGAATAATCATGTCACGACCGTCGATACGTTCAGCATAAGGGCGTGCATCTTCCACCTGAAACATCTTCGGCATAGAAGGACCAAAAATATCAGCATCAAGCAAACCTACTTTATAACCTAATTTAGCCAAAGCGACAGCCAGATTCGCGGACACCGTAGACTTGCCTACTCCACCTTTACCGGAAGATATGCCGACTATATTCTTCACCTGCGGAAGGAGCTTGCCAACTTCCGGGCGGGCAGCTTGTTTACTTTCCACTGTAATCGTTACCTGCACATCAGGAGAGACATATGCATGGATAGCTGTTTCCGCAGCCTTCAACATTGATTTCATAAACGGATCAGTCGGTTTCTCAAAGATCAATGAGAAGCTGACAGTCATGCCATCAATACGGAGATTATCGGCAACCATCTCCGCTTCCACCAGATTCTTTCCCGTACCGGGATAACGCACCGTTGCCAATGCATCTAATATCAATTTAGGATAGAGAGTCATTTTATTTACTATTTGACGATTTACTATTTACAATTTAAAATCACCATTCGATGAAGCGTCAGTTCACTTTTAGGGCGATGTTTCTGCACAAAACTATTTACTTGTACTTAATCCGCTACGTTTGCTACGATTGTAGCTACGATAAGAATCGAGTTCTATTTCTACATCCGGTTCTTGCAGTAGACCTTCCTGCGGAAGACGGAATTTGATATACTTAATCGCTAAACCACGATCGAGCCATTGTTGTTCATAATAAGTCTTGATACCGAGAATATCATCTACCAAATCGGAATGATATAAATCTTCGGTCATAAACTCAACGGGAAGACGGTTTGCCTCAATCATGTATTTTGTATAGGTAAACATGAAGTTGCTGTCCGTTTTCAGGTGGATAATACCGTTCGGTTGCAGAAACTTGCGGTATCTTTCCATGAAATAAGTGGAAGTCAGTCGTTTGGTCGCTTTCTTCATCTGTGGGTCGGAGAAAGTCAGCCATATCTCGCTAACTTCGCCTTCCGCAAAAAAACGTTCGATGATTTCGATATTCGTGCGCAGAAAAGCTACATTCTTCATTCCTGCCTGCAATGATTCCGTTGCCCCCGTCCACATGCGGGCACCTTTAATATCTACTGCTATAAAGTTCTTTTCGGGAAACATCTTACCAAGTCCGACGGTATATTCACCACGTCCACAGCCCAGTTCAAGCACTATCGGATGGTCATTTTTAAAGAACTCCTTGTGCCATTTCCCTTTCATGTCAAAAGGCACGTTATCTACTGCCGAATAAGGATATTCGAACACATGAGGATAACTCGCCATATCGGCAAACTTTTCTAATTTATTCTTTCCCATATCAATCCTGATTAGGTCGCAAAGGTACTGATTTTGACGTAACCCACAAAAAGAAATGGAGCACAGATTTCTCCATGCTCCATTCTTACATATAGCTGAATTTATTTGTCGATTACATTTCAACCTTTGCTTCAACATTTCCTCCCTGTTGTGCTTTCAGATCTTCATAGAAAGCAGCACGCGCTGATTGCATGTAAGGTATTAAGAAAAAGAAGCCGATACCGAGAGTGATGCAACAAAGAATTGCCCAACCGATAAAGCTCAAATCAAGCATAAACAGTTTCATTCTGTTGTTTTCCATCATAGCCATACTCTTCTCGATAGCTGCGTTGTTTTTCATTTCCGGCTCTTCCTTCAAGATATAGTCCGTCATTGCATAAGAATAATACTTGATGATACCAGGAACAACCAACAACAAAGCCCACAATGCTGTGTAAAGTTGCTGGAGAAACTTAGTTACAAAGATACGGCTGTAATCCTGGAAGCCTTCAAACAGTATTCCAAAATCGATGTCCTTTTCTCTGTTTTTGAACACGCTAAACATCACAATGGCCAAACCGTATGCAAGCGGCAGGCCAACAAACAAAGAACACAATCCACCGATAAAAGGAATAGCGGAAAGTCCACCAGCAATAACTGAATAAATAAGCGCAGCAACAGCTGCCATAGGCCACTTACCTTGAAGTGCCTGACGTGCCTCAGCACGTAGTTCTGAATTTTGTTTTAACATAGTGAATAATATTAATTTATTAATAAATGTGTTATTTCATTATATACGGTTATTCCACAATCGTCACCCAGCCATGTGTATCCGGTTCGTCACCATACTGGATTCCACGCAGTTTATTGTACAATTTCGTACAGATAGGTCCCGGCTTACCGTCTTTAGAGATAACGTATGATTTTCCGTTTTCCAAATCATCAATACGCTGAATCGGGCTGATTACTGCGGCAGTACCACAAGCACCTGCTTCTTCAAATGTTTCCAATTCTTCTTCCGGTATCGGACGGCGTTCCACCTTGATACCCATATCTTCTGCCAACTGCATCAAACTCTTATTGGTAATAGAAGGCAGGATAGAAGTCGATTTTGGAGTGATATAAGTATTATCTTTAATACCGAAGAAGTTGGCAGCACCACATTCATCGATATATTTCTTTTCTTTCGCATCAAGATAGAACTCGCAGGAATAACCCAGATCGTGTGCTTTCCTGTTGGCACGGAGACTGGCTGCATAGTTACCACCCACTTTATAAATACCTGTTCCATGAGGAGCGGCACGGTCGAACTCACGAATAATGACATACGGATTGGTAGAAAAACCACCCTTGAAGTACGGGCCTACCGGAGTCACGAATACCACAAACATATATTCATCTGCCGGATGCACGCCTACCTGTGCGCTTGTACCGATGAGTAAAGGACGAATGTAAAGAGAAGCCCCCGTCTCATAAGGCGGAATGAAACGTTCGTTCAATTTCACAACTTTCAGGATGGCTTCCTTGAAACGTTCGGTAGGAAGTTCAGCCATCAGGATTCCCTGACAAGTAGATTGCAGGCGGGCCGCATTTTCCTCCAAACGGAAGATACGCACTTTACCATCCTTTCCACGGAATGCTTTCAGCCCTTCAAAGGCTTCCTGACCATAGTGCAAACACGTAGCCGCCATATGCAGGTTCAGATGTTCGTCACTGCTAACTTCCAGTTCTCCCCACGCTCCGTTGCGGAAATTGATTCGCACATTGTAATCTGTCTTCATATATCCGAATGCCAGATTCGCCCAATCTATTTCTTTCATATTGTAATGCATTAGTTTATTTTTTCTTAAGTTTTGATTCGCAAAAATAACTTTTATTCTTCAGATTGCCGCCTTTCTTTCAATAATTTTTCGACTTCTTGGTCAGCTTTCGTTAGTTTTTGGGTACAAAAAGCAATTATTTCATTAGCCTCCTTGATTTTCTCACTCAGAACGTCGATATCCAATTCATTATTGTCTATCTGACGGACAATCTTCTCGAGACGTTCCATCGCCTGAAGATATGTTTCCTTTTTTGCTGCCACGATAATTGATTATTAATGGTTTATGATAAATGTTTCTTTGATAACTTCTATTCAGGTGCTTGTCGTTCCACCACGGACTGAACTTCTCCTTTCGAGAACCGGGTGACTAATTTGTCTCCCTGCTTCAATGAGGATGCGTTTGTTACCGCCTTCCCGTCCTTTAGGGTAATACTATATCCGCGGCTTAGCAACTTATCGGGAGAAGCATCCGCAATGCGATGTTGCAAAAGTTCCAGCCGATGGTGTTGGCGGGCTAATAACGCCTTCGTCACTTGCGACAGATCCTTTTCGGCCGACAGCAAAGCAAAACGGGCATCCGTGAGCTTCCGATGAACAAGGTTCGGAATACGAATCTGAATTGTTTCCAGTCTTCGCCATTCCTGTTCAAGAATCGCATAGGCTCCTTGTTGGACACGGGCTGACAATTCCTCCAGATGGTCGGCTACTTCCGTGATTCGATGAATCAGAAGTTCGGCAGCAGCCGTAGGGGTTTTCACACGTGTATGTGCTACCGAATCAAGAACCGTATCATCTCGTTCATGTCCGATTCCGGTAATGATTGGCAGCGGGAATTGTGCACACGCAGCCGCCAACAGATAGGTATCAAAACCGGACAAATCGGAAGTCGCCCCACCGCCACGGATAATAACAACTACATCAAATTCGTTTACACGGGCATTGATACGGTCTAAAGCTGCCAATACCGACTCTTCGACCTGATTTCCCTGCATCAATGCGGAGAAAAGCTCCGTATAGAAAAAAAATCCTCCGGGATTATGCTGCAACTGATGGCAGAAATCACCGTATCCGGCTGCGGTGGCAGAGGATATGACAGCAATACGCTGCGGAAGAACCGGCATTTCCAACTCCTTATTCAGCGTGAGTACGCCTTCTTCTTCCAACTGCAACAGTATTTCCCGACGACGGCGAGCCATGTCGCCTAATGTGTAGGCAGGATCAATATCAAGCACAGTGAGACTGTAGCCGTAAAGTTCGTGAAACTGAACTGTCACTTTCACCAGCACCTTGATGCCGGAAGCAAACATCTGTCCGGTAGTTTCCTCGAAATAAGGTTTCAGCAAGCGGTAGATATTGTTCCAAATCATACCGCGGGCCTTCGCGACAAGGTTGTTGCTGCGGGGATCTTTCTGCACAAATTCCAGATAACAATGTCCGGTCGTATTGGAACGGACATCACTCAGTTCTGCCTGTATCCAGTATTCATCAGGCAGGCATTGCTCCAGACTACGGCGGACAAGCGAATTCAGTTCTAAAAGGGAAAGAGAAGAATCCATAACAGTTAGTGATTAATAATCAGTGGTTAGTGATGAGCACAATAGCAACCAGTGGTTAATCACTAATCACTTTTCCGTTAACCGTTAAATACGCTTTCCACAAGTCAGGAATACCATATCCATATATATTATCCGGGAAATCCGCCCTGTCACCCGAGCGACGAACCAGTTCGACAATCTCTTTCGCTGTCAGTTTCGGACAAGCCTGCCACAGACAAGCCACCATTCCGCACATGATTGGAGAAGAAAAAGAAGTACCGTTGGCATGGCGAAGATTACCGTTTGTCCCCATTACATCCGAACCGTACCCAACTGCTACTACATCCGGTTTCACCCGTCCGTCCGACGTGTTGCCAACAGAAGAAAATGAAGCCAATTCTCCTTTTTTATTAATAGCCCCTACAGTAATTACATTCTCCGCATCTCCCGGCGGAGTAATCTTCTTCCAGGAGCCGGCACCGGAATTTCCGGCACTGCAAACAACCACCATCCCTTTATCAGCAGCCTTTGCAGCTTCACGGGACATCAACGCATAATGCCCGTTCAGATCACGGTAGCGATAGTTCTTCGCTGAATCGTCAAATGAATAATATCCGAGGGAAGTATTTACCAAATCCACTCCCACGCTATCGGCAAACTCGATTGCCGCCGCCCAATAATCCTGTTCCACCAGATTCTCCGAATATTCGTCCTCACTGCGCAACAACCAATAGGAAGCCTCGGGAGCCGTACCAATCATCACATTCGGCTGATTCATCGCCATGCAGGAGAGAACGGACATGCCATGACTGCTTTCCGCATAGATATCTGCTTCGGGATTTACAAAGTCGCGAACTCCCAGTATATTGATATTCTTCATTGCTTCAATCTTATCCACATTATGAAATCCGGCATCAATAACAGCAATTGTCATCCCTTGTCCCTTAAATCCCGCATTATGGAGAAGATTTGCCCGGCTCATCCTTATTTGTGTAATAGCAGGGCCATAAAGACTATCGGTACGTAACGGATTATTTATCAACGAATCCCTTTGGGTAGATTTTTCCACTTTACCCTTCCAAACCCTTTCGGTAGAAAGTACAAAAGGCAATTTGCCTATTTCATCTATCAGCATACTATCATTACAGGAGACAGTGACAAAGTTATCCCATTTTCCGGTAACAAGCACATGAACGCCTTTCTTCCGTATCGCATCTATGTATTTTCCGCATACCGGCAAGTCGGTGGAATCTATTGCCAATCCCTGTCTTTTTCTCCGTTCAATGGATTTCACGGACAAGTATTTTTCCGGTTTCTGCAGAGAGCATTCCGTAGCTGCCTTATCTTTCAGGCTAATGCGATATTTTAAGGTATCGCCCGGTGTGAATTGAGCAAAAACTCCCAGACATATATTCAAAGCAAAAACCAATAACACAAATTTACTCATAAGTTATCTTTATTTTAATCAATCAAAATCCTTCGTTCTCTAAAATCACTAATCCGATGCCTCGCTGCGAAGCGATAAAAGCCCCTCCCAGCACGCGCTTTCCATCATAGAACACAGCCGATTGTCCTGGAGCAATAGCCGAAGCCGTCTCAAGAAAATGCACCAGCAGACGACCGTCCTCCAGTCGTTTCACCCGGCAAGGCAACGGGCGGCTTCGATAACGAATCCTCACAGCCAGATTCTCACACTGGAACAAATCCTGTTCATCCACCATCTTATCTTGTTCTATCAGCATATAGTCGGTTTGCAACTGCCCGGCATCACCAAGCATCACCGTATTTTTCTGCGGATTGATTTTCAACACATAAGCCGGTTTACCTAAGGCAATCTCCAGTCCTTTCCGCTGACCGATTGTATAATAAGGTGCCCCCTTATGTTGTCCCAGTTTCACACCTTCGGAATTGACAAACCACCCCGGACCTATCTCAGTGTCCAGTTCCGGACATTGCTCACGAAGAAAGTCACGATAATCACCTTTTATAAAGCAGACTTCCATACTTTCTCCCTCTTTCGACTTGGCTTCATAGCCTTTCTCCGCAAGATACTCGCGAACCTTTATTTTCGTATAATCCCCTAAAGGAAAGATACAGCGCCTTAGTATATCCTGTCCCAATCTCCAAAGGAAATAAGACTGGTCTTTCTTATCATCGTCTCCGGCTACTATATAAATATGTCCGTTCCGTTCTTCCAGTCGCGAATAATGTCCGGTAGCTACCCATGCACAATTCAACTTATCCGCCCATTCCGTCAGAACACGAAACTTAAACAAAGGGTTACACATCACACACGGGTTCGGCGTACGCCCCTGCTTATATTCATCTATAAAGTTTCTTACGATAGTCTCTTTAAAAGGGATTCGCTCATCCGCCACATAATGTTCAATCCCCATCCGTGCTGCCAACTCCCTGGCATCCTGCGGTTCATCTCCCCACACACGCATGGTAACCCCTACTATTTCGTATCCTTGTTCCTGCAACATCAGACAAGTGGCAGTACTGTCAATACCACCGCTCATTCCGACTAATACCCTTTTACTTCGTTCTTTCATTCTAATTCTACCATTAATTACAGTCGGACAAATATACGAGATTCTACGGAAAATATAAATTTATTGCAGTCGAAACATGGCCGGCACGCAGACGAGACTCCCTTTATATGAAAATTACAGGCAGCAATTTGTTATTTTTCACAGGGAGGAGCCATAAAATCTTCCCATTTCATCCTTTTGTGTGCATTTTCCGGTAAGATTTATCACCGCATTCATTATTTTTTTCGAGTATCCACAGGTTTTCCCAGTAGTCCCTGCTTCGCCTGCACCAAGCTTACCGTTTTGAAAAAATCCAATACATCCTTCTTTTCGGATGCCGTGAATGTTACCGGCATCAAAGATTCCATCTCCTGACCAGACATTTCTTTGCCATCGTAGAGATATTTCGCCATAATATAATTGATGCACACATTGGCATCGGGCTTCTTTTTCAATTCTTCGCCAAAAAGCATGAAAGATTTCTGATAAGCTTTGTGCGCAACCTCCACTTTTCCGCTTTTCTCCAAGTAAACACCTTTCAATGTATAATAATAAGGATTTTCCAAAGCGTATTTCTCGGCAGACAGACAGGTTTGCAATGCTTCCTGAACTCTCCCTAACCTGTCAAGGCATTGCGATTTATGCGTATAGGCCAAGACATAAGAACTATCGATAGCAATCGCCTCATCCAATAAAAGAATGGCTTTCTCTAATGAATTTAGACAAAGTATCAACTTCATTATATGGAAGAGCTAAACAAGAACAAGAACAAAAATAAGAATAAGAATAGAACACAATAAATCTTCATCATATTTTCAGAGCCTGTTTAAATTTTCCTGAGATTATGTTAGATAGGCTTTACCGACCTGTTTATATTCGTCACATAGTCTCCGT
>NZ_JANJZR010000140.1 GCF_024623065.1 Bacteroides acidifaciens
CGGCTATCGGAGTGGATTTTCCCGTTCAGGCAGCTACGATATACGATACGGTGATATTGAAATACTGGGTATTTAATAAGAACGGTGAAGGAGTTACACCGGTCACAATGAGCATTGAATCATCAACAGGGCGGGAGTTGTTTACAACGGAAGACAATGTAATAATGACCGGCGGAGTTTCCGCGGTAACTACCTGGAATATTCCTTTGACGAACGAAGAATATGTCGGCGATATTATCCTGGTATTGGAAGCGGCCGACGTAAGAAGGGAATTACCGTTACATGTTAATATGATTGAGGGCATAACTCTTGCACCGGCCACGGATTGCCGTTTGTTTCTGACATCCGCAGGGCGTTCTAATACGGCGTCAGACAAGGCACAATGGATAAGCAGAGAAAAAGACGTCCCGGAAATTGTGGCCATCTTTTCGGAAAATTTCGATTTTTCGGAAAATGGTAGTGGCTGGAATACTGACAACGACGGAAATGTGGCGTGTCATATCAGAAGCGGGGCACGTGTAACAATACCTTATTTGCCTTTTGATAAGAATTACGGGCAGGGCAATGATTTGGATAATCCCGGAACTAAGACGGGCAAGATGATAGAGGTAGAGCTTGCAACAAGAAATTGCGTAGATATGAACGCTCCGGTTCTTTCTTGCTATGATCCGGTTAATGGTGTCGGGATTCAGATTTTTGCCAATGGAGCCACTTTTTCTTCTTCCGGTTCATCCACCTTTACAGATTTTAAAGAGGAAACACACATCAGGCTGGGATTTATGGTTGAATGCGATGAAAGGGCTGACCGGTGTTTTATGTCAGTGGTTGCCGATGGTGTCCCCCAGGGAATTGCAGTGTATAGCAAAGCGGACACTTTCAAACAGGCAAACCCGCAACAAATTGTAATCGGGTCTGACGAGTGCGACGTCGATTTATATGCGATTCGGGTTTATGATAAAAGTTTAACGATACAGGAAATCATAGGGAATTACGCCTATGACACTCCAAAAGCCGCGGATAAGATAGCAATCGCCCGGAGAAATGACGTTTTCGATGATGCTGGTAACGTCAATTATGCGAAATTGCGTAAAGCTCTTCCGAACCTTCCTGTCATGGTTCTGGAAACAGCATCTTTGCCGGCAGTAAAAGGAGAAAAAACGCCGGTACCAAATACCAGCTTTGAAAACCCGCTTTCCATGGGGGTAGAAGATGCACCCTCATTTACAGCGGAAAATGCGGTAATTGACGTACAGGGTACATCATCTTCTAAAATAGAGGCTACGGAACCGGAGGGAGAATTTAAATACCGCAACTACAAGGAGGATTTTAAAGAAGGATTCCTGCCGGTTGGATTACTGGAAAAGTTAAACAAATATCCGTTGAGTAAAAGAACTCCCGGAGAAAGCAAGTTTTGCTATAAGATAAATTACATGTCTTCCGAAATGTGTAATAACACCGTTCTTGCGGAACTTTATAACCGGGTTGCTGTTGCTGCCGGTTTGCTTAGCGGACCACAGCAGGAACAGGCGGACGAAGCGAAAGAAGTAACTTACCGGCAGACAATCTTTGGTTTTCCTATGTGTATATACTGGAAAAAACCGGGAGAATCCCGAATGAAATATGTTTCTATGTTCGATTTCAACAACGATAAAGGAAACTTAAACATTCTGGGTTTTGACCGTAAGAAATATCCAAAAGCCGAAATTTGGGAAGTTTCGGATAACATTACATTTTTCGATCATTCATACCGGGGATGCTGGGTGGATGATACAGGTAAAACCAGGAATGATATAACAGCGGAATTTGAAAGCCGTTTGCCGGGAGATTCGGAAATAAACGAAGGGTGTATTTATGGAGAAGCCAAAACGGAAGGGCAGGTAGAACAGGCAAATAAAGAATGTGCAGCCCTTGTACGTTTTTGCAACTGGGTACATTCAACCAACCAGGAGCAGGCAACCGGTGAAGCGTTGCCGCAACCGTTCATAGATAAGGACGGAAAGGAATATACCGTAGATAATGCTTCTTATCGTCTGGCCAAGTTCTTGACTGAAAAGGATGATTATCTGGATTGGGAAAAAGCGGTATATTACTATAATTTTACCGCCCGTCATTTAATGATTGATTCCAGAGCAAAAAATATGCACCTGGTAACAGAAGACGGAATACGCTTTTACCCTATTGTCTATGATGCTGATACCGGGAACGGAAACGATAATAACGGTAAATTGAGTTATCCGTATTATTATGAGGATACCGACCTGGACGCAGGCGGAAATGTTGTGTTCAACGGTCAGAGAAGTGCTTTATGGATTAATGTACGGGAAGGACTTGCGGAAGAGATTGCGGCACAGGATAGGACATTGCGTTCTTCTGCTGGTTATAGCTATGAAGCGGAAAAGGCTTTGTTTGATTCCCACCGTGAACAGTGGTGTGAAGCCTTGTTCGCGTATGCTGCCTGGGCACTGTATAAGAATAATCCGGCATATATAGAAGCTGCACTCGGAGATAAAAAACACCAACGTAATTACTGGATGTACTATTCATACCGGTATTGGGACAGCAAATTTCATTCGGGGGATGCGCCTAAGAATAATCTGGTATTACGTGTATGGGGACGGGGTGCGGACTTAACCGTAGTGCCTTACTGTTGTCTCTATCCGCGTGCTGAATGGGGATCGACAAACAAAGTAACGACGCAGCGTTGCCTGGATCTGAAAAATGGTGTGACTTTTAAAAATCAGATTGATTCGGAGGTTTCTAATTTTATCATTTATATTTTCTCGTCTGATTTGATTGTAGATCTGGGCGACCTGTCACAAATGGGAGATATACAGATAGATGATATAGGGGCGGCACCAAGATTAAGGCGGCTTATTATAGGAAAGGATGAAGAAGGATTCATTAACAAGCGGGAAACTACACTTTCGTTAAATAAAAACCGGATGCTCGAGGTATTGGATATAACCAATTGCAGGGGATTCGGATTACAAAATGATGGCTCTTACAAAAATTACACGCTTGATTTATCGGCTAATACGTTGCTGAAAGAACTAAGGGCAAAAGGAAGTACGGTAACAGGATTTAGTCTGCCACAGACAGACAAGTTAATTACCTTGCAATTACCCGAAGGGCTTACAACCCTTGCGCTTGTAAATCTTCCGAATCTGGGGAAGAAGGGGGGAGTATTCTCCATTGATGAAACTTCCTCTCTTGTATCCGTTTCTATCCGTAATTGCCCGGCGGTGGATTCGCGGGCAATAATCGAGGACTGCTTGTCACATGAAGTGCAAAAGTTGGCAAATGTAAATATTACCGATATCCTTTGGAATGATTTCTCTTTGGATTATCTTTTCAGACTTGCAGAAATGAAAGCGGAACTTACGGGAGTTATCAACTTGAAACAGGATTCCGCCAATATGCCGAATTTTGCACAAAAAAGAGCAATGATCGAAGCTTTCGGAGATATCGACGATCCGAATAATAAATTATATGTAACTTATAGGGTAATGAGAATGAACGCCCCTGTAATTTCCGGAAACGGTTATTATCCGGATACCGGTACTTATCAAATGGTATATGCGGCCACGCCTTCCACGGCCAACAATTTCCGCCGGGCAAAATGGAGCATAACGACAAACAGCTACGCCGATATTACAGAAGACGGAATATTAACCGTAAAGAAAGTCGGCGGAGCAGGGGCTGCAGAAGTTACTCTCACGATGGAACTTTTAGGCGGAGAGGAAATATCATCTACCAGAAAGATTTTCTTTTTCCTGCCTGAACCGAAACCAGGAGACTATGTATATTACGATGGCTCATATTCTGATATTTACGATGCGAACCGTTCGGTAATCGGGATTTGTTTTTATGTTAATGGAAATGACAGGCGGATGATTGCATTAGACAATCTGGCTACTATACCATGGGGACGCAATGATTTGGATATACCGGATTTAAAAAACTACACCGTTGCAGATGGAGCAAACAGCTCATTAACCGTTAGTGATGAAACATACCGGGAGAATGACAATACAACATTTAAGGAATTTATTTCGGGATCACTTTCTGACTGGGACGGTAAAAGGAATACGGACAAGATGCACGAACAAGCATTATACGCGTTACAGTCAAACGGTTTGTATATTCCTCAAAACATGCGCGAACTGGTTGAGGAGATGGGCAATATTACAGACAATACAGTAAGATGTTTGTATTATCCGGCTTCATTCTATTGTAAGATGTACGAACCGAAAGTTAAACTTAATGAGGTTTTAGCCGATAAATTCAAGGTTGGTAACTGGTATCTTCCTTCATGTGCAGAACTGGCACGTATTGTTTACTATGGTATGAAAGGATATATCAAAGGGGAAGAAGGTACGGATTTGGCGATATTTGCGGATGCGTCAACAAATGGAATCTTCGCAAAAATATCCACTAACTGGATTTGGTCGAGTACGGAGT
>NZ_JANJZR010000141.1 GCF_024623065.1 Bacteroides acidifaciens
CGTTATGAAAAAAGAACTTCAATCCGGCACAAGCTACGTGCCTTCGTTCCGTACTAGTAGCACGGACGTAAACACAATCCAACATCGTTATTTTCAGGAACTGGAAAAAGATTGTTCCATAAACTCGGCTTCCGATGCTTATTACTTATCTGCTATTGCCTGGTTCTGTCTAACCTTTATCTTTCCGCCAGCTGTTATCGGTGCAGTTGTTTGTGTGTACCGGGCAAAGAAGGTACAGAAAGGAGGCCGAAAATGACATCTTATTTTATAGAGCTTAACGAATATAAGCCACAGAATCGAAAATGTGCTGAAATGGCAGAGTTTGCAAACCAGTTTGGTAATACGCTTTGCCCTGATGAAATTTCCTTTGATGCTTTTAAAACTGAACTGGAAGCAAAGGTAAAGGAGCTGAACGAGAAATACCCTAAAACAATGCCACTGAAGATATCTTCCGGTAGCGTGTTTATACATATAGACCAGGACACTAAAACACATAATAACGGCTGCGACAAGCCTGTAGCCTATTTTGTCATTTACCGGGTTAAAAGAATATATAGATTTTCAGAACGTCCCCAGATAGAAAAGAAAGGAGATACCGAATGAACACAAATAATCCTGATATCCTATTTTTCGTTAGACGTGAATACGGTACGCCTTCCATAGAATTAAGAGCATATAAGGTGGAGAAGGTTAAGGATAAACTTGCTTTCCTTGAACTTGAACGTTTGCGGTTAGTTGTTTTCTCCGGTGATTTTCAGTCTGTATCACTTCATCACGAGTACGGTAAAAACAACTGTCTGTATAATAGTGCCAATAATATACCGGATTTGATGAAAGACATGAAGAGGTGGCAATTATCGCCCATTGACAGACGTAATTACGAACGGTTTAGAAAAGTCGCCCTCGGGATATACCGGCAGTCCGGAACAATAGATTTCACTACCTTAGAGACTACACCGATTAAGAACGTTTAAAGAAAGAATTATCATGAAAGATATAGAAGTAAACGGCGCACATATCACAGATGAAAGTGCCGAAATTTTAAAGCAGTGGCAAATTAAGACAGAACCGGTTTCCGCTTGCTACATACGGGTGATAGAGGAGACGATCGACGATTTGACCGATGAAGAGAGCGAACATCTTTCCCCGGCACAGATTGTAGGGCGAATCAGAACTTTACGGATGATGAAGAAAGACATCGAAAAACTGTCTAATCCTTAATATTAATAATTTAGCATACCGGCTGAAAAGGCAGCCGTTGGGTTATAGTCCCAGGTTAGGGTTTGTTTGTGCCGGGGTGGTTCCCGGCACTTTTTTTATGTCCTTTTCGGCTACTGTCATTATTTTCACTTTTGTACGGAAATAAAAAGCAGGAATATGGCAGAAACGATTATCACAGCAATTATCACCGCTCTTTGTACGGGCGGTTTGACCTGGTTATTCACTCTCCGATATACCCGTAAACAGGCGGAAGCTGATGCCATGAAGTCAGTACAAGAGGTTTACCAGGAATTAATCGAAGATTTAAAGAACGACAGGCAGGAACTAAAGAAACGGTTTGATGAAGTGGATAACAAATACAAGGAAGTCCTGCAGAAATGTAACGAAATGGAAAAGGCAATCAGGCGTAACGCCCGGGTAATGGATACTATGAAGCCGTTTCTCTGTGGTGTAAAGAATTGCCCGAATCGGAAATCTATCACTTTTGACACTAATAACTAAAATCAATTATGAGACATGGAACCGTACATTTACTTATCTTTATTTGTTTTGCAACTTGTTTTTATAGTTGTCGCTCTCCTCGATCTGTTACACAAAAAACGGTTACAGAAGCAACAGGAGAAGAAAAACAAACAACTACTGACGGAGTTATCGATCTTGCGCGAAGAGATTCAAGCAATGATAAACACACACTTCACGTTCACCGGGAAGATAGCACGCATATCCGAATCAACTATGACAGCCTTGGGCGGATTAAGGAAATTGATTTCAGCAACCGAAAAACTGAAAAAAGAACTGGAAAGAATCAAAGCAGCTCCTTTCAGGAACATAAAGAAACTACCAGTCAGCAGGAAACAACCGTTACCCGTAAATCCGACGTTAGGCAGCAAAGCCAGAAAAAAGAAAAGGCTGCAAACAGGTGTAGCTTATGGACGTTCCTAAAATTCATGTTTTTCTTTCTATCCTTCTGCCTGGTATATGATAACTGGGGCAGGATTAAAAGTTTTATCCGCCGGTTATGGAAAAAATAAACCTTTATGTAGCGGTAGAACAGATGAAGCGGATTACCATTTCCGGGGGAACTTTTTCTATCAAGTTCCGGAAATGGAATCGGCAGACACGGGACGGCGGCGACATGGTGACACTCACGGCCGCCCGTTTGAGGAAAAAGGCGACGGATGAAAGCATCGAAAATGCAAGCTATAAACTATTTCTGACGGACACCACAACGGGCCGGCCGCTGAATTGCTGGGAATGTCTGGTAATGGAGTTCAACGGGAAAAGAATAACGATTTAAGAGTATGGAAATAAGACGAAGTGGTAACTTTGGAATTATAGATACCGGCACCGACAAGGGTTTGATCTCTTTTTCTATCGGTGGCCGTGGTAAAGGTTGGGAACCTTCCAGCATCCAGTTGAACCGGCGGGGGGCTTTCTTTTCGCGGAAGATCAGCGTAAACGGTACCTTTATCGTTCCCATGGGTGACAATAACGACATGCCGGGCGAGGTCATGCGTTTACTGGATAAATTCTATGCCGGTGAAGGTATTATGGGTAAAATAGCTGGTTTGCAGTGGGGAGAAGGTCCGCGGCTGTATGAGGATGCAATCGACGAAGACAATAACCGTTTTTACCGGCGTTGGAAACTCGATCCGGAAATAACCGCCGACTTGGAGTCGTGGGATTACACAACGGTTCTTCACCGCTCACTCGTAGACTTAACACACATGCAGGGCTTTTTTATAAAGTTTGTCCGGAACCGTGCGCCACGTGTGGGCAATCCCGGGCGTTTGGTACGGTTGGAACATATTCCCTACCAGAAGGCCCGTCTGGTATATCCTCCCGACGGTGAGGATGAACCGCAGGAAGTACTTGTGGGCGACTTTCCTTATCCTGATCCGGCTTATACTTACCGTTACCCGGTCTTTGATCCGGCTCACCCGTTCAAATATCCGGTTTCCGTGAAGTATTATAATATCTATTCCTTTTGCAAGGATTTCATGAGTACGCCGCGTTTTCTGGGGGCGCTTGACTGGCTGGAGCTTGCCGGCGGTCTGGCCGCTATCTTGATCGCCTATAACGAAAACGCTTCGGCCATTTCCCTGCATATCGAATCGCCGCAGTCTTACTGGGACCGCGCGGAAGCACGTATAAAACAGGTTTGCGAGCGTACGGGCGAGAAATACACGGCCCAGATGCTGGAAGATTTCAAGGACGAAGCTATGGAGAAATTCGCCTCCAACATTACCGGAAGGCAGAACGCCGGGAAATACATGCACACGACCAAATTCTGGAATCCGGAAGCGAATAACTTTGAGGGCTGGACGGTGGAACCGCTGGATAAGAAGATAAAGGATTATGTGGACGCCCAGATTAAGATATCCAATAAGGCGGACGCTGCCGCCACTTCCGGCTTCGGTCTTGATCCGGTACTTTCAAACCTGATTATAGAAAACAAGCTTTCTTCCGGATCGGAGAAATTATACAGCCTGAAAGTGTATAACGCTTCTGAAACGGCTATTCCGGACATGATCCTTTGTAAACCGTTACAGCAGTATATTAATGCCAACTTTCCGGGTACCGCAACGAAAGTAGGGCTTTATCGTACCATAGTGGAAGCGGAACAGAACGTTTCACCCTCTAACCGTATGAAAGAAAATGCGTAGTCTGTTTTTCACACCGAAACCGGAAGATGTGCCGGAAGAACCGGTAAGCGACCGGCAACCGGAAGAGAACCGTGCCGATAACACCCCGGACAAGCATATAAAGGCCCGTCGGACGAAAAACGTTCATTTTGACCGGCGGATAAAATCGGAACTGCACCTGGAAGAGTGTTTGCCCTGGCATTTTGAGAAAGGGGCGGCTTATCACTGTATCAGTCATGGGGACGTTGACAGCCTTACTTATCTTCGTGTGATCGTGAAGCAACAACCGGTGGAATATGTTCTGATTTCTACCTGGTGTATGGCAATTACCGATGTTAAGGAGGTGGAGAAATGGCTGGAGAGGAAAGACATAGGGCGCGCGGATTTTTATGTAGGTGAAATCTTTCAAGGTTCCTACGCGGATGTTTATTTATACCTAAAGAAGGTGGCGGAACGTTTCGGATCACGTGTCTGTATTTTCCGTAACCATGCTAAAGTAATGGCTGGTTTTGGTAACGCTTTTGATTTTGTAATAGAAAGCTCGGCCAATATAAA
>NZ_JANJZR010000142.1 GCF_024623065.1 Bacteroides acidifaciens
GCTACAAACAGGGGCTATTGCGGAGGGACAACGACAAACCTCTGTTTAAAGAGGAGTTCTCGGACAGTCTCCCCCAATTTTGTATAAGACCATTGTCCTGCTTGTTGTACATGATTTTTGCAGTAGGCCAAAGAGGGTGCATGGGAGCACATGGATCAAGGTCAAATTCACCTAATGCTTCAATGATTTCTCGTGGTGTGTACCATTCATCGGAAGCGTTTGCAGATCGTTCAAAAGATGTATTCATGTATTACTTTCATTTAGGATTTTACGAATTTCTATATGATCGCAATTTTCATCAGCCTTTTTCAGAATATAAGCAATCTCTTCTTCCTTACTCATGTTCTGTGGACGTTTCGTTGCTTCTGCTCTCAATTCAGAAATAATTTTATCTACTTTGGGATTAGGAGTTTCGTATAATTTTTTAAGTTCAGCGGCTTTACGTTTAATAAGTCGCTCTGTCTTTTTGTTTAATTTCATCTTACAATATTTTAAAATATTCCTTGCATAAAAATCCTTTTCTTGGTGAAAAGTCTTTGAAGTCGCAACTCATGTATATTTCCTTCCTATCAGCCCAATGCGCCATGTCTTTCTGCCACTGTGGAATGATTTGGTGTGGATTGTTCAGATCACGAAAGGGTTGACAGTGTGGGAGAAAACGGCGGCTTTTAGATTTCCAGTAGTTGACACGCGCAAACGACTCTTTAAAGTCCATAAGGATGCAATACAAGAAATATTCCCCTTTATATCCATACTTGTCTATCAAAGCGGAAGCACGTTCAACTTCTGCAATTTGTCCCGGCGTATCGCATCCAAAGCGAATACGTTTAATCCATTTTACTTTTGCAAGTAGTCGGGCAATTTCATCCGTGATTAAGCGGGCATCCAGTCCTTGATTAAATCCACTTTGACACCCAGTTTGATGATTTTCTCTATTTGCTGCAAGCCATAGTTTGAGGCCAGTATATTATTATCCATAAGGATAGCTTTCTTCCGTCCAGCTGTTATTTCCTCAATATCCATATAAGGTGAGATTTTCCCTTCTTTTTTAGGAACAACACACCACTTACACCGATTGGGACAACCACGTGTCAGAAACCCATAGGACAAATTGGAGTCAATATTGTAGATAGAATAATCAGGTTGAAGACGATCAACCTCAACTGGAAGAACTTTTTCAATATCATATCCGGTACCACCTTTTTCTATTTGGTTGGCATTGATATAATAGTTATAGTCAGGTGTGAAAGTGAATACTTTAGCTGTATATACTTTGTCGTATTCACATAGGGGATTATACCACTCCACTTGATCGCCTCTTGCTTTGTGGTAAGCACTGATTTTCATAAGTGCTAAATTGGGGAAATTGCTATCAACGGCTAAAATTCCGATATTCATTATTCTTCAAATTTAGGTATTGGCATCCATGCTATCGGTTCCCATGATGAAGGTATGCTGCTCATTGAAGAGTAAATCGGATTACCTTTGTACGTATCATGGATATAACCATCCATGCAGAACCATACATTGTTGCTATATGTACCGTTAAAAATCGCACCATGTTTACATAGAATGATGATGTCTTCATTTTCATCCGGCAACCGTTCCTTCACGCTTATCCACGGGGATTGCTTTGCCTGCCATTCAGTACCTTTCACAAATGCGGCTTCTGCAATTTCATCATGAGATAAATATTCAAAATCATCAAGTGATGTGTGCGTACCATAAGTAGTTAATGTTTCGGCACTTGCCATTCTTGCTTCTATTGCCGCTTCTTTTACTGTCTGCTTGGTTTCTTCTTTTGTCATAGCTCGTTAAAATCTTTTTGCAATGTTTCTATCTTATTATCCAAAGCATTCATATAGTTCTGAAAGAAATTCTTACCAAAAATCTCTTCCTTTAATGGTACATCATTGTGCATTCTGTTGTATGTAAATATCAATCCACCACCATATTTTATGTTAGATTTTTCAAGTGCCATCTTATGATCTTTGTATTCCTCTATTTTCTTGTTGAGTTCTATTGCTTTGTTGAATTTATCTTTATCCATTCTACGTCTTCGTAATGTATACAATAGTCTAATAAATTTAAATTAGGATATTGATCCAAACATTCTTCTTGGTGAATACAATTCATGCAACACCATTCGTCTGACAGTCTGCTCATATCTTATCTGTTATACTCCAATATCTTATCGTTGATACGAAATATGTTGTCACTCACAAAATCGTATATTTTATACATCAGTTCTGGTTCTTGCTTTTCGGGAGAATAAACCATTACCCTTTTACCTGCGCCTTTCATCCATCCGGCTTCTGTGTTAGCAGATCGACCACAAGGAAGAACCATAACGCAGACATCAGCCCACTGCATACCATTGAAATCTGAATCAAAACCTTTCTGCGCAATTGGGTGATTAAGTGCTTCTTGATATTGCTTAGTTGTCCAGTTCTGCCAATCAGGGTCTATATCAGACCATTGGAAACCACCATTCCCATGTGGGGGATTCTTAAAATCATAGACCTCATGTCCTAAATCACGGAGAATATTTACAACTTCTTGTTGAAAAGGATTTCTCCAGCTACTTGCTACATAAATTTTTGCCATTTTACTTTTAATGCGTATATTTGAACCTCATTTGCAATGTCGCAAATGATTAATTTTTTTAATTATGAAATATTTAATTAGAAAAAGCATTCTATAGCTTTACTACCGTACGGCTATGGCAATGCTTAAAATTGAATAGACGGTAGGTTGGGACTTTGTGCTAAATTGTGTTGATCTTTTGTAGTGGTTGATTGAAAAATTTATTTAGTACAGCTAAGTCCTTAATTTAGGTGGTTATGGCACAAGGGTTCCACCTCTTCCCATTCCGAACAGAGAAGTTAAGCCTTGTCACGCCGATGGTACTGCATAATTGTGGGAGAGTAGGTCGCTGCCATTTTCTTTTAAGCCTTGTTATCTTTATTGATAGCAAGGCTTAAAACATTTACATTAAAGGTTTATCACCAATAGTTATTTCTTTCATTTTATCAGATCACTTTAATTCATCCTCTAATATTAATCCTCCATTTAGAATATGATTACGCATACTTTCACTCAACGACATTGTTTGCTCCAAACTGGGACGTACCCAATTATGAACTTTCACGTATGATGGTGGAGCTTGTTTTGAAGATTTCGTGTGCATCATATCCCCTCCGCATTTACATCTCATGATGAAGGGAGTTACACCTTTGTCTTTGTATAGAGTTACCTTATAATTATTGCATTTATTACATTCATATAGGTTATATTCTCCCCGGCCATCATAAATTTTAGCATCTTCAATACTTGCAACCATATTATTGTATTGTTGAGCTATATTATCTTTACTCATTTAATCCCATATTTTTCATTAAACATTGAATCCGCTTCTTGAAACTGTTTTGTGAAGCGATTCTTTTTATAAACTTTCGGTGCAGTACATCCAGTTAGCAAAGCAAGGAGTGTACAGATAAGCAGTATTTTCTTCATAATATTTTTATTTATTCGCATAACCCATGGAACAGACTCATGCAGGCATATCCACCTTCCGGCTCGAACATATCAGGGGTATGTTCTTTAACGTACTCCAAAACTTCCTCTACATAAGGATATTGTTTGTTTTTACAGAATCTTTGAGGTATGTATAATGGAGGAAAGAAGGAATGTCCTACGCTTTTCTCTGCTTGAATTAGGCGTTGGCACATTTTAGGATCATTTTTGGCTATGAGTTCGATTTCTTTGTGCCGACACATGATACACGGGAAACATCCAACACGTGAGAATCCACGATAATACAATGGATTCGGTTTCTGCCCTGCATCCAGTATGCAATCTATAACTTGCTGTGCACTCCATTTGAAGATCGGTCTTAGAACAGAAGCGTCATATTGGGAACACCATTCTTTGACATCCTTACTTCGGTAGTTTTCAGTTCTTCCTTTCTTATTAGGTTGAAAATACGATTTGAAGTACATACATTCCTCTTCCATTGCCGCACGTGCTGTACTTTCTCCGGCTCTGATACCTTGTATGATAATGCAGCTTTCTTTCAAAGAAAGTACATAATCAATCATTGGCTTCATTTTTAGTTCACTGGTACAAAATCGTGCATTCGTGGAAGGAAATCTTTTCTTATGAGCTGCCAAAGACACAAAATCATATTTTGATTTGAGAGTTATAAGTCTTACACCCATTTGCAGACAAACATCATTCACATGTTTATATGTGTCAGGGTGTTCCCAACCGGTGTCACAAAACACAGCGGTTAAATTCCCCCCCCCCAGACCGTCCGAGAACTCTGATTTTCGCTGTAGGATGGCATTCTTGCAGCGGATTTGAGGTCGTAGAG
>NZ_JANJZR010000143.1 GCF_024623065.1 Bacteroides acidifaciens
GTTATAGATATACCGTTTTTCTTGTATAGACTAACTAAAATTTATGCATAACCCCACTAGAATTTACGGGTGACCCGTGTTTTGTCTGTCAAATGACCTAAATTGGTTATCATAGAGATTTGTTGATATTCAATCTGCAAAGCAGTGAAACTCAAACCTTTTGTTTTCGCATTGTTTTCGCAAAACGAAAATCAGCGATTTACGAACAAACGTAAATCGCTGATTTCTAACGTGGACCAGCCTGGGCTTGAACCAGGGACCTCCAGATTATGAGTCTGTTGCTCTAACCAACTGAGCTACAAGTCCGATGTATCCATTTACTGAATGCGGTGACAAAAGTAGTGTTTTCTGTCGAATTATGCAAATTCTTTCAATAAAAAACTGCCATTCTTTATTTTCTGAACTTATATTTCCGCTTCGGATTCTTGGGAAACCAGCCTTTTTGTACTCGTTCTTCTTGTTCGAAAACTTCTTTAATTGTCCAAAAGGAAGAGAAAGCAAAGACGCCCAACAAAGAAGACAGTATCACATTATCAATACTTAATGAAGCTATTACACCGGCTATTCCAAGTACTAAAAATATCCACCAGCATTTTGTGCCCCAATAATATTCGGCCTTTACCACGACTGGGTGAAAAAGGCCGATAATCAAAAAGGTGCAAATTCCGATGAATAACCCTGCAAGATGATATTCATTTAGAAATTCCATCGTATTTTACTTTTCTACGCGGATAGGAATTTCTTTCTTGATGCTCTGCTCCAAGGAAATCAATGTCTCGGTAGCTACTACACCCGGTATCTCTTGCATTTTGTTGTTCAGCAAATCCATCAGGTGCTCGTTGTCACATGCGTATAGCTTGGTCAGCATGGTGTACGGACCTGTAGTAAAATGACATTCTACGATTTCGGGAATCTTCTGAAGTTCTGCTACAACAGATTTGTACATAGAGCCTTTTTCCAGCTTGATACCGACATATGTACACGTTCTGTAACCCAAAGATTTCGGATTAACATGGTAACCTGAGCCTACAATGACACCTAGGTCAATCAGTCTTTGCACACGCTGGTGAATAGCTGCACGTGATACTCCACATTCGGCTGCTACGTCTTTAAAAGGGATGCGGGCATTCTGGGAGATAATCTCTAGGATCTGCCTGTCGAGGTTGTCTATTCTTTCCATAATAATAAATTATAATTTCCTGTTGTTATCAAATAGTAAGCAAATGTAGAAATTTATTTTAATTATTCTTCTTTTCTGAGAAAAAAAATAGGAAAAAGCAAAAAGAAGAGGTGCAAAGCATTTGCACCTCTTTCCTTTTTCTATTTAGAAAGAAACTTTCTTATTTCTTATCTTTTTCGATGCTTACCAATTCAACTTCGAAAATCAAGGTAGAGAACGGTTTGATTTGGCCGCCTGATTCTCTTGCGCCATAAGCAAGGTCTTGAGGGATGTAAAGTTCCCATTTAGAACCTACGGGCATCATAGTCAGAGCTTCTGTCCAACCTTTGATTACTTGGTTGGCACGGAAAGTAGTCGGTTCGTTACGTTTGTAAGAGCTGTCAAATTCGGTTCCGTCAATCAAAGTACCTTTATAGTTTACTTTCACTTTGCAAGTGTCAGCAGGAATTTCACCCTTACCTTCAGTGATTATTTTGTATTGCAGACCACTCGGAGTTGTTTTTACACCTTCTTTAGTTTTGTTTTCAGCAAGGAACTTTTCGTTCTCAGCTTTATAGTCAGCATATTTTTCTTCCAGAGCTTTTGCTTTGATAGTTTCCATAGCTGTACGGGTATAAGTCTGAGCTTCTTCCATAGTCATCATGCCGCCTTTTTCCAAAGTACCTGCGATGAAACCGGCCATGAAGTTGTCTTTGCTGATAGTCTTGGTAGAGTCACCTGCGAACAATTCCTGGTTGATACCTTTCATCATCTGGTTGCTGATTTGCTGACCGATTTGCAGACCTGCCATATAAGCGATGTCTTTTTTGCTAGTCTTGTTTGCACCTTCGTTCAAACCTTTGATGAAATCTGCCATGTATGCAGTATCTACATCCAGACGACCAGTCAGATAGCCTTTCAGACCTTGAGTCTGAGCCATACCGATAGAATAAGACAGTGAATCGAGGTCTGATTTCAGATTTGCTTTAGGAGCTTGAGCTGTACAAGAAGCAAGGCTTGCAGCAGCGGCGATTGCCATAAAAATACTAACTTTTTTCATTTTGCTTTGAAATTTTTTATTTATAATATTTCGAGTAATTCTACTTCAAACACAAGTGTGCTGTGAGGAGGAATCATTTCTCCGGCACCTCTTGCACCATAACCCAGTTCTGACGGAATGTACAATTTCCATTTTGCACCTTCCGACATCAGTTGCAGTGCTTCCACCCATCCCGGGATTACCTGGTTAACACCGAATACGGCAGGTTCACCACGTTGGATAGAACTGTCGAATAGTGTGCCATCAATCAGCGTACCTTCGTAATGGCATCTTACTTGGTCGGTAGCCTGAGGTTTTTTACCTGTACCTTCGTTGATAACTTCGTATTGTAATCCGCTGGGCAAAGTTATTATGCCTGCTCTTTTCTTGTTTTCTTCGAGGAAAGCTTTTCCCTGTTCGATAGCGACAGCGCCCATCTTGGCTTCCAATTCTTCGAAATACTTGTTTACTATTTCGCGGGCTTCCTGATGGCTGATAGCCGTCTGGTTGCCTTCCAATACATCTTTGATAGCCTGTGCAAAGTCTTCTACTGAGAGATTTTCAATCCCCATGCTTGATAAGTTTTGACCGATTCCCAGGCCAATAGCGTAACTGAATTTATCCATATAATGTTTTTTGTTGGCGATTGAAATGCGTCACCTTCATAGTTTTAGCTTTCAATCAATTGCAAATTTATGAATCGCAAAAGTACGTGTTTTATTTGAATGATTTAGCATTTGGTATTTAAAAATTCTTATATCCGTGAAAGTTAGCTCCTTTTCTTTGGAGAATTTATTCTTTTGTTCCGATGATTCTGATTACATTTGTATATCTTAAAACGAACAGAAGGAGGAACAAATATGAAGAATCTGGTAATTTTGACGGGCGCAGGCATGAGTGCCGAGAGTGGAATCAGTACGTTCAGGGATGCAGGTGGTCTGTGGGATCGGTATCCGGTGGAGCAGGTCGCTACTCCGGAAGGATATCAGCGGGACCCTGCATTGGTGATAAACTTTTATAATGAACGCCGGAAACAGTTATTGGATGTCGTGCCGAATCGCGGGCATGAATTGTTGGCGGAATTGGAAAAGGACTTCAAAGTGACGGTGGTAACACAGAATATTGATAACTTGCACGAAAGAGCCGGGAGCGGTCATATTATTCACCTGCATGGAGAATTGACAAAAGTATGTTCCAGCCGTGACCCTTATAATCCCCATTATATAAAGGAATTGAAGCCTGAAGAGTACGAAGTGAAACTTGGAGACAAGGCAGGAGACGGGACGCAACTGCGGCCTTTTATTGTATGGTTTGGTGAGGCAGTGCCCGAAATAGAGACAGCCATTCAATATGTGGAGAAAGCGGATATTTTCGTAATTATCGGCACTTCGCTCAACGTGTATCCTGCTGCGGGATTGCTTCATTATGTACCGAGAGGAGCAGAGGTGTACCTGATTGACCCGAAACCGGTAGATACACATACTTCCCGTCCGATTCATGTGATTCAGAAAGGAGCTTCTGAAGGAGTGGCTGAGTTGAAACAGTTGTTGGGTGTCTGAGCCTTTCACGATGGAAGTGGAAGGGTGAAAAGCATGCGATACCGGCCATTGTCTGTAAGGAGGTCGGCCGGTCTATATTATTATGGATACACTCTGTGACTTTGTTA
>NZ_JANJZR010000144.1 GCF_024623065.1 Bacteroides acidifaciens
ACAAAGCCCCAGCTTGTGAAAGTAGGGGCTTTGTGCATAAAAAAAGAAGGTGCGCATTTTGACACACCTTCTTTTTTCTTTATTCTTCCGTATTTTGCCATTTCAAGAAATCAATGTTCAATTACTTAAAACAGCAATAAGATGAAGAAGAAAATTACTTTTCACATGATGTTTTCCGTATTTATTATCTGTACTCTCTCGTGTCTAACAAGTTGTAGTAACAACGATATTCCTATTCCTGTCTTTACCTCTGAGGCATTGGAACAAACCACTTGGTAAGCACAAAGAACTGTGTACAATACCAAAATTAAAGAAGATGTATTAGCGGATAAGGCTTAAATGAAGTATGGATGCGACTAATCAGATAATTTCAAACGTTTGGAAGACAGCAATATTTTTGTTATTTTTTTTATTTCTCGCCCGTTCAGTCAATGCACAAGTACAAAACGGGTGGACTCCAAACGATTCTGTCCGATTGACCAAAATGCTGAAAGGAGAAATGCCTATCCATATTGATGATGCTTTTAAAAGGGAACTGGAACAGTCTATTATTGGTCATTCGCCAAAAGACGATAATAGGTACTGGGATGATTTTAGGTTAGATATTGATTTTAAAGAAGATTTTCCGAATGTAGTAAATATTGAGTGTGCCACAACGTTTCACTACAAATTAAATCATAACAATAATCTATTGAATGGAAATCTAAAATGCAAAAGCCTTATGATAAATAGTCGGATAGATAAAAATCTCCCTCTTATAAAGATTCAACAAAAAACAAACATGACTATTCCTTTAAACAAGAAATTACATTTTAGTGTATATGGAAGCTATACACTGGACAAAAAACGTAGTGTGATACTTCCGGCAACTTCTATCCCTTATAAGGTAGGAGCAGGATTTTCATATGAGATAGGTAAACATGCCATTATTAAATCCCAAACGAACTACCAATATAACATAATACAAAAAAAATGGGAATGGTTCTTTGGTGCAGGAGTTTTTTTTACCTTTTAGTAGTCTTGTAATCAATAAACTGAATTCGTATGATGCGATTAAATAAAATAATAACATTGACATTTTTCTACCTATTTTTAGGTTGCTCTCAAACAGTCGCTTGGGGGCAAACGATTAACGGAAAAATAATAGATGACAAACAACTGCCTATAGACGGTGCGACTATTATTTTGCAAACAATGGATTCGACTTATATAGGCGCATCCATTTCCAATGCTGACGGCATATTCGTTTTTAAAAGCCAACAGGAAGAATACCGATTGATAATACAACACCTTTTGTATGAAACAAAACAGATGACAGGTAAGGGAAATGATGCCGGAATTATTCAACTTCAACCTAAAGACTATGCTTTGGATGAAGTTATCATAAAGGCGGAACGTCCTTTTGTAAAAGTGGAGAATGGACTTTTAGGATATAATCTTGCTGTTCTTACCCAAAATCAACTCGTAAACAATGCGTATGAAGCATTGACAAAAATACCGGGAGTGCAAGAAGACAGAGGAATACTAACTTTGGCTGGAGCAGGAAAACTGACTGTTATTCTAAATGGGAAACCTACCACAATGGATGCCGGACAGCTTGAAACAATTTTGCGCAATACTCCGGTGAATCGTGTAGAAAAAGCGGAAGTGATGTATAGCGCACCTCCTGAATATCATGTACGGGGAGCAGTCATTAATCTTGTTTTAAAGCATGCAAACGATTACTCTTTTCAGGGGGAGATAAGTGCTGACTATAAGAACCAGTACTTCAATGACGGGGGAATGAATGGAAATTTTCGTTTATCAACTCCCAAAATGGCTTTTGATGTAATGTACGGAGCAAATAACGTAAAAAAGATAGAATACATAGACCTTGATTCCAAACATACGCTAAAAGATGAACCACATCATATCATACAAAACGAACAGTTACGTAGTAAGTACTGGAAGCACGACCTTAGAGTAGCTTTTGAATATAACTTCAACAACAAAAACAATATCAATGTAGCATACACAGGCAGTTATACCCCCGACCAGCATAATAACAGCCGGACATCAGGCAACTACCAAACCAGCAATGTGGATAAATATGTTGACAATCAAATGCACAATATTACATTGCAATATCATTTGGGGTTCGGAATTGAAATAGGTGGTGATTATACACATTATACTTCCAATAATAATCAAAGGCTATACGCAAATTATCAAGATGGAAATCAGAGTAGTTTCTCTATGGTTGGCGGACAAAAGATAGATCGCTATTCTATCTATGCAGACCGGAAACAGTCTTTACCCAAAAGATGGAATCTGGGTTATGGAGTTTCCTACCGATTTGCTAAAGACATTGATTTCCAAACTTATGATAAAGTGACAGGTAACATTCAAACTCAAAACACATATTCCAATCTAAGAGAACAAACTACCAGCTTTTATGTATCATTGAGCAAAAACTATACAACAGGTACGTCTTTATCCGTTTCTGCTACGGGAGAATATTATACGATTGGCAATTATCATAAATGGGCAGTTTACCCACAAGCATCATTGATTTACTTTAAAACACCGAAACATATGTTTCAACTTTCATTATCTACGGACAAAACTTATCCAAGCTATTGGGATATGCAATCTTCCGTCAGTTATCTTAATGGATATACAGAATTATGGGGAACGCCGGGGTTGAAACCGATGACAAACTATAACCTGAATGGGAATTATATATGGAAGCAGAAATACATCTTTGGTTTGTTTTTCACGTACACCTCAGATTATTTCACTCAAACCGCCTATCAATCGACTGACAGGCTGGCACTAATCTATAAAAATACAAATTGGAACTATATGCAGGTATGGGGCGCAAACATCATATTGCCTTTTAAGGCAGGAAACTGGCTGGATTCCCGATTGACCTTAGTCGGTATGCAAATGCACCAACGCTGTGATAATTTTTTCGACATTCCTTTCAATCGTAAGAAATGGGTATTTAGCGGCACACTGGATAATACGTTTAAGGTAAATAAGAATTTGTCTTTCGAACTGATGGGAAATGTACAGACGCCCGTCATACAAGGGACATTTGATATAGAATCTATTTTTAATCTCACTGCCGGATTACGGTGGAATTTCGCCAATGACAAATTGAGCTTATCCGCCCATTGCAATGATATATTTGATACGGGAATGCCTGCAACACGAGTTCGTTTTAAGGAGCAAAACTTGAATATGAATAGCGGATTTTATTCACGAGCATTTACTCTACATTTCAGTTATCGCTTTGGTGGATATAAGAAAAAAGAGGTAAAAAAGATTGATACATCAAGATTTAGATACTAATTCAAAAATGATATGAGAACATTGTTACTAATTCTGAGTGTTTTATGTTTCGGTTCATGCAAAACGTCATTGATTACCTATCGAAATGGATATATATTTGACAAGCAAGGTGAAACGATTGGTAATTATACTAACGGATATATTTATAGTTCAAAGAGAATACTTAAAGGATATTATTCCAATGGCTATATTTATGATGATAATCACAATATTATAGGGAATTATGCAAATGGATATGTGAAAATGAAAAACAAAGACGATTAATAATATAATTTCAACACTACATGGAAAGTGTATTACAACAGAGATTTTTCCGTTTATTATCGGAATACTCG
>NZ_JANJZR010000145.1 GCF_024623065.1 Bacteroides acidifaciens
ACGCGACAAGAAGAGCCGGGGTAAGTTAAAATATCAGCTATAATATTATGACTGAAGAGAATTTAAACAGGCTCTAAAAGATTGAATCATTCTTTCTTGTCAGATTTGAATTCTATCCCTATTATATAATAATGTGGTATATCTTTTAGTATTTCCGCTTTCATTTCCGGGTCAATTTCTTTCTCTCCGCAGAATCGGATGATGTTATATTTCTCGTCCAGCCAGGCTGAACCGTATAAAATCAGGGGAATTTTGAAATGTTCTTCTTCTCCCTCTTTTATAGTCTGAAATTTGAATGGGCGCGGATAATAAACGTAGGAATGATATTTCTCTACCGGCCGTAATTTTAAAGGCACACCGCCCCGCATGGCTCCAGGCACGTTGATGGTACAGACTGAAGTTGAATCATTGGACTTTCTAAGATACACTGCCAGTTCTTTTATTTCTTCCCATTCGTTTTTTCCTTCCGGAATATGTTTTATTTCCCGGAAAGCTTGCCGGTGTTCTTCCGGTACTACATTCAACGACTGGATATTGTTTCCAAGCCTGATGCTATGTGCTTGCTTGGGTGATTTCCCTTTTTCGTATTCGTCTACATAGACGTTGACTGAATATGTTTTGTTCAGGAACTCTTTCAAGTCGAAACGGAAAATATGAGTATCCATAGCTTCCAGTACATTGTAGATGTCTTCTAATTGCGGCTCTGATTTTATTACCTGAGGGCTTTTCTCCTGGGCATTTGCTATGCCTGCAAGAGACAGGCATAGCAAAATGGCTGTTAGTTTGTTTTTTCTCATGTGCATATGTTTTTTGTAATGCTAGATGCTTTCAAGCAATTTCTTCAGAACGACTGTTGCCGAGATTTCACGGTTGGCAGCTTCCGGAATGACGATTGATTGCGGACTTTCAATGACATCATCCGTGACAATCATATTTCTGCGAACCGGCAGGCAGTGCATGAAATAAGCATTGTTGGTGACGGCCATCTGGCGGTCGCTTACTGTCCATGTGCGGTCTTTGCTCAATATCTGTCCGTAATTATTGCCTGCATAAGCAGCCCAGTTTTTGGCATATACAAAGTCGGCTCCTTCAAAAGCCTTCATCTGGTCATACTCTACCTTGGCATTTCCTACAAATTCGGGAGCCAGTTCGTATCCTTCAGGGTGGGTAATGACAAAATCATAATCGGTAGCGTTCATCCATTCCGCAAAAGAATTTGGAACGGCCTGCGGCAATGGACGGGGATGCGGTGCCCAGGTCATGACCACTTTCGGACGTGGAGTTTTCTTATACTCTTCAATTGTAATCAAGTCAGCGAAACTCTGTAGCGGATGGCGGGTTGCTGCCTCCATGGAGAATACCGGACGTCCCGAGTGTTGGATGAATTGATTCAGAATCGTTTCCTGATAGTCGAAGTCACGATTCTCGAAACGGGCGAACGAACGTACTCCGATTATATCACAGTAGCATCCCATTACAGGAATAGCCTCTAATAAATGTTCCGGCTTGTCGCCATCCATGATAACACCCCGTTCGGTCTCCAATTTCCAGGCGCCTTGGTTGATATCCAGCACCATAACGTTCATTCCCAGATTCAGTGCCGCTTTCTGTGTGCTGAGACGGGTGCGCAGGCTGGAATTGAAGAAGATCATCATTAATGTCTTATTCCTGCCCAATCCGACATATTTGAAGCGATCGTTCTTGATTTCAAATGCTTCTGCAAGGGCCGATTTTAAATCGCCGATGTCCTGTACACAAGTAAATTTCTTCATATCATTTATTTTTAATTCTCAATTTTCAACTCTTAACTCTCAACTTCTTCTAGTTTGTCCATCTCCTTCGATGATCCACTTGTAAGAAGTGATTTCTTCCAGTCCCATCGGGCCCCGTGCATGCAGTTTCTGCGTGCTGATACCTATTTCGGCTCCTAAACCGAATTGTGCTCCGTCGGTGAAAGCGGTGGATACATTAGTATATACACAAGCGGCATCTACTATCTTTGTAAACAACGCCGCACGTTCCTTGTTTTCCGTGACGATACATTCGCTATGCTTCGAACTGTTTTCATGGATATGCCCCAAGGCATCTTCAAAGCTCTTCACGGTCTTGACGGCCATTTTGTAATCCAGAAACTCAGTTCCGAAACTTTCTGCCTTCGCATGCTGCAAGAGTTCGGCAGGATAGTGTCCTTCTAATGCCTGATAAGCTAGCGGGTCAGCATAAATAATCACATTACTACCTTTCAACTTCTCACAAAGCACGGGGAGTTCAGCCAGTCTTTTCTCGTGCACGATAGTACAGTCCAACGCATTACATACACTCACCCTGCGTGTCTTGGCATTATGGATAATATCCGCCCCCTTGCTTACGTCTCCAAACTCATCAAAGTAAGTATGACAAATGCCAGCCCCTGTCTCAATAACGGGAATCTTTGCATTCTCGCGTACAAAATTGATAAGTCCACTACTTCCTCTGGGAATAATCAAATCAACATAGCCTGCTGCATTCAGTAATGCTGCCGTAGCTTCTCTGTCAGCCGGAAGTAGTTCTACAATATGGGGATTGACATTGAATCTTTTCAGTACTTCATGAATCACATTGATGATAGCGCGGTTGGAACAGTCTGCGTCACTTCCACCTTTCAGAACGCAAGCGTTCCCGCTCTTCAAGCAAAGAGAGAATACATCGAAACTGACATTAGGACGTGCTTCATAAATGATTCCTATCACTCCAAAAGGAACGCTGACCTTCGTCAATCTCATTCCATTAGGACGAACAGTCTCTTTCAGTACTTTACCTAAAGGAGAGGGGAGGGTAGCTACATTACGTGTGTCCGCTGCGATACCTTTCAAACGTTCTTCCGTCAATTTCAGCCGATCGTATTTCGGATCATTTTTGTCCATTCGTGTGAGATCTTTCTCATTCTCGGCAAGAATGAAAGGCGTTTCTGCAACTGCTGCGTCAGCCACTGCATTTAAAATCTGATTGATGATGTCATCACTCAGCAAGGCTAATTCCCGGCTTGCTGCCTGTACGGCTGCAAAGGTTTCGTTTGAATTTGTAGTCATTTGTTCCTTTTTTGCATTAAATGGAAAGATAAACTATGCAAATATAGTGAATGATGTGAATAAAACCCGTTGAAAAACAAAATAAATGTTGGTTGACTATTCTATTTATAGCACTCTCTTTTAAACCAAAGTTCAAAAATAGGTTCGGAGAACACATTTCTTGTGCAGGGATGAACCAAAGCACTACTGAAGTAAGCCGGGCCATGTACTTGACTTACTCAAGTCTCCTATGTCATTTCATTGAGTGTAGTACTTCTTACGGTCAAGTCTCCTACTTGTTACAGTTAAAATTCCTATTTGTTACAGCTAAGTCTCCTGCCAAATATAAAAAGTAAAAAAACGCCTTCAGCTTTCAGCTCTTCAAAAAAGTCCCTTTTCATCGGTGTTTTTAGCTGAAGTCACTCCTGAATGCAAAAGTGTATACCTTTACTTTCTTTGGGTGATGAATCTATATACTCCGCGTGGTGGGCATATAGCTCCAGTATGGTGAGTATATATACCCACCACGGTGAATATAATAGCTCTATTGTCAAGTCCTGAAAAGCTGAATGCGCTGAAAGCCGGGGGGGGG
>NZ_JANJZR010000146.1 GCF_024623065.1 Bacteroides acidifaciens
AAATATATCGGTTCCCAAATTTCGAAGACGTTTAAACTCTTTCTTGGAAATTCCCCCTTTCCAGGCGGTAAAAGACAAGTTACATTCTTCTTCTCCCTCATTTACCACACGTATAGTTACTTCGGCCGACAAACCGGAAACAGCAAATATATGATTCGTACCCTCCGGTAAAATCCGTGTGCCTGATATTCCGGTTTCGACAATCTCGGCTATATTAACACGAAATTCCCCGATTCCGTTTCCTTTGAACACTTCTTCATTATTCATCCTGATACTGTATGTAGCCATAGAATAGGATAATACAGATAGAAAAATAGGATTACGTGTAAAGGCGTTTCCTGTTGGATATATATTCACTTTTAAAGCTTCATCGCTGGCACTCATTGCTTTGCTATTTTGGTTACAATAAAACTTCCTATTAAATCATATTGCATCTCCAAAGAAGAAATAAAACGATCCCTGACAGCCGAAGGATTTACCATAAACTTATAAAAGTCCGCAAGCCGGCCCGAGTGGTTCTCCCTCCAGAGATTATAAAGCTCCGTTACTTGTGAAGTGGACGGGGCAAGTACGATATTATTCTGCTTTTCCATAGTGCAAAAGTTGGGTTTATAAAAGGAAGAGTAAAGGACGAAATTAACCGGAATAGACAACAGAAACAAAAGTATCTATATATTCAAATTCGGATTCATACGTAACATCCCGATATGTACCGGGAGTAAAACTTCCAGGCTCGTAGTAGATACTTATTATTGCTGTCGCTTTACATTTATAGTTCCTTTGCAATGTAATTCCCGCTTCCTGGGGATAGTTTTCAACCAGGTATTTATCATCATTACGGGTTGTATATCCGTCAAGCGAGTAAGTTATTGATTTCATTTCGTTCACAGCGGTCGGCCTTTTATTCCATTCATCCCTCGCCTGTTGTAAAATCCTGTTCCTTTCATTCTCTTTGGCAGTTTCTATATTTGAACTTATAAATTCCCATGCAAAAAGCTTGGAACCAAAAACGGGTGTTTCTTGTTCCTTATCCAAATCGTACGGACCAATCAACCGGAGTGTTCTTAATGTCAGATCAACGGGTACAATCTTATTTGCCGGAAGAGAATAAGAAAGCCCGTCAAAAAGTAAATATTGTCCTCGAAGTATTACCGGTGTTAAGATATCCATACCCGTAAGCCGGTGAACCGGTAACAAAACGTTTGCCTCTATCTTATTGAATGAATGTCTTAATATAGCGTCGTATTTCTTCCAGAAGTTAAAAAACAGGCCATTATCATATTGAAAAAATAGCGACATTGTATGTTTGCTTCCGTCTCTTAATATAACCTCTTCGGCGTCAGAGGTGTAAGGTAACACAGAACCGAAAGGATATTTACTATTTTGGGAAGACGTAAACGCAAACACGAAGGATAACGGTGTTTCCACCTTCTCCGAGTCTTCATCGTTATTATTAGAGGAGGTTTTAAGATACGTGTAACGGTGCACGTAATCAGCCAGATATTGAGGGGAAAGAATATCATTCGGGGCAAAATCCATTGGAACACATTCATCATCGCTGGTTAATTCGTTATCTTCTATATTATCGGTTTTCCGATCCCAAGAAAAGAAACTCGACGAAGAATAAGTAAGGCGGTTATTATCTTCATCCCATTTGAACCACCGTCCCGTTGTTTCCTCATAATTTAGATGTATCACCCTTTTAGATATATCAACTTTAGTTAACCTTGCGACTTTCTGATCTTTCAAGTAGTCTTCAAACCTTTCAACGGAGGGAGCCGCCCCGGTAAAGGAAGTCTTGGCCGACAACTTCATTTGCCGGGCCGTTTCATACGTTATTAAAGGTTCATCCGTCAGGCTACGGGATAAATCAATGTCCGGAACATCATCCACAATATCCCGGATTAATCTTAACGTGGCTGTTTTCGTATCGGAAGAAATATTGTAAACCAGCCCGAAACGCACATACAGGGCGTTTAAGAAGTCATCTACCGTACAATCCGGCATTAAATCTGCGTAAGAAAGTTTTCCTTTAACACAACAGTCGGCCGCATTATTCAGGATTACCAAGTTATATAGCTGTTTATCCGTTTTAAAAGGATTTTCCGTTATTGTATATCCAAATTCGGAAAAAACAAGTTCCAGTACACGCCATACATATAAAAAGGCTGTCACGCCGTAACCTTCTGGAAGTGTTACTGCGGTCGGAGTTCCATTTACTAAAAAAGTTTCTGTTCTTGCTTGATAACGTAACCGATAAACTTTGCTTCCTTCTGAAACAGGTGTGATATAATTCAGGTATTTGGGGTAAGACTGGTTATCTTTTGAATCGTTACCGGTCATAATCTGAAATACGGCATAATCAGCCTGATAACCTCCTAAAACTTGTTGCAAATGCACACAAAGAGAATTAACACTGTTATATTCCTTCACGGGTAATGTAATAGCATTTAATTTCTTTGCTTTCCAAGCACTGTAAGCTTCCGAATTGTCAAAGCCGATGTTAAGGGTAATACCTTCTTTTTTACCGGCGGAAACGATATTTATCTTCCCGGTACGTTTATATACCCCGTCCAATACCGTACATGCCTGATCTTCATTCATCGGTTTTACGCTCATATCAAGCCGGTGAGCAAAGCCGATTATTTTAGCATTATTACTGGTACATGGAATTGTAACCGGTACAGTTTGTGATCCTCGATCGTTCATGACCGGGGATTTTTCGTCAATCTGTACGGTAAAGTCACCCCCTAAATCCATATAACCTTTGTTCGTCTTAATCTTTAGCATAATGATTACTTATATTTTCCGCGTGTAAAGGTATCGCGGGCGTTATCTATAGTTTCTTTGACTTTTTCCAAATCCTGGTAAACGATATAGGCTTTTATCAACTTGATAGCCTCGCAAGAGGCGCGAAGCTCCTTTGCCGCTTCCAGGAACTCCCGGTAGGAAGAATCCCCTGCATAAGAGGTAACGTAACCGCCTTCCGCATATTCACCCGGATTCTGTGGCAACGGGTTCGCATTGGTACGCTGCCGCCTGATCGCTTCGATAGTGCTAACAGCGTCGATTACTTTAGGATTATTCATTTCCGGCTGTGGTACCACATATTCTCCCTTATGAACAACGCCGGCCACTTCATAACGCCCACCGGGACCAGTGTAACCACCTTCCGAATATCCACCACCGGAAGAACCGGAAACAACACGTTCAGCCGTGGCGGTCTTGCTGCCAGTAGTGTTTTTCAGGGACATGTTTTTAATTCTGTCCCGTTCTGCTTTGGCTGATGCAAGCTGGGCCACACCGGTAGCCGCAAGCATTGCTGCAGCAACGGTTCCGGCGATCGGTCCTAAGTCCGCGTACGCCTTCATAATCGAAACGGCTGTATCTGCTATGATCTGGGAACACTTGATAGCAAAATTTACATCCGCATACTTCTTTTGAATCTCCAGTTTCTTATTTTCCTTCTCTTCTTCCAGGGCGGCAGTATCTTCCCCGTTGTTTTCGGCTTCTTGTATGAGAACATCGTATTTTGCTTCCACCTGGTCGATTTCGGCTTGTTGCATGGCTTCCACCATGGAAGAGGAAAGACCGGA
>NZ_JANJZR010000147.1 GCF_024623065.1 Bacteroides acidifaciens
GGTAAATGAAACATAGAAACGACTGCGCATAATGACAAAGTCGTTTCTATGATAAGAATTATATTTTCAATCCTTTCGGTCGATTCCCATCTTTTGCATATAGTTCCGGACGTCCGATGATGATATGGTGGACCCTATGAAATTCTCGGCGTTTCGCATTATTTCACAGGGCTGTGTACCTACAGTATTTTTTAGGTGTACAATGGAATTTATCCTTTCTGTTGTTCCCACTTAGCATACATCTCCCTTGAAAGTTCCACGATCTCCCGGCTCAGTTTCACAAGGTCGATGGTATGTTTCTCCAACTTGTAGAGCAACGCCATCGCCTTCTTCTCCGAAAAGTGGATGCGCAACTCTTTAACGACCTGATTGTAGTTCGTACCGATGGCACGGAACTGGGCGTGGAAGTCCGACAGTTTGGTGTAGTAGTCCACCAGCGTCTTGTCCACTTTCAGCACCTTGAACTTCTGCCCGAAGAAATGCGCCTTCAGAAAAACAGCTTTCGCATACACCTGTGATTCTTCGTACATCGTGAGAAATTTGTTCCATTCCTCATCATCGAAGCGCACCATCACGCAGTGCGTCTTCGGGTTCAATTTGGGATTTCTCCCGTACTTGCTCTTCTTTTCCATTCTCTTGTTCTTTTAATTTTATGGCTTGTCCATTGTTTAATCTTTGATTAAGGAACCCCGAAATTATCCGACTGCGGAGGATAATTCTGCCCACGGCGGTGAAGGTGTTTTCAGTTACTTAGAATTATTCGGGTAACTGAAAACATATCTTGCTGTGTCTTTGAGGACACAAGAATCCTCCGCCTGTCGGATTGGTTTGTGAGTATAATAACTCATTTGGAATATCGGTCAAGCCGATGGAGTATATCCACCGACTTGATTGGTTCTACCGTAATCCGCTCAGAGTTTGCGCCACTGCTCGATGTCCTCCCGGTAGGTTTCAAGGTGCAGGCGGGCGAGGTTCTCGATAAGTCCCGAAGCACTCATGCCACGCCCGCCGAGACGGCGGACAATCCCGTCCAGCCGGTCACGCACCTCACCGCTGACGAACACGGGCTTGCGGTCGGTTATCTTAGGAACTTGCAGGTAAGCGGTACGGTACTCGTCCAGCGACAGCCTGCGTTGTTTGCTGCTGACACGCTTCTGCGGCACTGCCATATCTTCAGGTGTTTCGCCTGACGGTTCATCCACCGTAGCTGTTTCCGCTTTTTTCGTGATGGTCTTGACGGGTTGTGCCAGATGTTCCGGCTCCAGACCGATGTTCCGGTAGAAGTCGTCCATAGACTTCTCACTGCGGGATTCTCTGCGTCCCATTCTTTCCACGATTTCCTGAACTTGTTGTTCACTGATGACTGATTCTTTTTTTGTTGCCATAAAAACAAATAGATTAAGTTATTACCATGGTCTTGGTTTATGCCTCAACCGATTATCGCAAGTAAAGTAAGATACTTCAGTGCAGTCAGTCAAGCGTTTGGGCCCGATCAGGCAATTTTGTGTGACTTTGCTTTATGGTGACAGAGACACCGGTGAGGACTTCACTGATTTGCCGGACGTGAATAGCCGGAAGAACAAAGGTGCGATTACAGTCAGGTTTGAATTAAGCCCTTGTTTTTTCTCTTGCCACATTGCTGATTTCCGGAATTAAGAATATAGCCCCAATCTGTGCCAACCTCTACCAACCTGTGCCACATGCTTCCACTTTCTGGAAATCCATTGCCGGATAACAGATTATGTATTCCTTTGCGGCAAAAGAAACAGTAACAATAAAAAGTATGTATATGGAAATCGTATCAATTGAAAGAAAGACCTTTGAGGCGATGGTCGCCAAGTTCGACCGTTTCGTCCGCCACATGGATGCCATCTGCCGGCGGCACGGAGAGAAGACAATGGGCGAGTGGATGGACAATCAGGACGTGTGCCGGATACTCAACATCAGCCCACGCACGTTGCAGACCCTTCGGGACAATGGGACGCTGGCTTACTCGCAGATAAGCCACAAGACCTACTACCGTCCCGATGATGTACAGCGCATTGTTTCCGTTGTGGAGGACAGGCGCAAAGAAGCAAAGTTCAAAGGAAGAACGATATAAACTTGATGAAATGAACGAAGTAAACTAACAATACCCACTAAATCCAAAGTAACATGAATGAACTGATTAACAAGGACAGCGAGTGGATAATCCACTTCATGGGCAGTCTCGACCGTCTTTTGGACAGCTTCGAGCATCTGACCGCCAATTACCGCCCGACACTGAACGGTGAGCGTTTCTTTACTGACAAGGAGGTGTCGGCACGGTTGAAGGTGAGCCGCCGGACACTTCAGGACTACCGCAATGAAGGGCGTATCGCCTATATCCAGTTGGGTGGCAAAATCCTCTACCGTGAATCCGACATCGAAAGGATGCTTGCTGACGGCTACCGTTCCGCCTATCGGCTGACAGGCACATGATTTTCTTGAAGGAGCGCAGTTTGCCGTCTGCTCTATGGTTGCGGAGCAATGGACTTTTAACATAAAGAAAAAAGGAATGGCTTACAGATGAAACACCAATATCCTGCTTCGTCTGTAAGCCATTCTTTTCTATCTTCTGATTTCCCGCCAGTCGCTTGTTTCCGTTGCCGGATGCTCTTCAAGCGTATGGCAGGCAGTGACAAGGTTTTCGGGCTGAATACGCTCCTCAGGAGGAAGATTCTGCCCGAAACGGCTCTGTCGCCCGACCTTGCCGCTGCCATCAAGCCATACGCTACCTTTGCATCCGTGCATCGGGAACGAGTGACTGATGGGATGAACCTCAACTATACCATCGGTTGTTATCCCTGCCACAGGAAACAAACAATGTAACCGGAGTTCCTCTCTTAGTGCCACTAATTTCATTTATTATAAACCGTCTGAACAAGACACTCTCTTTACTGCATATCCTGAATGCAACGGCTATAATCATTTCAAGGCTGTAAACGTCATAACTGATTCCATCCGCTTGCCTGAGATACTTCATTGTATCAAGTTCATTCAGTTCCTTGTGCTTGTAAATGGTATGAATCGCTTTGCGGACATCGCATGAGAATGTTCCGAATAGGTCGGCTATCTCAAATTGTGTCATCCACACGGGTGCGGTCGGCATAATGACCACACCCTTTTCACTGATTGTTATTATTCCTCTATTCATTGTCACTTGATTTTAGTTTCATCATTTGATGCACACTCCTTTTTCCAACCGCTGTAATTTCCGCATTTGAACACCCGTGACGGCATACCGTCATCGGGCAACGCATATTTGCCTTTGGTATTTTCAGACAGGGTTTCCAAATCCCTGCTCACTTTGTGGTTGGTTATCTCGGCATATATCTGGGTGGTGCGTATGGAATAATGTCCCATCATCTTGCTGATGGTTTCTATCGGAACCCCGTTGCTCAGGCAGATAAGGGTCGCAAAACTGTGCCTCGCCTGATAGAATGTCAGGTGACATCCCAGACCGCACTGTTCGGCTATGATTTTAAGGCTGCGGCACAGGTTACAGGTCT
>NZ_JANJZR010000148.1 GCF_024623065.1 Bacteroides acidifaciens
AGGGCATTGGCGGCTGTCGGGGATACCTTGGGTATTAAACTTAAACATAATGCTGCTTAATTTTGATTAGTTACTTAAAAAAATATTCAGAATTGTAGCATATTGGGGAATACTAATTGCTCGGACTATTAATTTCTTAAATAGCTGCATAAAATATAGCATCTAAGGTAGTGTAAAATAAACTGTGTCACGCATTATTTCCTATTAGAAAACTCATCGGTCGGGGAACGGCCAGCGCCAAGGGGCGGGACCACCCGTCCCGACGAGCGTAAAATTACAATAATTTAAATCGCTCTCCAAACTTTATGGCTAATTGTTGTGAGATTGTAGCCCAGTTAGCCAGTGGCATGGTCCACTTCTTCCGTATATTGCGGTATGCAAGATAAACTAGTTTCTCAAGGGCTGTATCCGATGGGAACACGCCTTTGTTTTTTGTTACCTTACGGATCTGACGGTGATACCCTTCAACAGTATTTGTGGTATATATGAGTTTACGGATAGCCGGAGTGTACTGGAAGTATTCGGATAGCTTATCCCAATTGTCTTGCCATGATCTGATGACGATAGGATACTGTTCACCCCATTTCTCTTCCAGCTTAAGAAGTTCATTTTCTGCAGATTCTTTATTTACAGCCTGATAAACGCATTTCAAATCCTTCAGGAATTCCTTTTGATTTTTGGAGCCTACATATTTGATGGAATTACGAATCTGATGTACAACACAAAGTTGTACGGCTGTATTGGGATAAACACTTTGGATTGCTTCAGGAAAACCTTTCAAGCCGTCTATACAGGCAATAAGAATATCTTCGACTCCACGGTTCTGAAGGTCTGTTAGTGACGATAGCGCTGAATCGGTACCATTGTAGCGCTGCAATCGGTACCGTCATGACGCTGCAAACGGTACCGCATTCAGTTCTGTAAGATTCTTTGCAAATGTATATTATTTTTTCTTTCGCTGTCTCATAGACTCGCCTTTTAACTCAATTTTATTAGCGTTGGCCACGAGACGGTCCATAATGGCATCCGCCAAGGTTGGGTCTCCTATGTAATCATACCATTTTGAGATAGGAAGCTGTGATGCGATGATCATTGACTTTCGTTCATATCTCTCTTCCAGGATCTGAAGCAGAGCCAACCTGGTATTGGTGTCCATCGGCTGCAGACCGAAGTCGTCCAATATAATCAGGTCATTCTTCTCCAAGGAAGTAATCATCTTGAGGAAGGTGTTGTCCAGTTTGGACAGTGTGATTTTCTCGATGAACCGGTTCATATTAAGATAGACGGTTCTGAAGCCCAAGGTGCAGGCTTGTCTGCCAATGGCGCATGCCAGGAAGGTCTTTCCACAGCCGCATTTACCTTGTATCAGCAGATTCTCATGTCTGCGTATGAAGGAACAGTCGGCCAGTGCAGCCAGCTGTTCAGTTGTAATGTTGCGTTCTGCCCCACAGGCAACATCCTCAATCATGGCACTGTAGCGGAGTTTGCTGGTTTTGAGGAACATTTCTGTTTTACGTTCCTTCCTTTCCAATATTTCTGCCTCTACCATCTTGGCTATGGCAAAATCAAATGAGGGACGGCTTTGCACCGGAAGAGTCATCAGGGATTCCAGCGTATTCGCCATTCCCTTCAGTTTCAACTCCTTGAGTTGTATGACGGTTTCTTGTGTATTCATATAAATAAGAGTTTAAATGTTGGAAAACGCTTCTGCACCCCGTACATATTCATTGGTTGGGATACAGCATACATTGGGTCGGTTTTCAGCTTTATCCAGATTGTTCTGAAGGATATTCTTGAGCATGCTGTAAGTTACGGTTCCGCTTTCAGACACACGCTTGCAGGCATTCTCAAGCCTTTCCTTACCATATTTTTTACGCAAGGACAATATACCTTCGCAAGAGCGGTAGGCATGGCTTACGTACTTCGGTGAAGCCAATACCTTTTCTACGGCTTTCAGTGTATACATGCCGATAACCTCTGCCTCTTCCAGGTAAAAGGCGGCATTCCGTCCTTTGCTGTGCTGGTATTCCAGATGATTCTCAGGCATGTGCGCGTCCTCTGTAGAACGTCCGGCTATGAAGCTTCTTTTATGCAGGGCTATTCGTTGGGTGTTCAGATATACTTCCACGGTTTCTGTATCCCAGACCACGGTTACTCTTTGTCCTACATAAATGTATGGGACGCTGTAAAGATGCCGTTCTTCAAGCCGTCCTACGGTGACATGGTAATCACCGGTCAGTTTCACTTCCTTGCGGTAACGGAAGCGGAAAGGGGTGATGGGGAGCGGCCCAAGACAGCCTTGTTCTTCGGCTTCAAACACACTCCTGCGGCTTTTTCCGGTAGTTCTGGAAGGACGGTCATTAAACTTGTCTGTCAATTCAAAGATACGGCTGTTGAGCTCATCCAAAGAATGGAACACTTCATGCCGGATGGCAGCATATATAAACTGGTAGAACTTGTATACGATTCCTTCTACAGGACCTTTATCACGTGGCTTCCGTACACGGCAAGCCTCCAGGGTAGTATTGTAGTAGCTTGACCATTCCAGCGCAGCATTGTTGAATGTAGGCTCGTAACGGTCTGACTTTTTCATCCATTGGGTCATGTTGTCGCTCTTGCACACCTCAGGACATCCTCCAAAATAGGTTATGGCATCCGACAAGCCACTGAAAAAGTATTCCATGCTTGCATGATACATGGCTTTGGCATAGCCCATACCGCTGAACGGCAGCATACAGCAGAGGACAACTACGGGTATATGCTCCTGACTTTTCCGGTCTGTAACATAGAGCTTGTCACCAGCAAAATCAATCTGCATCTCACATCCCGAGATGTAAGTGTTGTGGTAAGACAGGTTGTTGGCATACTGATAATCACGGATATGCTTCTTGAGCTGCGTGTACGCATAGCCGTTGGGATGCTCCTTGAGATATTCCTCGTGTAGCAACTGTATGGTCAGGTGGCGGTGTCTGGCAAGATCTTCTGCATAGTCTGGCAACAGCTCTTTCAACTCGTTTTTCTGTTCAGAAGGTTTAGGGGTTGGTGGAGACTGCAGCAGACTGTGGATTTGCCCTTCACTCATCCGGCCTATTGTGCCGTAATCAACTTTGGCTTCATCGGCCAATTTCTTGTATCGGTTTAAGACTCCACGGCCTATGTGCAGTTGTGCACATATTTCCCGTTGAGGAGTGGAAGCCGACAGCATTTGAAATGCTCTTTTTAATTTTACCATATTCAACGTTCTGTTTGCCATATCTTAAAGGGCATTGATTGATCGGACCTTTAAGATATGAAGTTTATTTAAGTACATGACAAAAATTTGAAAACATCGAATTTTGGGGTATAAGTCGGACGCAGAAGTATTGTTGAAATCTC
>NZ_JANJZR010000149.1 GCF_024623065.1 Bacteroides acidifaciens
TAGTCCTATAGCTCAGTTGGTTAGAGCGCTACACTGATAATGTAGAGGTCGGCAGTTCAACTCTGCCTGGGACTACTCCGAAACTCTTTTGGGGGATTAGCTCAGCTGGCTAGAGCATCTGCCTTGCACGCAGAGGGTCAACGGTTCGAATCCGTTATTCTCCACAGTCTCTGAAAAGAGAAACGATCTTTGACATGATGTAACCAAAAAGTAAAAATTTTAGTAAAGAGCTAAAAGTATATAATCGAACCGTACGTTCTTGACGTATCAAGACTGTGTAACCAGTCCTCCATACGGAAAGAAGTCAGTTTGGAAGAAAGTAAGCAAGGGCGCATGGCGGATGCCTTGGCTCTCGGAGGCGATGAAGGACGTGATAAGCTGCGATAAGCTTCGGGAAGGTGCAAATAACCATTGATCCGAAGATTTCCGAATGGGACAACCCGGCATTCTGAAGGAATGTCATCCAACTAAGTTGGAAGCTAACGCAGGGAACTGAAACATCTTAGTACCTGCAGGAAAAGAAAATAATAATGATTCCCCAAGTAGTGGCGAGCGAACGGGGATTAGCCCAAACCAATTTTGTTACGGCAAAATTGGGGTTGTAGGACCACGATATCGCAAGAAATTTGGTGAGAAGAATTCTTTGGAAAATGAAACCATAGAGGGTGATAGTCCCGTATTCGAAGCCAAACGAAGCGTAGTGGTATCCTGAGTAGCGCGGGACACGAGAAATCTTGCGTGAATCCGCCGGGACCATCCGGTAAGGCTAAATACTCCCGAGAGACCGATAGCGAACCAGTACTGTGAAGGAAAGGTGAAAAGCACTTCGAACAGAAGAGTGAAATAGTCCCTGAAACCATGCGCCTACAAGCGGTCGGAGCAGCGTAAGTTGTGACGGCGTGCCTTTTGCATAATGAACCTACGAGTTACTTTTTCCGGCAAGGTTAAGCATCTTGAGATGCGCAGCCGAAGCGAAAGCGAGTCTGAACAGGGCGATAAGTCGGAAGGAGTAGACGCGAAACCAAGTGATCTACCCTTGGTCAGGTTGAAGGTTAGGTAACACTAACTGGAGGACCGAACCGATAAGCGTTGAAAAGCTTCCGGATGAACTGAGGGTGGGGGTGAAAGGCTAATCAAACTTGGAGATAGCTCGTACTCCCCGAAATGCATTTAGGTGCAGCCTTGTGAGTTACTAATGTGAGGTAGAGCGACTGATAAGATGCGAGGGCTTCACCGCCTATCAAGTCTTGATAAACTCCGAATGCGCATTAGTCCTATCACAGGAGTGAGGGCATGGGTGCTAAGGTCCATGTCCTAAAGGAGAAGAATCCGGACCATCAGCTAAGGTCCCGAAATAATTGCTAAGTTGAACTAACGAAGTCAGATTGCTAAGACAGCTAGGATGTTGGCTTGGAAGCAGCCATTCATTTAAAGAGTGCGTAACAGCTCACTAGTCGAGGAGTTTGGCGTGGATAATAATCGGGCATCAAGCAATTTACCGAAGCTATGGGATGTGTAAACATCGGTAGGGGAGCATTCCACTCCGCGTTGAAGGTGAAGCGTGAGCTTTTCTGGAGCGTGTGGAAAAGCAAATGTAGGTATAAGTAACGATAAAGGGGGTGAGAAACCCCCTCGCCGAAAGACTAAGGTTTCCTGATCAACGCTAATCGGATCAGGGTTAGTCGGGTCCTAAGGCTCAGCCGAACGGTGATGCCGATGGCAGAACAGGTTAATATTCCTGTACTACCTGACGGAGTGACGTGGAGACGGAGTCGTGACAACGCCGCGGACTGACGGAATAGTCCGTTGAAGGGTGTAGATGTTGATCTTTGCAGGCAAATCCACAAAGAGAGTCGAACCTGATAGTATACCAATTCCTTCGGGAAACGGTAATAGCGCGTGTAATCATACTCCCAAGAAAATCCGCTAAACTTAATCCTTCAGGTACCCGTACCGCAAACGGACACACGTAGTCGGGTTGAATATACTAAGGCGCTTGAGTGATTCACGGTTAAGGAACTAGGCAAACTGACCCTGTAACTTCGGGATAAAGGGTCCCTACGGCGACGTAGGGCGCAGAGAATAGGTCCAGGCAACTGTTTAACAAAAACACAGGGCTGTGCCAAATTGAAAGATCACGTATACAGCCTGACACCTGCCCGGTGCTGGAAGGTTAAGAGGAGATGTCATCGCAAGAGAAGCATTGAATTGAAGCCCCAGTAAACGGCGGCCGTAACTATAACGGTCCTAAGGTAGCGAAATTCCTTGTCGGGTAAGTTCCGACCTGCACGAATGGTGTAATGATCTGGACACTGTCTCAACCGTGAGCTCAGTGAAATTGTAGTATCGGTGAAGATGCCGATTACCCGCGATGGGACGAAAAGACCCCGTGAACCTTTACTATAGCTTAACATTGAATTTGGGTAATTGATGTGTAGGATAGGCCGGAGACTTTGAAGCGCAGACGCCAGTTTGTGTGGAGTCGCTGTTGAAATACGGCCCTTTGATTATTTGAGTTCTAACTCCTGGACAGGAGGACACTGTTTGGTGGGTAGTTTGACTGGGGTGGTCGCCTCCAAAAGTGTAACGGAGGCTTCTAAAGGTGCCCTCATGACGATTGGTAACCGTCAGTAGAGTGTAATGGCATAAGGGCGCTTGACTGGGAGACATACACGTCGATCAGGTAGGAAACTAGAGCATAGTGATCCGGTGTTTCCGCATGGAAGGGACATCGCTCAAAGGATAAAAGGTACTCCGGGGATAACAGGCTGATCCCTCCCAAGAGCTCATATCGACGGAGGGGTTTGGCACCTCGATGTCGGCTCGTCACATCCTGGGGCTGGAGAAGGTCCCAAGGGTTGGGCTGTTCGCCCATTAAAGTGGCACGCGAGCTGGGTTCAGAACGTCGTGAGACAGTTCGGTCTCTATCTATCGTGGGCGTATGAAATTTGCGTGGCTCTGACACTAGTACGAGAGGACCGTGTTGGACCGACCTCTGGTTTACCAGTTGTGCCGCCAGGTGCATCGCTGGGTATCTAAGTCGGGATTGGATAAGTGCTGAAAGCATCTAAGTACGAAGCCAGCCACAAGATTAGATTTCTTAGGGTCGTCAAAGACGATGACGTTGATAGGATGCAGGTGTACAGGTGGTAACATCATAGCCGAGCATTACTAATTGCCCGTTCACTTTCTTTCAGCTTTGTACCGTTTGTTTATATACGTTTAGCGGATTACTG
>NZ_JANJZR010000014.1 GCF_024623065.1 Bacteroides acidifaciens
TGGCCAAGGTTATGATGGCTTTGTCCTGTAGAGATATTGTGCTATCGTGTTCTAAAGTATGCCTGATAGCAGTCAGTAAGGGGGGAAAAACGAAGCGTGTCAATATGTGATCGGCTTGAAAATGCTTGATTGTTTTGGTTGTCAAGGTTTTATGGCAGAGTAGGGGAGAGTAAACAGGAAAAACGAAGCGTTTACATCGTTTTACATTAGGCTTACATTTGAACCCCGTTTGAACGCCGTTCAAATGAAATGCTTTACATTGAAGGTGGGATAGGGGAGATTTCGGGAGTGTTATCACCGATTGTTCTTCATGGTTCGCTTCTGGTCAGCTCTCATGTTCAAAGATAGTCAAACGAACTGGTTTGTGCAAGTGGAGTAGGGGAGTGCATGACATATTTCCCCTTTTATTTTATCTAAATTATTCTATATACGATATATTTAGTATATTTGCAATAAAATAAATGCTATATATTATGACTAAAGTTATTCATGTGCATCTGATTTATGAGAAGCAGAACCTCTATTTCGGTAGTATTTCTGCCATATTTGATACTTTGACCGAGAGCCAGGTCGGCATCACCAAAAGCAGCCTGTTACATGCCGGTTTGACCGATGGAGCCGTAAAATACACGAAACGTGCGATGATTATCCAGTCACACCTGATAAAGACTACCAGAAAGGGCTGAGACAGCCTTAAAACGTCTATAAAGCCGCTTTTTGCGGCTTTATTTGTTGTATTCGTGTCGATCCACATTCAAATAGTATACCATAAGAAGTTACTTTTTATTTGAACGGTTGGAACGGTTGGAAAAATGGAGAGGTTATTCACTTGCTTATTCATTAGGTTATTCATTTTAGCCATTACAAAAACGAAACGTTTCGATAGCTTATTCGTTTGCTTATTCATTTTTTGCTGTTTTTTTTGTGAATGGTATGTATAAACGCTATTTTTATACCGTGTTTTTTGCTTGTTTCAGATTATTGAGGGGAGTGAATGTAATTTTGATAATATATATTTACTCCCCTATATTTTGATTTATTGCTTTAAAAATCAGTATTTTACTACTTTTTACTCCCTTTGCCCCACAAAACACATCTTAGCTGGTATCTGAGGCTATAATTCAAAAAGCGTATCATCTATTTCATATTTCTGGGGAACCTCTTTTTTTATGTTATAGAGATTAAGATTTTGGGGATGTTGACTATACTCTTCAAAAAAAGATTTATATTCATCTATATTTTCTAAAAGACGTAAATCCCCAATGAACATATCATGTTTAGCATATTGGGTAATATCTAAATAAAATGGAGAATTCAAGTATTGCATAACTTTTTTGTGGTTATTTTTTAGTAATGGCATATTCCTTTTTATATTATAAGGATATGGTTCTTTTAAGAGGTTGATGTAACTAACTACAACCATCCTCAATGCTGACGCTACATCTTCAATTATCTCTTGGCGTTCTTCAAGATGTTTCATTAGGTAGCTTGATTCCCTTACTTCTGTGCTCTCAAAATTTGTATCACAAAATGTTTTATTATATTCTGTATCGAAGTACTCTTTTTCTTTTTGGGACAATGTATGGAATTTTTTTTCAAAGATAGATTTAAGAGTATTTTTGAGGAATTGATTGTCAAAATGAAAGTTTGCCATATTATTGAATGATTTATTTAAGTAAAGTCTTTATATATTTTATCCTACATTTGCAATACCAGAAACTGGTACATCCGATGCACTTTTTCCTTTTTCTTTTTCAAACTGTTTAATTCGTTCACGTAACATTCCTATTTCTTCTGCTTGCTCTTGAATTGTACAAAGAAGTTTTTCGATAATATCAGTATGGGGTGTGGCTATGTTTGCTTCTTTATTATCTGTATTATTACATATATTTCCTTTTCCTGTTATGAGCCATTTAATATTTATCTGTGCAGAAATTTCTGCATTTGCTACTTTATTGAAAAAGTCATAACTTGGAGCAGACTTTCCGCTTATTATATCGTAAAGAGTCTGTGCCCTCTTGTATCCCAATGATTTTGCAAAAGAATTGGGAGTTTCTTGTAGAAATTCTATCATTTCCGTTACTCTTGCAGAAATTTCTGTATTTTTTTTCTCCATAATTATTTTTATTGCAGAATATTCTGTATATTTGCCACGTGTTCAAAGTGTGAACACCGCCCCAAAGCTACAAAAAAGGCTTGAGGTGACAATGAGAAATATAAAAAGAAGAAAATGAAAGCATTGAAAGTAACCGTTGACTGGGCAGAAATGGATTTGTTTGCTGCCACCCTTAAAGAATTGAATGATGACGAAAATATTTTCGCCTACCAGATTGATGCGTTGACCGGCATCGTGGTCTGTGAGAACGAATGTGGCCTGGCTTACTGCCGTTCTTGTTTTGATTACCGGGTTACTCCGACAATAGAAGAACTCCGATAGATTTCCGGGGCAGTTAGTTCAGTTGGTAGAACACGCTAAGCTCCCGCAAGGGAGAGGCCATGGTCCGTGGTTCGAGTCCGCGACTGCCCGCTACAATAATTTAACTTATCAGCGAATTATGAAAGAGAGAATAGTGGTAGAATACAGTGAGGTGGGTAAAATAGCCGGTTTGCTGGGTTGTTCCCGGGAAATGGTCTCCCACTCCCTTGCATTCCGCAAGAACAGCAAGTTGGCCCGTTCCATTCGCAAGCTCGCCATCGAGCGCGGTGGAACCAAGGTAGGTGGTAACCCTCAAAATAAGGAAAGCGATGAAAAATGAGTTGATGGCATTGTTCGGTGACCAGCTACGCTGGTTTATGCGCCTGAACTGTAAGCAGCGCCTTTGCGTGCTTTACTTCTGTCTGAGTTTCGGGATCCTGCTTTCCCTGGTCTTTGACCACCCGCTGCTGGAGCTTCTCGTGGTGCTGAACTTCGGGGCTTCGGCACAGCTGATGAAGAGGCAAGTCCCTTTGACTGATTTGGAGGACTAATAACAGAACGGGAGATGGAATACTTTGATAATATATTGTGTGTAACTTACACGGAGTTACTGGATATAATGCCCAAAGGTACTTTGAACAGCCAGTTGTCCCGGGATAAACTTGACGTCGTTTCCCGTGGCGGTGGTGAAGGTGGCCACGCCTTGTATGCCTATTCCTCCCTTCCCGAGAAATACAAGAAACGTTGGGTTGAGCGTCATGGTGAACCCGAGAAACAAATGAGACAGGAAATGATCCGTAACATAGTGAAGAAAGACGAGAAGGCCGAGAACTTTTTCGAGGATTACCGTTACGACAAGAACGGTGAGATGGTCGCTCTTCCCTTGGATGTGAAGAAAGAATACACCTGGAATGCCTCGGTGCTGAACGCGCTGATGGAAGAGTTCAAACGCTTGAGTTCATCCAATAACAAGCTGACCGGTTTCCGCCGTAACCTTTGGGAGCTTCTGCTTGTCACGAGTGAGGAATGGCGTCCGGTGTACGGGCACAGCCTTCCGGGCAGTGTGGGGCGTTTGAAAGCCCTGATAAACAAGTTCCGTCCCGACAACTACGGTGTGCTTGTGAGCGGTAAATACGGCAACAGCAACACGCTGAAGATCGAGGAGGACGGCGGGCGTTACCTTGTTGCATTGAAACGCAGCCGCGTTCCGGTTTATACTGACATGGAGATCTTCGAGGAGTACAACCGTGTCGCTCCGGAATGTGGCTGGAAGCCCCTGAAGAGTCCCCGCAGCCTCCGCGAATGGTTCAACAGCCCGCGTGTCGAACCTCTGTGGTACGATGCCGTTTATGGGGAAATGAAGGCACACCAGCGTTATGACCGCAAGCACCGGACCATCCTTCCGAGCCGTCGTGACAGCCTCTGGTATGGCGACGGCACGAAGCTGAACCTCTACTATCGTGACGAGAACGGAAACAAGTGCACTACAAGCGTGTACGAGGTGGTGGATGCCTATAGTGAAGTCCTGCTCGGTTATTACATCAGCGACAACGAAGACTATATCGCCCAGTACCATGCTTTCCGCATGGCTATCCAAACGAGCGGGCACAAACCCTACGAGATCGTGTGCGACAACCAGGGCGGTCATAAGAAGAACGCGGCGCTGGGCCTTTTCTCGAAGATTAGCCGTATCCACCGTCCGACAGCTCCGTATAATGGCGAATCTAAGACGATTGAGAACATTTTCTACCGCTTCCAGAGCCAGGTATTGAAGAAACGTTTCGGTTTCACCGGGCAGAATATTACGGCAAAGAGAGATACAAGCCGTCCGAATTTGGAATTCATCAACGCGAACATCGACTCCCTTCCTACATTGGAGGAACTGAAGGAACAGTATGCCGCCTCCCGTGAGCAGTGGAACTCAATGAAGCACCCGGCCACCGGCATCCCCCGTATTGAGATGTACAATACCAGCGTAAACGAGGCCACCGATCCGGTCAGCGTTCCTGATATGGTGGAGATGTTCTGGTACACGACCGATAAACCGTCGCTGTTCACCGCCAGCGGTATCGAGATCACAGTACAGGGAAAGAAATACCCTTACGAGGTTTTCTCCGCTCCCGGTGAGCCTGACCTGGAATGGCGCCGGCGTAATACCTACAAGAAGTTCTATGTCCAGTACGATCCCTATGACATGAGCAGCGTACGGTTGCTTTACAAGGACAAGGGCGGTGCGATGCGTTTCGAGTGTGTGGCCTCGTTCCCGCTGATGATCCACCGTGCCCAGCAGGAGCAGACGGAAGCCGAAAAACGTTTCATCCGCACCCAGCAGGAGGCCGTCGTCAATGAACGTATAAACCGTCAGGTCGTCGCCAAAGATATCGAGTATGAGCATGGTGTCGCACCGGAACAGAACGGTCTGCGCACCCCTGACCTGAAAGGTCTCGGAAAGGAGGCGCAACGCCAGATTGACCGTCGCACGAGAAAATACAGCCAGCCGGCCCGTCCTTCCATAGGCCGTGACATGAAAGTCATCAGCAACGTGACATGGGACAGTTTTGAGAAGAAGGAAGTGAGCATCCGCAAGGTGGTCGGGAAATTATAAGGGACAGATTTATAATAAGATAAAAAAATATTGATTATGGAAATTACAATGAAAGAGAAGAATGCCATCAGTGAGAGCCTTCGGGCTTACGTGGCGAAGTATCCGAGCCAGACGAAGGCTGCGGGTAGTCTGAAGGGAGTCAGTGTGGGTACTGTGAGCAATATCCTGAACGGGCGTTATGAGAATATCAGTGACGAGATGTTCCGTAATGTCGCCTCGCAGGTCGGTGGTGTAAGCGCTACCGGCTGGCAGATCGTGGAGACCGGCGCTTACCAGGAGATCACAGCTGTGCTCTCCGATGCGCAGCGCTGGCGCAATGTCACATGGGTGACTGGTGAGGCCGGTTGTGGCAAGAGTACCACCGCCCGTGTTTACCTTCATGAGCATAAGGAGGTTTTCTATATTCTCTGCTCCGAGGACATGAAGAAAGGTGACTTTGTCCGCGAGATCGCCCGCATGGTCGGGATCCGGACTGAAGGGTATAATATCCGTGAGGTGTGGGGACTTATTCTGGATGATATCATCCAGATGGACGCGCCCCTGCTGGTATTTGATGAGGCGGACAAGCTGACCGAACCGGTGTTCCACTACTTTATCAGCCTGTACAACAAGTTGGAGGAGAAATGCGGTGTCGTGTTTTTGAGTACCGATTATATTGCCAAACGCATCAGCAACGGTCTGCGGTACCAGAAGCCCGGCTACAAGGAGTTCTACAGCCGTATCGGACGGAAATTTTATGAGCTGGAGCCTACGGACGTGAACGACGTGTTTGCGATCTGTTCCGCCAACGGTGTGACTGACAAGAAAGATATCGACAGCGTGATAAAGGAGGCCTCGACTTGTGACTTTGATTTGCGGCGTGTGAGGAAGTCCATTCACAAGGTGAAACGTATGGTGGGGGAATGACCTCCGTTCAAATACCGTTCAAACGTAATTTTAAGGATATGGAAAACAAATTTGAATACTTAAAGATCGACGGTCGCGAGCAGCTTCCCGTTCCCTGGAGCGATTACCCGGTCTTGAGGGAATACGAGACGGTGACCGTTTACCGAAATGGTCGCGACTACCTGGACGCCCTTGTGGGACAGCAGGATGGCTGGTGGGTTGCCGGCGTTCACATGGAGGTGGGCGGTTCCGGAGGCGGTTTCAACCCGGGACGTAAATGGGGGCAGTTTGCCACCCGTGAGAATGCCCTTCTGTGGGCACTCGGCAGGATGCTTTGCCACGAGAAACTGCGGGGTGCCACACGGCAGGCCGTACTTGACCGAATTGACAATATCCGACAACTAACACTGTTCTGACTATGGAAGAAGAGAAAAAGGATAATAAAAAAGCGGGCATGAGACGTGCCTTGAATGTCAGGGACATCCTGAACAAGAAGTATGACGTATTCCCTTTTGAAGGGAAATGGAAGGATGCCTTCGACACTCCGGAAGTCCGGGGCTGCTGGTTCGTGTGGGGCAACAGTGGTAATGGCAAGACCTCTTTTGTGATGCAGCTCTGCAAGGAACTTTGCAAGTATGACCGTGTGGCGTTCAACTCCCTGGAGGAAGGAACTTCTCTGACAGTCCAAAATAACCTGCGGCGCTTTGGTATGGCCGAGGTAAGCCGCCATTTGGCGTTTATCAAAGAGGACATCCCCACCTTGAAGATCAGGCTCCGGCGTCATAAGAGTTTCAACATCGTGATCATTGACAGCTTCCAATACACACAGATGACGTATCGTGACTATATCCAGCTGAAGGAGGAGTTTCCGGACAAGCTGTTTGTTTTCATCAGCCATGCCCGCGGCAAGAATCCTAAAGGTGATGCGGCCACGAGCGTGATGTATGATGCCGACCTGAAGATATGGGTGGAGGGCTACGTCGCCTTCAGTAAGGGACGTTATCAGGGGGCCACTGGTGAATACACAATCTGGGAGAAGGGCGCCTATGACTATTGGAATGTGGCGGGACCGAAACAGAAAGGAGGCCAGGCATGAGTAGGATAAAGAAGCAGCTGGAGATTTGTCCTCCCGCCTATATGTGTAAGGGACCTAATCGTGAGAACTTTGTCAGTACCAGTCACAAGTGTGGTTACTGTAAGGGTAACGGCTGGTTCTGGGGAACGGAGGAAGGTAGCCGCGAGGATGTGCGGAAACCCTGTCCGGTCTGTGAAGGCAGCGGTGAACTGGATGCGATTATAACAGTGGATTGGAAACCAACAAATAAATAATCATCATGGGAAAGAAGAAAACAATAGAAAATTGTGTGGGTACCGTTACTGTTTCCACCAGGATCCAGAACGGTGCCGTAACGACCACTTACCAGTTCAAAGCGGGTTTTGCCGCTCATGGTTGGACTGATAAAAGGGCTAAGGACATTGTCCGGCAAATGAAGTCCGGTGTGGAAAATATGATTTTCGCGGATAAAGAACATTTTGGTATCACTGATACGTCCAGAGTGACATTTTACGGTGGTGTCAAAGTTCTTGAGTGCGATTATATTCTTGAAAAATAGCATATTATCAACCATTAAAATTTAACTAAAATGATTACAGAAAAACAGAAAGAGGCAGTAAAGGAACTTTGCCAATACGTGGATAACTTTTGTAAGGAAAACGATCTTAGCGCTTTTATGAGCGTTGCGGCAAGTAAGGATCATCCGACCGGGCTTGAGCAGATTGCCGGTTCAATCGTGACCGGTAAAGGTGATCATGTTATAGGTTCCATATCCGGAATTGTTAAGACTGACAAACGTGTCTGCATGTTGCTGTCCATGGCGCTGATGCAGGCCCAAGTGAGAAAGGCGGATATCAATATTATCCCGTATTGGGGAAATTAGAATATGAACTGATGAATGACTATAAATGAACACGAGTGAGAACCTGCACCAGCTCGGCCTTCCGATAGAGAGACTGAGTAGCGTTCTTATTAACTGGACGTGTTTTGAACCGCGTCGTCAGATGCTTATCAGTGCTTCCACGAAGACTGAAGGCTGGGCGATTGTTGAGACGCGGGATTCGCAACTGGTCGCCGCTATCCTGAGGGATGTCCCGGAGGCACGTTTGAGAGAACTTGAGAAACCTGTAGTTACAATAGCGTTATGAGTAATATATTCAAAAAATTCGAAGGTCTGAAAGTTCGTGTTCAGATCACGAACAGTATCGGGCTTCCGGTTGACCGTCAAGGTTATGTGGAGGTTGAGGAGAACTGGGCTTATCTTTACGAGAAAGGCCAGAAGGGAAACAGATATATTTTAGCAATCAACACCAACAGAAACAGCGTGGTGTCGGTTGAAGTGATTAATTTGTAAGAATAAAGTATGGAATATAAAACACTATAAAATAACAATTAAAGAGGTTGGATTGGAAAAGCCAATTGAAACTGAATATCATGGAATTATCGACTATAAAGGGCTTATTGCTCACTATGGATTGAATAATTCTGATGTAGAATGGTATGGTCGAATGAATCAAATCAAGTATAATAATGAATCAAATGGATATAAAGTTAAGCAAGATGCAGCTTATTGATTTAAAGAATATCTGCAAAAAAGGATGGGGTGGTTATGATAAGCCCTATGAGGAATTAGACGAGATGGTAAAGAACGGTTTATTGACAAAATCGGCAGGTCCATTCGGTGATGTCGTTTATCGTCCAACTGCCGAAGGACGTAGATACATTAACTCAATATAGAATAATAATGAGCGTATTTGAATTTTTCCACCGGTATAAGTGTACAAAAGATGAAAAGGAACACCTTCTTAATCACTTATGCGCCATTAGGATAAAGAGGATCATAAAAGAAATGGATATTCTCCATGAAAGAACAACATAACCATGCAGATAGATATCAACAGCCGCAAGCAGTTAAATAAACCCGAGAATTATGCGGTGTTTTATAGTCTTTTGAACCGCCTTCCGACATCTGACCGCGATGCTTTGAAGGAAAGCGTAGTTTCCCAGTACACGGACGGACGTACCACGAGTCTGCGCGACATGACACTGAAGGAATACAGTGCGGCCATAGCCGGGATGCGTAAGCTGGTGCCGCCCACTCACCAGGAAGAACTCCGGAAGATTCTCCGTCAGAAGCGCTCCGCGGTACTGCACCAGATGCAACTGCTGGGCATTGATACGGCCGACTGGGACAAGGTGAACGCTTTCTGCCTGGACAGCCGTATCGCCGGCATGGAGTTCCGAGAACTTGACTGTGAGGCGTTGGACACGTTACAGATGAAGCTGCGCGCCATTCGTCGCAAACGTGAGAATAAACAACAGTAACAACCATTTAATTTTTTAGTTATGGACTTGAAAGAACAATTAAAAATCCTGTCCGCCCAGGACAGGAAGGAGCTTTTGAAACAGCTCCAGCAGGAAGAGAAGGAAAACAAGCGCAACCGTCGCGATGCCTACGAGGGGCTCCGTGCGCAGTTCATGCTTGAAGTGAAGAACAGACTGTTTCCGGTTGTGGATGACGTGAAGGCCTTCCGTGACTGGGTAGAGAAGGAAGCCGCCTCTTTCCGCGACCTGATGCGTGACTATGGGCAGCTCCGCAAGGATGACCAGGCGAGTTTCACCATCGTGGACGGTGACATGAAGCTGGAAGTGAGGAGTAACAAGGTGAAGAGTTTCGACGAGCGCGCCAACCTCGCCGCCGAGCGTCTGGTGGATTACCTGAAGCGTTACGCCATGAGCCGGGAGCTCGGTACCGACGATCCGATGTACCAGCTCGGTATGACCATGATCGAGCGTAACCGTCAGGGTGATCTGGACTACAAGTCGGTGAGCAAGCTGTATGAGCTGGAGGACCGTTTCGACAGTGAATACACGGAGATCATGGACCTCTTCCGTGAGAGCAATGTGGTGTACAAGACCGCGGTGAACTACTATTTTCATAAACGTGACGAGAACGGTGTCTGGCGCCGTATCGAACCTTCATTCTGCCGGTTGTAGTTATGGAAAAGACGAAGAACATCGCGCCGCACGTCATGGCCTGCAAGCGTTGTGAAGGCAAGGGACGTATCTTTTACCTGGACCAGGGAGGAGCTCCTTTATCCGCAAAATGTCCGGTCTGTAATGGCAGCGGGCGGGTGAAGGTACAGAGCAAGGTGATCACCCGTATCGAGCCGTTTGTCCCGGGTGAGGACGACACCGAACTGATGACCATGTGATTTTGTTCACACTCTAAACAGAAAAACGCCGCATTCATACACGATGCGGCGTTTTTTTATTAACATCCCCGGTTAAATGCCTATATTTGCAGCATATACCTGAACTTATGGCCAAAGGACGAGACAAGAACCTGATAGAACTCCGTGATGAAGCCCTGTGCCGCCGTTACTATTACTGGACGGAGGTGCAGCGCCTGCGTTTTGATGACGCCCTGAAAGTGTTGTCCCGCCAAGAGTTTTTCATTTCCGAAGAACGGATCATGTCCATTATCCGGCGCAAGTGCCGGGAGCTGAAGGACCTGGAGGTGAAGCCCGTCCCGAAAGTGAAGAAGCCCCGCCTGACAGCCGTCCAGCTCTCGCTCTTTACGGGAGAATAAACCTTGCCGCGCCTTCCTGCATGGCCGACTCGTCATGCAGCGTGAAGGAGTAAACCGTCTCGTACACCTTGATATTTCCAGGCATGGAATAGTCCCGGTTTTTCACCCTGACCAGCGGGCTGGCTTCTTCCGAACATTGGAAACCCTGGAGTATCCTGTACAGTTCCTTCGCCTTCAGCAGACGTTCCTTTGCTTTTTGATAGGTTCCGGAGGTGTAGTGGGTGTCATCGTAACAGTCGACGGCCAGGCGTATGGTAATGAGTGACTCGCTTTTCTGTACCCCGTATCCGAGATCGTTCCAGTCCGATTCGGTATTTCCGATCAGCACACAAGGGAATGTGACCGGGTATTGGTCCTCTTCCGCCCCCGCTTCAAGTTGCCCGTAATCCTCGTCTATGCAGGAGAGTTCCGGCATCATTCCGGCGATACGTTCCATGATCGCGATGAATATTTCTTCCATATCCTTATAAATTTAAAATGTTTCTGATTTCATTTTCTGTTTTTTCCGTTATCCTGTCGGACAGTTCTTTGCTTTCTCCGATGAACTGCCGTTGCGGTATTCGGATCCGGAGTTTTTTCTTTTTGGTGAGCGCCAGTCTTTTCCATTTCAGCGCTTCCGGGTTCTCCGGCGGTTCGTTACTTGCGGCAGAACCCTTCTTTTTGCCTTTTTTTTTGCCCGTAGCGGCTTTTTTAGCCTTGTCTGAAGCCTGGTAATACTTCGCCCACGCAAAGCGCCGCATTCGTGGCGTAACGGTCGGATGCACTTCTCCTCCCCAGTTGTTGACGGGAGCGTATATGAGGTCGTTGGCCACTCTCACCCGGTAGTCCCCCGGCATGTACTTGACGGAGCTGAAGAGGTGGTTTCTCCCGGATAGCAGCGTCCCGTACTGCCCTGCCGCATCGGTCCGTCCCGAGGACAGCCTTTTCGCTTTCGGCCACGGGTGTAATCCTCTGTTTACGAAACCTTCCCGGCGGAAATTATCCTGGAAATGGTCTTTTGCCATTCGTCCGGCGATGACCGGCATCTTCCGTTTCATCAGGTCATCCAGTTCCTTGCGCTTGGCTTTTATCAGCTTTGAATATTCTTTTATGTCCATAAATGACTGATTTAAAAAATAATTTTATACTTTTGCGGACAAGGCGTTTTATGTGCCTTTTTGCGTTATGGAAATACCTAAACAAGTGTCGGAATTAGCAAACAGTAACGGTTACAACTCCGTTGTCTTATCAGCCAGTTCCCCTGAGGGAAGCATCTATTCCGTGGGGTGTGTTGATGGGAATGGTTTTGAGTTGCCTGTCGGTCTTCCCGCCTTTATTCTGTTCGACGGCCGTTCTTGCCGTCTGATGGATGGTGAGGAGGGGCTGGCACTTTCTTCCCGTTTATTTGGTGATGAATAGTCCCATGATTTTGGGATTTACCAGTTTGTTGTCTATTCTTATCACTCCCACACGGTTGGCTTTCATGCTCTGTATGTAATTGCTTGCATCATCCTTTCCGGTTTGCGGGTCGAAGAACCTTGCCTTCCCTTCAGTCACCTCCGCACAGAATACGTGTGCGGAACCGCCCTTCCAGGCACAATATATCTCGTATATTCCGTCCTCTTTGAATTTTTCCCTGAAGTATTCCTTCAGCCGATTTGCATTCATTACTTGGTATCCCTTTCTGACCTGCCATTTATAGGTATAGTCATAATCCGGTTTTGTTCCGTCCCGGTTCAGGAAACGTTCTTCCCATGTAATACCTTGTTTTGCCATTTCGTTGTATGCGCTTTGTCGGATGTTTGGTTTTGCCTCGGTGTCGAAGCCTAACCTTCTGAGCATGTGTGTCACGGTGCAGGTCTGGCAATTTACGCGGTATCCTTCCTCTTTCCCGAATTTCGGATTTTCCTTTCCCTTGTTCGCCTGTTCGTATGTCATCGGTTTGCCTTTGGTGATACCGAGGGCCTTTTCTATCCTGAGATTGTTGTGGGCGATGTCGGTTTTTTCCTCCAGCGTCAGGTTGTCCGGCATTTCGGCTATCATCTCGTTGATGCGCTTGGTAAGTGCGTCCACGGCTTTTCTGGCTCCCGGGTGCGCCTCAGTAATGTAGGGATGTTTGTCTGAAAACAATTTGCCGTCTTTTCCCGGATTGTTTTCCAGACCGTTATGTGCCTTGTTTCGTCCGTTCTCGTCCGGTACCGCTGTCGGCGCTTCATCCGTTGACGAGAGCGTACACTTGCAGTTCCACCGGTCCCCCGGCCTGTGCTCGTTCCAGAACGGATCATCGACGGGGCGTATGGTTCCCCAGAAAATTTTGTGGTCCGCTCCCGGGTGTACTGATGTTGACGGCATCCATTTGAGGTTCGGCAGGATATCCTTCTCCCGCTCGAACTGTCTCCAGTCGGCCGCCTGATGCGCCCGTATGACTGCCGTGTCGTATTCGGTACGCAACCAGTCTACCATCTGGTGGTCCGCTATGGGCATGACGAGTTTCAGCCACTGTTCAAACGGCCTTAAATTGCCGTTTTCGTCCAGCAGTAGCGCCGCCATGTCGTTTTGTGCCCGGTGTACCTTGAACGCGGCAAATACGACATTGTTCGTCCGTATTTCGCGGTAGAAGTCATAATCCGGATCATCGGGCTTTCGTGCCCCGAACCCCTTGTCGGTGGCTTTGTTCATTGTTTTCCACGTGGCCTCGAACAGGTTCTCCTCGATGTCGGTCATGGGATGGAAGTCCTTGCTGTATATGTTCTTCAGGGCTTTCCCCAGTACCTCTTCATCAAAAGAAAACACGTTTTCCACCTGCTTGTTTTCAAACCGGTAGAGGTCGTTCATCACCACTCTAAAGCTGCCCCGTCTTTCCCCGGGGCTTTCCCGAAAAAACGTTTCAGCCAGTTATACGCGTTTTTAAGTGCGTTTTTCTTCTCTTTGGGAGTCTCTTTTCCGGTCTCCGGTATTTCCTCCTCTTCATCCTCCCGCTCCCCGTCGGTTGCCGCTTTTTCTTTCGCCGCTTGTATTTCTTTCGCTCCGACTTCCTGCCGTTTTTTCAGTTCGTTGTAGTCTGCCGGCTTCTCGATCCCGAATTCCTCGTACAGATAATCGTCTCCTACCGGCAGGCTGAAGTTCGTACGCAATTGGGTAAGGATGCTCATTTTCTTCTCCGGTTCGATGACTTTCTTTTCCGGGTAGCAGAACTCGCCGCCGGTGGTGTCTATCCCGAGCATGGCGAATATGTCGGTCATGTTGTAGTTGAGTACGTCCAGGATGTCCTGCCGGTCCGCAAGCGTGACTTTCTCCTCCACGTCCTTGTGGACGGTCCCGAGTGCCTGTGTTCCCTTGTCCGAAGCCTCAGTGGTGAGCGTGTTCCCGAGGAACAGTTTCGATATCTCGCTGTTGCACCGTTCGCAGAGCTTGTCGTAGAGGTCTGAGCTTCCGGTCTTGTTCGCCGCTTCCCTGAGTTCCATCATAGTTTCCTGGGCGTGCACGAATACCGACATGCTTCCGGTACTTTCCGCATCCGCCAGCGCCCTCTGCCTTGCCTCGTCGTCATCCGTGGGGTATGTGTATTCCCGGATAGGTGCGCCGAACACTTCCGCGAACTGTGCCCAGTCCGCCACGTCGTTCCGCTTGTATATCACCCATACGGCCGCCTTTGCGAGCATTCCGAGCTCTTCAGGTTCCCCGATGAAGAGCAGGTCGGGGTATTCGTCCCAGGATGTTCCGGTGGTGTCCGTCTGGTGGCGCAGTATGAGCCTGCGTACCGGATCCACATGCTTGCGCGGTATCCGGTCGTAGTTTACCCATTCCCCTTTGCGGTAGAACTGCACGAGCGTGAACCCCCAGAATTTCGCGTCTAAGATGTCACCTATGAGACGCCGGAACCATGGTGAACGTATCTGTTCGTTTACCGCCTTGTCGGGCTTTCCGTTACGCCGGAACTCGATGACGGAGGAGAGCACGGCGTTTTTCCGTTTCTCGATGACGCTTGTCAGGTGCGTGTCCATGAGAATGTCGTCATACAGGTCGTACAATTTGAACCTTCTGGAGTAATCCACGTTCTCGAAGGCGCGTATGGCCAGCATATAATCCGCTATGTCTATGCCGAAGCGCTTAGGTTGTGTCAGTATGATGGTTGCGGGACCTTTCTGCCCGGGCCTCGGCAGGTTTCCGCTTTTGGTTATCTTTCCGGCCCTTTTCTGTCTTTTACTCATGTTACCAGTGGTTTACACGTTTACGGTTGCTTTTGATGAGGAAATTTGATTTTGCCGCCCTTGTCTCTTCGGGAAGCAGGGGCAGCCCGTCCACGGATAATTCCTCGGCCGCTACCGCCCTGAGCCATTCGACGGCCCTTTCGTAACGTTCCTTGCGCAGGGTTGAAAGGTTCCTCGGGTTGTGGATGCTGAAAATATGGTACACTGCGATGTCTATGGCCATCATCAGCACGAGCTGGCTCCGTCTGTTTCCGGTCTCGGTGAATATCCTGTCACAGTCATAGCGTTTGGAGAGGTAGCACCGCATCTCTTCGATGGCCCGGTCCTCACATATCTCCACGACGGCATTGTCCTCCCTTGTCAGCGCGTCCAGTATTTCGCGGTGGATGCTCGCGTCGTAATCTGTAAGTTCTATAAATTTGCTCATTTGGGTAAAGTATTAAAGTTTACAGTCTGTACTTGTTGTGCGCCCGCATCTTCCTTGTGGAGATGACGGCCGGTTTTTCCGCCTGGTGCGCCTTGCGGTCTATGATGCGGTTTCCTCCCTCCACGCAGTCGGGCCCGTCCGCCGGATATGTCAGCATCAGGTTGAAGAGGCTGAACTGGTCGGTAAGCAGCTTCATGTGCGGGTTGTCCTTTTCCGCCTCGTTGAAAATGAGGTTTCCCTCACTGTTGAGCGGTTCCAGGTTCGTCTCGATACGTGTGGCCTTGTCCGTTTTCTTCTCCTCGTCCCCCTGGATATAGAGGGCTATCTTCCTTTGCCGCCGTATGCGCCTGATTATGGGTTGGAACACCTGCTGGAAAAAAGGGTCCTGCAACTTGTTGTTCTCCATGTAGCAGTACACGTTCGTTTTCCCGTTCACGAATTCCAGCAGTTTGATGTACCATTCGATGAACGTGGCGTTCGTCTCCCTTCCGAGGAACCCCTTGATGACATAGAGTTTCCCGGCCAGTTTTCCGAGCAGGAACGCTGCCTTTGTGGAACTCTTCTTCGTCTTGTTCTCCCCGGGTGCGGGGTCACCGTAGATGACTAGGAACTTGAATTTCGATAGCGCCGGCACTTTCCCGTAGATGATGTCCTTGAATATCTCTCCCTCCGCTACGGGGTTGTTGAAGAATTCCTTCTGGCGTGCCGCCGCGCTGACCATTGAGAGGAAGAGGTCTATGTCCTCTTCCGAGTTTTTTTGCGGCCATACGGAGAGTCCGTTTTTGTCACGTATGTTGATGATGTCCATGTGTCCGATGCCCTTTCCCTTCAGTTCGGTTGCCTTTTCAATGGCCCTTTTTATGCAGCAGTCCGCGGCGATGATGTTCCCGTTGAAGAGTATGCGGTAGTTTCCTGATACGGACATGGTCGGTATCAGGGCTTCCTCCAGCCATTTCCATTTGGTTTTGATACGTTCCGGATTCCGGCATTCCTCGTCGGTGTCGATATCGTCCACCAGGATGAAGTCCGGCCGGAAATTCTTGTTACGGGTACCGCGCGGTGACTGTCCGGCTCCGATGGCGCGGAAGGAACATCCCGCCATGATGGTGAATTCCCCCGTTTCCCAATACCCGGGTTTCTTCTGCATCCCGTAGTCCTGGATGATTCTTTGGTTCTCTTCGAAGTTGGCCATGAACGGCAGTAGGAGCCTTTGGGCGTTGTCCTGCGAATTGGATATCAGCAGTACGTTGCGCACCTTTCTGGTAATTGCCAGTTTTGATATTTCCATCATGGACCGTGCGGACTTCGCCAGCTCCCGCGACCACGCGCGCACCTCATACCACCGGTTGTTCTTTATCAACCTTCCGGTAGCTTTCTTGTGGAAGTCCGCCGCCTCGCATGAATAGTACATGGCGAAGTAATACCGGAACCACTCCTCGTCATCCTTTTCGAGCCTTTCCCTGCGTGCACGTATTTCCGCTTCCGTGTCCGAAGGGTTGATGTCCGAATTTTCGCGTATGGATGCGATCAGCTCCTCCCATTCGACAAGTGCCGTGCGGTCCTGCGGTGTAAGTCTTTTCTTTGCCATGGTTATGAAACTTTTGATTTAACGAACGCGTCAAGCAGTGGTGTCACTTCCTTCGCCTGCGTGGGGTCGGATGCGCGCAGCCATTTGAGCAGGTCTGAGAATACCGATATGATGTCCGAGAGCCCGACTTCCGTCTCCATCTTCTTGATGGCGTTGGACAGTTTGGATATGGTGTCCGCCTCTGCGGTGTTCGGGAACCGTTCCCCTGCCGGTCTTGCCATGATGGCGTTGTTTAGTTCTGCCAGCTGCCTGTACAGGCTTTTCAGTTGCTCCTCGCGTGTGATGGTGATGGATGTCTTGAGCATCTCCCATCCGTTCTTGCCTATCCAGTTGTTCACCGTGATGCGTGACACCCCCACACGCTCGGCTATTTCCTGTTGCGTGAGGTTCTCTTTCAGGTAGAGCGTCTTCGCCCATTCCCTTTTTTGTTGCATGCTTAGTTCGGTCATATTGCCTCCTTTTTTACGTGCAAAATTGATAAGGAAAAGGGGCGGAAAAAAACGCGTGCCGCATGATGACACTTTAAAACTTCATGACAGCGTTTTAAAGTCCGCATGATAAATACGCGGTTTGAAAAACGGCTTTAATCCCCCTAATTTCGCACCGTAAACTTCGCGGGGAATACCCGCCCAAAAGACTATATAAGCATGAAAAAGTTTTTCAACATCATACCCGGGAAAGACGCCTGTTGTATCCTTCTTTACGGTGACATCGGTGATTATGACGACAATGTGCGCAGCGGGGATATCGCTCGCGAGCTCCTGGAGGCCGAGGCCTTGTCCGGCAGGATTGACGTTCGTATCAACAGCAACGGCGGCGAGGTGTATGCGGGCATCGCCATTTTCAACGCCCTGAAAAACAGCAAGGCTGACATCACCATTTACGTGGACGGCATCGCCGCCAGCATGGCCTCCGTCATTGCCCTTTGCGGCAAGCCGGTGCAGATGAGCCGTTATGCCCGTCTGATGCTTCACAGTGTCCAGGGAGGCTGTTATGGCAACAAGGAGGAGATGCGCGGGTGCATCCGCGAGATTGAATCGCTGGAGGACACCCTTTGCGAGATGTATGCCGCCCGCATGGGAAAGGACAAGGAGGAAATCCGCTCGTTGTATTTCGACGGGAAGGACCACTGGCTGCGTGCCGATGAAGCTTTGGCGCTGGGTCTTATCGATGGTATCTATGATGCCGACCCCCTTCCGGAGGACAGTACCCCCGAACAGGTATTTCAAATATTCAATAACCGGCTGCACAAGCCACAAAACAAGAGTAACATGAATTTAGACGAACTGAAGAAACGTCCGCGGTTCAAGAACTGCGTGACAGATGACGATTTTCTCCGTGAAGTCGGGCTTCTGGAAACGGAGGCCGGGAAAGTTCCGGGCCTTGATGCCGAAGTCACCCGCCTGAAGGGTGAGCTGAAGGAGTTCCGGGACAAGGCGGATGCGGATGAAGCCGCCGCCCGTAAGAAACTGCTTGATGACGCGGAGAATGACGGGCGTATTGACGCCACCACCCGCCCCATCTATGAGAACCTTTTGTCCAAGGACCGCGAGAATGGGGAAAAGGCGCTGGAGAAACTCTCCCCGAAACGTAAAGTCATGACCGACCTGCGTGTGGACCCGACAAATGAAAGTCCCTGGAACAAGCGCATGACCGAGATTAAGGACAAGTTGAAACATTAATAAAAATATTTGCTATGGCAATAGTAGTAAGAAACACCAACTACAACGGTGAGGTACTGGAGAAGATCCTGGTACTCGCCTGTACCGGGAACGACCTTGTGGAAAAAGGCCTGATCATGGTGATCCCCGGTGTCGAGAAGAAAATCAGCCTGCCGCGTATCAAGACCGGCAAGATGCTCCAGAAACGCAAGGAGAACCCGATGCTGGAAGATTCGAAGGGTAATTTCAATTACTCGGAGAAATCTTTGGATCCGGAGGACTTCATGGCGTTCACCACTTTCAACCCCCGCGCTTTCGAGCATGTCTGGCGTAAGTGGCAACCGAAGGGCAACCTTGTGTTTGCCGAACTTCCTCCCGAAGCTCAGAACACGTTGCTTGATGAACTCAGCAAGAGCGTGAAATTCGAGTTGGGCTGGCATTACCTGAACGGTGAGTTCGGTTCTGACGACGACCACCTTTTCAACGGCATCCTGACGCAGGCTGCCAAGGACCCGGACGTGATCGTGGTGTCACCGTCCTCTGACAGGTCCATGATCGGCAAGTTGAAGGCTGTCCGCAAGGCCATCCCGAAAGCCCTGCGCGAGAACCCGAACCTGCGTATCCTGATGAGCATCGACGACTTTGACAAGTACGATGACGAGCTGACCGAACGCGAGTACAAGAACACGAGCGAGACGGACATCAACAAGAAGCGCTACAAGGGTATCACCATCGAGACGCTGAACTCCTGGCCTGACGATCTTATCGTGGCCACGCTCTGCTCGATGAGTGCCGACGGCAATCTTTTCGCCGGTGTGAACCTTCAGGACGACGAGGAGGTGATTCAGATTGACAAGTGGATGAACTCCAGCGAGCTGTACTTCTTCAAGTTGCTTATGAAGGCCGATACGGAAATCGCCTTCGGTGAGGAGTTCGTGGTGCTCGACACCCGTACCGACCCGGCGTTCAAGGCGGTGGAACGTAACATTTCAGCCGACCCTTCCGCCCTTTCTTTCAAGGCCGCGGGTGAGAGTAAGTATGTGACGGTTACCGCGTCCGGTGATTATAGTGTGACATCCGTCCCCGCCGGTTTTACGGCGGTCGGTACCGATGACGGGCTGAAAGTTACCGCCGGTGTGAACAGTAGCGGCAAAGCAGTATCCGGCACGCTTGTGGTAAGCCTGGACGCTGATCCGGAAAAGAAGGTTGAAATAGCGTTGTCCCAGGCGGCCGCTGATGACGAGGAAGGCGGTGCGTGATGGGTAGGCTGAAGTATTTGGTCATTCATTGCACGGCCACGCCTGAAGGGCGCGAAGTCAGTGGCGCGGAGATTCGCGCCTGGCACACGAACCCGGTATCAAAGGGCGGCCGCGGCTGGAAACAGGTCGGATATACTGACCTGTTCCATCTGAATGGCGGCGTGGAACGCCTGGTGGATAACAACGAGGACGCGAACGTGGACCCTTGGGAAATCACCAACGGTGTGGCCGGCTATAATTCCGTCAGCCGTCATATCGTGTATGCCGGTGGGTGCGGAAAGGACGGAAAGACCCCGAAGGACACGCGTACGGTGTGCCAGAAGCGTGCGCTTGAGAAGTACGTGAGAGACTTCCACCGCCGTTTCCCTGACGTGCGTATCGTGGGGCATAACGAACTGGCGGCCAAAGCCTGCCCCAGTTTTGACGTGCAGAAATGGCTTGTTTCAATAGGTATCAGACAATCATAAAAAAGTGATCATGGACACGAGCGTACTCTTGAACTGGATATTTGGCGGCGGCCTTCTGGCCGCTCTGACGGCCCTTGTAACGTTGGGCCCCACGGTCAGGAAGGCGAAGGCGGAAGCGGAAAAGGCGAAAGCCGACGCAGAGACCGTGCGGATAGACAACACGGAGCACGCCACGCGTATCCTGATCGAGAATATTGTAGAACCCTTAAAAAAAGAACTTAGTGCGACACGAAGAGAGATGGCGCGTTTGCGCAAGGCTATTGACGGGGCAAATGATTGCCTTCACCGTGCTGACTGCCCTGTCCTTCATGAGCTGCGCGAGCTCCCGAAAACAGACCCGGAGCTTGACGACGGTGAAAACCGCGTCAGGCGCGGACAGCGCAAGGTCCGGGCGTCGGGGGCTGGTGATGGCGGGCCTCCCGGCATCGGTGCTGACGTTGAAAATTCCGGTTCCTGACCTGCTGGCGCTTCCTGCCGGTGCCTCCTATCATGGTAAAAACGGGCAGGCGGGCGTGGATGTGACGTCCAGAGGCGACACGTTGGTAGTGACCTCCACCTGTGACAGTCTCCAGCGTCTGGTCCTCTGGTATGAGGAGGAACTGACACGTATCCGGGGCGATACCGTGAGTGTTTCAGAAGTTTCCGAAACGGAGTTCAAACAGCGTTTTAATCCCGTTAAAATCGCCCTCATTGCCTTTATCGCCGGTGTGGCATCCGGCATATTATCAACCTTTTTAAAAAAGAGACGACTGTATGAAAAATAATAAGAATTTCATTTATGGCATCGCCGTCGTTACGTTCGGCGCCATGACTATCGGCTGGATCGAGAAGGGCAGCTGGGACTGGGGCGGCACGAAGCCCGAGAGTGTCGATATTGAAGCCGAGCAGGTTCCCGACGCTCCCGTGCTGACGCTCTTGCAGAAGAACGGCCAGGTATCTCCTACGTTCAACCTTATCCAGCTGGACTATAAAAATATCAAGGCCGTTTTGGGCGGCACGCTTGTAGGGCCGGCGGATGCTCCGACCGGGTGGAAGGCCCCGATTGAACTGGTAAACCTTTCCGGTCCTTGGACCATCAAGTTCGTATCCGGGCAGACGATGTCCATCCCGAACGGTACTATCCTTGCGAACCTCGGCGGGAAACTGACGCTGACGGAGGTTTCCAAGCTGGAATGCCAGCTGAAGGTGAACAAGCCCGAGGACGGCTCTTCCCCTTACGAAATCAATGACACCGCGGCAGTGGAGGGCTAACGCATGGACGAGCGTGAAGCGAGAAAGGTGCAGAGGGAGGCGTCCGAGGCATTGCTTGACCTGGGTGTCTCCCTTCCGCTGAAGGAATGGCGCCTGCCTTTCATGAAACGCCCCGTCCGGTGGAGGGTGACCATGCGGCGCCCGCGTCTTGCCGGCCAGATATGCATCGTGAGGCTCTACCTCTCGATGGGCGTTTCCCCCGAGGAGGTTTCCGCCTTTTCCGGGCGTGAGCGTCTGGAGTTCCTGGCACAGAACGGCGTCAAGGTTTCCCGGATGGTTGCCCATACCCTTTGCCGCGGCCCGGTGAGCCGGCGTCTTCTTGTCCGGCCCGTGGCGTGGTTCCTGCGTGAGGCTGTGGAGTACCGTTTCCTGATGGGCGCCCTGGAGAAGTTCATCAGCCTGATGGGCAGCGAGTCTTTTACGAGTATTATCAGCTCGATCGATCGGGCGAACCCGATGAAACTGAGACTGAGCCAAAGAAGGAAGGGGAGTTAAGGACCGAGTTTGAAGGTTCCCATAGCCCCTTCGGTTTTATCTGGAACATCGCGAGCGCCACGGGTTGGACGGTGGAGTACATCCTGGAGAAGGTGAACTACCAGACGCTCATCCTGATGCTGTCTGACGCCCCGCGTTATGTCCGCCGGTCAGTAGCTGACTCCAAAGTTCCGCAAGGCGGTGACGGTGGGATTGATCCTGAATCCGCCGCCCGTGAAGCCGGTGACATAGTGAATTTTTTTCAAAGCAATTTAGAACTGTAAACGATGAAGCCCGTAGAAATCGAATTCCTGATGAAGGACAACCTGAGCAAGGGTCTTGACAAGGCCGGCCTGGCGGTTGATATCCTTGCCGAGAAGTCGGAGAAGGCCGCCGCTGCCATCAATGCCCGCATCTTGGAGCAGAGGAAGGTCATCGACCGGGTGAATTCCGACCTGCACCGGATGGAAACGCAGCTCCAGAACATGAAGCCCGGCCCGGCGCAGGCGGAACTTGCCGCCGATGTGACAGCCTGCCGCAAGGTCCTGGAAGAAGAGCGTGCGGCCCTTGAAGGGCTTGAAAAGGAACACCGCGAGGCGGAGAAAAGCGTCCGTAACCTCCGTAAGGAATACGAACGTATCTCCTTAGAGGAAGAACGCGCCGCGGCCGGTAGCAAGAGCCTGACCGACAAGATCCGGGAACAGAAGGAAGTCATCGGGCAGATTGAAAGCGACATCAAGTCGCTGGAGAAAGCCTATCAGGGTGCCGCTCCGGGAAAGGCGAAGGTGGCCGCCCTGGATGAACTGAACGCCGCGAAGAAGGCGCTTGAGGAGGAAAAGGGCGCCCTTGCCGGGCTCCAGGCAGAACAGGAGAAGACGCGTGCGAGCAGCAAACGTCTTTCCATGCAGCTTCGTGAGCTCCAGGACAGCATGGCCCGCATGCGCCTGGAAGGGAAACAGGACACTGAGGAGTACCGGAAGATGGCGCAGCAGGCCGCGCTCCTTTCCGACACGCTCGCCGACCTGAACACCCAGACGAAAATCCTCTCGAACGATGATGCGAACCTCCAGGGCTTCATGTCCGGCGTGAGCGGCCTTGCCGGGCTGTTCACCACCGCCACCGGCGCGCTGTCGCTTTTCGCCTCGGAGAACGAGAACCTGGCAAGGATACAGACCCGTGTCCAGAGCGTGATGGCCATCACGATGGGGCTCCAGCAAGTATTCAATACCCTGAACAAGGATTCCGCCTTCCGCCTGGTGACGGTCGTGAAGATGAAGAACCTGCTGACGGCCGCCAATACCCGGCTGGCTGTCGCTCTGGGTATTTCCACCGGTGCCGCGCAGGTCCTGATGGCCACGCTTACGCTGGGGCTTTCGGCCGTTATCACGGGACTTGTCGTTGCCTGGGACCGATATTCCACTGCGCAGGAGAAAGCGGCGGAGAAAGCCCGGGAAATGGTAAAAATCGAATCCGACGGCCGTGCACAGATGATCAAGACCCGTTTCGAGATTGAAAGCACGTTGGCAAGCCTGAAAAAGTTCACAGGCACGAAGGACGAGGAAAAGTCGAAGGTGGAGGAACTGAACCGCAAGTACGGCGAGAGTTTCGGGTATTACGACACGGTCGCCCAGTGGTATGACATCCTTCAGAAAAAGGGTGAGAAATACATCCAGATGCTTTTCCTCCAGGCCAAGGTGCAGAGCCTGGTGAACAAGGCCACCGAGGCGGACGAGAAGGTGAACGAGATCAAGGCCAGCAAGCCGGAAGACGTGGACGGCTCCATGGGCTGGTTCGCGCGCATGGGGCTTTACATGGCCCAGAGCGAGTCGTACGGGCAGGTGGACGCGCAGTCCATGATATCGGAGTATAACGAAAAGGCCAAGGAAAAGGCCGTACGTGAGGCCGAGGAAGTCCGCGACGGCTATCTGGCTGAAGCCCGGAAGCTCCAGGAGGAATATTTGGATATCGGCAAGGAGTTCGACCTGGGTGACCATGCAAAACCCGACCCGAATGCCGCCAAAAAGGAGCAACAGTCGGAAGAGCAGCGTGCCTCGGAACTTCTGAAGCTCCAGATGAAGAACCGCCAGGCAGAAATCGACCTTCTGAAGGAGAGCGGCGAGAAACGCCGCCGCCAGATCCGCCTGAACTATGACAAGGAGATCGCCGAACTTGCCGCCCAGGAGAAGAAGTGGAAGGACGCACAGAAGGGTAGCCTGACCGGCGAGCAGGAATCCTCCCTGAAGGAGGCGCGTGAGAAGGCCGCGGCGGCACGTGACGGCGACCTGGCAAAGGTGACCCGAGAGGAAAATGACGCCGCCCGCCAGTCGATGCTCGACTACCTGAAGGAATACGGGACATACCAGCAGAAGAAGCTGGCTATTGCTCAGGAATACGCGGAGAAAATCCGCAAGGCGCAGGAAGCGGGCAACTATGGCGAAGTATTACGCCTCGGCCGTCAGCAGAAGGAAGAGACTGCCGCTGCCGAGATTGCCAGCCTGAAGGCGGATATCGACTGGGACGGCCTTTTCGGCAACTTCGGCGGGCTGCTTGAAGAGCAGCTGCGTCCCACGCTGGAAAAGTTGAGGAAATATGCCGCCTCCGACGAGTATAAGAACGCCGGCGCCGAGGACAAACAGGTGATCAGCGAACTGATCGCGAAGCTGGAGGACCGGAGCGCGGGCGGTATCAACCGGAACATGTTCAAGGATGTCTCCCGTGACCTTGCCGCCTACCAGACGATGCTGCGTGACCTGACGGATGCCAAGGAAAGGGAGAAGGCCGCCGCTGATGAACTGGCGGCCGCCCAGGAGAGACTGAAGAAAGCCACGGAAAGCAGTGACCCTGTCGCCATAAAGGAGGCGGAGGAACTGGTCGCCACCGCCGGGGAGGCTTTCGACGCCGCCTCGGCGAGCGTGGCCGCCCTGACGGAGGCTAACGACAAGGCGGCACAGGACCTGCGCACGTCCAGCACGAATGCCGTTTCATCTCTTACCGGCCTTGCCGAGGGTCTCCAGAGTCTAAAATCCGGTTCACTTGCGGGCGTGGCCCAAGGACTGGGCAAATTGGGTGAGGCGACGAAGAACATGGACGGTGTGATGGGCAGCGTGGGCAGTACCCTTGCCGAGACGTTTTCAAACGGCGGCATCATCGGGCAGATCATCGCGGCGGTGCTTTCCATCCTTGACGTGCTGAAGGATGGCATCGGCTATATCGTCAGTTCCCTTATCGATTCCATTCTCGACGCTGTGAACGGCATCCTGAAGAATATCCTTTCCGGTGAACTGTTCACGCAGATCGGCAGCTCCCTGTTCTACGGGGTGAGGGATATCCTGGACACGGTGACCTTCGGCCTGTTCTCCTCGCACGGCAACGCCAAGGAGGTGAACGCGCTGGTGGACCGCCTGACCGAATCGAACAAGTACCTGACCACCGCCATCGAGAAGCTGACCGACGAGATGGTCAGCTCCGGCGGCGCACGCTCCACCGAATACTACCGGAGCGCCTATGACAAACAGAAGCAGAAAATCGAGAACGACCGCCAGATGCTGGAGGCGAAGATGGGCTATCATTCCGCCCACCACTCGAACAATTACTATATCGGCGAGGCCATGGGCAGCGGTGACTGGGACACGGTTTCCGCCTACCTGGGCAAATCGGTGCGTGATACCGGTTCCCTCTGGAGGCTTTCCCCCGAGGAGCTTGCCCGGCTCCAGGAACTTCCCGACATCTGGGAGAAGCTCCATTCGGGCAAGTACGACCAAAGCGAGTGGCTTGACGAGTACGTCTCTGACGCGAACACGCTGCTGGAACTCCAGCAGCAATGGCAGGAAGCCATCACGGACACCTCTTTCGACGGTATCCGCAGCGGTATGAAGGACCTTTTGAAGGATTTCGATACGGACTCCAAGGACGTGATCGCGAGCGTGGACGAGTTCATGGAGAACGCCATCCTGAAGTCCATCGTGAACGGCACCTATTCGGACGAGTTGAAGAAATGGCAGGAGACGTTCGCGGAGTTCATGAGCAACGGCATCCTGTCAAAGGAGGAAGCCGACACCCTGCGCGGCCATTACAGTGATATTTTCGAGCTTGCCCGTGCCAAGAAGGAGGAGATGTTTGACACTGCCGGCATTACGGAGGAGGAGAAGTCCACGATGCAGACCGGCCGCGCCGGCGGCTTCGCAGCCATGTCACAGGACCAGGGCACGAAGCTGGAGGGCATGTTCACCTCGGGGCTGAACCACTGGGTGAGCATTGACGAGAAGACCGAGGACGTGGCGGGCCGCATGGCCAGCGCCGAGGGCCACCTGGCAAAGATCGCGGAGAATACCGGTAAAAGCGCCGGTTTCCTCAACGAGATAAAGGAAGATATAAAACGAATCATACGTGACGGACTAAGAATGAAATCATCATGAGCATGGAACCAATCATGGGCGGTCTGTTCCTTGTGAACGGCACCGATATCTGGACGGAATACGGCGTATTCCTGACCGAAGAGAAGCGCGGCGGGCGTGACAACCTGAAGGCCATCCTTGCCGCGAGCAAGACGAAAGCGCACACCGCCGTGGACATACGCGAGGAGAACGGTGAAAAATATTCCGACTGCCTGGCAGTGGCCAACGAGGCGCGGGACATTACGCTGACCTTTGCACTTTACGCCCCGGACAAAGGGGGATGGCTGAAGAAATACATGTCCTTCATCTCCTTCCTGAAAACCGGTGATAAAGGGTGGCTTTCGCTGTATCTCCCGCAGCTGGATCTGACACTACGCGTGCATTACCTGGAGTGTCCCGGTTTCACCCCGCTGACCTACCTTTGGCGGGAAGGCGTGCAGGCCGGCCGCTTCAAGGTGAAATTCCGTGAACCCGAACCTATCATTTAAACACCATTCGAACATGCTTTTAACGGTATATGACAGTAACAGGCAGGCGAAGGCGGTCCTTTCCCCGGACGACAGCTCAACGCAGGTGAAGGCGATCCAGTCGGACAACGTGCTGACGCTCTCCTTCACCCTGTACGAGTATGTGGCGCTGGAGGTGAACGACTACGTGGATTTCGAGGGCGAGCGTTATTGGCTTCAGGAACGGTACCTGCCGGACGAACGCAACACGCAGGAGTGGAAATACGACGTGAAGTTTTACGGCATCGAGAGCCTGATGAGACGTTTCCTCGTCCTGAACGTGGTGGACGGCGACCCGGAACCGGTGTTCACGCTGACCGCTCCGCCGCGGGAGCACATGGCGCTGATCGTGAAATCTATCAATGACGGTATGGGCGGTGTCACCGACTGGAAGGTGGGCCGCGTGGAAGGCACCGAGAACGTGGTCATCGACTACGAGGGGAAGTACTGCCCCGACGCGCTGAAGGAACTCGCCGGCAAAGTACCGGGCGCCGAGTGGTGGGTGGAAGGACAGACTGTGAATCTCTGCCGTTGCGAACATGGTGAGGAGGTCTCCCTGGCATATGGGAAAGGCCTGACGGAACTCTCCCGCGACAAGGCCGACGGCGCGAAGTTCTACACCCGCCTGTTCCCGATCGGCAGTTCCCGGAACATCGATCCGGAAAAATACGGCCATAGCCGGCTACAGCTTCCGGACGGTGCCAAATATGTGGATGTGAACACGGAAAAGTACGGCATCCACCATCACTACGAGAAGAACGCTTTCGCCGATATCTATCCTCGTCGCGTGGGTACCGTGACCTCTGTGCGCAGTGCGCAGGTGACGGATGAGGACGGCCACCCGTTCGTGATCTGGTATTTCCGGGATGACACGCTGAACTTCGATCCCAACACCTACGAACTTGCCGGCAAGGTGAAACGCGTCTCCTTCCAGGAAGGGGGCGAACTTGCCGGCCTTGGCGAGGAAGAGGACGGCACCTACTATTTCGAGGTGAACTTCGACAGTGACACCCGCGAGTTCGAGATCATCACCATCTGGCCGTATGACGACGACACGCAGCTTCCCGGTGGAAACCTCATACCGAAAACCGGTGACAGGTATATCCTCTGGAATATCCGCATGCCTGACGAATACTACGCGCTTGCCGAGGAGGAATACCTGACGGCGGTGAACAAATACAACGCGGAGAACGCCATCGACGTTTCCGTGTACAAGGGCCCGACGGACCACGTGTATGTCGAGCGTAACAGGATAGACCTTTATCCCGGCCGCCGTGTCCGTCTGGAGAGCGCGGAATATTTCCCGGAAACGGGTTTCCGTTCCAGCCGTATCACAAAAATCACGCGTAAGGTGGCGCTTCCCTCGCAGGTGGACCTCGAAATCGGTGACGCGCTTTCCACCGGCGTGATGGAAAGCCTGAAGGGCAGTATCGAGGAGGTGAGGAATTATACCAAAACGGCCGGTTCGAACCTTCCCGACATCATCCGGAGCTGGGACAATACGCTTCCCACCGACAACAACCTTTTCTCGGCCCGGCGTAGCCAGGCCGAACACCTGAGCAAGAAGAAGGCTGACCGTGCGAAAAAGAAAATCACCTTTGAGGAAGGTATCGGTATCGGTCAGGAGGAGAACGGCGGCATCGACGGCAAGGGCAACGCCGAACTGCTGACGCTTGTCGTGCGTGAGTTTCTGCGCAGCCCCCAGTTCGTGGACGGTCTTTTCGGTGAGGGCTGGCGTCTGTGGATGGAGGACGCACTATCACACCTTACCATCGACAAGCTGACGGTGCGCCAGGTCATGGTGGTACTGGAACTGCTTATCGAGAAGGTGCGCAGTGTTGGCGGGCAGCTTTGTGTCAGTGCCGCCAACGGTAAGATAAAGACCGCCCTTTTGGAGGACGGGTACTGGAAAATCACTTTCGAGCAGGACAACAGTTTCCAGGCCCATGACCTGATGCGTTGCGCCACGTTTACCGGCGGCAGCCTGAAAGGTTACTGGGTGGAGGTTGCGGCGACAGAGGGTAACTCCATCCTCGTGGGTGAGGATGAATTTTCAGGCTCCTTTCCTGAACTTGGTGACGAGTGCGTGCTGATGGGCAATACGGATAACCCTTTGCGGCAGAACCTGATCCTGATATCCGCCACCGGGGACGGTCAGCCCCGTCTGGATGTGATGGACGGTGTGAAGGCTAAAAACTTCACCGGCTGCCTTCGCGCACGCCTGGGTAACCTGGACGGTATCAGCGATGACTGGTTCCCCGCCGATAACCAGCCGCACGGCAACGGACTTTACAGTGACAACGCCTACCTGCGCGGTACGTTCCTTCTGGTGACGGGTGAGGATATCAAGACAAAGTTTGAGATTGTCGAGGGACGTATCACCAGCGTGGTGACCGCCCTTCGGAACGACTTCGCCACGGAGAAAGGCTACCTGAACAATCCATCGTTCGATGCCGGTCTGGAGAAATGGAACACGGAAAACGAGACGGTGTTCTTCCTTGTGGGCAACCGGTGGATTTGGGCGAACGGTAATGTCCTGACGAAGAAGGGTGACAGCGCGAGCGTGACCGAGGATGACGGCCGTACGGTTGTCCGCATCCGTAACAAGTACATCCTCCAGAAACGTGAGAATCTGAAAAGTATCCCCTCCATGCCTGAGAACGACAGCGGGGAGAAAGAAGCCGTCCCGGTGTTCCTGACCTTCTTTTACCGTTGTGCCAAGGCCGGCACGTTGCGCGTGACATTCGAGAACGTGGACAAGACGGGTTTCGCCAACTTCAACTCGATGGAGGTGGAAGAGGAACTGACCGTGACTGATGGTTACGTACAATATACCTGTAACGGCCTTTGGAACGGTACGGGAGACTTCAAACTGTCTTTTACCGGTGATATCTACCTGTACATGCTTATTCTCTCGACTGACCGCGTTGAATCCCTGGCGCACCGTTATAAAACTCTTTTCGAGCAGTCGGAGCGTCTGGTAAAAATTTCGGCGGCTGTCTTTGATAAGGATGAGAATATGTTGGAAGAGACAGGGCTGATGGTTACTTCCAAATATTCCGGGTTGTACGCCATTGACGGTGACGGAAATTTAAAATCCCTTGTAGGTGTTGTCGGTGACGGTATAAAAATCAAAGGTGACTACATTACTCTTGAGGGGCTTGTTACGGCTAACAACAATTTTAAGATCCTGCAAGATGGTAGTATTGAGACTCGCAATGCAAAAATATACGGGACCGTTTATGCCCAAGATGGTAAAATTGGCGGTTTTACGATAGAGTCCGGCCGTTTGTTCTGGAAAGCAAGCGATTACTTTGGCAACGATTCCCGCAGTTTGAAACTTGGAGTGTCCCAGACCAATACGGAGGGGATTGTGGATGTCGCTTTCAATGCCGCCACTCAGGGGCGGTTCGGAGTGAAGGTTGTCGGTTCCAATATGGGCGGCGCCGCCATTTATGCTTCCAGCAAGTCATCCGTGCAAAGTTATCCTGTAAGTTCCAATTCTTATGCCGGCTTTTTTGACGGGGGCGTACATGTGAACGGTGCGGTATATTGTGGCGACATCCTTTCAAATAATTATGGTACGGAATGGACTTTGGGCAGTGACGGGACCTATACTTACCGGAAGGGTGTTTCCGGAACTTTCAAATGGTCTGTGAAGAATGATTCTCTAATTAAAAATTATACCCTTGAAGTTGTCAATGGTATCGTTGTCAAAATGTCGGGTATTTAATATCATGTAATTATGAAGGTAAATTTTAATACTGATTTTAAGGATTTTAATGGTGAACCCCTGCTGGTTGATGGCAACCCTCAGGTAATCGGTCATATCGTGGCCCAGTGCCTTTTCAACGGGACAGGTATTCGTCCGAGTGGCAATATGCAGACCGACAACGGCAAGAAGATGCGTGCGTATCACATTTGTATGCGGATAATGGATACTGGCGGTGAGATTGAAATCACGTTGGAAGATGCTGTGTTGATAAAGGAAGCTGTTTCCGGACTGACTCCCGGCTGTTACTCACAGGTTGTACAACTGATAGAAGGATAAGGAGGAATAATTTATGGCACTGACAGAATCGGAAAAGAACGAATTGAAGAAGGACATCCTGAACTCCATCAAGGCGGAGAGCCAGAGTGTCGATGAACTGGTCGAGGTCACCTCGCTGGACAACATCAAGAGCCTTCCGGCGATGCGGGGGCAGGATGTCGTGCTTGCGCCGGTTGCGTTGCTGCGGAAGCCGGCGGAGGATGCTGCGGCCACGGCGAACGCTGCCGCCACGAAGGCCAATGATGCCGCGACCGGCGCCACCAATGCGGCCCAGACCGCGACGAACGCCGCCGGTACCGCAAACAGGTCCGCTGAAACCGCCAATGCCGCTGCCGGTACGGCCACCGCCGCCGCCAAGAAGGCGGAGGATGCCGCCGCAGCCGTGGACGGCAGCCTGGTTGGTAGCATGACGGCCGTTCCTGACGAGAAGAACGACACGGTGAAGCTGACCATCCTGGACCGTAACGGGCAGGCAATCACCTCCACCGATATCCCCGGCGGTACGGGCAGCGGCGGCAACACGTACAACGTGACGGAGGAGGTTCCCTTGGAGAACGGTTACTATACCCTGGAGACGGCCATCACCGCCGTAAACGTGAAATACCGGCACAAGGGCCGTTGCATCACCTACGAGGCCGCGCAGGGCAGATGGGAGACGAAACAATTTGTAGGTACAAGCCTGACGGCATGGGAACAGCCCGCAAGCTGGGAGGACTTCGGCGGTGCCGGAACGATGAAGAGCCTGACGGTGAACGGCGAGAAGCAGATCCCTGACGCGGAGGGCAACGTGAGCCTGACCATCGAGAAGGTGGAGGTGGACGAGAGCCTGAACGCCGAAAGCACGAACCCGGTCGAGAACCGCGCCGTGGCGGCGAAACTGGGCGAGGTGGAAGCCAGTACCATCTTCGACAGTTCCGCCGAGCTGAGTGATGACGAGACCACCGTCCACGTGAGCCTGAAGAACAAAAGCGGTGTCGAGGTGACCGGTTTCGACATCCCCGCCGGCGGTGGCGGTAGCGGTGGGGAGGGCGGCACCACGAAAATCATTCTGGGCGCGGACGTGGACAAGCCCACCGTCAAAGAGGGTGACACTGTAAGGCTTACCTATACCTATGACCACCAGTACGGCAGCGGTGACGAGAAGGGCGAGAGTACCGGTCAGAAAGCGAAAATTACCGTCCAGGTGAAGCGTGGTGCCACCACCACCTATTCGGAGACTTCCCAGGACGTGAGCAAGGGCACGTACACGCTCGATCTTACGAAATACCTCCTTGCCGGCACGAGCGATATCTATGTGATAGCCGAGACCACCGACCCAGTGACCGGGAAGGCGCAGAAGAGACAGGCCTATGTGAGCGTGCGGAGCGTGACCCTGTCCCTTTCCAGCAGCTACAATATCGCCTCCGGGCTGGGTTCCGGCGGCTATGGCGCGCAGGAGACCGTGAACATCCCCTACGCCGTAAGCGGTACGGGAACGAAAGTGGTGACGCTGTACGTTGACGGCAAGCAGCAGAACGCCCACACGGTCACCCGCAGCGGTACCACGAACAGCAGTTTCCCCCTTTCCATGTCCTCCCTGGCGGTGGGGCGGCATACCGTCCAGATGGTTGCCGAGATGGATGCCGGTGACGGCCTGACGCTCAAAAGCGAGAGCATTTATATCGATATCCTGAAGAGCGGCAGCAGCATCCCCTACGTGGGTCTGATGGTCACCCACCGGGACGGCCGTATCTTCACGGGCGCCGACCATCTCTCCCCGGTCATCGAGGTGGGGCGGTACGAGAACTGCGAGTTCAAGTTTGCCGCCTACGACCCGGGTACCACCCCGGTGAGTGTGGACATTTACCGGAACGACGCGCTCCTCCAAAGAGTGAGCGTCCCCCGTACGGCCCAGACCTACCGAAACCGCTTCACTGAGGAAGGCCGCCAGAAGATGCAGCTGAAGGTCGGGGCTACCGCCTACACCTTCCACATTGACGTGGCTGATAGCGGCATCGATATCAGCGAGACAACCTACGGCCTCCAGGTGAAGCTGAGCCCCTCCGGACGCAGCAATGGGGAGAGTGACCCGGCACAGTGGGAGTACAACGGTGTGAAGACCACCTTCGAGGGCTTCGACTGGAGCTCTAATGGCTGGACGGGTGAGAGCCTTAAACTGACCGGTGGCGCGAAGGCCGTTATCGGCTACCGCCTTTTCAAGGATGACGCCGGCGCCACCGGCGCGACCATCGAGATGGAGTTCCGCGTATCGGGGGTGACGGACCGCCAGGCCGAGGTGATCAGCTGCATGGACAAAGGGAAAGGCCTTAGCGTCACAAGCGAGGAGGCGAGCATCAAGACCGGCACCATCCTGCACTATACGAACGAGGACGGCGAGGACGCGAGCCGTGAAATCAAGATCGGCACGAAGTTCGCCCCCGAGAAGTGGCTAAAGGTCGCCTTCGTCATCGGCAAACGCGGTGACGGCCGCCTGATGGAACTTTACGTGAACGGCAACCGTGCCGGTGCTGACATCTACGACAACAGCTACTACTTCCGCCAGGACACCCCGGCGGGCATCACCATTGACAGCTCTTCCGCCGACGTGGAGCTGAAGAACATCCGCATCTACAACCGCGCCCTGAGTGACGACGAGCTCCTGGACAACCGCATGGTGGACGCCGACAGCAGCGACGACATGATGCGCTTGTACGAGGAGAACGACATCCTGGGCGGCAGCGGTGACGTTGACATCGACAAACTGCGCGCCAAGGGGAAGGGCGTGATGCGTATCGTGCGCAAGGGCGGCCTTGACGAGGTGAACGAGACGAACAACAAGAAGACCGACTTCATCGCCGACGTCTATTTCTGGTCCCCTTTCGGCAAGGAGTACGATTTTGTCCTCCGTGACTGCTACATCCGCATCCAGGGTACCAGTTCCACGAAATACCCGAGCAAGAACATCCGCATCTACCACACTAAGGGCGGCGCGAACCTCAGTTTCGAGATCAACGGTGTCCCGGACCCGCTTGGCGGCAACAGGTACATGATGCGTCCCGGCAGCATCCCGATGGACCTGTTCTGCATGAAGTCCGACTACTCCGACTCGTCCATGTCGCTGAATACCGGCGTGGCGAAACTGTACAACGACGTGATGCTTGAACTGGGCCTGCTGACCCCTCCGCAGCGTTACCAGTTAGAGCAGGCGGGCGGCGACCTGAACGCCGTCAACATCCGGCAGAGCATCGACGGTTTCCCCATCGACGTGTTCAGCGCCGAGACTGCCGACGGAGAGAGCACTTACTACGGGCAGTATAACTTCAACAACGAGAAGAGCAGGAGCGGCCGTCTGTTCGGCATGGAGGGGCTCGAAGGTTATACTCCCGCCTGCCCGATGACGCTGGAGACGCTGAACAACGGCGAGAAGGTCTGCCTTTTCCAGAGCTCCAGCGACGCTGACCTTGCCGCCGGTTTCGACGCGGGCCTTGAAACGAACTACCCGGATGATGTGAAATGGGCCGGCCTGAACACGGCCCAACAGTCCGCGCTGAAACGCCTTTTCGGCTGGATCCGTTCATGTGTCCCAGCAAACGCCACCGCGGATGACCTGGGCACCTTTGTGAGCGAAAAGTTCAAGACGGAGGCCGGGCAGTATTTTGACATGGCCCACCTGCTGACCTACTATGTGCACACCGACTACTTCGCGAGCGTGGACCAGCGTGCGAAGAACATCCTCCTGCGTACCTGGGACGGCCTGGTCTGGTACACCACCTACTACGACGGCGACACGCAGCTTGCCAAAAGGAACGACTGTTTCCTTGCCTACGACTACACGCTCGACCGTGACACGTGGGACGCGGAAGCCGGGAAATACGCCTTCGAGGGTCGCGAGAGCTGGCTTTGGAACCTTGTGCTGGCCAACCTTCAGGACGAACTGAAAACCTGCGCCGCCGCTTACCGCGCGAAAATGACGGTCGAGCGCGTGCTTTCCATGCTTGACGTCGAACAGGCGGGCAACTGGAGCGACCGCGCGTACAACAAGAGCGGTTATTTGAAGTATATTCGCCCGAACATGGAGGAAGTTTACGGCAAGAAATGGCCGTTCATCTACGCCCTTCAGGGCAGCAACGCCGCGCACCGCAGTTACTTCGTGAAGAACCGTTTCGCCCTTCTGGACGCCAAATACGGCACGAGCAATTTCACAAGTGACAACATCGACCTTTACATGGCCCGTACCGCCTCCGATGCCGCCGATGTGGTGAAGATCACGGCGGGGGAGGTTTACGCCTTCGGTTACGGCACGAACAACAGTCCGAACATATCCAATACCGGCATCGTGGAGGGTGGCAAGGTTGCCACCCTGCAAATCACTGGCGCCTATACGGTAAACGACCCCCTGCGTATCTACGGGGCAAGCCGCATGAGGGTGCTTGACATGACCGGCGCCTCGGACCGCCTGAAGAACGGGCTGGACCTTGGCAAGTGCACCGTACTGCGCGAGCTGAACCTGCAAAGCCCCTCCACCGGTTCGACGGGCTGGTGGCTGAACCTCGGCAGCTGCCGCCAGTTGCGCAAGGTGAACGTGCGCAACCAGGCCCAGGCCAAGACCGGCAGCAACACCAGCACCGAGCTCGACTTCAGCAACCAGACGAAACTGGAAGAGCTTGACGCGCGTGGCACGCAGGTTCAGAGCGTGACCTTCGCCAAGGGTGCCCCCCTGACGAGAGCCTGGCTCCCCGGCACACTGACCGTATTGAAACTGGAATACCTGGGCAAACTGACCACGGGCGGCCTCACACTGGAGAGCTATGGCAAGGTGAAGACGCTTATCGTGGACGGCTGTCCGGGACTGAACTGGGAAACCCTTCTGAACCGCTGTTCCGGCGTGGAGCGTATCCGTGTGACCGGTATCGACCGTGAGGACGACGGCACGTGGCTGAACCGTTTCGTGAAGATGGGCGGCGTGGACGCTGAAGGCAACGCTACTGACACATGCGCGCTGGTTGGTACGGTATATCTTACCAATTACATCGAGGACGAAAAGTATGCGGCCCTGAAAGCCCATTTTCCCGAGCTGAATATCCTCCAGCCCGAATACACGATGATCGAGTCCGATGACGATGTGGCCGATGATGCCAATATCAGTAACCCGGACAACAGGACAGGTTACAAGTACGGTACGCCTTACAGGACGAGCGGGCATATCGCCGCCATTCTAAAACAGCGTCACCGTGTACTTGCGAAAATGACGCGGAAGCCCACGACCCGCAACGTGACCATCGCGAATGTCGATACGACGGTGAACAACCCGGACGGTGAGATGACCTATTACCCGCTGGACGACAGCAACTCCAACTATTACGCCGACGGCAGCACGGCCAAACTTGACGGCAGCGAGGGTGACTGGATGATGTTCGAGCCTTTTTTCTGGAGCAAGGGCGTCAACGATCACCTGAACGGCAAGCATTACTCCTGCTACAGCAGCAAAGGCAAGGATGACATGCCCTCCGTCCCGGATGCCGATGTCCTCACGCTGGATGACATCAAAGGGGCGGGCGGCTACCTGAACGGCCGTAAGATCATGAGCGGCAAGGACACGCTTGCGAACAGCTACAGCACCGACACCACGTATTCCGTCTGCAAGGTAAACGTCAGCGGTCACAAGCGCGTGCGTTTCCCGAGCGTTCCCGGTACTAACCTTGTGGGCAGCGTATTCACTGACAATACCGGTGCCGTTGTCAGTTCCATTGTAGTTCCGACCCTCTCCAACAAGTTCGAGGCGGGCATGTACCTGATCGCCGACGTTCCTGCCGGTGCCACTGCGCTGCATTTCTCCATACTGAACACCGCGGAGTTCGACAAGGTAGTCCTTTCCAACTCCGACCGGATCGAGGACATGGAACCCGACTGGGTTGCCAACGACGAGCATCTTTGTGCGGTTGTCGGCAGCAGCGTCGTCGGCAGCAAGCTGCGCGCCTGTATCACCGGCGGCAGCACTACCGCGAGCATGAGCTGGGCCGACTTCCATTATTACTCTGTCCAGCGCGGGATGCAGCAGATTGACGCGCTGATGCACTCTCGTATCGCCAACCTGTTTTATGCGAAGTATGGCCGTCGTGACAGCCAGGAACAATGTGGTGGTGGCCAGCATACGAACAACCGCGTCACCGGCGGCACCGCTTCGCGCGGCATGACCGATACCATCGGTTACGAAGAGGCACACGGTATCAATCCCAACGTTACGAACTCGCTTATCGACGGTGTCGTGCACCAGTATGCCTGGTACCGCGGTGAGGACGATTACGGCGGTGCCACTGTCACGCAGGTGAACAATATCTGTTGCCTTGGCTATGAGGATATCTACGGGCATAAATATGACATGATGGACGGTGTGGACCTTCCCAATGATAGCGGCAACGCCGGCAAATGGCGCATCTGGATGCCTGACGGCACGACCCGCATGGTGAAAGGTTGTACAAGTTCGGGCGTATGGATAACGGCCATAGTGCATGGCAAGTACATGGATGTGATTCCTGTGGGTTCCGTTTCGGGTTCTTCCTCGACACACTACTGTGATATCTACTACATATCCACCGCAGCCTGCCGTGTGGTTTATCGTGGCAACTGCTACGCGAACCCGAATGGCGGTGTCTCGATGTCGTATGCGAGTTCCGATTTCTCGAGTACGTACCCGTACATCGGTTCTCGTCTGGCCTTCCGCGGCCGGATCGTCAAGGCGGCAAGCGCCGTTGCGTTCAAGTCGATAAGCGAAGTAGCATGATCGGCCGCGCAAAGCGTCAAAGCGGGAGCGAAGCGACAAAACGTCCGGTGTTCCCCTTGCTCGGGGAACACCGTTCTTTACGGGCGTAAGCCCGTCGAAAAATTTTTGTTTTCTGGTTTTGTACCAGTTTGTTAAATAATAATTTATGAAAAATCGTACTTTTGCATTCAAATTGAAAGGTGGCGCTTCCCCATAAGCCGTGTGGTTTATCGTGGCAACAACAACGCGAACCCGAATGGCGGTGTCTCGATGTCGAATGCGAATAACGATTTCTCGAATACGAACCCGAACATCGGTTCTCGTCTGAACAACAATCGAAAAGAATTTTTAATCGGCGTACAACACCGGGGACTTGTCCCCACCGTGGTGCCGAGGGAAGCAAGCCTCAGTAACAGCAGCCTTTTTGGGCTGGAAAACTGAAAAATAAAGTGTCGGGTAGGGTTTGGTAGGCCGGAAACGGTTCGAAGAAGCCGGGCCCGGGGGATTGAAGGCCCCGAAATGGAAAACAAAAGAAGTATGCACAGAGCAGGTTTTATAATTGAGGAGATTGTGGAGTCCTCCAATATGACGGAGTCTTTCCGTCAGGTCCTTCGCGGCAGAAGGCGTAAACGCAGCCGCCAGGGACGCTACCTGCTTGCGCATAAACCCGAGGTGTTGAAGGAATTGACCGCGCGTATCTCGGACGGTACTTTCCGTGTGAAGGACTACCGTGAGCGCGAGATTTTCGAGGGCGGCAAGCTGCGCCGTATCCAGGTCATCCCTATGTATGACCGTATTGCCGTACACGCCATCATGGCGGTGGTGGACTGCCATTTGCGGAAACGTTTCATCCGTACCACCTCTGCCAGTATCAAGAAACGGGGGATGCACGACCTTCTGGCGTATATCCGCCGTGACATGAGTGAGGACCCTGAAGGGACGCGGTACTGTTACAAGTTCGATATCACCAAATTTTACGAAAGCGTGAAGCAGGATTTCGTGATGTATTGCGTGAACCGGGTGTTCAAGGACAAGAAACTCATCGCCATGCTTGACAATTTTGTCCGGCTGATGCCTGACGGGTTGAGTATCGGCCTGCGTAGCTCGCAGGGCTTGGGTAATTTGCTTTTGTCTGTGTTTTTGGACCATTATTTGAAGGACAGGTATGCCGTGCGTCATTTCTACCGCTATTGTGATGACGGCGTCGTACTGGGTAAAACGAAAGCGGAATTGTGGAAGATTCGTGATGCCGTCCATGGGCATATTCAGCGTGTCGGTCTCCGGGTGAAGGGGAACGACCGTGTGTTTCCCCTGGGCGAGGGCATTGACTTTCTGGGATATGTGACTTTCAGCGCGGACCACGTCCGCCTTCGCAAGCGCATCAAGCAGAAATTCGCCCGAAAGATGCACGAGGTAAAATCGAGAAGAAGGAGGCGTGAGCTGATAGCGTCGTTCTACGGGATGGCCAAGCACGCCGACTGTCATACGTTGTTTAAAAAATTAACAGGCAAAGACATGAGATCATTTAAAGACTTGAATGTCGCTTATAAGCCCGAAGACGGCAAAAAGCGATTTCCCGGGGTGGTGGTAAGCATTCGGGAACTGGTAAACTTACCGATTGTAGTGAAGGACTTCGAGACGGGCATCAAGACCGAGCAAGGAGAAGACCGCTGTATCGTGGCCATCGAGATGAACGGCGAGCCGAAGAAGTTCTTCACCAACAGCGAGGAGATGAAGAACATCCTCTCGCAAGTGAAAGAAATGCCCGACGGTTTCCCGTTCGAGACCACCATCAAAACGGAAACCTTCGGGAAAGGTCGAACCAAATACGTATTTACATGAAACGAGTTGAAGGAACAGCCGGGGTGAAGCTGCTGGAATGCGTAAACCCGGTGAAGAACACGTGGCGCGTCCGTTGGGACGTGCGGGAAAGGGAGGACGGATCTGCCGACTATATGGAGGAGAACTTTTTAGGGAAGCCCTCCGGTGAGATAATAAGAACCGTTATCTTAGGCTGGTATAACGAACAGATTGACGGGGAGATACTTTCCGGCTTCATTTATGAAGGTATGCCAGTGTGGCTGTCAGGCGAGAACCAGTTCAACTACAAGGCGGCCCACGACCTTGCCGTGCAGACCGGCGGCGCGACGCTTCCGGTGACGTTCAAGTTCGGGACGGATGAAGATCCCCGGTACCGGACATTCGGGAAACTGGAGGAACTGACGGATTTCTATACGAAAGCCATGAAGCATATCCAGGATACACTGGCTGACGGCTGGAAGAAGAAAGACGCTTTTGAACCGGAGAAGTACCGGGAATAAATCCTTCGGGGGAGGATAAGAAAAAAGCCCCCGGCCTGTTAAAAATCATCTCACCTACTTTTAACAACAAGTACGCCGAAACGCACGACCGGGGGCGAATACCCCTGTCGCGTTTCGGCCTTTTTTATTATTGTTGCAAAGCAAGTGAGATGGCGCAAAGATACAAAAAATATATTTTATGAAAGTGATTGAGATACTAAACTTTAATCGGGAGCTGTTGAAAAGGCTTCAGGCAGCCGGTATCCGTTTGGAAGATGCCCGGTATATCGACCTGTATGCGGATTATACCCGCCTGCTGGATCAGGGTGAAAAAGTTTCGTATGCCGTGGCTGTACTGTCCGAGAAGTATTCGGTAAGTGAGCGCAAGGTTTATGACTTGGTAAAACGATTCCAAAGTGACTGCAAGACGCTTGCAGTGTGAACGTGCTGTTTTATGCCGTAGGGAGTGCCGTTTCCCCTTATCTTTAGGGTGTTTCAATTTTAGAAGGAGGAAATGGCTATGAACAAGTATTATCGTATCCTGGACAAGATTCTTGCCACGGGAAAAACACAGACCAACAAGAAGGGAAACATACAATACCTTCTGAACGAGCAACTGTCGCTGACACCGGCGGACCTGCTTGACATATTCGAGGGGCATAATATCGCCCGCAAGAAACTTCGCAGCGAGCTCCAGCTGTTCATGCAGGGAGAACGTAACGTGGAAAAATACCGGGAGGCCGGCATCAACTGGTGGGATTATTGCGGTTCCATCCTGGTGAACAGTTACCCCACATATTTTGAGAAGCTGCCCCCGTTGATAGCGAAAATCAACCGGGAGAAGCGCAACAGCAAGAACTACGTGCTTTTCTTAGGTGAGACCGGTGCCGAGAGCAACCAGGCGCCCTGCCTGAGTCTGGTACAGTTCCAGCTGGATGGCGGTGAACTGGTGCTGTCCGCCTACCAGCGTAGCAGTGACGCCAACCTCGGGCTGCCTTCTGATATTTACCACCTGTACCTGATGGCGCGGCAGATAGAACTTCCCCTGAAGTCGATCACCCTCTACCTGGGCAATGTGCATATCTATGAGAACAATATCCCGGGCACCCGTGCGCTGATCGCCGGTGACGAGACGGTCCGCTTCGGGCTGAACGTGTGATTTGCTGTACATGCCTTGCAGCGGGAACCGTTCATGCTTCCCGCTGTTTTTCGTTTATTCTGGGGACCTTTGCGGCCGTTTTAAAGCAGAATGAAATGAAAAAGATGTATTTGTCCGCCCCGCTTCCTTTCGTGGGGCAGAAACGCATGTTTGCGAAGGAATTTATCAAGGTGCTGGGGCAGTTCCCAGACAGCACCGTGTTTGTGGACCTGTTTGGCGGCTCGGGCCTGCTGTCACATATTACTAAATGTATCAGGCCTGATGCCGTCGTTGTGTATAATGACTTCGACAACTATCGCCAGCGGCTTGCGAATATCCCGGCCACCAATGTGCTGTTATCCGATTTGCGCCGGATAGCTGAAGGGACACCCAGGGACAAACGTATAACCGGGGAGGCCCGTGAAAAGGTGTTCGCCCGTCTTGAAAGGGAGGAGAAGGAACGTGGCTATGTGGACTATATTACGCTGTCCTCGGCCCTGCTGTTTGCCATGAAGTACGTGCTCTCTCTGGAAGATATGAGGAAGGAGACACTTTACAATAATATCCGGCAGACAGACTATCCCGAAGCAAAGGATTATCTGGAAGGGCTGACTATAACCAGCGAAGACTACAAGGAAGTTTTCAAACGTTACAAGGATATTCCGGGTGTGGTGTTTCTGGTTGATCCGCCGTACCTTTCTACTGAAGTGGGGACTTACAAAATGTACTGGCGTCTGCCCGACTATCTGGATGTGCTGACTGTTCTGAAAGGACATCCGTTCGTGTACTTCACCTCGAACAAATCCTCCATCCTGGAATTGTGTGACTGGATAGATCGAAACCCGCTTATCGGTAGCCCGTTCAAGAACTGCCGGAAAGTGGAGTTCAATGCGCACATAAATTATAATTCCAAATACACGGACATGATGCTGTACACGAAGCCGGATGAAGTGTCAGGTATAGTAGCTTAACACTGCACAAAGATAGTGAATTATTTTGAATCTACAATGGCTTTTAAATGATATTTTAAGGTCGTTTAAAGAGGGTTCAAGTGAAAGTAAAACGGTGGGCTTTGGTCGTGCTAAATAGGATCGCGCTCACCATTTTTTTGTACGCGTCGTTTTTGTACTTTTTGAAACGCATCGTTTTTGTTAAGCGGCACGTCTGGTTTTTCCGGATTTATCAGTTCTTGCTCCGTAAGGTATTGAATGTTTTTCCGCATATTGGGTATGGACGGCAGGTATGCGATTATACGTTCAACGGATTTGCCATAGTGAGGCAAACAGGCTTTCAGCCCATATTCCACCGAATATTTGAGCGAATGGCCCATTTTCGGTTTTCTGTCTTTGGAAAACACTTCCAATACCGCATCTTCTGTTATTGATTCGAATGAGTACACTCCCATTTCCTGTAGCCGGAAGAAGAACGAAGATAGCGCATACTTCACATTTATTGAAAATTTGCAACGTCTGTCTACCATGTTGAAAGCCATGTCCGTTACATCCTTGTATTCTGCGCCGAGCAACTCATAGTGGTGAGGCTTGCTGTAGTGTTTGCAACCATCGGGTAATAATCCATTCTCAATATATTGGCAGATTACACGCAACAGGCGTACCTTGTTCCTGTAGGTATACTTGTTGGACCACAATTCTTTTAATGTCGGTTCAACGTCGGAGAAACTCTGCCATTTATAATGGTTAGCATTTTCCGATAGCCACTCAGCCATTTTCTTCACATAGCCTATGTACATGGCTGAATAACCGGTTTCTTGTAAATAAGAAACAAGCCCCTCGACTTTTTCATTCAGATTAAATATTTCCATAATCGCATCTTGTTTAAAAGTTATTCTACAATTATGACGGAATATAATCAGAACTGTTTACGGATCAAAACAAATGATTACTAAATAATTGAGTAATTTAATAGGAAACTCATAAAAGTTCTGATAATGGCTCAAATCCGGAATTTTGGATTTGAGCCACTGCTATAAAAATCTCATGTTCCAGACACGCCACACGAGGGTAGCCGGTATCGGCAATACGCAAGGCTCGCAAAGGGCGATGAACCTGCTGTTTGCCATTCGCGACATCCAGTACCGCACGGGCAGGGATTTGGGGGCTACGTTCCTGTCGGGTACGGTGGTCGTGAACGCGCTGACCGAGTTATACGTGATGTTCAAGTACCTGCGTCCGCAGGAACTCCGAAGCCAGCGCATCAGCTGCTTCGACGCATGGGCGGCGATATTCACCCAAAAGACAGCCGACTATGAACTGAGCGTAACGGGAAAGGTGAAACGCAAAGAACGTTTCCGCACCTACATCAAAGTGCCGGAATTGGCGACATTCCTGCGTGAGATTACCGATTACCGCACCGCCGACATGATAAACCTTGACGTGCCGGATAAAAACGTGCGCTTCCTTTCCAGCCCTCCGACCATTGAACAGGAAGAAATGATAGGGCGGCTTGTGGCCTTTGCAAATAGCGGAAATTGGGAAGATTTGGGGCTGGATATACCAGAGCCGGAGAACCTCAAGAAAGCGAAAATGCTTGTGGCTACCAACGTGGCACGCAAGATGTCCCTTGATATGCGATTGTTGGGCGAAAAATTCGGTGACAGCGAGGACAACAAGGCTTCTATCTGCGCACGGACGATTTACGACTATTACGTGCGTTCCAACGCCAACCGGGGTACGCAGTTTGTCTTCTCCGATCTTTCGACTTATAAGCCGGGCGAGTGGAACATTTACAGCGACATCAAGGACAAGCTGGTGCGCCTCGGCATTCCCGCCGATGAAATACGCTTCATTCAGTCCGTCCATTCCGAACCGGCGAGAAAGCGGCTGTTTGACGACATGAACGCTGGCAGGGTACGTGTGCTATTCGGTTCCACCTCAATGTTGGGAACAGGCGTAAACGCCCAGGAACGGGCGGTGGTGATACACCACCTCGATATACCTTGGGTTCCGGCGTACATGGAACAGCGCAACGGGCGGGCGGTACGAAAGGGTAACACCGTGAAATTCTGGGGCAACAACACCGTGGACGTGGTTATCTACGGCACGGAAAAAACACTTGATGGCTACAAGTTCAACCTGTTAAATAACAAGCAGATGTTCATTAACCAAATCAATAATGGTACGATTGCGGTGCGCCGTATAGACGAGGGTAGCATGGACGAACACAACGGCATGAACTTCGCTGAATTTGTCGCTATCCTCTCCGGCAATACCGACCTTTTGGAAAAGGCGAAGCTCGACAACAAGATTATGCAGCTCGAAAAGGAACAGGGCATTTTCAAGAAAGAGCGCATCCGTGCGGAGCGCAAGATGAATGCCGTGCAGGATGAAATGAAAAAAGCGGACGGCATGGTGGCACACATGAAGCGGGACATGGAGTACGTCGCTTCGTACACGGAAGAGCGTAGGACGCTGTTACTGAATCTGCCGCAGGCCACAGCCGAGGAGACCGGACGGGAGCTGCACCGCATCGCCAAGACCTACCGCAGCGGAGCATACGGCACGATAGGCACGTATGCCGGGATGAACCTGCTCGTGCATAGCGAGTACGGATTTGACGGGGTATTCGACCGCAATACGTTCCTCGTGGAGGGGATAAGCGGACTGAAATACCGGTGCGGAGTGTCCGGTGCGTTGCCGCTGGGATTTGCGGAATCGGCACAATATCCGCAGAACACGCTCGACAGGCTTCCGTCCATGATTGACGAGCAACGGCGGAAGATGGAGAAAATGCAGAAAGAAATACCCTCCTTGCAGGGTATCATCGCCCGCAAGTGGGACAAGTCGGACGAACTGGCAAGGCTCAAACAGGAGTGCAAGGAGTTGCAGCAGCGGATTGACGAGAGCCTGAAAGAGGCGGAACAGGAACAGGTACCGGTTTCCGAACTTAAAATCACCGACAAAGCGGCTTAACCATAATTCATATTTTAACCGTTCCCTCTGCATGGTCGTGATGACCGGGCAGGGGGATTTTTCGTGAGACAAACGCCAAAGGGCTGTTTGTCCTCGTGATACCCTTTTACACTCAAGGCCAAAATTATCCTTTCTCCTCCTGGCAAAGCAGGAATTTCGGTATTTACCCGAAAAATGTCAAGGTAGCCCCTTCCTTTTATATATCCCTCCGGATGGCTTTCCCACCCGGAATCAGCGGAATGTCTGTGCCGCAGCCCGCTCTGCATTACAAGACACGGGGGAGGCAAGGGCGGACAAACGCCGCCCTGCACGTGCCGTTTCAAGCCGGAGCTTCGGCACGCCGAAACAACACGGCATTTCACGGCATGTTCCGGATCGGCATGATGTTTCTCCGTCCTTTGCTGATCTCCCTATCGTGTCTTTTCATTCCGGGCCGGCTGTGGCAGGGGCAAACGGTGACACATCCGGTTCCATGACGGGCAGAGATCCTGCACGCCGGAATTCTTGCCTGTCACAGAATCGGAAGAGTCCCCTTTGTGTTTGCCCCGGCAGACCCTTGTCCGACCCGCCCGGCCGTACCTTAATCCTCCCTCTTTTACATACCTTTTATACACATCCTGTCTTTCCCCTTATATCGTCTCCCGAATTCTTCTTTCTGCTGGCCATGCCGTCCGGATTTGTCGGACGCAAAGGTCTGTCATCGTGTCTTAATTGTCCGGACTGAAATGTATTTCTTGAAAATTCTTCCTCTTACAGAGCGTAATTTTCAAGAAAGACCGTGCATATAAGACCTTCCGATGACGGTATCTCGGCATCCGCAAAATCCCGGAACGGCAGTACAAGAGCCGAGAACAGGGAAAATAAAGAAACAGAACTTAAAACCGATATGGTAATGGCAAAGAAAAAGGAAAGGAAAAAGACCTACAAGTTTATCGAGAAGCTGATAGACAAGGTGACGACCAGCAAGAGCAATAACACGGAGTTTGTCTGTTACGGACATCTGGTGGAGTTGTTGAGCTGTACGGAAGATTACGTTTCGGTCACGATATACAATACCTATGACCGTTACGAGGGAGAAATGGCGTACTTCGATTTCGACTACCTCACCAAAGAACTCCATTTTATCAGCTCCGAGGGCAAGGCATTGACAGAGAAGATTATCGCCATGTTCAGGATGTTCTATTCTCCCCGGCGCATCCGTGTCTCTTACGATGAACTCGAATACGAGGACGAGGATACCACGTATGAGTATGACGAAACGGACGAATACGCCCCGCCTGTCAAGCATCTGAACAAATAACAGAATTATTAACAGCAAAATCAAGATAGACAGCATTATGACTACAAATTTATTGAAATCAAATTCACAGGGCGTGCCGTCGGCGGCCTTTACAGGACACAGGCACATCCCTCACGTCAAATACCCGCAAATCAAAGGTCGGTTGAAAGTGGCTATATACAATGCCTATCTGCAAGGTGTCCGCAACTTCCGGTGTGGCATGGCGGTAGGCTTTGATATGCTTGCGGCAGAAGCCGTACTGGAACTAAAAGAGCAGTTGCATGACATTTCACTGTCGGCAATCCTACCTTATAGAAACCAAAGTGAACGCTTCGCCCCATCCGCACGGGAGAAATACAATGCCATTTTGGAAAAGGCAGACGATGTAACGGTACTCAGCGAGGATTATTACACGAGGTGTTTCCATGAGAGGAACGACTATATGATACGACACTCATCCCTGCTGATTGCCTATTTTGACGGAACCCCCAAAGGAGGGACATTCTACACGTACAACAAGGCCGCATCAAAAGGAGTACCTGTGAACAACCTCTATATTCCATGATACTACCTGTGGGTGAAAGGTAAAAATCCTTTCACTCACAAGGCACTGACTCTCCTTTTATAAACCGATTTTCTCCCTATTATAGCATCCCCATTTTATACCCGGCAGAGCCATCTTCCCTTTTCTATTATCTCCCTATTATCGCTTATCCGGCCCATTCCTGCCGTCGCCGGTTGGTTTTCCAGACGCAAATTTGGACTGCCGCGCTTGATTCCGTCGCTTTGAAGTGCATTTCCTGTAAAATTCTTCCTTTCTGCGAAAGAGTAATTTTCCGGAAAAAGCGTCGGAAACAGCTTGTTCGCCAGTCCCTGTAAAGCATCTGTAAATCCCAAGCGGTTCAGGCAGAAAGAAGAACCGAACAGAGGGATAAAAGACAAAAGACATTTTAGGTAATGGCAGGACCAACCACCTTGCCGCAAAACATTTTCAGTTTATGTTATACGTTCACACCATTGGCCGCATCGGCAAAGATTGCCAGGTCATCACAGGAGTACACGGCTCATTCATCGCTTTTGATATTGCCGTGGAGGATTATTCACACGGGAACAGCGTTACCACTTGGGTAAGGGTACGGAGCAAGAGGGAGAACCACATCCGCCTGTCCGAATACCTGACCAAGGGACGGCTACTGCTCATTGAGGGAACGCTCTCGGCCTCGTTGTGGAAAGACAAGGACGAAAACCACCAAATCCAGCTCTCCATTACGGCAGACACGCTGGAGTTCATCAACACCGGAAAACGGGAAGGCACGGCTTCCGACACGGGCAACACGACGGATGCGACAGGCGAGGTTCCCGCACCACCAGCCGACGCGCCGCAGGACGACAAGGACGACCTGCCGTTCTGATTGGGAGCGTAACGGAGTGTCTGGAAAAAGACAGGGAGTGAGGGGATTCCTCACTTCCCGCCTTTTATCCGACAATAGAAAAACAGATGTTTCACACGAAAGACAAGACGATGGACAAGAAAAATCACAATACGACCGGACGAACGGAAAGGCAGGTCGAAAAGTCCCTGATGGTTATCAATATCAGGCGGGAAATCATAGATGTCCTTCGGATAACGAACCGGCGTTTCATGTATGACCCGCAAACGGGAATTTTACTTTTAGGAGATGAAACATACGGCAAAAGCATCCGCAGCTCCCATGCGCAGGAGTTCCACGACTCCCAAGCGGGAGGCCGTTTTGATGACTATTTGCGCGGGTGGGTCGGCACATCAAGGCAATATCCCCGTGGGATTATTCATTTTGCCCCCGCTGTCAGCACGGAGCAGTTCGACAGGGGCTTCGACACGTTACAGATGTTCGCCCGGCTTGAAGGCATAAATGGCGATACCATTGTCAGGGGATTCTGCAGTCTGTCCGAAGTAAGGCTTAGCGAGATATTGCCTGCCACTCTCAAAGAAAATGCTTAATAGGCCGCAGGGATGTTATTTCTTCGGTGGTATCCAGTTATAAATCCACCCGTCGGTGGTTCCTTTTATACCTCTTCCTTTCCCTCTTCTCTTATACCTTGGCTGCGCCTCCTTATTCTTATATATAATCCTATCCGCCCTTTATAGCTTTGCCTTTATACCCTCTGCCCGTCGGCCATCCACCCTTTTCTATCCTCCCCATTATCGCTTATCCGGTCCATTCCTGCCGTCGCCGGTTGGTTTTCCAGACGCAAATTTGGACTGCCGCGCTTGATTCCGTCGCTTTGAAGTGCATTTCCTGTAAAATTCTTCCTTTCTGCGAAAGAGTAATTTTCCGGAAAAAGCGTCGGAAATAGCTTGTTCGTCAGTCCTGTAAAGCATCTGTAAATCCCAAGCGGTTCAGGCAGGAAAAAGAACCGAACAAAGGGAAAAGAAAAAACAACTCAAAATTAAAGAGATATGGATAAAATTAAATTGGTGGTTTTCAACGAATACGCATTGGGCTATATCATGCCCGAACAACCCGACAAAGTTTGCACGTTGGCTGATAGCGTACTGCGTGGCGCACCCTTTCGGGTAATGAACGAACCCTACTACATTGGGTCGAAAGATACCGTCAGACTGGCAGGAAAGCAGGACTTCGAGACCTTTCGGGTAGTATTCGATGGCTACGACAATCCGCAGGAGTACGAGTTTGACCCCAACCGATAGAAAGTGCAACATATTTATAAACCGTTAAAATTAAATGAATTATGGAGACAATGAACAACATTCAGTCAGTAGCAGAGAGAAACATCACTATGGTAGCATTGGCAAGCATTCAGCCGAGCGGTTACAATCCACGCAAGAACTTTGACGAGACGAGTCTCGCCGAACTTGCCGAGAGCATTCGTCAGCAAGGCGTGTTGCAGCCTATTGGGGTGCGCCCCATTGCGGACGACCGCATGGAAATCGTGTTCGGAGAACGCAGATACCGTGCTTCGCTCATGGCAGGATTGGAAGAGATACCGGCTATCGTCATGGAAATTTCGGACGAGACAGCCGAAGAAATGGCAGTAACGGAAAACTTACAACGCAAGGACGTTACGCCCATTGAGGAAGCGAACGCCTACCAAAAGCTCATAGAGAGCGGTCGCCATGATGTGCAGTCGTTGGCGGTGCAGTTCGGCAAGAACGAGAGCTATATCCGCACCCGTTTGAAATTCGTCTCCTTGATACCCGAAATCGCCCGACTTTTGGAACAGGACGAAATCACAATCAGCGTGGCGAGCGAGATTTGCCGTTATGGCGAAGACATCCAGCGTGAAGTGTACGACAAGCATTTGAAAGAGGGTACGATATACAATAGTTGGCGAGGGCTGAAAGCCTCCGATGTGGCAAAGAACATCGAACAGCATTATACGACTGACCTTGGGCGTTATTCATTCGACAAGACCCTTTGCCTGTCGTGTCCTCACAACACCAACAACATGATGTTGTTTTGCGAGGGCGGTTGCGGAAACTGCGCCAACCGTACTTGCCTTGCAGAAATGAACGCTTCGCACCTTACCGAGAAAGCCGTGCAGTTCATGGAACAATATCCCACCGTGTCCCTGTGCCACCAAGAGTACAACTACAACGAGACGGTTGTGGAACGTCTTACCGCTATGGGTTACGAGGTAGTCGAACTCAAGAATTATGCCACGGCATACCCCAAAACGCCCGTAGCACCCGAAAAGGAAGAATACGACACCACCGAGGAATACGAGGAAGCGCACGTGAAGTACGAGCAGGACTTCAGCGACTACGTGGAGCGGTGCAAGACAATCCACGAGCAGGCGGAAACAGGAAAGATAACGCTCTATATCCGTATTGAGCAGAAAGAGATTGTGCTCTGTTACTTGACGAATACCGCTTCCAATGCGAACGGAACGGACGGAGCGACTGAAAAACCGCTCTCTCCTGTGGAAAAGTTGGAGAAGCAGGACAAGCGCAACAAAGAGATAGCCCTTGAAAAGACCGTGGAGGACACCAAGAAACAGATTTTGGAAGTGGATATGTTGGAACGCAAGTTCGGACAGGACGAGGACAAGATGATTTATTTCTTCTTGCTTGCTTCACTCCGCAAGGAGCACTATGCCGAGGTCGGTCTTGAGGGAAAAGAACCTTATCACTACCTCACGGACGAGGAGAAAATGAACATCATCGCAAATCTCACCGCCAAGCAGAAAGCCGTTATCCGCAGGGATTTTCTGATTGCCAACTTCAAGGGCGCATACGGCAATAACGCCATTGCCACCCTCTTGCTTGACTTCGCCGAGAAGCATATGCCCGAAGAACTCGCCACTATCAAAAACGGACATAATGAGGTGTACGAGAAACGACACCAACGAATTGAGGAAAAGAAAGCCGTACTGCTCGTGCAGGAACAGGCGAAACAGGAAGCGGAAGACGTGCAACCCGAAACGGAAGCGCAACCCAAAGAACAGCCACAGCCCGAAACGGAGTTTCAGACGGAAGAAATCGCAGCATGACCCATGCGACTGCGCCAAAGGCGGGACGGAGAAATCCGTCCTGCTTTTTTTACGTACAAGCCTCCTTGCGAGAGCGACCGCAGGAGCAGCGGCCTTTTTTAGCTGCCACCGGCAGCCCCCATTTTTATCACTTCGTTTCCTTTTATACTGCAATGATTCCCTTTTGTACCGCTACAGCTTCGCCGTAGGCTCTCTGCCCGTCGGGACCCGCTTTTTCCGTTGCAAAGGTATTGCCCTGGAAGCACACCCAAGTACTGCTGACGCTATTTGAACATAATTTTCCGGCAGCTTTCCCGATTTCCAATCGTCCATATCTCGCAAACGCTCAATATCGCAACGATAAAATTCCGCCCAAATTCCTTGTTTGTTGTTTCCTTTTAGGCAATCTTTGGATGCACGTAAAAATCAGATCCCTACGGGAGAAGCCTGAAGGCTTCCGAAGAGAGGGAAAATAAAAAAAGTGTTCAACTACTAAACATGAAGAATATGGAAATTCAATTCGTTATCGTTCGTTCGGAAAACAGAGAGTATTTGTGTTACAAGGCAGAGGATGTGTATGTGGATGTCAGCAACCCTATGATGACCTTTACCGACGGTGAGGATGTCTTTGAAACCGTGGAGCCGGACTGCTCCCTCATGCGGAAAGAGTACGGGTTCAAAGGTGAGCGGTTCTACCTTGTGCCATGCTTCTACGGCAATGGCTGGCTGGCGCTCACACTGGCAAGCGTGGAAGATGAGCAGGAGTATATCGTGCTGTCTGTCAATCTGGAGGAAATGGACGCACTCGGTTTGCCCGACCGTACATTCATTGATGTGAACCATTATCCGGAAGCAATGGAGTTTTTGATTGCAAATGGTCTGGCAACTGATTCAGGGTATAGGCGCAGAAGCGGTTTTGTGGAATACCCGATGGCCACGCTCAATCTACCGCTTCTTTACCGGCATAACCCCCAGGTGTTCCAAAAAGCCAATATCGAGCAGTTTGAATATGAACCTTAAAGGGATAATACAAACAGACAGGGGGCAGATAAAAACGCCCTCTGTCTAAATAAATTAATGCAAGGTATTCCGACAAGCACGTATATACCCGTGCGCCTCCTTTATAACACTCCGGTTTCTCCCTCTTTTAGCCTCCGTTCCGACAACTTCTCTCCGTATTAAAGCCAATGGTTTTCCCTTTTGTAGCATAATAAAGTCGGCAGTAAAACAATTTTATTGCCGACTTTATATTATCCACCACGCCTTTTACGCGCGGTCATACCTTTATACCGCAACCGTTCAGACGCTCTATCGTCACTTATTTCCTTTTTTGAATCTCATCGTCTGCCTATTATAACTTTTCCTGGATTTGACACACCATGTCGTCCCCTGACTGCTTTTAGGATGCGAAGGTGGGCTGACGTGCTTGAACCCGACACTTTGAAGTGCATTTCCTGTAAAATTCTTCCTTGCCGGGCAAGCGTAATTTTCCGGAAAAAGTGTCGGTATGAGCTTACTCGTCAGCCCGTTTAAGCATCCGTAAAACCCGAACGGTCCCGACAAAGAGATGTCGAACAAAGGGGATTAAAAACAAATTATCAAAAATTCAAGACAATGGAAAAAGACATTAGAGAAAGTAGAGAATACCGCCTCGCCAAAGACTGGGAAATGGCGGTGAACAATTTCAGTTTCAATCCAAAACGGTTTGCAGCCGCTATTCCCGATATGCACCCTACACTGCAGCAGAGCCTTTATCGGCTTATCAAAGAGTGTATCGTGGTCATGGCTGACGATACACGCCGCTACGATGACCGCAATCGGGCGTCGCATGAGGAAGCGAAACGAATCATGGAGTACCTGAACGAAAACGGGCGTAACATCCCATTAAGATAAATACAGCTATGAGAACACAGGAAATTCAATTCGATGGCAACACATATGTATGCCGCGTCGTGAAATCAAACGAGGGCGAGGACCTTCTTATCGGTTCGACACAGTTGCTTGACACTTTGCAGCCCGGCAACTTCGAGGACAAGAACGAAGGCTTTGCCAGCAAAGAGGCAGAACAGCTTTACGATGAGATTTTCTTCTTCACAGACAAGGAAAATCTCAGGCTTCCAGATAACAAACTGATTGCCGAACTCAAGGAGAGCAATCTCGAATGGTTCGACTAAGAGAAATCACAATCAATAATCATCTAAGAATAAAAAGTTATGGAAAAAGAGTATGTAATGCAAATCGCACAGACTATTAGAGAACAGTTGCTCTCCTTAAATCCCGCACCCGTCATCATGTCATGGGGTATCGAAGAATTTGCCGCCACCACATACAGAGGGCTGCCGGCACTCCGCATCAAGGTGAACGGACGCCTGCACACCGGGTACATCATCGTGGCACTCAACGGCTCCGACTATAACGAGGTGTACCTTCAGAAAGATATGAAAGTGGAATGTATCAACGGGGAGGTGTGTTTCGACGAGCTGGGAGACGTCATCGACCGGGCTATCGAGAAAGGTACCGACCAAGCCGAGTACGACAGGTTCTGCGACCGGCAACGCGCCTTGTTGTTGAGTGGACAATACGCTTGACAACCCGCCGTCCACAGTTCTCACCGCCCGTACAACATAGTAAGGGCGGTGTTTTCGTTTGCGATTGGATATATCCAAGCCGCAATATCCAGTTATATACCACTGTCATAATTGAATATCTTATACATCCGTTTGTAATTTAGGCGAATATCATTCGTTTCTCCCTTATTTTTTTGTACTTTTGTAAAATATTTCAGTCAGAGACAACATTTTATGGAAATGACGATTGCAGAATTACAGAAATTACGCGAAAGCGAAGACCATATAGAATTTAAGGAGGCGAAACGAAACTATCCGTTTGCCGGAGGAAAACATATCGATCCGAAAGAAAGGCGGCGGTGTGTATTGGGATATATTGTGGCTTTGGCCAATGAGAAAGGCGGACGTCTGGTATTAGGTATGGCAGACCACATACCTCATGCAGTTGTCGGTTCGGATTTTGCACAAGGGAAAGAGGGAGAACTTGTAGATGAAATTTACAAACGTTTGGGTATAAGGATAGAAACGACGGAACTTTATGAGGATGCCAAGCGTGTGCTTGTCATTTCTGTTCCATCGCGTCCAGTTGGTCGGCTGTTGCGTTTCGAGGGTGTACCTCTGATGCGTACAGGAGAAAGCCTACGTGAAATGTCCGATGCAGAGATATTCAAAATACTATCTGAACAGGAACCGGATTTTTCAGCCAAAGTATGCGAAGGGCTTGTCATAGAGGATTTGGATAAAGAGGCAATAGCGGAAATGAAAAACCAATATGCCCGTAAGCAGGAGAATCCGCTTTTCCGAAACTATCCCGATGAACAGGTGTTGTCGGATTTGGATCTGTTAAAAGACGGAAAGCTGAATTATGCGGCACTTATCCTGCTTGGTAAGTCTGAAGCCATACGAAAGTATTTGCCACAGAATAATATTGTCGTTGAGTTTAGAATGTATCACTCTATGATACAATATACTGCACGCAAGGAGTTTCAGCTACCGTTATTCGTAGCGATAGATAAAGTCTGGGACTATATCAACCAGCCTGCAAGCAATCCGCTTCTGCATTACAATGATGGACCTTATATATTCGACATACCTTCGTTCAATAAAGAGGCAATCAGAGAAGCGATTCTGAATGCGTGCTGTCACCGTTCAATGTTGATTCAGAGCGATGTTGTCATCAAGCAATACCCCGACAGCATAACCATTACCAATGCCGGCGGTTTTCCTTCCGGAGTGGATATGAGCAACATATTGACGGTAAACAGTGTTCCGCGCAGCAAACTGATGAGCGAAATTTTGCAGAAGACAGGACTGGTGGAACGTTCCGGACAGGGAGTAGATAAGATGTTCTACAACTGCATTATGGAGGGTAAGGCACTGCCGGACTATTCGGACACAGACCCGTATCAAGTCAGCCTTACGTTCAAGGCGCCCATACTGGATGCAGCTTTTATTATTTTCATCCGAAATGAGCAAAACAGAAGAAACCCTGCCGAACAGTTGAATGTCTTTGAGTTGCTGACCTTGTACAAAGTCGCAATGAGGGATTACGAAGGACTGGAAGGGCATATCCTACGGAAATTATCTGAAGAGGGGCTTATCATAGACGAAAACGGTTTTTACCGTTTGTCTGATGATTACCGCAATGAGGCAGTTGAAAAACTGAAGGGGCTGAATATGAACCACCTTAAAATGGTTTCTGACAGTTTCCGTAAAAATGGTTTTATCAGCCGTACTATTCTTAATGACGTATTTACAGATATATTGTCAGACAGACAAGTTCGAGCGTTTATCTCAAAAATGGAAGAAGTGGGTATTATACAGAAAGAGAGTGCAGGCAAATATACCCGTTATGCAAAAACACAAGAATTTCCTTCATTCAATTAATGTCCGCAAGAGCCATCTTTTTGTCCGCAAGATTATAACTTGTTGATTATAAGATATTTTTCAAATGTCCGCAAGAACTATTTTTTTGTCCGCAAGACTTTTTATAATGGATTGAAGTTATAGAAACACCTGCAATACTCACAATGATATTGCAGGTGTTTCACATTTCTATTACCCTCAGGAATCCGACGGTTATTTCGCCCCACGCTTGTTTTGTACGTCCTTTATCATCTCCTTCACATCCTGACCCACCTGTACAAAATTCTTATAAAGTATGCGTTCCCGCTCGTCCCGTGACTTGAAGGTGTAGAATTTCGGTAGTGGCACATACGCCGCTTCCTCTCTCTTTATCTCCCTCATGTCGAAATCCGTCTTACAGAAGAACTTTGATGTCTTGAACTCGTCCGCTTCCTGGATATTCATCGAACCGCCCACACCGGTTTTCGTCTTCATGAAATCCCTTGCCGTCTGTCCGCATATCCACCCCGTCGGCATATCCGAAATCTTCGATGCCGGCACGAGGCTGTCCATGTTTTCGTTCAAGTTGATTGAGGTTTTGTCCCGGTCGATCGTCACACCCTTCTTGATTTGCACCACCTTTCCGAAGATGTCGCTTGACAGCCATTCGAGCGTCTCTTTCGCCCGCGCCGAACCACTCACCACGTTACCGACGGTCGTGATAATCTTCTGCATACCCACCTTGCCGTAATCGGCCTCCAGCTGCGGCAGCTCCTGAAAGCCAAGCGTAACGCTCACCTTATTGCTTCGCGCCGTACCGATCAACCGGTCTATCTTGTGAAAATACAGGGTCGGCAACTCATCCACGATGATGCTCACCGGGATATTCTTCCCTTGACCGGTATTCACACGGGTAACGAGACGGTTCAATATCAATGCGTTCAGCGCACCGATGATTGACTCCATTTCCGGGTCATTGGCTATCAGCAGGTAGCTCGGGTTCTTCGGGTCGCTCACTTTCAGGTCGAAGTCGTCCCCGTCCTTGTGGAACACCCAGTAGCTCTCCTTGGTTGCCAGTCGGGACGTATAGACGCGTAGCGTACCTATCATGCCTTCCAATTGCTCCATCGCGCGATTCTTCAAAGCAGTCTGGAACGGGCCGAGTAGCGGAGCCACCTCGTTGTCCGTCTCCAGCACCTCAAAGATAGTCTGGTAGCTTTCGTTCAAGAACGAGAGGATGTGCGGCATATCCGAATATTTCCCCAGCCAGTAGGCAGGTTCCACGATGTTGCCACCTTCACGGTCGCGCACGATGCCCGTTGGTTTCCAAAACTTCGTCTGCGAGTCCTGCCGTTTTTCCGCATACAGCATATTGCCGTCCTTGTCGTAGGGTTCCTTCTCGTAGTTCACGAAGAAGTAGATGCAGGCGGCGAGGAAGTTCACCGCCGAGGTCTGGAAGAACTGGTCCGAACCGCCGCCGCCTTCTTTCTTCCCTTTCTGCAGTGATTCCAACAGCGTTTCCGCTGTTTCGCTTGCCGCTGCGAGGTTGTTGATGTACTTCGCCTGAATCGGGTTCACACGGCGGCTGTACTCCACATCCACGAAATTGATGATGTTGAACTTGCAACCCTCGGGTATCTTGCCCAGCTTCTGGTTTTTCTTGTAGTGGTAGTACAGTTTGGTGGCCAGCGTCGGAAACTTGTAATCATAAACGACCATCGCGAAGCCCTTTGCACTATGTTGCCGGATGAACGGCTCAATAAGCGAAAATGTTTTACCGCTACCTGGTGTTCCAACCACCCATGTACCACGAAAACAGTTTGTTATATTCACAAATCCTTTTCTAAATTTCCCCTTGTAATAGTATCGCATCGGGATATTTACACTGTACCGGTTCTCTATCAGCTCCTCGCATTGTTCAAAACTTTCGTTTTCCAAATTAAAGCGGTCTTTCATCAGCCCCTCCTTGAGGAACTTCGATATGTTGTCCAGTGCGATATGCACGAGGATGACCCCCACGAGGGAAACGACCATATAAAAGATGATGTTCAGCGGCAGTGTGTAGAGACGCGTTTCCATAGGATGATTGAACAACCACACGGACAGCACAAGCAGCGCAAAGCCGCTCACGAGCGGGTATAGTACCTGCCGACGGGCATCGAACTCCAGATGTTTTTTGCTCCGCGTGCCGATACAGGTGATACAGATAAGCAGCACCGTGGCGACTTTGCTGTACACCAGATTACCGTCGTTGTAGATCATCCACTGCTTGATGCGCCCGTGAATATCAATCAGTATGCCGCCCCAATGGTCGAGTACCGCCGGGTCGATGGCATACTCGAAAAATTCCATCAGCACGGAGATGTAAACGACCGCGCGGAATATCCTGTAGAACCCTTGTAACTCTTTGCTCTCTTCCATGGCTGTAATCACTTCTTTTTAATACCCCAAAGGACATGGATGTGAGGCCAGTGTATGCGGTCGTCCTCGGTAAGCTGGCAGACATGGGTAACCGCATATAGAGGTTCAAGTCCCATAGGGTTATCTATTACGGAAGCACGCATTTCCGCCGTAAAATTCTCAAGGAACTTCCGTATGGCATCGTCGGGACCGTCGGTCATAAAGTCGATGAAGCCGTTGAACAGTTCTTCATTGACGTAGTAGAGCTGGCCTACGAAAATATCATGGTAACGGTCGATGCGGCTGTTCCATTCCTTCCGTATTTCCTCTCTGCGCTTCTTTACGGAAGAAAGCCTCTTGCAGCATTCGGTTCCGTCATCGAGGAATATGAAATTTATGAAAACTTCCTCCGGCGGCAGGCATTTGCATCTCAGCAGATACCCGAAAAATCCTTTGTCCGGATGTGCTATGTCCATATACTGTGGCACCTTGAAATCTTTGATTCCGTTCATAGTTGTCATAAGTTTATTTGTTGATGGTTATAATGGGGCGCACCCGGTGCGCCTGTGTCTTGGGCGTCTCTTGCATGGCTCCGCTGCCCATTGAATAAAGCCATGCCTTTGCCGTCTGTTGTCCCTCCACTTCCGTTGAAGTCCAGTACCAGCAGTTGTCCGGAACTTGCGGCAACGGATCGCCGCCACATCTCTCTATGACAGGATTGACGGTCACACGGGCCGCGTACAGCAACCGGGCCTGTGCCACCGAGGGCACGTAGGCACTCTGTCCGTATCTCCACAGGTCGAACACCGCTTCGGCCATCGGCGAAGCCGTTTCCCTGGTATCGTATAGCGCGAAGGTGTTCGCATTCCCGTCATACGCCGTAATGTCCGCCGACGTGCCTTGCTGGATGCCGAGACTGTCAGCGAATGCCTGCGGTGCGATGTCCCACAGATAGACCGCATAGCCGTCACCCTCCGTTTCCCCGTGAGGGTCGGTATGGAAAACGACGGCAATCGCCTGTTTTCCGGATTGCTCATACTCACTATATGACAAGGCCGTACCGTCCGTGCATAGGACATGGCCCGGACGTACCGCCGTGTCGGGCACCTCTATATGCGCATCACAGGCGGCAACGGCAATCGCCATGACGACAGCCGGCACGGTCCGACACGCTTTTCTGATAATGTTCTGTCTCATCTTTCCCTTATTTTATCGGTAGTTTCACTCCAAGCACGATACCTGCACGAAACAGGTCTGCGCCTTTTATCATCACATCTCCCTTGGCCTGCCAGTAAAGCGTCCAGCCTGAGCGCAGCACATAGTTGTGCTCGTAGCCGAAATGCAGGCCGGCCAGAAACTTTTTCGTATCACTCCCTGCCGAAGCCCCGATACGCAGGTTGCCGTAGTGGTTGCGTCCTCTTGAGACGTTGGGCTTGTAAGCCACACCGAACCCATAAGTGCGATAGTTCTGCCAGAAAGATTCCGGGCATATATGGCCGCACGAGCCGCATTCCTTCCATTGCAGGTAACCGTTGGCGAAGAACTCCCACGCATGGCGGTAGTTCATCTCATGCTCGTAGGCGAGCGTCACGTCCATGCCGTTCTTATACAGTGCCCCCACGCCAAGCGAGAGGCGGCCGCTGCCTTGCTGTGCGCTCGCGTTCAGGGCGAAACACACGCAGGCGAGAATAAGGATAACCGTTTTCTTCATGCTCATTCCTCCTCCAGCAGGGTTATGTTGAACGAATCGGCCGCCAGCACATCTTCATAGTCGATGTTCAGGCATATGTTACGACCGCTAATCTGCTTCTCCGTCATTTCGACGGTCAGTATCTTGTCGTTGGGGAAGGTCATTTTTTTCACCACAATCACGTTGCGGTAGCCGTGCCGGAACACCTTGCCGCCCTCCAGCACCAGCGTGGGCGTCAGTTCGACGACTTGTGCATTGGTCGCTTTGGATAGTTTCTTGTCCGCGAGCTTCACCCGTATCTCGTCGATGTCGAAACGGATGTTCGTCTTGTTATCCACGGAGAAGTCTATGAAGAAGTAATCGCCCACGGCGTAAATGTTGTTCAGCCGCATCGTCATGCGATGTGCCTTGGTTGCCACATTGCGAATCTTTGCGGGCGAGTTCCAGATACGCCTTGCGAAGCGGATCATCTCTGCTGTGGACATCGAGACCGCCGGATTGTTGTAGGCGTCCCGTTCCCGTAACTCTATCTCTTTATCCGTTACCGCCTCCCGTACTCTTGTCGTGTAGAGCAACGCATATTGCGTGCGGTAGCGTTCCGTTACTATGGTCACGATGGCCAGCACTTCGCCGTCCTCATGTCCGCCTTCCTTCGGTTTCAGGCGGATGATGTTGTCTATGGGCTGGTCGCCCGCTACTTTCTCGGTGGAAATGTCCACGAAGCGGATTGGCTCCGAAGCTGTGATGACAGTCGTTACCTGCTCGTTCACCGTCAGTTGCTCCATCTCCTCGTATGTGCGCTGTGCCAGTACCTCATGGCCCGACAACAGCCCGACAGTGAGAAAAAATCCTGTTATCGTCCTTTTTAGATTCATATTCATATCGTTGATTTATTGATTTGTTTACTTCTTTTTTCCTCATTTCGTCCCGTCTTCACGCTCCAGTGCTTCCTGAATCCGCCGTTCGGCAATCTCACAATAGCCCGGATCAACCTCGAAGCCGATGTAATGCCGTCCCGTGCGGATGGCGGCAATGGCCGTCGTGCCCGAGCCTATGCAGTTGTCCAGTACCACATCCCCCTCATTGGTGTATGTGCGTATCAGGTATTCCATCAACGCCACAGGCTTTTGCGTTGGGTGATAGAACGCGCCTGTCTTGTGTTCTTTGGCTACGCTGATGACCGAAGTCGGATATTTGTCATCCGCCACACGCACCGGAACAAGTTTCATGTTACCATAGCAACGGTTCGTGAAATCGTTGCCCGATTTGCGCCGTCCGTGATTCCGTTGCTCCGGAAGGCACGGTGTCATCTGCGGATGATACACCGGTTGCCGGTCATAGAACACGATGATGTCCTCATGCTGCCGCAACGGCATACGCTTGGCGTTCAGGTGTCCTGTCACACGGTCTTTCCGCCAGACAAGGTTATACCGCCACATCCGGGGCTGCGACAGCATGAGCCTTGCCGAGAAGATACCCTGTGCGAACAGGATGATGGGGCAGCCGGGCTTGGCAATGCGCCGGTACTGCTCCCACAGGGCATCAAGCGGTATCTGCCTGTCCCATCCGGCCGAACCGTTCTTGCGGTTCAGCACACCGTATGGCATATCCGCTATCACCGCATCTATACACTTGTCCGGAAGCTCTTTCATCCCTTCGAGACAATCCTTATTATATATGATGTCGATCTTCAGCATACCGTTTTACTGTTGTTTGTCAGATAATATCCGCACTTAAACCCTTTCCTCGGAGAAAAATCGGGGAAAGTGCAGGACTTGAATATCATCGGTTTGTTGACATATTGTGCAAGGTCTTTTTCATACTGGGTCGGAACCCTGACATTATCAAAATCACGGTAAGGCATCACGAACGGCTTTATTCCCAGTTCGCGAAGCCGCTCGATACGGTACATATCCTGCTCGATGGTCGAATCATAGCCGACAAGCACATAGCACATCAGTTTGTATGGCTTGATGTATTTTGTTACTTCCCTCAGCTTGTCCGTGAGGTCAATCTGCGGCAGATCCCATGCGATATGTATGCTCTTGTGCAGCGGAAGTCTGTTGAGCCAGTACGCCTGTTCCTCATTCATAATCCGGACATCGACACCGTGCAGATTGACTTTCTGCTTGGCGTTAAGCAGATAATCCACGGCTTCCTTCCATGCCGGATTGGCAAAGAAATTATTGTCGAGGACTTCTATGTGCTTGCCGTTGGGATTGAGATTGACCGGAGTAACCGGTGCGATATATCCCTCTTTCTCACGGACAAGACAGAAAGGACATCTTCTGATACACCCCCTTGAAAAAAACTGGACGGAGAACGGGTATTGCGGATATAGCGAATAATCCATACCTGTGGATTCCTCTATTTCCTTTGGCAGTCTGGCTCCCACGTCGTAGCCGGTTCCCCCTCTTAGCATAACACCTGCCTTTATGCCGGTATAGTCATAGTCGGGGGTGAAGGTGAATATCTTGCTTGCAGCAACGATATCATATCTTTTCGCCGGAACAGCCCGTTCCGCGTCATAGCCTTTGCTCTTGTAATAGGCCGAGATACGCATCAGCGCAAAGTTTGGAAAGTTATGGCTGTCCACATCTATTATTCCTATATTCCTTTGTGCCATATTATCTGCTGTTGTTTGTCTCCCTGCCGTTCACCAGATAGACAAAAGTCCCGTATTTCAGCTTCACCTTGTTCTTCTTGATGGCCTTGCTGATGGCGTTGCTCGTTTTCTGGTAAGCATTGTTCACAGCCTGCATACCCCATTGGGCGAGGCTGTTTCCGTAAGTTCCCGTATTCATGCTCATGCTGCCCGACATGGCGCCGCTCGCCACATCCTTGCTCGTCTCCCTGAACTGGCTGTTGGGAACATACAGTCCCTCCATGCCGTCCGTATCGTAGAGCGAGAGGCTGACCTTGACCAGCTCGTCATTGACCAATATGCTGCCTATAGTCCCTTTCACGCGTCCGGAAGAAAAGCCGCTGACCGTGGCGTAAAGGTACGTACCCCGTTTGACCACGCTCTCGTTGATTTCGATATCGTCAAGCAGGCGCAGCCTGACGCGCGAGCCGTCCACGGCCTTGATGTCTTCGTCAATGATTGCCTGGATGAGTTTCGGTTCCTTGGCGTCTTTTGCCAGCGTGTTGAAGTAGTCGGAAGAGGTCTTTACCTTTTTCACCACCTCGCTGGCCTTGTCGTCCTCCGCCGGGACTTTGACCGAACGGCTCTCCTCGTCGATGGTTCCCTTGGCCTGCACCATCGTGTCCGGAGGGATAGCCGACAGGGTGCTGTCCGCTTCTGCCGGTGCAACTTCCCGTTGTCCTCTCAGCCTCGCCTCGGCGAGTGCCTTCTCCAGTTCCGCGAGAGCTTCTTGCTCCCGCTTCTTGGCATCGGCAGCTTGCGCCACCAGAGCCTTTTCCTGCTCCTGCTCGCCGAGCAGGGCGATGTCGTCTTGCGTGTATTGCGATTCATACTCCTCCTTGTTGTCTGTAGGTTCGTCCCTGTCAATGTTGTCCACGGCAGAATAGTCCTGTATCTTACCCCATGACTTGGCCATGTTCTCGTACTTGCTGCCTATGCCGTCACCGCCCTTGATCTGTGCGTCAGGCAATCCGGGGTTCAGAAACTCGGTCGTCTGAAGCGTCTTGTTCGGAATCTCTGCCTTTTCGGTATGAAACAGGTCGAAGATGAAATAAGACGCAACCAGCAGCGGAACATAGAGTACGGCCGGAAGCATATACTTTGGTTGCCGGAAATTGATTCTCTTGATTATATCCATTGCTTATTACTGATTGATTTACGAATACTTATATTCGATAGCGCGTCTCTTTCGGGCGCATATCGTCGGCAGTACGGATGTCGTTTATCGCATCCCTTCTGCCTTGTTTTCCCTCATTTCGAGCTTTTGCAGGGCCTTGTGCCGTTCCCGGAGAATCGAGTCCTGCATCTCCGTGGCAGTCCTGTGGGAGGGCTGGTAACGGCATACCACTGTCAGGCGGTAAATGTTCCATGCCAGCCCGCCGATGACAAAGCCGAATATGATAACCAGAAACAGCGTCCGATGCGCGTTGGCGAAGCCCTGCACCTTGGCGGCTGTCTTGTCGATGCGCGTCGCCTTGGCAAACTTGCGTCCGGCATCCACATCGCGTTCGTAGCGTTCTTTGTATTTCGGATCATTCTTGTCCGGCATCTTCTCGCCGAACAACATCCTGCGGAATCCTTTGATATTCATTGCTCCAATGGTTAATAGTTGCTTTTCGTCTTTTGCTCGATATCCTTGTTGAGCAGGGTTCGCCAATTCACTATCAGCAGCCCGTGCGGATTGTTCTCCGTCCGGGGTACACGCTTGAGCTGTCCTGCCGTAACCAGTTCACGCATCAGGATATTGCTGCGGCGTTCGATACGCTGCCGTCCGTAGTAGGTGAACTCCATATTGTTCTTGTCAAACCGTACACTGTCACAATAAATGGAGAATACGGCACTCGTTCCCAATATATTAGAATAAAATCCTTTCTCCTTGAGTGTGTTGTACTGCGCAAGTCCGGTCTCGTCCACCAGATACATCGCCTTCTCCATCGTGTACTTGATGTACTTGTCATCCGGTGGAAGCGTGAAGAAGTAGTGGTGGAACATCTCGACATGGGACTTTGCTTCCACGTCCAGCGTCTCGTCCATCGTTGTACGCTGTACCAGTATCGGCACGTTGCCGTCCAGTACGTACACCTTCTTCTGCGCGTCCGTCACCATCGTGCGGGCCGTCCAGATGCTTGATACGCTGATGACGATGCACCCCACGAGAAAGGCGGTGCAGATGATGCCCACCAGCTTGATCTTGTTTTCCAGATTCTTGATGACCATAGCTTACCGTTTTTTCTTGTTCAACTTCTGCATATACTCGTCGTGAAGCATCGGCATGACCGTTTCCATCAATTTCGTCTGGAGCAAGTCAAACTCCATGAAAGAGATTTGCGTGACGTTGCTCAACAGTATCGACTGCACAAATACCCACCAGACTGCACGTTTGCGCTTTCTCACATCTCTTTGCAACTCGGCCACCTGCAGCCGGTAATTAAGGTAGGCTACCATCGGAACGATGTACCGTCCGTCCCGCTTGAAGGCTCTGATTAACCTTTCATATTCCGGGTCGGTGCAGTGGCTTTCACAGAAAATTTCCACCTCCGTCAGGATACGTCTGTCGGAATAGTCTGTAAACCGCTTGTTCTGAAGCCATTTTTCAATTTTCTTTTTCATACTCTAAATATTATAATTGTATAATTTTCCTGTCTTATCGCATGATACCACCCATAGCACCCGTCGCCGTCATCTTGGCTTGCTGCGCCACGCCTTCACCGAAATTTCGGGTAGAGAAGGCCGTGTCACCTTCCGGAATCATCCATGCCGCCAAGTCGGGCACGAGGTTCAGGCACTTCAATGCCACGATGCTCGCCGCCATCAGATAACCGGCCGAGAAGAATGAGTTTTGCAGGTAGGCGGCCATCGTCTGCTCGCTCGCTGTTATCGCCGTCAGGTTCTCCACCTGTATGCACAGCACGATGTCGAACAGTAGCAGCACATAAAAGCCTACGAAGTAGAGCATCGCCCCGTAGAAATGCACCGTCAGATACCTTGTGAGCCATTTTGCCCATGCGCCTTCCCACTTGGGCAGCAGGGAGAACGCCCATTGCAGAGGCCCGAATACGGTGAGCATTCCCAAAAGAATTTGCTGGCAATAAATCGTCGCCCACCAGCCGATTCTGAACACCACGAGGGCAATCAGCATGATGATTTTGTCTATCCCCACCACAACGCCTGCTGTCAGCGAGGTGAACCACAGCTCCGCCGCGTCCTTCTCCATGTTCGTCACTTCGTCCACGCCTGTCTGCTCCATCGTCGCCTCTATCAAGTTGGGGTCGGACGTGCCCGTGTGGGCGACATCGGCCCGTGCCTGTAGGCTCGTGTACATCGTGTCGCGCACGTGGATAAGCTCCTGTACTTCTTCGAATTTGTCCGAAATCTGCGAGGCTTCGGCCTCGTACAGGTCATGGGTGTACGAACCGATGCAGTTCGGTATGTACGATAGGAAGTCCAGAAAGCACCAGCTGCTCCCGCTGCCTGCCATGCCCGTGTCTGCCGGAGGGTACCACCAGCAGAGGATAATCGACACAGCCAAAGGCCGGAAGAGTTTCAGCACGTCCAGCGGTTCCTGCTTGACCATCATCTTGTACGCCATGCCCGCCGCCATGATGATGGCAAAGAGCGCGGCAAGCGCCATACACATCTGCAATATCCACCAGAACGGCCCTTGCGAGCCGGTAAAGGTCGCATCGGTCAGGAACTCGTTAGTTCGAAAAATCACGTCGTCGATTTCTTCCTCCATGAGGTTGATACCGAAATCCGAAAGAATGTTTCCGTCTGCCATACGCTATGTTCTTTTAGTTTCCCTTGTTTACGGTTTCATCTCCCTCTCCGCCGCCTGTACCGCCGTTCAACTGCGAGCCGCGTACCGCAAAGCGCGATTCGTTCCATCGGTTCACGGCTTCGCGGACGATGCTTCCCTTGTTCAGGTTACGCTCGTCGGTCGCGTTCAGCAGGTTGCCCGTCATCGTGGCGTTTTGCCTGCGGGCAAGATACCCGACAAGAACCCCGTTCTGCCGGGTCACGTCCTCGTAAATGCGCAGGTACTCCTTCTTCCGTTGTGCGTTCGGCATATAAGCGTCTCTGGTAACCTTGACGGCACTCTGGTACACGTGGTAGTATTCCATCCACCGCTCCTTGTCGTCCGGTGTGCCTCCTGCGGGTAGGATGCGGTCAATGTTGCGCTTGAACCGCTCCATCTGTCCGTTTATCTTGTCGCTTTCAGCAATCCACGCGAGGTCCACCTGACGGTCAGCCACGTTCAGCGCCTCTATCTTCGCACGGCTGACCAATGCCGAGTCGATGGCTTCGGCTTCGTCCACCTGGTTGTACAGATTGACGCCCGCCAGCGTGCGGAACGCCAGCTTGTTCTTTACCGCCGCCGACTTCTTGTAGGAGTTGTGCAGCAGTGTGTAATAAAGGTCGGGCGAGAGTGCGCCCGCTCCGGTCTCCATGACCGTAATCTGGTTCTGCTTCGGCGAGTCGTGGTTGTAGGTTACACTGACACCCTGCGCATGAACCGCACTTGCCGTTACAACCGTTATCGCCATGAGTAAAAATGTCTTTTTCATCTTCTTTTCTCTTTTATATGTTTCTATTCGTCAGTCTTCCAGTCGTCCCGCTTCACGCCACCGTCCGAAAGCCCCGTCAAGAATCTCCCGTTTGGTGCGCTCGCGGTATATCTTCGATTTCCAGTAGCCTATACGCACCTGTATGTACCGCCACGTTTCGATGTACGCCCGGTTCAGGTGCCGTTCGATCTCGTCCAGCGATTGGTTGATAGCCTCCAGTACTGTCAGCAGGTCGCTGGTCGAGCAGGCTGCCGCCCCTGTGGCGTACAGCACGAGGTCGCTCACCGACTTGTAGAGCTGCTCCCCGTCATGGGCGATATCGCGTATGGCTTTCTCGTTGATGGTCAGTATCAGCGCGTCGGACGGTTCTATGCGTCCCCGTTTCAAAATCTTCTCGTTGAAGTCCTCCAGCAGGCTCTTGTAGTCGCCGATACGGTCGCTCACCGCCGTGTAGGTATTCTTCACGTTCAGCGCCGTCCGCAAGGACTGGTACATCACGTCGATGATGTCGAAGGCACGGGTGTAGCGGTCCAGGTCCACATTCAGCTCCTTGTAACCGCCGACCTCCTTGCGACTGTACCCGTGCAGCAGCTTGTTACTGTATTCCAGCGTACTGCGGGCCAGCAACAGGCTGCGCTGTTTCTTGTGGTCGTTGATATATGCCTCGACGGAAACGACATCAAAAGTCCATTGTGCTTTGGCGATACCGGGCAGAAGTGCCAACAGCACGACCGTTATCAATAATATGCGTTTCATGGCCGTACCTCCTTGCTTCCGTTCCCTCTCTTCGAAGCCCGTGCGTTTTCCACCCATCGTTCATGGCACTCCTCCACGAGTGTGAATCTGCGTCCTTCGTCCGTGTCCAGTTCCGGAAGCACGTCCTTCAGTACGTCGATGATGTTGCGCTTGTAGTGCATCATCTTCTCCAATGACACGAGGTCGGCATATATCTTCGTGATACGCGAATCCACCTCACGGGCTATGGCAAGCCGGTCGCTCGACCACAGCAGGTGGTACACGTCCCCGGTCGGTGTCTCTTCCATCGGAGCGGTACGGGCGTACTCCGTCGTAATCTTGCAGGACGGGTGTTCCCGGGCGATTTCCGCGATGCGGTCGTTCACCATTTTTGTTTTCTCTTCGTCCGAAAGGCTCGGGTCGAGCGTCAGCACATCGGCTACGAACGTGTCGGTGTACTCCGTGGTCAGTTCCCAGCTGATTTGCAGGATGGCACGGTGAATCTTGATACCGAGGAAATACTTCGGTTTCCGCGCTATCGAAATCGTGGCCCGGAACGTGATGACACCGTTGATGTTCGGCATGGTGGCCTTGCGCACATAGGTATAGCCGCTCCATGCGCCGCCGTCCTGCCACGTGAGGTTGTAGGCCGTCCTGCAGTCCTGCATGATGGCGGGTATGCGGTAGTAGTCGTCCGTCGGCACGTCGTTGTCGCCCGCCGCTTCCTGTATCGCGTCCGCATACTCCTTCTGTTTCTTCTGCCATTCGGCCAGCTCGCTTTTCAGGCGGTCTATCTGTGTCTTGTTCGCATTGTACTGCTGGCGGTACGTTGCCGCGTCCTCCACGCTCGCTTCGGCAATTTTCTTCAGCAACGCGACATTCTCATCCTCCAGTGCTTTTATCTGCGATTCAAGCAGGGCGACCCGGTTGGCCGCTTCCTGCACCATACCGTCCAGCTCGGAGAGGTCCAGCTCGTTCTCCGTGACCGAAGTCTGCATGGCGCACTCCTTCGAGTGGGCGTTCAGCGAGCTGCCGCACTTGCGGCACTTGTACTGTGTCGTTCCATGTCCGAGCGTGGCACCGTCCGAACAGGTCACGCTGATGGTCACACTCTCACAACCTTGCAACTTCGCCGCGTCCGTCGCCTGGTAATAGTTCTTCGCGTCGGAAGCGATGAAATAGACGTGGCCCTCCTCGTTGTCGTTGAACTCCGAGAGGCGGGCGTTCAGCCCGGCCTTGAACGTGTTCAGGTCCATCGAGTAGGAATCGAATACATCCTCGTAGATGACCTCCTCATGGTTCCAACTCTGCTTGACGTGTATCTCGTAGGCGTATGCCTTCTTCGTCTGCTTGCCGCCCCGGCTGATGACGTAGGCACTCTGCCAGTAGTTGATGGTATAGGTGTAGCCGTCATTCCGGTTGTTGAGTTGCTGAACCCGGTTCCTTGACCATCCGGCATACCGTTCCGAGTTGGAAAGTGCCTGCTCCCGTTGCGAAGCGTTGGGATAGAAGCCGGGATCGCTTGTTTCGAAACGCGTCCACTCGCCGCCGTTCAGGATGCTGTTGTCATCCGTCGGCGGGTAGTAATCGCACAGCGAAACGCTGCCTTGGTCGCGGCGGGCAATATACCACCGCTGCGTATAATAGTTCCCGGCCACCTCGTCCAGATAATCGGTCATCCATGACGTGAGGTTATATTCGCTCAGGTCGAACAATCCCGCAACATTGTCCTCACCGCCCACCATGTCGATAATCAGGCCGCCGAGATTATGCTCCGCCTGCTCGAAGAGAGTGCCGTAATGGTCGTACAGGTTGAAGATTTCATCCACCTTTCCACCCATCAAGTCATGGAACGAGCTGCTCTGCAACAGGGCGTCCCCGATATTGCTGATTCCCGCCGTGGCAAGCCCGACACCCATGTCGTAAAGGTGGTCGATGTCCTCTTTCAGATTTTCGCCCGTGAAGTTGCCTGGCACACGGGCAAGGTCATCCAGCAGATGCCGCCAGTCGATGCCTCCCGTTTCCGAGAGTTTCAGCAAGGGGGCGATGTCCCGGTTGATTTCGAGGAACATGATATCCGAAAACGTCAGCGTGCTGTTCGTCACCACGCTCTCGAACTGCATACACAGGCTTTTCGTCTCGTCACATATCTTCATCAGATAGCTGCCCCAGTGGATGGCCGTTTGCGGCGAGCGTAGCATCAGCTTCGCCACCACCCATATTTTCGGCATGATTTTCTCCGCCACCATGCGGTAAATCCGGCGATAGTAATAATTCTCCGTACTGCTGCACCAGATACCGAGGTCGGACAGGGCCTTATGCTCCAAAAACTTGGAGGCGAAAATGCCTGCCGTGGCCACTTCCGCCGCGTTGTAATGTTTCAGGATGTCATCGACCTGCTCCCGGTAATAGCTCTCGGCCACCGTCTCCGTGCCGAAAGCGGCAGCCATAGCCGCCACGGTACGCGCGTCGTAGTTCACGCTGTAATACTGGGCGCGGACACGCTGCGCGAGGGCGAGCGACAGCACTATGAGGATGAGCGAAAGTCGTTTCATCAGTATCTCGCTTAACGGTTAAAAAAAAGGAATTTCCGCTTGCTGCGGTTATTTGTTTCGGGTACTCCTTGCAGGGCAAGTATCAGCTTTTCCGCTTCCTCCATTGCCTCGTATGGGGACAGGCTTCTGTATTTGACATACAGGTCTCTGGCAACCTCGTATCGGCGCTGTTGCCACTTGGCTGCTTCCGACTCTTCATAACGAATGATGGTGGTAACGCACTCGTCCTCTTCGGATTTAATGCCCATATAGATATCCAGCTCCTTTTCGGTCATACCCGGCCGCAGGCCATGTCTGCTTAGTATATCCCCGATGTGTGCGATGCTTTTGTGCCCCAAATGGCGGAATCGAATCAAATCCTGGTTGGTGTGCAGGCACAGGTCACGGACAGAGACAATCTCATGGCTCCCGCATACTTTGCGAATGCGAAGGGCGAAAGGTTCTTCGCAAAACAGCTCTCCTACATTTTGGTTTATGTCAATCTTTTCCATTCTATATGATTTTATTGCTTCGGTTTCAGATTCAATACCCGTCCCGCCTCATTGACCTTCTGGGCAAACGGCAGGGATTTGCCGATACCGCTGGCGTCCCAGTCGCGGCAATACGCCTCGATAGCTTCCTGATGGCTGCACCGGAGTTCTCTCTTGTAGAGTTTCAGGGCCTCTTTCTCCGCCCGCTCGGTCGTGTAGGTCATGTAGCACTCGTGCGGTTCCTCCACGCCGTACACGCCGCTGGTGCTTCCCCGGCGGATGAACACCTCGCGGAAGAAGCTGCGCCCTTCCTTGTTTTCGAGGCGGTTGATGGTGAAGATTTTCTTGCAGTCCACGTCCGTAAGCCCGAGAATGGCCTTGATTTCATCGAACCTCTCGCGGAACTTGCTCTGGTCGAGCAGCATCACCACGTCCGAGTTGTTGATGATGGCCTCCTTGACGATAGGACTGCCGATGATGTCCTGTATCTCCTGCGTCACCACGCCCACCGAAGCCCAAAACTTACGGGCCGTCTTGTACATGAACTTGATGTACTCGGCCATGAGCGGGCTGGCAATGGCTTTCCATGCCTCCTCGATGACCAGGACCTTGCGGTTCTTCTTGATACGCATCTTCTGCAGGAACACGTCCATGATAATCAGCGTAACAAGAGGGAACAGGAGAGGATCATCTTTTATACTGTCGATTTCAAAGACAATGAACGTTTCGTCAAACAGCGAGCTGTCCATGTTTTCGTTCAACGTCTTATCATGGTTGCCGCCACGGTAAAAGTCTTTCATCATGTAGCGGTATGTCGAAATGTCAATACCCGAAATACGGTTTTCGTCGCAGATGTCTGGAATACGTTGCACGGAAAACTCGTAGAACGAGTTGAAAGACAGCTCTTCCACTTTTAACTCCTTGCGGCGATGTTCCATTTCGTTAATCATGCGTTCGATGCGCCCGGCACGCTGCACCTCGTTTTCTTCCTGCCGTTCGCTGTGGTTGCGGTCGTCGATAACGAGGCTCTTGCGCAAATCCTCGCGCTGCATAGGCGTGAAGCCGTCGAACCCATTGAAATAAGTGTCGTAATACTCCGTGATGACCTGTTCTATCAGACGCTCCTCCGTCTTTGTGACCGTGCCCTGCGAACCTTTCCAGATGAGCAGCACGAGATTCTTGAGGAAACCGGTTTTCTCCACGTTCATCTCCTCGCGGTGGATGCGGAACGGGTTCATCGTGATAGGCTTCTCTTCCGTGTAGCTGATGTACTTGCCGTTCAGGTACTCGCAAAGTCCCTCGTAGCTGTTTCCCGTATCGACCATCACCACGTCCGTTCCCTGCTCGTAAAGCTGGCGCACGACGGAGTTCATGTGGAAGCTCTTGCCGCTGCCCGAAGGCCCCAGGCAGAAAAAATTGGAGTTGTCGGTCAGTTTGTGCTTTCCCTCCTTTCCCGTGATATCAATAGCCACGGGCACGCCCTGACGGTCGGTGTAGTAGATTTTCAGCGGCGTCTCCTCGCTGTGCTGTATGCGTTCCTTGTACATCAGGCACATGGCGGCGTCACCCAGCGTCAGAAAACGGTCATACTCTTCGTTCATGCCATAGCAGTTGCCCGGGAACGAACTGACGAACAGCTCCAGCTGGTTGTAGGCGTGCTTGCTGATATGGATGCCCATGCGCCCAAAAGCGTTTTCCAGATGGTTCGTGCATTTCTGCAGGTCGGTGTCGGCCGGTACGGCGACAATCAGGTTGAAGTGGGTGTACACGAGCTGACGACTCTCACGGGCGATGACCTCCTGCACCCGCTTGATGTCCTCGACGGCCATCTGGTTGCTCGGGTTCGGGATGCTCGCGTGCCGGTTTTTCTTTTTATCCAACATGGCCAGCTCACGCTTCTGGCTGGGCAGGTAAATGATCTGGTTATATACCACCGTCTCCGCGTTCGGGATGCTGTCGATAACCGACACGAGGTCCACCGGCATTTCCGTATTGTTGACTTCGATATTGGTATAGGGACGGATCTGCGAGGGCAGTGCGGCGTAGTCCACGTCCACAAGGCTGTACACCTTGCAGCGTTTGTCACCCATGGAGACCGTCTCCTCGTCCGCCTTGAAGTTGGTCATCGACACGATGCGGTCCTTGAAGTTCATGGCGAAATAGCGGTCCACATACTCGCTTGTTTCTTTCTTGTTCAGGAACTTCACCTGCACACCGCCGTCACGCAACTGGTCGTGTACCTTGCGTATCTTCACAAGGAAGTCGCGCCACTGCTTGCCGTCATAAGAGAACAAGCGGCTCTTCTTCGCCTCCTGCGTGATAGTCAGGTAACACACGCTGTCCGTGTAGTTGCGTCCCTTGAAATAGCGGAAGTAGGCCGATGACAGGAACTCGCGCCCGTCGCCCGTCTCGTTCCCGAATTGCTTCCGCATGAAAATGTCTTGCTTGTGGATGGCATATCCTTCGCCCAGCGTCTGCGCTATGGCTGTGAACAGGTGCGTGTACTCGTAGTAGCTGTCGATGTTGGCACAGTATTTCTGTACCGGGTTCTCTATCTTCAGCACGGCAGAGTATTCTCCCGTCTTGGTGTACAGTACGCCTACACCGTTCGTCTCTTCCACGGAGAAATAGATGTCCTGGAAGATACGTTTGCGCTTGCCTCCCGTGCCGAAAGCATAGACCGACACTGCCATGCCGGCGCACAGGGTTATAAAAAGCAGTATGATGTACAATGTCATTTCAATACACATAAAAAAGACAGAGCCGCCCGAACTTCAGGCGGCCCTGCCCGCGTTCAACATTCAATAGGACCACACGTTGCACGTGGTGGTTTTCTTTCTACCGTCATAGTTTCTTCGAGTAGGCATAGACGTACACGCCGCGCAGCTCTTTCTTGGTATGCAGCCCTTTCCGCTGTTTGAGCATGATGAGCGCGATACCCGTGGACAAGACCGCGACCAGCACGACCAGCCCGGACACGAAACCGGCCAGACAGTACGCGATGATGAAGCCGACAATGGCTCCGCCGGCCGCACCCGCAGCCCAGTAGATGTAGCGTCCTTGAAGCCCCATCAGTTCAAGGGGCCGTTGCAGCCCCTTGAACAGCGGATAGTCGGGATAACGTTCGTCCTTGGCTTGCATCGCACGTCAGGTTTAACCACCGATACCGAAGAACATCGGCAGGGCCTGTGCGGCGGCAATCAGGAAGATACACGCGCCCACAACCATCATAATCTTCTTCTTGACATCCTGTTCCTCGTTGTTCATGGCGATATAGACGCTGATTGCGCCTACGATAGCCACTACACCGGCAATGGCGTAGCAGAGCTTCACCATGATAGGAACGTACTTGGCGATTTCCTCCGTAACGGTCGCCAGCGCCGTCGTTCCGGCGGAATAGTCTCCGGCGGAGTTCTGTGCCATGACAGCCGTCGGGCCGCACAGCATCATCAGCATGAACATCTGCATCTTCTTCTTGGCAGAGGTCAGCTTCTTCATCAGTCTTTTTGCTTTTTGAAACATGATCTTTTATATTTTATTGATTTATTGTTTTCCGTACCGTCACTGCGGCGGTACGTCTTCGCATCTTAGGTCTCTATATGCGATAACCGAAAAAGGCGGGGAACACGAAGAATGCGCCGATGGCAAAGAGGCAGGCACCGACAAGCATCATGATGGACTTGGTTATGTCGTCGTCGCCCCGGTTCATCTTGATATGAATCTGGAGCGCGGCAATGACAACTAAAACCGAGGCGAGTGCGTAGCACATATACTGGACATACAGCATCATCGTGACCACGAAGTCGTGCATCGTGGCCAGCGCGTCCGCACCCCAACTGTAATTCACGCCGCCGCTTTTGGCAAATGCCGAACATGGGAGGATGGAACATAGCGTACAGAGTATCTTTTTCGTCCTTGACATTTTACAACTTATCTTTGACAGGCTTCCACTTCAACTCGGGACGGTTTTCCAAACATCCTCTGGAAACCATCGCCTTGTACATCTCCTCCGATGTGAAAGGGTCAGACAGGTAAGGGACGGTATCTTCCATCCGTTCCTCCGCCTTCGCTTTCAGACGCTCGAACCGTATATGAGCGGTTTCTTCTTGTTCCGCATCGTCGTCCTGCACCGCAGGCGTGGCGACCGCTTCGACCTCCGTGTCGTACTTCTCGCTTCCGATGCTGAAACCGGTCTCGTTCTCCGAGACGCTGATGCTCTCTTCCGTGGCATCCACAAGGCCAAGGTCAAAGACCTCCTCGTCCGTCTTGCCGCTCTCTTTCTTTCCATAGAGGTCCCGGGCGATATTGATCGCATAATAGATGACGTACAACACCGTCAGGACAATGGCGAATATAAAGTATGATTTCATATTTTTAAGTATGATATTAAAATTCGATTAAAGTATGATTGCAAAGGAAAGGATTATATTCTATATGCGGAAAAATCTTGATGCTAAACGATAAATTAGCATATAAAATCAGTATGAAAATTGTAAATCATACTTTAATATCATACTTTAAGGGGAAATTTACGTCATGACGGGACATAAAAAAAGCCCTCCGGAGAGGAGAGCTTTCTGGCAGAACGGGCGGCGGGTCCTACAACCTCTTCCCGCGCAGGTAATCATTCAGGTCCTTGTATTCGCCGTAACGGTGCGCTTCGTCACAAACATACTCATCATACATACCGGCTATGGTCTCTGCGGTTTTCCGCCCGGCAAGATCATTATCAAGGTAGCAATGGATAATCGGGTACTCCTTCAGGTGAACCAGCGCTTTCTTCAGGTTGTTCACGGAGTTCATCACGAGATAGTCGCAAGACGTGCCGATGCAGACAGTATCATCACCCGCCTGTTTCAATGTCAGGTAAGAGAGGAAGTCCATGAAGCCCTCGAACACGCAAATCCGGTTCTGTGTGCCATCCCGCGAATGCCTTACCAGAGAGATGTCCTTCTCTTTGATACATCCCTTGTAGTAAGGGTTGCGTACCTCATATCCGCCGGAGAGATTGCCGAATGCAAGGGCGAAATAGTGGCGTTTCCGTAGCTCGTAATGCACTTCCCGGCAGAACATACGCGCGATATCCCCGTCGATCAGACGGGTGCGCAGGTAGGAGAGCAGCGCGGGATGTCGCAACGGCACGATTCTTATGTCCTGCATCTCGCATTCGACGGGTCGGGGTGTCGTGTCCGCAATCCGGATTCTGGGTATCGGGGCAACGCCCTCGTGCCGCTTTATGTATGCGAGTACCTCGCTCACGTCGTCCGTCCGGTAAAGATGCTTGCCCAGTTCCACCAGATCGCCACCCGTCGCCGCGCCAAAGTCATACCACTCGTTCAGCCGGTCATTGACTTTGAATGACGGCGTGCGCTCATCGCGCAGCGGTGAAAGGTACCAGTACTGGTCCGATTTCACGCTCCTGGGATGGTACCCCAGACGGGCGAGATAGTCCACGATGCGCAGCTGTTTTGCTTCTGCTATAGTCATGTCGATTTCTTTTCACTTGTTTTCAAAAAACAGTTTACTTTGGTTTTCCTCCCTATATATAGATAGATACTAAAGTAAACTAAAATATATATGCCCGCGCCCGCCGTCATTCTTCATCAAAAAGCATGGCTTCGGTGGGGGTTACATCATAGTAGAAGAGCTTGTCCCGCTTGATGACCAGCTTCAGGTTGTCGGTCAGGTATTGCAACAGTTTTATCATGACGCTACGTCCCCGTTTGAACCCGATGGCTTCGTAAGCTGTCATCATCGCCTGTAACACGTTCTCGAACCCCTTGATAGGCTTATCCCCGAAAGCGATGGAGAGGGCCTCCCTGTGCTGCTCGACAGACAGGTTCATGAATCCTGTCCGGTTCTTGGACCGCTCAGAGGCGTTTCCGTCGAACGAGTGATTCTCGGCCATGACCGGAAGTCCGCCTTCATCCACCGTAAAGGCGAAGGGCTTGAACTCCTTCTCCCGGATGTGCAGCGCATGTACCTCGCTGATTGCAGGATTCTCGTTGCTCTTACTGATAACCAACACGGTCTCTGCCTTGTTGCTCATCTCCGTACCGATATGCCCGCGCACGTTGTTATCGCCCTTGTTCAGGTGGAGCACGCAATGGATATGCAGGTTGTACTTCGACGACCATTCCATCATCTTGTTGATGACCTCCACCGATTCACCCGTGCTGTTGATGTCCAGCATCAGGTCACGTATTCCGTCGATGATGACCAGGCCGTACCCCTTGCCTTGGCGCAAGGCGTAGTCGATAACCTCTATACGAACGGACGGCGAGTATTCCCTGAGACAGATGAAATCAAGGTTTTCGTTGTCGCACGTGGTGGGCAACCCTGCGAGCCGCAGGATGCGTTCCAGTACGTTGTGGCAGTGGAAGCGACTCTGTTCCGTGTCCACGTACAGAACCTGCTGTTTGCCCTCGGGCAGATGTGCCCGGTAATTCAGTACCTGCCGTCCGGCAAGGGATGCGGCGACGATGGCCGACACGTTGAACGTCTTTTTTGACTTTGCCTTACCGGTTGAAGCACTGAAATTGCCCAGCGTGGCGATAGTGGAGTTATCTATCCAGATAATCTGTGGGGGTGTCTCGTAAGTGTCCGTGGCCTTTATCTGCGATACTATGAGTATGTCCGACAAGCGGTTTTCGTTGATTCCCGTCCCGGTATTACGTTCAGTTCTTTTTTCGTTTTCCATAGCGTCTCTTGTTAAAGAATGGTTGTGTGGTTGACGATTCCGTAGCCATACGTTCGACGTCATCCACGGTAGGCTCACAGTTCTGCAGGAGCCATTCGTCCAGCTCATCTTTGGCGAAGTAAAGCATTTTGCCACGAGGTTTGTAGTGCGGAATCTCTTTGTTTGACGTGAGTTTGTATAGCAGGCTCTCCGAAACACCGATGTACATGCACGCCTCCTGGAATGTAAAGACTTTCTTGGTCGTGTAGATATTGTTTTCCAGCAAAGCCACACGTTCCAAAAGGTTTTCTACCGGTTCCAACTTCTTGAGAACCGCTTCTATGGCGGTTATCCGTTCGCTCAACCGTTCCATGAATGTAATTCTATTTTGCATAAGACTGATGTTAAAATTAGACAATGAAGGTGCTCCTCCGTATCTGTAGCGCGTTACGGAGGGCAAAGTTAGACGATGTGTAAGTGACAGCGAGACGTTGCGGGTTGATACCATACAGGTATCAGTGCAATTATCACGCTTTTACCTTTCACATGCTTGGCTTTTTAGCACTTCATGTCATTCCTTCAATCCGGCGATGGCCTTTCTAATCCCGTTGGCGACGGCTGTCTTTTTTATCCTCGCGATAGACAGGGCCGTGGACAGGCTTGAGGCAGAGACGTACGATTTGCCGTCCTTTGACACAAGGAACCGTCCTTTGTCAAGAACTGACTGCCAGTATGGTTCGATGAGCCTGTTTTCGAGCAGGGCATCGAACATGACAGCCACGTGGCGGACGTTGTTTACCCGGATGCTGAAATCTTCCCGGCAGGAAAAAAGCGCCTCCATGTCCTCGATGCAGAGTGTAGAAACGCAAAACAGATGAAAAGCTGTGGCACAAGCCGCGATGCCTTTCATCTGTTCTCTGGAAAAATTGCAGCCAAAAGAAAGCGGAGGAGTGTGAGCCGGATTATCCGCACCTGGACTGCCGGGAGATGACTCGTAGAAGTCGTACTTCCACTTCAGTCTCATGCAATCCTCAAAAGAGAATGTGTCTGCGGTAAAGAATTTTTTGACGAGACCTGCACAATCGTGTAGCAGTCCCTTGACGATGTGGATGTTCATCTCGTGGCAGTTCCTGCAAACAGCATCGTTACAGTTGATGTAGCGGTGACTGTTTACGAAATCATTCACGTAACGGTTATACCGTTTGCCGTCTGCAATGACATCCTGAAGGTAAATAACTCTCGCCTCGGAAAGCAGGGCGAATAACTCTTCTGCTACATCCTGCTCAGTAGCGAAGTGATTCACGTGTCGGCTCCCTTCAAAAAGAGAGAAGACCATTGTTTGGTCGTTTCATGTCCGAAAATTATTTTAATGGGTTAATACATATATATGATGATTTGTAATCCAATGAAAAACATTGGAATTACAAATATAAAATTCTTGTCTGCAAATTCAAATTTGATATGCGGATTAATGTGTCAATCAAATAATCCGTTCGTTAAATTGACCGCATCATCCTTTTTCTTATTGACGATTTTAGCGTAAACCTGCGTCATTCTCACAGATGTATGACCGAGCAACTTAGATACGGTATAGAGGTCTGCACCAAGCGTCAGCATCATGGTCGCGAACGTATGCCGGGCTGTGTGAAACGTAAATTGTTTGGAAATTCCGGCGGCCTTGGCCCACGGCTTAATAAGCGTATTGACAGTAGATGGCAAATCGAATACGTTGTCGTCCCCCGTCTTATCTCCACGTTCCGGCATCCATTTCAACGCCTCATTGGACAGTGGAAGATAAATCGGCTCTTTGGTTTTCTGCATGGCCACAGCCAAACGGTATTGACCATGATCAAGAAACACGTCTTTCCATTTCAGACCCTTCACGTCGCTGATGCGTAGTCCGCAGAAGCAAGAAAACAGGTAGGCACTCTTCACCGTTTCGTTCTCCATAGGGGTGGCAATCAATGACCGCACCTCTTCGATGGTCATGTAACTACGCACGCTTTCCGGCATCTTGGGTTTCTCCGATTTCTCCATTTCATTAAACGGATTTCTCAACAACCGTTTGGCACGGACAGCAGCGTTAAGTGCGCCGTTGAAGATCTGGTAATAGGTATTGCGTGTAGAAGCAGCTATCGGCTTCCCTTTTGGACGATAGGTTGTCAGCATATAGTCGATGTAGCCCTGACAAAAATCAAGGTCTATCCGGTCCAAAGTGAACCGTTCTCCCGCGTAATCTTTCAAGATATGGGTAACAGCTATGATTTGGCCGACGCCCTTCTTATCCCGTTTTTCCTGATACTCTTTATAGGTTTTCATCCAATCGAGCAGATAAACCTTATCCACGTGATTCACTATACCTGCTTCTCCGCTGGTCAGTTCGATGATGCGTTTCGATTTGATGGCATTGGCAGCAGCCATCGTAATCTCGTTCTGCCGACGGGCATTCCGATCTGTTTCCGGAATAAGATACATCTTCAGGTATTCGTATGTCCGTTTGCCGTTACGGTACACATCCAGATACAAACTCTTACTGCCATCAGACAAATCCTTCGTCCGGAGACGTATGGGTTCTTTTACTTTTTTAGGCTTCTTTATTCGTGGCATAATTGATTCTTTTCATACGTTGTTTTCTAATGCAAATGTACAAATAAAAACCGAAATCAAGAAACAAATAAGAAACAAAAATGTACCGAAAAAGAGCTAAAAGAGAGAAACGGATGAAAACAACTGAAAGAAAATACAAACAATTAAAATATTGATATAAAGCTGTTTTCTCTATACATAATTGGATTTTATTTTCATTTTAGACATACCCCTATGGTTATTGCTAATAAGACAAAGCGATTAAAACAACAAACTTTTTGTAACTATTCAGCGAAAACAAAGGATGCGAAGATATAGCCCGTCAGTTTAGACGAGCGCCAATATAGCATCGAGAGG
>NZ_JANJZR010000150.1 GCF_024623065.1 Bacteroides acidifaciens
AGAACATCGTATTTTGCTTCCACCTGGTCGATTTCGGCTTGTTGCATGGCTTCCACCATGGAAGAGGAAAGACCGGAAATTTTATCAAAATATCTTTTAGCATTTTCAATTCCCGCACCTAATCGGCCCCGTTGATATTGTTCCTCGCTAATCATACCCTGATCATGCAAATTCTCCAATTGCGCCAGTTCATTATTATATTCTTCCTGCCATGATACACCAATCCGTGCTTGACTCTGATATATACCATTCTCGTATTCAAAGTTAAGTTGATTTATTTCTCTATTTTTCTGACGTTCCAGTTCTACAATAGAAATTCCCGCCTGTCTCGCTATCTCAATTATGGCATTATAAGTCGTTTCTACATCCTGAACCTGTTTCCGGTGTGCTTCCTGCATACCGGTTATTCCTACCGGAATGGAAGTTATTTCACGTACTTTTTGAGCAATGGCCGCCCGATCACGTAATAGCTTCATTTCAGACTCACGAACGGCGTCGGCCGCTTCCGTTGCTGTTTCTATACGTTTCTGTTTGCCGGTAATTTCCAAAGCGGCAATATCATCCTGGTAGGTACGGTTTATCTCCAGAAGTTCTGCGGCGTGTTCCGCTTCAACTTCCAGCATATAGGCGTCGGCGGCTTCCTGCGTGATACTCTGGTTTAATACTGCTTTCTCCATGGTGTCCTTCTGGACGTTGTAATAGGCGGTTTCAATCTTTAACCGTTCGTCCCGTTTCTCCTGTACCAGTTTTATACGGGCGTCCTCCTGCTTGCCGGTTTCCGTAAAAATGGCCGTCTGTGCTTCTGTTTCGAGCTTGTGGATTTCATCGAGTAACTTCTTCTTTTGTGCCGGTGTCTTTGCTCCCAGCTTCTGGAGTGCGTCGATACGTTCCTGGTAATAGCGAAGGTTTTCCGCCGTCCCTTCGAGAATATACTGGGCTTCCGTCTTATTTTCCTTCTCCCGGTTCTGTTTGATTAGAAGCATACGTTTTTCGTGTTCGATCTCCAGAGGTTTTAATGTGGCGTCCGTTTCCGTATTTTTATACTCCCCGGCTCCCGCCTTCTTTTTGACCTTCCCCAGTTCGTTTAAACGTTTTATTTCGGCATCGATACGTTCTATTTCCTTGTTTTTCTTGGCGATATTCGCTTCGCTGTCTTCCGCCCACTGTTCCTGAACCTTTTTCTTTTCTGCTTCCAGCTCCTTTATAAGGGAGGTTTCTTTTATTACATTGTCAGCATTAGTGGTGCCTGTTGATGAAATTTGCATTTCTGTAGTTAAAAGCTCCCGGTTGATAACAGCGATAGCGTCTGTTATTTCTTTCAAATCCTTCCGGGTTTGTTCTGTTTTCTTTTTAGCGTTCTGGTATTCTGTTTCCATACTCTTAACATTCTGGTCCAAACCCTGATTAAGACTTTTTGTCCCGGATGTGGAAAGAGTGGAAGAACGCATGGAAGCCCCAATACGTGCACCGGCTAAGGAATTGGAAGCCTTTTCTTCTTCCTCTTTATTCTTTTCCAACTCCCTTTCTTTCGGAAATTTCTTTCTGTATAACTCGATCAGTTCTTCCCTGAATGCTTCCGCCTTTATTTGTCTTTCCAAGGAAGTTAAATATTCGTCTATGGCTTTTTTGTTTTCTCGTATAACCTTACCTTCCTTACTTAATTCCGCGTTATAATCGGGAATTAAATCTTTCAATTCACGTATTTTCTTTTCCCGTAATGTATTGGATATATTTTCATCATGTATAGCATCAATCAAGGCATTAACTTTCGCTTTCTGTTCATCATATCGCTTTGTAGTCTTCTCCATTGCCGAACCTAATGCCTTAACCGATTCTGACGCCTCCCTATTTCTTTTAACGAACTGGTAAATAGCAACTCCAGCCGCCAGTACTGCTGCAATTAGGGCCGTATATGGATTCTTCAAAAGTTCGATTCTCATTAACCGGAGTATAGCAGTATATCTTTTAGTATCCTTGTGTAATCGTGCCTGGGCTGCCGCATAAGCCAGAGTAGCCGCCCGGCTGATATAAAGCTGTACGGCGTGCGCTTTCTCTGCAACGACCGAAGCAAGGGTCGCCGTTTTAAAACGGGCGTGCCACATGGTAGCGATTTTCAGTCCTCCATAGTAAGAAACCAAATAAGCGGTAACGGTATAAGTGACAACACCCCATTTATTAAACATGTCAATCATACCTCCCACACCTTCCACCATAAGCGTAACAAGGTCTATTAAATCCCGGAGAATACCCTTTGATTCATAGAAACGTAAAACTACCCCTTCGATAGTTGAACTTAGCCGGTTTAATGCACCTTGAACGTTATCACCCATTTCTTCGGACATAGCATTAAAGGCATCTTCTGCACCTGTCACCGCGTCGCAAAGTGCCAGCACGGTATCGGTACCATTAAGGAAAGTGTTAAACGCTGCAACGGAACGTTTATCGGTCAGTTCAAGGGCCTTGTTCAAGTCTATTCCTTCACTGTTTAGTTTTTTAAGTCCCTTTATCAGATCATCCAGGTTGTTAACCGGACCACCGAGAGCAAGCGCGAGTTTGCCGCTACTGTCAGCCAGGTTAAGCAAAATATTACGTGTTGCCGTTGCTGCCGATGAAGCGTCGAAACCGCTGTTTGCCAAAGCTCCCAAAAGGGCGGTCGTTTCCTCAATCGTGAATCCGAAAGAATTAGCAACCGGGCCGACGGTAGACATTGCACTATTCAGGTATTCAAAATTCAGGGCCGAAGACGTTGTACCTATTGCCATGGTAGAAAGTGCCCGTTCCGTATCTTCTGCATCAAGGTTGAAAATACGCAATGTTGCACCGGCAAGCGTAGCAGCCGAGGCAAGATCCGTGTCCACCGCCTTAGCGAATTTCAGCACGGAAGGCGTCATAGCTTTAATATCCTCTTTGAAAAATCCCAGTTTAGCAAGCTCTATCTGAAGTTCCGTTACTTGTGCGGCTGTATAAGAAGTAGTGGCACCCAGTCGGCGCGCTTCATCCGTTAAATCTTTGATACTCTTTTTCGTGGTTCCCAGGATAGCGGCCAAAGTACTGTTTTTCTTCTCGAACTCTATAATAGTACTGATCGCATCCCTTAGCCCGCCGACAATCTGCCCAGTTATCATTGCGCCGATAGTGACAAACACACCGGCCAGAACCGTTTTTATCTTGTTCAAGGAAAGAAG
>NZ_JANJZR010000151.1 GCF_024623065.1 Bacteroides acidifaciens
TGTGGTTCGCGGTGTCGCCGCATTTTAAACTTTTAACTTTAAACTTTGACATAACAAGAAACATAGAATATGGGGAAAGCAAACGATTTGAAAGTATATAATGATGTTGAATTATTAGCCGGATGGGTGTTGGATTTGTCCGGCAACTTCCCTAAGCAATACAGATATCTCGCGCAGCGGTTGGTAAATGTAACATTTGACTGTATGGACGATATTACACTTGCCAATTTGCGTGAAGGGACTGAACGCGCAATGTTTCTTGATGCTTTCGTGGTACATTTTACATCTTTAAAAACGATTCTAAGAATATGCACCAGAAAACGGATTGTTTCTGTTGGTAATGAAGCCTTCTTTTTGCGGTCTTCCGCAAATATAGGTCGACAGATAGCCGGATGGAAACGGGCAACATTGAACCAAAATCGTTAAGGCGGTTATGGCAGTGTATAATTTAATCTTTAATGGGTGCCCTACTGGAAGAATACTTCCAGTTACGAACAAGATACAGGGCATGATAACGGAGTACAATTCGAACAACGCGTGGATCGTGAATGGTGCTTCCGGGCAAGTGAACGGCAACAACAATAAGGCGAATAGCTATGTGGTTCGCGGTGTCGCCGCATTAGGGAAATTATACAGCATATTGTTTGAATCGTTTGTAGAAGCGTACCACGATTGCATTTGTAATAAAATGTCAAGTTCGCAATGTTGTGAGTTTAGGGCAGATTACGAAGACCGATTATATAATCTTTATTTGCAAGTCGTGTCAGGTACTTATGAACCTTTAAAGTCACTTTGTTTTGTTGTTATCTGGCCATTATACAGGGAAGTGTTTGCAGCGGATTTTCAGGATCGTATAATACATCATTGGATTTGCATACGGTTGGAACCTTTGTTCGACAAGCATTTTGCAGGGATGGGAGATGTTTCACATAATTGCAGGAAAGGCTTTGGCACTGAAAGCGCAGTACAGGCTCTTTTTAAAGATATATACGATTGCAGTAACGGGTTTACTAAAAGTTGTTGGGTCGGAAGATATGATATTTCCGGATTCTTCATGTCAATAGACAAGGGGATTGCATGGGTGTTGTTAAGTGAACTTATCAATGAACACTATCACGAAGCCGATAAGGAATGTTTGTTGTATCTTGTACGCATAACAGTGTTTCATTTGCCGCAGGAGCATTGTATAAAACGATCTCCGGAATCCTTGTGGGACAAGATACCGGATAATAAGTCGCTTTTTGGGAATGACCCGTATAAAGGTATGCCAATCGGCAACCTTCCTTCACAACTGATTGCAAATTTCTACATGTCTTTCTTTGATGAATTTGTTTTATCCCTGGGATTTAAATATTACGAAAGATATGCGGATGATTTTGCCCTGGTACATAAGGACAAGGATTTTATATTAAAAGCAATACCACTTTTTGAAAGCTTCTTATGGAATAAGTTGAAATTAAAGTTGCATCCACAGAAGAGATATCTACAACACTATACAAAGGGTATCATGTTCGTGGGAGCTGTCATTAAAATGGATCGGATATATGTAGGGAAGAGAATTGTTCGCAACACTCGAAGGACAATAATGCATATAAATAAAGAGCTGGAGGAAGGAAAAGAGTTAACGGATAGTATGATATCCAGTCTTAATAGCTATTACGGGTTTATGAGAAAAAGAAAGGCGTATGCCATACGCCGCGGGCTTACAAAGAATTTTTCCCCTTTGCTTTGGGACAGGGTGTATATGACAAATCATTTTTTTACGGTTAAAATAAAAAAGAATTATGATGAATTATTCCAGTACCGACGGGAAGCAATTAAAAGTACCCGACGCCGTATTGCTTAAATCTATGGCCTTGCCGATAGAATATGACAACGGTGTTTATATCATCCGTTGGGATATAAGGACTATTTTTCCGGATAATGGAACGGAAAGAAATCCCCTGGTTACGTTCGCATCCTGGAGAGGTAAAGAATATCCGGGAATAGAGCGGATAAAAACATGGCTAAAAGAATATTATAACGGGAAAATCCCGGAAAACATAAACTTAAAAGATTACAGTTATGAAAGAATTAGAGTTTACAACCTACGTAAAACGTCCGGAAATGCTGGAGAAAAGCGTTCAGGCGTGTGTTCCTCACTGGACGATAAACATCGACAGCCGGCAGATAGAAAATGAGTTGGGAATATTGGTTTATAAACAGGAAGTTGTAAGGTTGGAAGGCGAGCTGACTTATGAAAAAATAGTTGCCGCAATCATAAACGCGAAATATTCCCCGGACGACCAGACAGCTATATTAATGAACGCAATTAACCCGAATTACCTTACAGAGGAAAAGGAAGCAGCCTATTATCAGGAGATGAAGGACTTTCAGGAATGGCGGGACAAGGCAAAAGAAATTGCCTCTACTATAATAAAGGGACTTCCGTTTTGAAGAATACTGGGTATCATTTTGATTAATAATTAAATCATGTAGTTTATGAAACAGTTAATTGAAAAAGTGTTCGGCTGGATGAAGGAAAGTAACCGGCCGGCACACATGAAGGCGGGTAATTCAATTTTTGTTGCCGGGCTGATTGTGTTTACGTTTATCGGGATTCTGCTACTTTATCCCATGATACAGGATTGCTCATACGAAGGCAGCAGCCGTTTGTTTGTCTCGATAATGATTCAGGTGTGTATCATGGTATTTGTAGCAATGTGCGCAGTAGAATATATTCAAGAACGGATGGGGTGTAAATGGGACTGGCTGGATATTGCGGCCGGATGTTTAGTGCCTGTTTGTATTACCGTATTTACGATTCTACTTGTTTTTCTGACGTTGTAGAAGATAAAGCGGCGGAACCG
>NZ_JANJZR010000152.1 GCF_024623065.1 Bacteroides acidifaciens
ATAAACTTATAAAAGTCCGCAAGCCGGCCCGAGTGGTTCTCCCTCCAGAGATTATAAAGCTCCGTTACTTGTGAAGTAGACGGGGCAAGTACAATATTATTCTGCTTTTCCATAGTGCAAAAGTTGGGTTTATAAAAGGAAGAGTAAAGGACGAAATTAACCGGAATATACAACGGATATGAACTCCCCTATATACGAAAGGATAAAAGTTTCATCATAAGTTTGTCTAAGATCTTCAGGACCTCCCATTATATAATCAATATACACCCTTAATTTTACCTGATAATTTCTTACCAACTTATCGTTATCAAGGATAGGGGGATTCTCTATAACATAATTATCCGAATCTGGAGTCATATAATCATCCGTATTAGTTTTGAAAAAACTACTTAATATAGTATCTTCGGATTCATTGAAGGAATCTAAAATCTCCTTTTTCTTGTTTTCTATAACTTCTGTCATGGTATTACGAACCAGTTTCCATATATATAAAGTACTACCGAAATTTTTAATAAAATGTTCCTCATCAAGATTATAGGGAGCTATTAACCGAAGCGTTCTTAATGTCAGCTCGACAGGTACAATCTTATTTGCCGGAAGTGAATAAGAAAGCCCGTCAAAAAGCAAGTACTGCCCCCGAAGTGCTACAGGTGTCAATATATCCATACTCATAAGCTGGTGGACCGGTAACATGACATTCGTTTCTACCTGGTTGAAAGAGTGTCTTATTATAGCATCATATTTTTTCCAGAAGTTTATAAACAGACCGTTTTTATATTGAAACAAAAGTGATATCGTATGTTTACTTCCGTCTTTTAATACGACTTCCTCACCCTCGGAAGTATAGGGCAGTACGGAACCGAAAGGATATTTACTATTCTGTGAGGATGTAAAGGCAAACACAAACGATAAAGGCGTTTCTACTTTTTCCGAATCTTCATCATCATTATTAGAGGATGTTTTAAGATATGTATAACGGTGCACGTAATCAGCCAGATATTGAGGGGAAAGAATATCATTCGGGGCAAAATCCATTGGAACGCATTCGTCGTCGCTGGTTAATTCGTTATCTTCGATATTGTCGGTTTTCCGATCCCAGGAAAAGAAACTCGATGAAGAATAAGTAAGGCGTTTGTTGTCTTCATCCCATTTGAACCACCGCCCCGTCGTTTCCTCATAATTTAGATGTATCACCCTTTCGGTAATGTCAACTTTCGCCAGTCTGGCCACTTTCTGATCCTTTAAATAGTCTTCGAACCTTTCAACAGAGGGGGCCGCCCCAGTAAAGGAAGTCTTGGCCGATAACTTCATTTGCCGGGCCGTTTCATACGTTATTAAAGGTTCATCTGTCAGGCTACGGGATAAATCAAGGCCGGGCTCGGCTTCTATAATATCTTTAAGAAGTCTTAGCGTAGCCGTTTTGGTATCGGATGATATATTATAAACCAGTCCGAAGCGTACATAAAGAGCGTTCAAAAACTCTTCCACGGTGCAGTCCGGCATTAAATCAGCATAAGCCAGTTTTCCTTTTACGCAACAATCTGCGGCATTATTTAATATTACCAAGTTATAAAGCTGCTTGTCCGTCTTAAAAGGATTTTCCGTGACAGTATAGCCAAATTCAGAGAAAACAAGTTCCAATACTCGCCACACGTACAGAAATGGAGTTATCCCGTATCCGTTAGGTAACTTTACCTGCGTTGGAGTTCCGTCAATCAAGTGTGTTTCCGTCCGCTCATCCGAACGCAATCTATATATTCTACTCCCTTCTGATAACGGATGTATGAAATTCAGATATTTAGGATAGTAAACGCCGTCTTTCGCTTCATTGGCTGTTACTATCTGGAATATGGAATAGTCTTCTTTTTCTCCATTCAGGACTTCATCAAGATGTTCCAATAAATCAAATATATCACTATATTCTTTTACCGGTAATTCCATGGAATTTAATTTCTTCGCTTTCCATGCACTGTAGGCTTCCGAATTGTCAAACCCGATGTTAAGGGTTATTCCTTCTTTCTTTCCGGCCGAAACGATGTTTAGCTTTCCGGTTCTCTTATATACTCCATCCAATACGGTACACGTTGCATCTTTATCTATTGGTTTCATTGCCATATCCAACCGGTGGGCAAAACCGGTAATTAATGCATTGTTATTCGTGCATGGAACCGTAACCGGGACCGTCTGCGATCCCCGGTCGTTCATGATGGGGGATTTCTCGTCGATTTGTACGGTAAAATCTCCCCCTAAATCCAAATACCCTTTATTAGTCTTGATCTTTAGCATACTATTTGATTATTTTCCGCGCGTGAATGTGTAGCGGGCGTTTTCTATCGTCTCTTTAGCCTTTTCCCAGTCCTGGTAAACGATGTAAGCCTTTATAGACTTGATAGCCTCGCACGTCTTACGAAGTTCCTTCGTTGCTTCCAGTATTTCCAAGTATGAAGAATCTCCTGCAGGCGTTCCGGTGTATCCGCCTTCCGCGTAACCGGTTTCCGGCAACGGGTTTACATTGGTCCGTTGTCTTCTAATCGATTCGATGGTACTAACGGCATCTATCACTTTGGGGTTATTCATTTCCGGCTGTGGTACCACATATTCCCCTTTATGGACTACGCCGGCTACTTCATAACGTCCACCGGGACCGGTATAACCACCTTCTGAATACCCCCCGGAACCTTTAACGACTCTTTCCGCCGTTGCCGTCTTACTTCCGGCCGTATTTTTCAGAGACATATTTTTAATCTTGTCTCTTTCCGCTTTTGCCGACATAAGCTGGGCCACACCGGTAGCCGCAAGCATTGCTGCAGCAACGGTTCCGGCGATCGGTCCTAAGTCCGCGTACGCCT
>NZ_JANJZR010000153.1 GCF_024623065.1 Bacteroides acidifaciens
AGGGCATTGGCGGCTGTCGGGGATACCTTGGGTATTAAACTTAAACATAATGCTGCTTAATTTTGATTAGTTACTTATCATAAACCATGAAAGCATCTTTACGTGTATTGGACTCTTTCATCTGCTGATGGTCACAAATGAAGTCAACCCGTTTTTTTATCAAGCTGTCCACATTATCAATAACCAAACAAGTTACGTGCGTTTGTTTCCCCTTCCCATAAAAAATATCAAAACGATTCTCTCCTAATTGATCCATCTTAACTTCTGCTATCCACAAGTTACCTCGCTTTTTCATCGGAATATGAATATCCTGATTTTTTAATACGCATTTCTGAATGGAAGTTTCAGCAGCCAGCTCTATACATGCCTTCTCCCCCTTTTCAAACACATATTTATTACAAGAAACAAATACACTTCCCTTTTCCAACAGTTTCTGACGAAAATCGTCTATGCCTTTATGAGCAAATAAACACCAGGACATCGAATATTCTTTCCCGGGCATCAATTGCAAATCCGGCAAATTCAGAGCTATAATCCCTCTTGTATGAGAATTGCCTTTATCTCTGCCACGCTCCCATATCTCATAACCTTTAACTGCTCCTTTAGTCAACACTAACCCCAAGTGTGGCGCATGGCCTCCCATTCGAAGAGCATTTACATAAGCGGCATTTTCTCCTTCCCAAATATGGGTATTGGTACGTGCATTTATGCATGTACGCGAACCCGGATAATTGTCATTAAATGGCGTATAGACGCCTATATCAACAAGTGCCACCTTATCCTTTCCCTGATTCTGAAACGTATACTCTTCTATAAGCTCATCCTCTACCATTTTTCTTTTCACACATATACGTATGTCACCCGCCATATAAACAAGCTCGTTTCCTTCTTGCTTCATTTCTGCAGGGATTTCCCAAGATACTTTTTCTTTCCGATTTCCCTTTACTTGAGTCGCATATCCTAATCCCCATCCATAATTCTCCTTGACCCACCGATATTGACTTCCGTCAGTAACTACCAACCAGTTCATCTTCTGTGGGTCGTTCGCAATACTTAATGTTTGCAAGGCTCCTGTTTGAGGATTCACCTGATAGTTAATTTTCTGTGCCGAAACAAATGTACACATCGTTCCGAAAAACAGGAAGCCACAAAACTTAGGTAACATCTTCTTTACTTTTTCCATTTTGTTTTTTACTATGATTAATATATTATTCAAAAACAACTATTTTATCCAATGTAACCAGACAATCGTCACTACCATATCGAGCTTTTGTCTTGTCCGTCCACACTGGTGAAATTCCTGTAACCTCAACTCTCAAAATATATTTTCCTTTAGTAAAACTTGGAGTTACTATTCGGATAGCTGATTCCGGATATTTACTATAAAAATCAATTAATGACGAATAAAGAGTTTTACCTTTTCTATTAAGTACACTCACCCTTGCATATCCACCATGAGAATTGGCTTCTCCTATTATAGCTGCCTGCGTACCTCTAAAAGGAATGTTCAATACACTATTTTTCAAGTTTGAGCACAACTGTTCCCCTCTCCTTTCCCATCCTGCTTCAGATCGTATTTTCTGGAGGGATAATATTTGACCATTATCTAGTGCGTCCACCGGTGATAATGTTTTTATATCCAATGCCTGCCAATATTCCGGTATGGAAAGTGTTCCCTTATCCGCTTGCATAGGCATCCATACATAAGTGGCAGCTGAAGCCTGATGAGGAAAGGACCAGCGATCTCCCATAAACATTGGAATTGTATCTTTTCCTTGCGTCAAAGGAAAGACAAAAGTAGTCTGTGAATTATACGTCAATTTACCTTCAGGGACAAACAAACCACCCTTCTTCCACGGTCCACTCACTGTCGGAGCTGTGAAATAGTAATTATCATTCTTTTCCCAACTCGTCTTATTTGAAAACAAGAAATAATAAATACCCTTCTTTTTAAACATGGCAGGCGACTCGCCACCAGGAGCCATATTCTTCACGAGTCTTTTTTCTGCAGAATGATAATCCTCGCTAAGACGATAGATATCTCCTTCATGAATCAACAAATAGCCCGTCCCATCGGTATCCTGAAAAGTTCCCATATCCCACATTCGAATAGGTTCATTCCCTATTTTAAAAGGTCCTTGGAATATGTAATCACCATTAATAGTTTTACTAGTGGCATACCCGATACAAGGATCACAGTATTTTATATCATCGGTATGCATGTACATCACATATTCTCCAGTAGAAGGGCACTTCATGACCTTCACACGTTCACCAATCCTATTAGGACCTAACAATCCCTCTTTTTGTATTGGAAGCACGATACGTTCAAATTTCCAATTTGATAAATCGTCGGACGAATAGCAACTAAAACCAACAAAAGAATTCGTTTCATCCGAACGGTATTCTCCGAATAAATAATACCGTCCGGCATCTTCCACAATACATGCTCCATGAGCATTTACAATTTTGCCCTGATCATCAAACCAAGGAATACCATTACATATTATTTTCTCCAGATTTTGTGCACCACTACTCTGACTAACCAAACTAAAAGACATCCAAAGTAATATCATAGATATAAAATAGGAATGCCTTCTCTCCATCAAAAAACTTAAATCCATTGTCTTCCTTTTAATTTATTTAGATAAAAATTTGCCTGCTTATCACCTAGAAATAAGAATACTGTAAAAATACTCCTTTTATCTATTCCAAAGGTTCAATAATCTGTCAAAAAGGAATAGAAATAAATTAAGTACATGACAAAAATTTGAAAACATCGAATTTTGGGGTATAAGTCGGACGCAGAAGTATTGTTGAAATCTCC
>NZ_JANJZR010000154.1 GCF_024623065.1 Bacteroides acidifaciens
TAAACTTATCAAAGAACTCTTTGGCATAGTGACAGAAGCCGCTTAGCCAATATGTTGAATTTTTAACGGACTATTAAAATTAGGGAAGGGCTATAAATTGTCTATAAATTGTTGAAATTGGGCGTCTTTTTCGCTGTAACCTCCGCTTAATGTGTCCGTTCGTAATGTTGCTTTCATGAAATCTACTCCGCCAAATATATGAGTTCTAATTCTTTCGATCCATTCTTGTCTATGGTTTTTATCGCTTATATTGTTTCCTATCATTCGGAAGATTACTTTAGTTCTATTTACTTCCCCCTTTTTTATAGTTAACTGAAGATTTGTACCACTGCCATTTAGTATTTTTATAAAATCGTTTTTAGCAATGCCATCCCATTGGGTATCGTTACATTCTTTATAAATCTTGTCTATTAGTGGTGAATAAAGCAACGATAAGTCTTTTGTAATTCTCTCTAAAGAAGATAAAAGGTCTTTTTTTAGAAGGCAAAAATCTGCATCTGTTATTTCGAGTTCAGAAGTAATATAGTGAATGTCGATGTTAAAATCATTAAATAAGTCTATTAATGATTTGGTAAAGGACTTTACAAAGGCGGCTATTCTTTGGGCTTTTCTTACACGTTCATGGATTATATATCCTTCTTGAGTGTTGTATAGTTTGTGAATGTATAATCCTATATTACCCAAAAATAATAAATTAAATTCATTACGTATGAGTGGGGCCATTTTCTTTAACAACCGTTTGGCGAAAATATTTCGGTCTTCTTTATCCAACGCAAACATTACACTTTCAATATTGAGTATTAAATCTTTATCAAAGTCTTCTGTTAAATTTGCTCCATATTTATTCACTGCTTTTTCTAATTCTTCATCAGAAAGCAATTGCTCTGTTCTAAATCTGCTTTTTTCAGCCCAACGTATAAACATTCTTTGAATATCATCACCCCATACAGGTTCTACATATTCATCTACGTATTTAATTTTTAAAATAGCATCTTCCCTGATTTTTAGAAGAATTTTACTATTTCCAAATGCTGTATATAAATCAGATATATCTTGTAGCATTTTTAAAAGTTCTTTCATGTTTGAAGAATTTTACTTTGCTATTCGTAATTTCGTGAAATAATTCTCTTTAGCTGCTATCATACTCTTTTCTGATTCATCTAGTTTGAGATATGTCTTTAGCTGTTGCTCGCTACTGTGTCCGGTGATAGCCATTATAGAACTTAATGAAGCCCCGGCTTTATACATATTGGTTGCTAAGCTTCTTCGGCAGGTATGAGTTTTAAGAAGGTCGCAGAAACGTTTCTTTGCTGTATACTCCATTGCTCCCCGTTGTTCGTCTAACTCTACTATTTCCGTCCATCCTAAAGCCTCGCCAATCTCTTTGATATGGTCGTTTATCTTTTGGTCGTAGACTTTGGGAAGTGCACCGTTATATTTGTCAAGGATAGCCGCAACACGATAATCAAGAGGAATATAAACGATATTTCCGGTCTTTTCCTGTTTAAGTTTGATGTACTTATTGCCATCGGTAAGGGTAACTATCATTTTTGAATTGATGCGCTTATAATCACTTACTCGTTGCCCGGTCAGACAGCCGACTACAAACACATCTTTTATCTTTTCCCATGCCGGACGATTGGATAAATCGTACTCATAAAGTTCCTGTATTCGTTCTTCAGTCAAGTAAACATTATCAACATCTTTATAGATCACATCAAAACCAAACCGGACGTTTGCCGCATCCATAAGTTTAAGCTGCTCGGCTGCGTAACATATCGTTTTGCATATCTTCACCATGCGGGCGATAGTGTTGGGGGAATATTCCTTATCTGTGAGGAATGAGCGGAAGTCATTATAAAACTCTATTGTCAGGTCATCAAAATCAATAACCTTTAATCTTGTTTCCTGATACGCTTTAAACTGGGACTGAAAGCCTTTGTAGCTCTTGATTGTTCCAGGAGATATATTTGTGGTTCCTCCTTTCTTTTTCCGTTTTCCGGTTTCGCATTCGTGAATGAATTGTGCTATGAAGCCGTTGAAGTTGGTGGCCTGTTCTTCTTCTAGGGCTTTAGCTTCGGCCTCGGCACGTTCTTTCTCGGCTGCTATTTGTTCGGCATATACTATCTCATGTATACGCTCTTTAGCTATGTCGGAAGTTATGGCTACACCATTTTTTATTAGTGCGTCAATCGTTGATGAAATAGCGTCTAGTTTAAGGTAAAGTTCTTTTCCTTTGCCTGTCCTGAAAGCTGTTAGGGCTTTGGCTCCTGTTAAAGATTTGTTCCACTCTTTTATATCAACCTCTAATCCGGTAGATACTCGAATGTTAATCTTTGGAACCCTGTTTTGTATGCGAGCGTATAAGGTTGCATATCCTTCGCTTTTGTCAGTTCTTAAAATGAATGTTGCACCCATATTTTTACTTTTATAAGTTGGTACTACAAAGATAGAGATTCTTTTTGATTTGGTACTACATTGGTACTACAAACTTTTATCTTATTTTATTCTATTTTCTTTGTGTGATAAATAATTTATTGTTTTTCAATAGTTTATGAAAACAATGTTTTATCTAATAAATAAGGAAAATAAAGAAAGAGAGGTTCGTCAGGAACCTCACAAAGCCCTTTCAGGTGATTTCTGAGAGGGTCTTTTTTTTGAAATAGGCAAAGATGGTACTACTTTTATAATTCTTTTGCATTTTGGTGCATTCTGGTAACTATTCAGCGAATCGAATACAATCAGGTTGGTCAGCAACAATTTTAGAATAATCCTCTGATTATCATCAAAAT
>NZ_JANJZR010000155.1 GCF_024623065.1 Bacteroides acidifaciens
AGATTGGAAATCGTGAAGTCCAGCAGTTCCGTCTGGTTGCGGCTGATACTGAAATCAATGTCCGGATAGACCCGCCGGAAATACTCCATCGTCCCTACCAGCGAGTTCTTCATCTTGTCCATATTCTCGTCCGCCTGCTTGATGACGGCCAGTGTCACCGCACGCTTTCCGTTCGATAAGGAAACGCCCTTTTCCTTCACGGGCACGATATTGACCTTGCAGAAATCCTTCAACCGCACAATGCGGTCGTCCTTGCGCAGGTAGATATTCTCCACATCTTCCGCCGTACGCAGCAATGTCGAGAACTTGATATTATATTCGTAGTACCCGTCACGTACCGTCATGCTGCCCGGTTCTACATTGTTGGACGACAGGGCGGACTCGATATCCCCGATGGCAAGTCCCATCATGGCAAGCCTGTCCTCATCGGGCACAATCTGCACCTGGCGTTCCACCAGTCCGGTCACGTCCACCATGGCCACCTCTTCAAGCTGCTCTATCCGGCGCTTGATAACCGATTCGGCAAATTCACACAGGTCAAGAAAGGACTGCTGTCCCGTGGTAGTACTATAAGCGCTGTCATTCTTCAAGGTCAGGTTCAGGTAGAACACGGGGATGTCCGTTGCGCTCGCCTTGATGACTTTCGGACGTTCCGTTTCCTTGGGGAGATAGTTCATCGCGGCGTCTATCTTCTCATTGACCTCGATAAAGGCAAGGTCCGTATTGGTGCCGAACTCGAAAGACAGGCGGATGATACCCGCCCCGTCCCTCGATTCGCTATGGATGTCTTTCAAGGTGGAAACCTGAATCAGTTGGCTGCGCAAAGGTTTCACAATCGTGTTTTCCAGTTCGCGGGCGGAGGTATTCGCGGCGGAAACCTGTACGGTTATCTCCGGAATGGCGATATCCGGAAGCAGCGATACCGGCAGTGTGGAATAAGTCACCAGACCGATTATAAAACAGGCGGTGAAAGCCATCAGCACGGCGATAGGACGCCGGATTAAAAATTTTATCATACTTACTTTAGTTTTAGTCACGGATTACACGGATTACGCTGTTACTTTATGCTATCACAATTCTAAAACCGTGAAATCCGTGTAATCCGTGACTTTTTATTATCTTACACTTACTTCCGCTTCATGCGCCAGATTCAGGTTTCCGGTCACAATGACCGTGTCTCCTTCCAATAAACCGTCTTCGACACCTGTCCGAGATTTGTCGGAAACAACATATTCCGTTGCGTTCTCCAGTCCCGTATGCACATAGTTCCACATGGCCCTGCCTTCTTTCAATGTAAACACCACTTGCTTGCCGGAACGCAATACCACAGCCGTCTTGGGAATCACCAGCTGTTCCCCCAGGTTTCGCCTGACACTGACCCGCACATTCATACCGCTGAACAGCTTGCCTTCACCGTTCACGTCAGCCTTTACCTTTACCATTCCATTGGTATCCACCAACGGATTGACTTCGGATACGCTGCCCTCAAACGAGCTTCCCCCCGCATAAGGAATAACCGTCACCTTATCACCTTTTTTAATAAAGGCAAGTTCATTCTCCAATACGGTAAATTCTGCTTCCATCCCTTTGGTGTCAAGGATAGTACAGAATACTTCCGAGGTATTGGCCGGATTATATGGCTTCGAGAAAAGATTGGCCACCACCCCGTCAAAAGGCGCGGTAAGCGTCGCGTGTTCCGTCTCCCTTTTTGCCAGTTCGTACTGGGATTTCGACTGCTCGTAACCGCTCTTCACTTTCGCAATCCTCATGGTCTCCACAGGAACCTTGCTGAAATCATCCGGTGTATATCCCTGCCCGATGAGCACATCTTTCAATTCCAGCTCAGCTTTCAACAGGGCGTCTTCCGCCTGGGACAGTTTCTGCTCCAGACGGAATTTGTCCAGTTCAGCCAGCTTTTGTCCTTTATGTACACGGTCGCCGTTCTTCACATAAATACGGGCAATGACTTCACCCGTTTCAAAACGCAAATCGGCTTTGCTGCGGGCGTTCACCTTGCCGTTGCTGACCAGTTCATGGGCAAAATTACGCTTCTTCAGAATCTGGGTGGTAACTTCATTCTTTACGTCAGGAAGAACGGTGGTCACTCCTTTCTCCTGTTCATCAGCACTATTTTTCTTGTCAGAGCAAGAGGTGTTTACTCCTAATGCCAAACATAACAGTAACCATATACAATTATATTTCTTCATATTTATTGGTTCTTTTATTTCAATAATTTCTTTACTTCCTCTCTCATTTCTCTGACTGCCGTAGACTGCACTTTCGGTTCTTTCGTCAACACTATCTCAACAGCATATTTTAATTTTTCAGGTTGCAGATATTGGGACTCCGCATAAAGTTTCACCAACAGATAATAGGGATAAATCCGCCCCGGAAGCCGGTGCGTAGAGCGAATCAGGTATTCTTCCGCTTTCTCATAATCTCCTAACGCTTGATAATTCTTGCCGATGATATTCAGAATCATAGGATCATTGCTATGCGCCATTGCTTCCTCCAATATCCTTGTCGAGTTATCATATTCTTTCAATTTATGAAGAGAATATCCGTATTCAAAGAGAAATGTCCCACGATTCGCCAATTCCGGGTATAGCTTCCCGTAGTCTTCTTTAGCTGACTGATAAGCTCCTATATTATAGAGCATCTTACTACGATACCAGTCCTTACATGCAGCATATTGATTGTTTTTCCAATAATATGTTCCCAATAGAGCCATCATCGAAATAAAAAGGAATAA
>NZ_JANJZR010000156.1 GCF_024623065.1 Bacteroides acidifaciens
AGAAAGGGAGACTTTTTATTGTGTGGACTATTATTTAAATTGAGGAAAAAGATGAGGGGGGCTTTTTAGTCAGCCCCGCAGTTGTCTAAGTAGCCGACTCCAGTCAGCTAAGTGGCCGACTCCAGTTGTCGATTAATAAATCAACGTCAAAATCGCCATATAGAGCCGACATTATGTAGTATCCAGCCATATATTTCATATTCAATATTGGCTTGGTTCATTTTCATGCGGGGTTCCTCTAACTCGAATAGTGCCTCACATTCTTGCTTGACAAACCTCTCCCTATTTGATAAGGAACAACTTCCGCAGAACATTAGCCATATCCGTATTGTCTCTCCTGCCCGAATAAAGAACAGCCTGCTTGCCTATCGCATACAATGGCACGGGTGCTCCCGTATGAGTTTTAGTTGTCCATCCCAATGACGCCTTCTTATCCAATAAGGCAATGGCAGCCACCGCTAAAGGTTCATCTTTTGCGTAAAGGCTGACCACATCTTTCGACTTCTTCTTCAAGAAAGACTCTTCGTAGCAAACCAATAATTCAAGTTCTTCACGCGGAGTAATCTTAATTTGTTCCCAAAAGCCCAGGTTCTTTCTCAAGAACGCTTTCATGTCTTCCCACGAAGGAATCATCTTTCCACTTTTCATTTCACGCATAGCAGCAGTCAAGGCTTCTTGTGAACACTTCTGATATTGAAGCAAGTCGATATTCAAGTTCATATCAGAGTTGCCCAGTCCAAGACCGCCTGTTTCGTGGTCGGCGGTCACTAATATCAATGTCTCGTTCGGATGCTTTTTGTAGAAATCATAAGCCAAACGGATACATTGGTCGAAGTCAATGGTTTCTTTCACAACAGCGCCACCGTCATGGGCATGGGCCGCCCAATCTATTTTTCCTCCTTCTACCATCATAAAGAAACCCTTCTTCGCGGTTTCCTGAAAATTAGCAAGGCAAGCTTTTGTCAAATCAGGCAAACTCAAGTCTTTGCCGGAACGGTCCATCGCATATTTCAAGCTTTTGCTCACTGTGTCAGTTGGGAAGAGGAGAATTTTATCCTTTGCAGCAGCACGGTTATAAGCGTCCATTCCACGAAACATCGTATAGCCTTTCTGATTGAACAGGTCGTAAAGGCAAGGTGCCGAAGGATTCCGCTTGCTGCGAGGTTCAAGTAATCCTGCCCCACCGAAAAAATCGAAACCGGAATTGGCGGCATCCACTCCTATTTCGTAATACATAGAACGGTCGGGCTGTGAAGCATAGAATCCACCGGGGGTAGCGTGGTCGATAGAGGCAGAAGTGACTATTCCTATTTTATAACCCTTATCTTTCAGTCGGCGTGCCAGGGATTTTAACCCGTGATTCTTTTCCGCATCCATTCCGATTACATAGTTCGTCGTTTTTTCTCCGGTAGCCAAAGCGGTAGCCGCGGCGGATGAACACGTAATCAAGTGAGAAGCCGAGCGCGTGCATACCTGAGTCAATACAGGAAAAGTAGGGAATAACAGCGAGCGTTCTCCCGTATCTGTTCCTACTTTCTCCGCATAAATTTGGGTTGCTTCCACATGGTTGAATCCCATGCCGTCACCGATAAACAAGAAGATATATTTGGGGATTTGTGCTCCGTTTACAACGACACTGCACAGTAATAATAACCCCAACAGGGAGCATCTTAAAAGTTTCTTCATTTCATTTTCCATTTTATTCGCAGCTTCAAACCGTGCGATAGCTGATAAATAATAAGGTTATTCATAAACATAAATGATGTTGGGCACTCCACGTTCTCCGGCATGGTCGAAACGTTTATTATCACAAGGATAATTGACAACGCCATTATCCGGTGCTCCCGACAGCCATAATGTTGTGGAACCGCCACCATCCAGGTTCAATGCATCCTTACCGCCTAATATTCGAAGTAGGTGTGCCAGTTCGGGGATATTCACCCCTTCGGCACGCCTCGGGAAACGTCCGTTCACCGTGACAAGCAGTATTTTTCCGTCCTTTGTCATGCAAACAGCACTACGGGGATGCTTGGTCCGGACAAAGTCCCTTCCACACAAGCTCCAGTCGCATACCCGACCGTCTTTTAATAATAACGGTCCGGATGCCAATATTGTACCCACCTTTCGCTTATATTTTTTCTCAATCTGTCTGTTCCAGGGAATCAGCTTCATCTTTCCTTTCCGTTCGTAAACGGCTCCCGTGACACGTAGTTTAAACTCGTTTATCGTTGTCGTATCAATCACTTGCCTGCCTGTTTTCAGGAAACAGACAGAATTCCCATGCTTCATATCAAAATAAGAACCATTGATTGCCGCAAGCGCATGATGTTCGGAAGCTATCCGGCTTGTCTTTTTCATACCGTCCGATAGGGCAATACCCGCCTTCATCCCTTTGCCGGGGTCAATCTCTATCAGGTTGATAACTTGGGGGCACTGATAAAGCTGAGGTATAGACGCACTCTTGTGGATAATTCCTTTTTGAGCATGTATTATCTCCCATTGTGCGGAAACGATTGCCAAAGAATCTGATGCAGTCTGCCCTTTCAATGTTCCGACGGAACAAAGAGCTAAGACAAGGATAACGAAGTATTTTCTCATTGTAAACAGACAGATAAATGTGTTAAGTTAAGTAACTAATCAAAATTAAGCAGCATTATGTTTAAGTTTAATACCCAAGGTATCCCCGACAGCCGCCAATGCCC
>NZ_JANJZR010000157.1 GCF_024623065.1 Bacteroides acidifaciens
AGTCCTTGAAATTAGTAGTTTTCATGAGAAAAAGCGACCAAACTTTTCCTTTAAATTACTAAATTTCAGGGACTTTCACAAATTTAATCACTTAAAAATTAGATGTTTAACAGCACAAATTTAAATTTTGTCATCTACTAAACTCTCTTCATATTCCAACATTTTTTAGGGTGTTATTATTGCTTCAATAACACAACAACAGTCGGAATGTTGTTTTCCTTTTGGACATTTAATCAACCAATATAAGATTCTATCCTTCCTTTCATTCTATTTTTTACTCAGAAACAACTATCTTTGCACCATCCAAAAAGAAATACAATGAACCAAGATACTATCTGTGCTATTGCTACCGCTCAGGGCGGTGCTATCGGAAGCATCCGTGTTTCCGGTCCGGAAGCTATTTCCATCACCAACCTCATCTTCAAACCGGCAAAAGCCGAGAAACGGCTCTGTGAGCAGAAACCATATACTTTGACTTTCGGCCGCATCTACGACGGAGAGGAGATTATCGACGAAGTACTTGTCAGCCTTTTCCGTGCTCCTCATTCATATACGGGAGAAGATAGTACAGAAATCACTTGTCATGGTTCTTCTTATATTCTCCAGCAAGTGATGCAACTGCTTATCAAGAATGGCTGCCGCATGGCTCAACCGGGAGAATACACGCAGCGTGCATTCCTCAATGGCAAGATGGATTTAAGTCAGGCAGAAGCTGTAGCAGACCTGATTGCGTCTTCATCCGCCGCCACTCACCGACTGGCTATGAGCCAAATGCGAGGTGGCTTCAGCAAGGAACTGACCGACTTGCGAAACAAGCTACTGAACTTCACCTCTATGATTGAACTGGAACTGGATTTCAGCGAGGAGGATGTTGAATTTGCCGACCGCTCGGCATTGCGAAAATTAGCTGATGAGATAGAACTGGTTATCTCCCGTTTGGTTCATTCGTTCAGTGTAGGTAATGCTATCAAAAACGGTGTCCCCGTAGCCATCATCGGTGAAACGAATGCAGGAAAATCGACCTTATTAAATGTTTTATTGAATGAAGAGAAAGCAATCGTCAGCGATATTCACGGAACAACTCGTGATGTGATTGAAGATACGATTAATATCGATGGAATTACTTTCCGATTCATTGATACCGCCGGAATCCGGGAAACGAACGACACGATTGAAAGTTTGGGTATTGAGCGCACATTCCAAAAGCTGGAACAAGCGGAAATCGTTCTTTGGATGGTGGACTCAGTGAATGCTGTATCTCAGATTGAGCTGTTGTCAGAAAAGATAGTTCCACGTTGCGAAGGAAAACATTTAATCATTGTGTTCAACAAGGCTGATTTAATTGAAGAAAATCAAAAAGAAGATTTATCCGCTTTATTGAAGGATTTCCCAAAAGAGTCTACAGAGCATATTTTTATTTCAGCAAAGCAGAGAAAGAATACGAGTGAGTTACAAAAAATGCTTATTAGTGCTGCACATTTACCCACGGTAACCCAGAATGATATAATCGTAACGAATGTAAGGCATTACGAAGCTTTAAGCAAGGCTTCGGATGCTATTCATAGAGTACAAAATGGGCTTGATATGCATATTTCCGGTGATTTTCTTTCACAGGACATACGTGAGTGTATCTTCTTTATTTCGGATATTGCTGGGGAAGTTACGAATGATATGGTGCTTCAGAATATCTTTCAGCATTTTTGCATCGGCAAATAGCTAACTATCTGATTATCAGGTAGTTACACAGTTAAAACCTATAATTTTCTGATAGAAAATGACTTATATAGATGGAAAATAAGCTGTTTTGAGAACCATATTTTCTCTTTTTAGCATATGTTTTCCTCATTTTTGTCCCCAGTTTGTCCTCTATAGTGGCATCGGGGGACAAAATTATGTCCCCCGATGTGTTTTTGAGATTTTCTCTATAAAATCCGTCAAGATCATAAATATTTGATGTCTGAATAATATTTTTTTTATTTCTCAGCCTCGAATATATTCAAATTTTATAACGCTGATAAACAAATATATACATTAAAAATATTCGGGTCAGAAATTACAACAGATGATATTCTATTATAGAAACAAATAATATTCTATTGAAATATTTATTTTTACTTTTACATAAGTCAGATCTACGGTTCCAAGTTTAAAAAGAGACATTCAGTAAATGTCCTTTAAATGTAATCATTAAAGTTTCAAACTCAACTGGAGTTAATCCGGAGTTAATCCGGTGCTGCAAGCACCGGTCTATGGGTGTGAAGAATATTGCAACAAGCTTTTTATACTTCAAAGATATTCCAAAGATAGCTTTAATCAACTATTAGATATAAACTCTAATAAGATATGGCTTAGATGTTTTTATAAACATATATCACCAATCTTAAGATAATACTATCAAATAAAAAAGAGGGTGTGTCGAAACGATGCATCCTCTTTTTTGTATAAACAAAGCCCCGACTTTCCCAAGCCAGGGC
>NZ_JANJZR010000158.1 GCF_024623065.1 Bacteroides acidifaciens
GGGCATTGGCGGCTGTCGGGGATACCTTGGGTATTAAACTTAAACATAATGCTGCTTAATTTTGATTAGTTACTTATGAGTTTTGGTCACATTGGGATAATACTGGTACAGATAACAATACTTATGTAGAGCCTGATTTATTTATACGTTTTGAAGAATTTGATGTAATTATTGAGGCGAAATACGGAGATTATGGTGGTCAGTATTTGAAACAATGGACTCAGGAATTAACAGCATATGATAATGAATATGGAAAAGAAGAAAAGCCTGTAATATTCATTGCAGTAGGAGGTAATATGTCAATGGATATTGAAGAGATAAAGGTACGTAGTAGAAAGCATTTAATTTTCAAATGCAATTGGCTTTCTTTGTTAATAGCTACGAACAAATATAGAAGCGAATTGAAAAGGATTAGTGTTCCTGATATGAATATTTCAGCTACACTGCGTTTACTTGATAATATAATACTGGCCTTCAATATAAATGGTGTGTATAATATAGACTGGTTCAATACCATGGCAACGGAAAAGAATATAATAAATTCATCTTCAATAGATAACTTAAAAAAATACTTTACGATATGAAAAAAGAGATTGACAATATATTCGTTGATGTAAGAAATGCATTCAGACTGCTTTCAAGATACCAGAAACGTATACTTAACATAGTAAATTATATCAGAGAACAAACACCATATACTGATATGTGGGGAAGCAAGAACTGGTATAGTGACGAGATTAAAAATAGAAGGAACAGCCCAGACAAGGAATATGCAAAATTGAATGTCTTTAAGGATATGTGGGGGCTAGACTTTCTGTATGGTCATTTCTTTGAGTATTATTTCGGAACTATAAAAATAGGGAAACATACTATAGAAATGTCAGTATTCCAGGTTTCGGATGATGGATATTTTATATCCAATGATGAGAATAAGCATATGACAGATGTTTCTTCATATGCCAATTCTGAAGTGTCGCATTCATATATAGTATTCAATGTTTCTGTATATACTACCAAATTCTCACAATTATGGTTAGGTGATCCGAATCGACCAAATGAATCACAAAAAGATTTCTTGACTCGTTTTTTGGAGTCATCAAAAGATACAATTATAACTTCAACAGATAAGGAACATACCATTTTAAAGAAATATGAGATGCAACGCTTTGCATCACAATCAGAGACGGATAAGGTAATATCAGATTTTGCTAAACTTGTGAAGGATAACACGGGTGTAAAATTCTTTAAGGAGAATTTTTATAGAAGTGATGTCTTATGAAGAAGTAACTCTTATTAACCTCCATAAAAATAAATAGTGAACTTTTGCTAATCAACATACTGAGTGCTGTTTCTTTAGAGGATTTAGTGGATGCTATGATACAGTATCTTCTGGAGTATTATGCTCTGGTTTATGAGAAGTTCAGGAGAAGATACCTGAAGTTTGGAAAGGTGAATTTGAATTTGTAATATAAGTATGAAATCTTTAGTAAAGCTAATATGATGAAAGGAAAAGATAAGTTTACATCTGCTGAAATATTAGAACTAAGAGAATTGATAGCAGAACGTCAAAATGCTTCAAGAAATTATCAAAAACAATTACGTAACAGAATGCGTAAAATAGGTTTCTTCGGAAGGGATGATTGGGGAATAATAGATTGTACTCTTGAAGATTTAGATGAACTCATTGATACCGAGAGAATAAAGATTATAGATAAGATAACATCTACAATTATTACTGACAAGAGTAAAAGTAAGAACGCCATTATTAACCAAGAAATTAATAAAAATATAGATTCAAACTGGATTAATAGAATCGATTTTGGGAAAATAGAATCGCTTAAAAATGAAGGATTTTATGGATTTGTTTCAGTTAAAAGTTTATTGAATAATCATTCGCAAATACCTACAACAAGAGGAGTATATATGGTTTTGCGTACTATTATGGATGAACCCATTTTCTTGGAGAAAGGTAGTAGTGGATATTTTAAAGGAACAGATCCTAATGTAGCAATAAAAATTTTACAGGAAAAATGGGTTTATAATACACCTGTGGTTTATATTGGTAAAGCTGGAGGTAAAAAGAATAAAACGACATTAAGAAGTCGAATATTGCAATATCTAAAATTTGGACAAGGTAAACCTGTCGGGCATAAAGGTGGACGTTATATTTGGCAGCTAAATGATTCAGAAGAACTGTTATTTTGCTGGAAACCTTTACCAACAGATGAGTCGGAAGATGTCGAATCAATGCTGATTTCAGAGTTTAAACATCAATATGCAGGGAAAAGACCTTTCGCAAATCTGAATAAATAAAATAAAATGTGCAGGGTAAAAAGCATAGAAACCATATTTGGCTATGCTTCCCTGTACAAACCCTCCTGAGTAACCATTCTATTTTCCGCCTTGACACGCATCGCAACCCAGCATATCTTTGCGGCATAACCAATTACTAACAAAG
>NZ_JANJZR010000159.1 GCF_024623065.1 Bacteroides acidifaciens
TAAAAACCAGCTGTTATATACTCCATTTCTGATTTATAAACTGAATATTTCATGATTCTATATCTTTTATTGTTATTACTTTATTTCCTTTTTGATGATGCAAATGTAAATGATATACTTGACACTTCAAACAAAATAAGAAATAATATTCTTTCTTTTAACAATATTTCGTAAATGATATATTTGACACTTCTATAATAAACGTATCTTTGCAAAAAGAAAAACAACAAGTATGAATAGAATAGAACTACTTATTAAAGAGAAAGGGTACAACATGACCTCTTTTGCGGAAAAGATGAATACTACAAGGCAAAATCTGTATGCCATTTTAAAAAGCCCGTCATATCCAACACTTGAAAAAGTAGCGGAAACCCTTGATGTTCCTATGTGGCAACTCTTTGCTTCTCCGGAAGAAGTACAACCAAAGAAAGACGGTCTATCTCTCACTTGTCCTCACTGCGGAAAAGATATTAATATTAAAGTAGAATAGCCATGAACCAGCTAGAGTTAATCCAAAGTAAGATATACGAAATAAGAGGGCAAAAGGTGATGCTTGATCGTGATTTAGCGGAAATGTACGGAGTTGAAACACGAACTTTAAATCAGGCAGTGAAACGTAATATAGACAGGTTCCCTGTAGACTTTATGTTCCAGTTAACGGATGAAGAAACGAAAATTTGGAAATCACAAATTGTGATAACCAATTCTATAAAGATGGGAGTCCGGCGAAATCCTTTTGCCTTCACAGAGTTAGGTGTAGCAATGCTTAGCAGTGTTCTCAACTCAAAAACAGCAATACAAATAAACATGGGAATCATGCGTGCCTTTGTCGCTGTCCGGCAAATGTTAGTAAATCCACCCGTAGACCGATTAGGTAATATTGAGAAAGAAGTTAAAGAGTTGAAGGAATACATAGAGGAAGTATTTGCGGACTACAACGACATCAACGACGACACCCGGATGCAGCTGGAACTAATCAACCAAACCTTGGCCGAGCTTCAGGCGCAAAAAAGAATGGAAAATAAACCACGTAATCCGATAGGTTTTATAAAGCCAAAAAAGAAATAGGATACGCTTAAAACTTGCATCGAAATAAATTTATCATGAAGTCAAATAAAAAAATCCCGGAGCTGTGAAAAGTTCCGGGATTCTTTTTTATTTATGAAAGCCGTTTACTTACGCCTCATAACGACTTTGTTCAATCCATTTCATAGCCTCCGAACCGTCGTTAAACGCCCGCAACGTCAGTTGGGAACCTTCGGAAGCGGTAAACGTCTTACCACCTTTCAGAAGGAAATTACCGCCAGCTTCCACCGTAGGCGCAACGCCCGAACATCCCATAAGGGTAATTACCGATCCATGACTTCCACCGGTAACACCGGCTATTTTGGCCGCACCTGCGGAAAGCTGGTACTGCCCGTCCGTTTGGTAATCTATATCCGTGGCTCCGGCTTCCACCACGGCCACCGGTTCTTCCAGGGTGTCGGTACCCCGGTAAATGGCAATATCATCCCCCTTGCTGATCTGGGTGAAAGTAAGTTCGTTCGTATTCGATTCATTGGAACCGGTATAAGAAACGGATAACTTACACGGGTTGCAGGGTGTTCCGATCAGATCAGCAGGCTTTCCGCTACAATAACGGAGCACAACGATACATTTCTTAGACAGCCAGTTTGTCTTAAACTCGCGAATTTCCTGTTCGTTACCGGGATGATTGAACTTAACGGAAGGCGTATAACCTTCGGCGTCCGTTTCCCCATCACTGTTGGAACTGATTTCAGCGGTACCGGGTGTCAGGTAAATACCGATCGCGTAACGTCCCGCCTTCATTACGATATCATCCTCGATAACTACGCCGGCATCGTTTCTCGGCGGAAAGGAAAGAACATCGTCAACGTCGTAAATTACGAGCTGATCCTTGGGCTGAATACCGTTACCAGGATTGCCGGCCGGCCTTCTTACACTTGCTTTTACGTATGTCATAACTTAATGATTTATAAGGTTATAAAATGGAAGGGATAAAGTACCCCTTCCGCTGAAATTTAGCCTCTTGCCACTTCGTAGAATTTACCGTCAGCGGCTTTTGCCAGCTTGATAAACTTGCCTTCGGAAAGCGTCATAGCTTCGGTTAAAACAAAGTTTCCACCGGCTGCAATGGTAGAAGCAAATTCAGAACCGTTTCCGTAGATCGTGTAAACGACACCGGCTTCCGCATCGGTAAAGTTAGTGATTGCTGTTGCATTTGTATTCTCACCGGTAACGAATACTTCACCATCAAGCAAGGAAGGTTCCGTTTCATCCGGCGCAAACTGCAACGCATCGGAAGAAGCGTTTTCGCGGCCGATTTCGATAAATTTACCGTCGGCACGTTTCATCAGTTTGATTACATCCCCCTTACCAGGCTGCCAGGCCTCGGAAATAAG
>NZ_JANJZR010000015.1 GCF_024623065.1 Bacteroides acidifaciens
AGCCGAGCATTACTAATTGCCCGTTCACTTTCTTTCAGCTTTGTACCGTTTGTTTATATACGTTTAGCGGATTACTGATCAGTAATAGACTTGATTTTTACTTTTTCATCATGTCATAACCTTATTCAGGTGGTTATAGCACGAGGGTTCCACCTCTTCCCATTCCGAACAGAGAAGTTAAGCCTCGTCACGCCGATGGTACTGCGTAACAGTGGGAGAGTAGGTAGCCGCCGTTTTAAAGAAGAATCCCCTTGATTCAGGAATGAGTCAAGGGGATTTCTGTGTTCATACACTTTCCTTGAAAGGATGTTTTTGGGATTTATCAATGCTTTGGTGTTCTGTCTGATGTTTAGCTTCTCCTGCTTATTTTCTACATTGTTTTTCTTCTACTCGGTTTTGTATATTTATATTTGGCTACTTTATTATGATGTTTATAAATAATGTACCCTTTGCAGAATAAATGAACCTTTTTGACTGATTATTATACTTTATTGTGGAATATATGGTCTATCTTTGCTGATAAGAATCAACCAAAATATTATATTATGAGAAAACTATTAATTTTTCTTATTTCGGTTCTTTTTTTCACATGTAGTGAAGATAAGGAAGATAGGTGTACTCATACTTCATCATTGACAAGAACTATTTCTTCTGAAAAATGGACTTTTGTTGGAGGTAAAGACACTTATGTTCTTGGCGAACGATTGGGCATTCGTATATCTACAGGGGAGGATATCCCTACCAATATTTCAAGTTTCGCTTTGGAAATGAAAACAGGTACTGATGATAGATATGTGACTATTGCATCTGGTTATTCCACTACTCTTCAATTTGAAGATCTTTATGCTTTTAAATTAGGATTATGCTATATAAAAGGAACAGTATATATGGATGATGGACAAGTAATGGAAACTGAAGTCTTTGACTTTAAAGTTATGGGACCTTTAATAAGTGATTTAATTGAAAAAACTGAAGTTAAAAAACACATGAGTGATTGTTGGGATAATACAAAATCATCAGAAGAAGCTAATTCAAGAAGAGAATTTGGATTTGTTGTACAAATGAAAGTTGAAAGTGAAAAGGAACCAATATACTCTTTTTCAGAAACTACAGGTACACCTTCAAATGATTGTACGACTGGGGCAGTAAATACAATACAATTTAATATAGATGATATAGAAAATAATACATCTGCTTCGTATAGTGTAGCTTTATTTCATACACATCCTCCTCTTACAAATTGTCCAAGTACATCTAGCCGCGAGACTGGTCCTTCTGATCAAGACAATAATACAGCTAATGATAATAGAATTCCGTCTGTTGTGTTAGATTATGGTTCAGGAGGAATAATATATGGAGGGCATAACCGTAATTCATTTTATACACTATCTTATGCTGGTAACTATACTCAAAAGCTTTAATAGATTATTAATTAAAACAATGATATCATGAAAACACTAATTCAAAACTTAACCATACTAGTACTTTTAGTATGTACAGTAGCAGTTTATCCTCAGGGACAGAATATAAATGAAGGTAGTAATGATTATGACCGTTCTCTCAAAGGTCTTACTATTCAGGAAATTAGGAATGCTGTTTATGGAGTACCAACTTATTTTGGTCGGGAGATGTTGAAGCATGATATTCCGGTCATGAGAAGTCTTGTGGAAATAAAAACACCAGCTGTAACTCCTGCTTTATATATAGACTCTCTCATCTATGAGAATATATTAGATGCGCCTCTTTTAGATTTTCCGGAACTACTTTTGAAGAGATTTCCATTTTTAATCATGCACCGCCTTGATGCTACTGAAAGAATTATGGAGGTGATGGATTCTCTTGCATTAAAGAAACCAAACATTACTAAAGAAGAGTATTGGGAAATATTAAAAAGAGACTATGCTCAAGTTATAAGAAGAAATTTTAGAATAATGTATGATACAAAGCTGTATAAGTTGTATCCATATCGTAAAATAGGCGATATCAGACATTTTAGGGAAATATTCATCGCTTCCTCTTATCTCCCATTGCAAAATAATATTCCTATAGAGGCAAAGCCGTATCTCGAAAGATTGGGAGCATTACCACCGGATTCGTTATATTTTACTAAAGTGAAAAGACGCTTAATAATAACTCATTAAATATCATATACATATATGTTAGAGAAGTTAAGCCTCGTCATGCCGATGGTACTGCGTAGCAGTGGGAGAGTAGGTAGCCGCTGTTTTAAAGAAGAATCCCCTTGATTCAGCAATGAGTCAAGGGGATTTCTGTTTTTTGGGACTTTGCAAAAATGTGCTATATTTATGATTGACAATTCTGTGTGTTAGGGTACTCTATCGAGAATCGTGCTGTCAGGGTGGATATTAATATCAAGAAACTTACTATGAGACAAAAGGGTGAGATTATATTGAATCGTTAAATATAAACGGAAATAAACTATAAAGTATTTTGTTGTTTTAAGTCTGTTGGCTGGTTTGTCCGGCTGTAATTCAAAGCCGGACTTAGACGGATTCCGGGAAGTAGAGATAAGTAATAATATGCTGGATACTATACCGGAGGGCTTGGTATGATTACAGGGAAAGAAGAAGAATATATCAAATCAAGGCAAAAATAATTCAGTGTTGGTGCTTTATTCGTTATAATATTTTAAAACAGGTGTCATTTAGTAATATTACCGTGTGAAAAACGGAATAAAATTGGTGTAAAAGTGTGATTTTATAAGAAGAGATTCGATTTCTTTGCATCTTTCTCTTTTTTATCAAATTGATTTTTGTAAATTTGGCGAGAATCTGAGAAAGGACACATAGTTAATATAGTAATAATACTAAATACTCCTGTTAATATGGAAAACAAAATTCAAGAGTTGACCGATAAGATTTATCGTGAAGGCGTGGAAAAAGGAAACGAGGAAGCGCAAAGACTTATCGCGAATGCTCAGGAAGAAGCTAAGAAAATCATTGAGGATGCCCGTAAAGAGGCAGAATCAATTGTAAACTCCTCTCGTAAATCTGCTGATGAGTTAGCAGAAAATACTAAATCAGAGTTAAAACTATTTGCCGGTCAGGCTGTGAATGCGCTCAAATCTGAAGTCGCTACAATGGTAACTGACAAGTTGATAACCGCTTCCGTGAAAGATTTCGCTCAGGATAAAGATTATCTGAACGCGTTTATCGTAGCATTGGCATCCAAATGGAGCATAGACGAACCTATCGTCATCTCAACAGCCGATGCGGAATCACTGAAAAAGTATTTTGCAGCTCATGCAAAAGTTTTATTAGACAAGGGAGTGACTATTCAGCAAGTAAATGGTATCAAGACTCTGTTTACCGTTTCTCCGGCGGACGGTTCGTATAAGGTGAACTTCGGAGAAGAAGAATTCATGAATTACTTCAAAGCGTTCTTGCGTCCTCAATTAGTAGAAATGCTATTTTAAAAAAAGCGACTATGAGTAGTAAGTACTATTACTTGGTAGCAGGTTTGCCGGAACTTTCACTGGAAGACAGTAAGCTGAGCTATACAGTAGCCGATTTTAAAACTGAAATCTACAATGGATTGTCTGCTTCAGACCGGAAGTTGATCGACTTGTTTTATCTGAAGTTTGACAATGCAAATGTGCTGAAACTTCTCAAAGATAAAGAAGCGGAAATTGACAAACGGGGAAACTACTCTGCTGAAGAACTCACAGAATATATTTCTGTTCTGAGAGAAGGCGGAGAAATCAGTCCTAAAGAATTTCCGGTTTATCTCTCCACTTTTATAACTGATTATTTGAATACTCCGGCTGAAAGTACGACTTTGCACGAAGATCATCTGGCTGCTTTGTATTATGAGTATGCTATGAAGTGTGGAAATAAGTTTGTTTCTGCCTGGTTTGAATTCAATCTGAACATCAATAATATTCTTGTTGCATTTACCAGCCGTAAATTCAAGTGGGATATTGCTTCCAATGTTGTGGGAAATACGGAAGTATGCGAAGCATTGCGTACATCAAGTGCCCGTGATTTCGGACTGTCCGGTGAAGTGGATGTTTTTGAATCGTTAGTGAAAATCAGTGAGATTACAGAACTGGTGGAGCGTGAGAAGAAGTTGGATGCCCTGCGGTGGAACTGGATAGAGGATGCTACTTTCTTCGACTATTTCACTATTGAGCGTATTTTCGCTTTCCTGCTGAAGCTGGAAATGATTGAAAGGTGGATTTCACTGGATAAGGAAAGAGGTAATCAGTTGTTCAGAAGCATTATTGAGTCGCTGAAGAACGAAGTGCAGATTCCTGCAGAATTCAGATAATAAAATTAAAGAAATATATGGCAACAAAAGGAACTGTTAGTGGCGTTATTGCCAACATGGTGACCCTCGTCGTTGACGGACCGGTAGCTCAAAATGAGATTTGTTATATCTCGACCGGTGGCGATAAGTTGATGGCGGAGGTGATTAAGGTTGTAGGTTCACATGTATATGTCCAGGTGTTTGAAAGTACCCGTGGACTGAAAGTGGGCGCCGAAGCCGAATTTACAGGACACATGCTTGAGGTGACATTAGGCCCGGGTATGTTATCGAAAAACTATGATGGTCTGCAAAATGACCTCGACAAGATGGACGGAGTTTTCCTGAAGAGAGGACAATATACGTATCCGTTGGATAAAGAGCGTATATGGCATTTCGTACCATTGGTGAATGTAGGTGACAAAGTGCAGGCTTCTGCATGGTTGGGACAGGTGGATGAAAACTTTCAGCCGTTAAAAATAATGGCCCCGTTCACTATGAAGGGAACGGTTACCGTAAAAACAATCATGCCGGAAGGTGATTATAAGATAGAAGATACTATCGCAATCCTGACAGACGAAGAAGGTAATGATATTCCTGTAACTATGATTCAGAGATGGCCCGTAAAACGTGCGATGACGAATTATAAGGAAAAACCGCGTCCTTTCAAATTGTTGGAGACTGGTGTACGTGTGATTGATACGCTGAATCCGATTGTGGAAGGTGGTACGGGATTTATTCCCGGTCCGTTCGGTACAGGTAAAACGGTGCTTCAGCATGCTATTTCTAAGCAGGCGGAAGCGGATATCGTTATCATTGCAGCTTGCGGTGAACGTGCGAATGAGGTGGTGGAAATCTTTACCGAGTTCCCCGAACTGGTAGACCCGCACACAGGACGTAAGTTGATGGAGCGTACTATTATTATTGCCAATACTTCTAACATGCCGGTAGCTGCGCGTGAAGCATCTGTATATACAGCGATGACACTGGCGGAATATTACCGTTCAATGGGATTGAAAGTCTTGTTGATGGCTGACTCTACTTCCCGTTGGGCGCAGGCTCTGCGTGAGATGTCCAACCGTATGGAAGAGTTGCCTGGTCCAGATGCTTTCCCGATGGATATTTCGGCTATTATCTCCAACTTCTACGGTCGTGCGGGATATGTAAAACTTAACAATGACGAAACGGGCTCTATTACATTTATCGGTACAGTATCTCCTGCCGGTGGTAACTTGAAGGAACCGGTAACTGAAAATACGAAGAAGGTAGCCCGCTGTTTCTATGCTTTGGAACAGGACCGTGCCGATAAGAAACGTTATCCGGCAGTGAATCCGATTGATTCTTATTCAAAATATATCGAATATCCGGAATTTGAAGAGTATATCAAAGGTCATATCAACGGTGAATGGATCGGAAAAGTCAATGAACTTAAGACCCGTTTACAACGTGGTAAGGAAATTGCTGAACAGATCAATATCCTCGGTGACGACGGTGTACCAGTAGAATATCACGTGATCTTCTGGAAATCTGAATTGATTGACTTTGTAATCCTGCAACAGGATGCATTCGACGAAATTGATGCGGTAACTCCGATGGAACGTCAGGAAGACATTCTGAACATGGTAATCGACATCTGTCATACGGAATTTGAATTTGATAACTTCAATGAAGTAATGGACTACTTCAAGAAGATAATTAATATCTGTAAGCAGATGAACTACTCGAAGTTCAAATCAGAACAGTATGAAGGATTCCAGAAACAACTGAAGGAATTGATTGAAGAGAGGAAACTTCAATCGTAAATCGTAAATTGTTAAATCGTAAATAAGTAAGATGGCAACAAAAGCTTTTCAAAAGATATATACCAAGATTACTCAGATTACCAAGGCTACTTGTTCGTTGAAAGCGACAGGGGTAGGGTATGACGAGCTTGCCACCGTGGACGGTAAACTGGCACAGGTGGTTAAGATTGCCGGTGACGATGTCACTTTGCAGGTATTTGAAGGTACGGAAGGTATTCCGACCAATGCCGAAGTAGTATTTCTCGGCAAATCGCCTACATTGAAAGTGAGTGAGCAGCTGGCCGGACGTTTCTTCAATGCTTTCGGTGACCCGATTGATGGAGGTCCGGACATTGAAGGACAGGAAGTGGAAATTGGTGGTCCGTCTGTGAATCCGGTTCGGCGTAAACAACCGTCGGAACTGATTGCAACGGGTATTGCTGGTATCGACTTGAACAATACGCTGGTATCCGGTCAGAAGATTCCATTCTTTGCCGATCCGGACCAACCGTTCAACCAGGTAATGGCAAACGTGGCCTTACGTGCTGAAACGGATAAGATTATCCTCGGCGGTATGGGTATGACGAATGATGATTACCTGTATTTTAAGAATGTGTTCTCTAATGCCGGTGCGCTCGACCGTATCGTGAGTTTCATGAATACGACCGAAAACCCGCCGGTAGAACGTTTGCTGATTCCGGATATGGCACTGACTGCTGCAGAATATTTTGCAGTAAATAATAATGAGAAGGTCCTGGTACTGTTGACGGATATGACCAGCTACGCCGATGCGTTGGCAATCGTATCCAACCGTATGGACCAGATTCCGTCTAAAGACTCTATGCCGGGATCACTTTACTCGGACTTGGCGAAGATTTACGAAAAGGCGGTGCAGTTCCCTTCCGGCGGTTCAATCACAATTATTGCGGTGACTACTTTGTCTGGTGGAGATATTACGCACGCTGTGCCTGATAATACGGGATACATCACAGAAGGTCAGTTGTTCCTGCGTCGTGATAGTGATATTGGTAAGGTTATTGTTGACCCGTTCCGTTCATTGTCTCGTTTGAAACAGCTGGTTACCGGTAAGAAGACGCGTAAAGACCATCCGCAGGTGATGAATGCCGCTGTACGTCTTTATGCAGATGCCGCTAACGCTAAGACGAAGATGGAAAACGGTTTCGACCTGACAAACTACGACGAACGTACGTTGGCTTTTGCGAAGGACTATTCCAATCAGTTGTTGGCTATTGATGTCAATCTGGATACTACTGAAATGTTGGATGTAGCTTGGGGCTTGTTCGGTAAATACTTCCGTCCGGAAGAAGTGAATATCAAGAAAGAATTGGTGGATCAATACTGGCCAAAACAAAATAATTAGCGATTAGACGATTTATCATTTATGATTGAAACTTATTAATTGTAAATGGTCATAAAAGCAATTTCAATCGTAAATCGTAAATAGTTAAATAGTAAATAGAACATCGTGGCTATAAAGTTTCAATATAACAAAACCTCTCTTCAGCAGCTCGAAAAGCAACTGAAAGTGCGGGTGCGTACGCTTCCTATCATTAAGAATAAGGAAAGTGCCCTCCGCATGGAAGTGAAACGCTGTAAAACGGAAGCTGCCGATCTGGAGGATAGGCTCGAACAACAAATTCAAGCCTATGAAGCCATGTTCGCCCTTTGGAATGAGTTTGACGCTTCATTAATAAAGGTGAATGATGTTCATCTTGGCGTGAAAAAGATTGCGGGTGTGCGTGTACCGTTGCTCGAGAATGTAGAATTCGAGATACGTCCGTACAGTATGTTTAATGCTCCCAAGTGGTATGCCGACGGTATCCATCTGTTGGAAGAGTTGGCTCATACGGCAATTGAACGTGAATTTATGCTCGCCAAGCTGAACTTGTTAGAACATGCAAGGAAAAAGACCACTCAAAAGGTGAACCTTTTTGAGAAGGTGCAGATACCGGGCTATCAGGATGCATTGCGAAAGATCAAGCGATTTATGGAAGATGAAGAAAACCTGTCGAAATCTTCGCAAAAGATCATGAAATCCCATCAAGAAAAAAGGAAGGAGGTAGAGGCATGATTACAAAAATGAAGAAACTCACATTCCTGGTTTATCATAAAGAGTATGAGTTGTTTTTGCAAAAAATCCGTGAGTTAGGAGTTGTTCATATTGTAGAAAAGCAGTTGGGCGAAATGGATGATGACTTGCAACAGTTTATCCAAAAACGCGTTCTGTACAAGAATATGCTTCAAAACATGTATGCTTGGGCGGATAAACAACCGGATGAAACGATCTATGCGGAACAGTCGGCTGATGTTTTGACGAAGGAATACGAAGAGTTGCAGGTAAGAATACAAGATTTGAACCAGCAATTACCTGCCATTTCCAAAGATATAGCACAGATGGAAATGTGGGGAGATTTCGATTGGCAGTCCGTTCAGCGGTTAGAAAAAGCAGGTTTGTATGTACGTTTCTATACTTGTCCGGAGAAAGAGTTTGACGAAGTGTGGGTGAAAGAACACAATGCCATCATTATAAATGAACAAGGTGGAGTGATCTTTTTCATGACTGTGACTTCGCAAGCGGTGGAACTGGAAAGAGAGTCTCTTCGTTTGCCTTCTTTGAGTCTGTCCGAATTGAGACAGAAACAGGCAAAGACGGAAGAGATGCTTGTACAGGCAAAGGATGCACTGAAAGCTTTCTGCAAGAAGAACTATCGTACACTGGAGAAATGTAGTATTCAACTTGAGGGCGATATCGATTTGCTGAAAGTGAAACGCAACAGTCGGGAAATGGCCGAAGGCGTAGTTGTGTTGTTGGAAGGATGGATTCCCGAAGATAATCAGCACGAAGTGCAGACATTGCTTGATAATAGCAGCGTATATTATGAAATACGTCCTGCTACACGTGAAGACAACGCGCCTATTAAATTGAAAAACAATGCCTTCACTCGTATGTATGAGGTGCTTACCAAGATGTATGGTATGCCTGATTATGCCGAGTTTGATCCGACTCCTCTTGTAGCTCCTTTCTTTTCGCTTTTTTTCGCTTTTTGTATGGGAGATGCAGGATATGGGCTGGCATTGATACTTTTAGGTTTCTTCTTGAAGAAGAAAATGCCGGAATCGATGCGGGGAATGATGAATCTGGTCATAACGTTAGGTGTTTTCACATCTGTTATCGGAACCATATTGGGTACATTCTTTGGTGTCAACTTGTTTGACTTGGAATTGCCGGATCAACTGAAGCAATTCATGATTGTCGGTAAAATTGGTGAAACTACGTATGACAAACAAATGTTGCTGGCACTTATTATTGGTGTGGTGCATATTTGTATTGCCATGCTGGTGAAGGCTATCGGACAGACAGTACGATTCGGTTTCAAGGAGTCGTTGAGCGCATGGGGATGGTTGTTGCTTGTGGTAGGTTTTATTGCTACGGGAGGCCTGTCATTTTTCAAGGTCATTTCAGAAGACGTGTCAACATGGGCATTTATTGTGATAGGTGGAATTTCGGCTATTGGCATTTATCTGTTGAATAACATTCATCGCAATATATTCGTTAATATCGGTGCCGGTGTATGGGATACTTACAATATGGCCACCGGACTGATGGGTGATGTGCTTTCTTACATTCGTCTGTATGCTTTAGGACTGGCAGGCGCCATGCTTGGCGGAGTATTTAATCAATTGGCATTTATGGTGAATGACGCTGCGGGTCCGGTGTTGGGCTGGATTTTTTGCGGTGTGATATTGATATTCGGACATACGCTGAATATAGCCATGTCTTGTCTGAGTGCTTTTGTGCATCCGCTTCGTCTTACGTTTGTCGAATATTTTAAGAATTCAGGTTATAATGGTAAGGGTGAAGCCTATAAACCATTTGCTACAGTAAAAAAATAATTAATTAAAAAATAAATAAAATAATAAAGTTATGAATGAAGTTTTAGGTTATTTAGGATTGGGCTTGATGTTGGCCCTTGCGGGAATTGGTAGTTGTTTTGGCACAACGATTGCAGGAAATGCGGCAGAAGGCGCTTTGAAGAAAGACCCTTCAAAATCTGCCGGTTATATGATTCTGTCTGCACTTCCGGCTACTCAAGGTCTTTATGGATTTGTTGCTTTTCTGATGTCAATGGGTAGAGATTTTGCAACGGAAGGTCCTTTGATGTTGGGTATCGGTTTAGGTGTAGGACTTGTTTGTCTGTTCTCTGCCATTCGTCAAGGACAGGTATGTGCAAATGGTATTCTTGGAATTTCTCAAGGACATGATGTACAAACCAATACAATGATTTATGCGGCTCTTCCTGAGTTTTACGCTATTTTGGCGTTGGTAGCAGCGTTGATGGTATAATATTCAAATTTATGTAGTTTTTCTACGTAAATCTTTTTTAGGATTTATTTCCTAAAAAAAACGTTCAATCCCCTTGTTCATGCAGCTTTGCATGTGCAAGGGGATGTTCTTTTTTCATAGTAAGACAATGTTTCTTTCCGCGTCTTAGCTCATATTTTTTGTATAAAGTATTATTTTTCAAAGAATAATGTGTACTTTTGCACCCGCATACTAAAAAGAGTTTTAATATATTATATGGTAAAAGATTTATTAACCCCCGATTATATCTTCGAGTCCAGTTGGGAAGTATGTAATAAAGTGGGAGGAATATATACTGTCTTGTCGACACGGGCAAATACATTGCAGGAAAAATTCCGCGATAGAATTTTCTTCATAGGTCCTGATGTGTGGCAAGGAAAAGAAAACCCTCTATTCATCGAGTCGGATAATCTGTGTGCCGCTTGGAAAGAGCATGCACGTGAGAAAGATGAACTTTCTGTCCGTGTAGGACGATGGAACATTCCCGGTGAACCCATAGTCATTCTTGTTGATTTTCAACCTTTTTTTGAAAAGAAAAACGATATATACACAGAAATGTGGAATCGTTATCAGGTAGATTCGTTGCACGCATACGGTGATTACGATGAAGCTTCTATGTTTTCATACGCTGCGGGCAGGGTAGTGGAGAGTTTCTATCGCTACAACCTGACAGAAACGGACAAGGTGGTATATCAGGCGCATGAATGGATGACTGGAATGGGAGCGCTTTATGTACAGGAAGCTGTGCCGGAGGTAGCTACTATTTTTACGACCCATGCTACTTCTATCGGTCGTTCTATTGCTGGTAATCATAAGCCGTTGTATGACTATCTGTTTGCTTATAATGGCGACCAGATGGCGCAGGAACTGAACATGCAATCGAAACACTCGATTGAAAAACAGACTGCGCATTACGTAGACTGTTTTACGACAGTGAGCGAAATAACCAATAATGAGTGTAAAGAATTACTGGATAAACCGGCAGATGTGGTTCTGATGAACGGTTTTGAAGATGATTTTGTGCCGAAAGGAAGCACATTTACCGGAAAACGTAAACGTGCGCGTGCCTTGATGCTCAGTGTAGCGAATAAACTATTGGGAACAAACCTGGGTGATGATACATTAATTGTCGGAACCAGCGGGCGATATGAGTTTAAGAATAAAGGTATTGATGTCTTTTTGGAATCATTAAACCGCTTGAACAGGGATAAGAACTTGCATAAGAATGTGTTGGCATTCATCAATGTTCCCGGTTGGGTAGGAGAACCCCGTGAGGATTTGCAAGTACGTTTGAAAAGCAAGAAAAAGTTTGATACCCCGCTCGAAGTTCCGTTTGTTACTCATTGGCTGCACAATATGACTCATGACCAAGTGTTGGACATGCTGAAATATCTGGGAATGGGCAATCGTCCGGAAGATAAGGTAAAGGTGATTTTTGTGCCTTGCTATCTGAATGGTCGTGACGGCATTATGAACAAGGAATATTACGATTTGTTGTTGGGACAGGATTTGAGTGTCTACGCTTCTTATTACGAACCGTGGGGATATACTCCGCTGGAAAGTGTAGCATTTCATGTGCCGACAATCACTACTGATTTGGCCGGATTCGGTCTTTGGGTAAACAGCCTGAAGAACCAGCATGGCATTAATGACGGAGTAGAAGTGCTGCATCGTTCGGACTATAATTATTCGGAAGTGGCGGATGGCATCAAGGATACGATTACGCTGTTTACCGATAAGACGGAAAAAGAAGTGAAGGAAATCCGTAAGCGTGCCGCTGAAGTAGCGGAACAGGCTTTATGGAAACACTTCATACAATATTACTATGAGGCTTATGACATTGCCTTGCGCAATGCTATGAAGCGTCAACTGAGTTAAGAAAGTATTATTCATCAATAAGTAAACAAAAACATTATGAAAATCAAAGTTAGTAATGTGAATACTCCCAACTGGAAAGAGGTTACGGTGAAATCACGTATACCAGTAGAGTTGGAGAAGTTGTCTGAAATCGCACGCAACATTTGGTGGGCATGGAATTTTGAAGCGACTGAGCTGTTTAGAGATTTAGATCCGGAACTTTGGAAAGAATGTGGACAGAATCCGGTACTGTTGCTGGAACGTATGAGCTATGAAAAGCTGGAAGCGCTGGCAAAAGACAAAGTGATTCTAAGAAGAATGAATGAAGTTTATACGAAATTCAGAGATTACATGGATGTGAAGCCGGATGAGCAACGCCCATCTATCGCTTATTTCAGTATGGAATATGGCTTGAGCAGCGTCCTGAAAATATATTCCGGTGGTCTGGGTGTATTGGCTGGTGACTATCTGAAAGAGGCTTCCGACAGCAATGTTGATTTGTGTGCGGTAGGCTTCTTGTATCGTTACGGCTACTTTACTCAAACGTTGTCTATGGATGGACAGCAGATTGCCAACTACGAAGCACAAAACTTCGGTCAACTTCCTATTGAACGTGTAATGGATGCCAATGGTCAGCCGTTGATAGTTGACGTTCCTTATCTTGATTATTTTGTTCATGCAAACGTATGGCGTGTAAACGTTGGACGTATTTCTTTGTATCTGCTTGATACGGATAATGAAATGAACAGTGAATTCGACCGTCCTATCACTCACCAGCTTTATGGCGGCGACTGGGAAAACCGTTTGAAACAAGAAATCTTGTTGGGTATCGGTGGTATCCTGACTTTGAAAGCGTTGGGCATCAAGAAAGATGTTTATCACTGTAATGAAGGACATGCTGCATTAATCAATGTTCAGCGTATCTGCGACTATGTAGCTACAGGATTGACTTTCGATCAAGCTATCGAGTTGGTTCGTGCTTCTTCTCTTTACACTGTTCATACTCCGGTTCCTGCAGGTCACGACTATTTTGATGAAGGCCTGTTCGGCAAATATATGGGTGGTTATCCTTCCAGAATGGGTATCACTTGGGATGACTTGATGGATCTTGGACGTAACAATCCGGGTGACAAAGGCGAACGTTTCTGTATGTCTGTTTTTGCTTGCAACACTTCACAGGAAGTGAACGGTGTGAGCTGGCTGCACGGAAAGGTTTCTCAAGAAATGTTCTCTTCTATTTGGAAAGGTTATTTCCCGGAAGAAAGTCATGTAGGATATGTAACGAATGGTGTTCACTTCCCGACTTGGAGTGCAACTGAATGGAAAGAACTGTACTTTAAATATTTCAACGAAAACTTCTGGTTCGATCAATCTAATCCTAAGATTTGGGAAGCTATCTACAATGTGCCCGATGAAGAGATTTGGAAGACTCGTATGACTATGAAGAATAAGTTGGTTGACTATATCCGTAAGTCATTCCGCGATACATGGTTGAAGAACCAGGGAGACCCTTCCCGTATCGTTTCACTGATGGATAAGATCAATCCGAATGCATTGCTGATTGGTTTCGGCCGTCGTTTTGCTACTTACAAACGTGCACACTTGTTGTTCACCGACTTGGATCGTCTTTCTAAGATTGTGAATAATCCTGATTACCCGGTACAATTCCTGTTTACAGGTAAAGCTCATCCACACGATGGTGCAGGACAAGGATTGATTAAGCGTATCATCGAAATTTCTCGCCGTCCTGAATTCTTGGGCAAGATTATCTTCCTCGAAAACTACGATATGCAGTTGGCTCGTCGTTTGGTTTCCGGTGTTGATATTTGGTTGAACACTCCGACTCGTCCGTTGGAAGCATCCGGTACATCGGGTGAAAAAGCTTTGATGAACGGTGTTGTCAACTTCTCCGTATTAGACGGATGGTGGTTGGAAGGTTACCGTGAAGGTGCAGGTTGGGCGTTGACAGAAAAACGTACTTATCAGAACCAGGAACATCAGGACCAATTGGATGCTGCTACTATTTACAGTATTCTTGAAACTGAAATCTTGCCGTTGTATTATGCGCGTAACAAGAAAGGATATTCTGAAGGCTGGATTAAGGTCGTGAAGAATTCTATCGCACAGATCGCTCCTCATTATACAATGAAACGTCAGTTGGATGACTACTATAGCAAATTCTATTGTAAACAAGCCAAACGTTTCGCTGCTTTGTCTGCTAACGATAATGCGAAAGCCAAAGAAATCGCAGCTTGGAAAGAAGAAGTGGTTGCCAAATGGGATGCTATCGAAATCGTATCTTGCGATAAGGTAGAAGAACTGAAGAACGGTGATATCGAAAGCGGAAAAGAATATACTATTACTTACGTAATCGATGAAAAAGGTTTGAATGATGCAGTGGGTCTGGAATTGGTTACTACTTACACAACGGCCGATGGAAAACAACACATCTACTCTGTAGAACCGTTTGATGTAATCAAGAAAGAAGGTGACTTGTATACATTCCAGGTTAAACACAGCTTGTCCAATGCAGGTAGCTTCAAGGTGGCTTACCGTATGTTCCCGAAGAATTCGGAACTGCCACACCGTCAAGACTTCTGCTATGTACGTTGGTTTGTCTGATTGATTGAGAATAATAAGGTAGGGGAGAGTAAATCTCCCTGCTACTTTCATATGTAAAATTTATCCCCTGTAATCTTAAAGAATACAGGGGATAAATTTTATGGCTCAGTTGTAATTCTTTGGGGGCAGGACACAACCCTATCCCTAAACATTTATTCATTCCCATACTGTTCTGAATAAAATCCCCAACTATCTGCATCTCAACCAGTCAAAACCCTCTTATTGAACTTTCATGCTATAATCCGCTTTCAGCCGTTTCAGCTTTTCGGGCTTACCGGTAGGGGTATATATTCAGCGTGGTGGGTATATATACTCACTATGGTGGATCTATATGTCCACCGCGCTGGCTCTATATATCCACCAAGCGGGGTATATAGATTCACCATGTGGGCAAAAGTGAGCCGGAGGCATACACTTCCGCCTTCAGGAGTGCCTTCAGCCGAAAACACCGATGAAAAGAGGCTTTTTTGAAGAACTGAAGGCTGAAGGCGTTTTTTCTATTTTAATAGTTAGTAGGAGAATTGCTTGCAACAAGTAGAAGAATTGCCTGTAACAAGTACTACACTCTATGAAATGATGTAGGAGACTTGAATAACTCAAGCACATGGTTCGGCTTGTTTCTTTCTTTTATTTTACAACTTCTGCAATTTTAGCCTGAAGTTCTTCTCCATGCAAACCGCGAGCGATGATTTTGCCACTACCGTCGATTAATACAGTGTGAGGAATACTGTTCACAGCATAAAGCTGTGCACCTTCACATTGCCAGAATTTCAGGTCAGACATTTGCGGCCAAGTCATGTCCATCTTCTTGATTGCTTCTTTCCATGCCGCTCCATCCTGGTCGAGAGATACGCCTACGATTTCGAAGTTTTTGCCTTTATATTTAGCGTAAGCCTCTACCAGGTTAGGCATTTCGCGACGGCAAGGACCGCACCAGCTTGCCCAGAAGTCAACCAATACCACTTTGCCTTTACCCACATAGTCAGACAACTTCACGGTCTTTCCTTCCGGAGTCTGCATTTCGAAATCAACAAATAGAGTACCTACGGCAGTCTTTTTCTGCTTGTCGGTCAGTTCCTTAATTCTTGCGATAGCTTCATCGTTTTGCAAGTTTGCCGGAATTTGTTGCAGTAATGCTTCGTTTTCGGCAGTAGAGTTATTGTAGAAAGTCTGTTTGAACAAGAATACGCCAACAGGGTTGGTGATGTTTTTCTGTACAGCTTCCTTGACTGCGTTTTCGTACTGTTCCTGTAAGTCGGCTCCTTCTTTTTGTTTGGCTTCTTTCTGTTCATCGCTCAATGTGGAATCCCCCATCGCTTCGTAGATGGCATTCATTTTCTTGCTGATGTCATTGATTTTAGCTCTGAGTTCCTGATAAGCGTCGTTGTTGGCAGTACCGGTAACGGAATCATCATCTTTACCTAAAGTGACATTGATTTTTCCGTTTTCGAGGAAGAAATCAACCATCAATGGTGTTCCGTTAACTTCACAAGTGACATAGCGGTTGACAGCAGAATCTTGTGTACCTTTAAAGGTAAAAGTTCCTTTAGAGATGACAGCTGTATCGAGTTTAGTCAGATTTCGACCTGTAGCTTCCTGAAGATAAACGGTGTCACCATCGGCTGCGCCTTCTACTGTACCCGTAACAACGTAGCCGGCTTTGTTGCCGGTACAAGCTACCATACCTAAAGCAGCAGTTGCGATAACTAAATAAGTTAATTTTTTCATGCTTTTGTAAGATTAGTGAATAAATATTTATGCAAAGATAGATTATTTTTCTATCGGGTGTCGAAAAACACTGTTATATTAGATTAACACGTAGGTGAAAACCGCAGAAATGTGTACCTTTGCAGCCCAAACTTTAGAATGAATATGCAAGAAGATAAATCCATCATTGAGGTGAGCCATGTCTCGAAGTATTTTGGCGAGAAAACAGCATTGGATGATGTGACTTTGAATGTGAAAAAGGGCGAGTTTGTCACGATACTCGGACCTTCCGGTTGCGGGAAAACCACGTTGTTGCGTCTCATTGCCGGTTTTCAGACGGCTTCGGAAGGTGAAATCAGAATTTCCGGGAAGGAAATCACACAAACTCCACCCCACAAGCGTCCGGTAAATACGGTATTCCAGAAATATGCCCTATTTCCGCACCTGAATGTTTATGACAATATCGCTTTCGGTCTGAAACTGAAAAAGACCCCGAAGCAGACCATTGGGAAGAAAGTGAAAGCTGCTCTGAAAATGGTGGGCATGACGGATTATGAATATCGTGATGTCGATTCTCTTTCCGGTGGCCAGCAACAGCGTGTTGCCATCGCCCGTGCCATTGTCAACGAGCCGGAAGTGTTGCTGCTCGATGAACCGCTGGCTGCGCTCGACCTGAAAATGCGCAAGGATATGCAGATGGAACTCAAGGAGATGCATAAATCTTTGGGAATCACATTTGTCTACGTCACTCACGATCAGGAAGAGGCGCTTACATTGAGCGATACGATTGTCGTGATGAGCGAAGGGAAGATTCAGCAGATCGGTACACCGATTGATATATATAATGAACCGATCAATTCATTTGTTGCGGACTTTATCGGAGAAAGTAACATACTGAATGGCAAGATGATTCATGACAAGCTGGTGCGTTTTTGCGGTACGGAGTTCGAATGTGTGGACGAAGGATTCGGTGAGAATGTTCCGGTAGATGTGGTGATTCGTCCGGAAGACTTGTATATTTTCCCGGTTTCGGATATGGCGCAGTTGACGGGAGTGGTGCAGACTTCCATATTCAAAGGCGTGCATTATGAAATGACCGTGCTTTGCGGCGGTTATGAATTCCTAGTGCAGGATTACCATCATTTTGAGGTAGGGGCGGAAGTCGGTTTGCTAGTGAAGCCTTTCGATATTCATATTATGAAGAAAGAGCGTATCTGCAATACTTTTGAAGGAAAGTTGCTGGATGCCACTCATGTGGAATTCCTCGGTTGCATTTTTGAGTGTGCTCCGGTAGAAGGTATGGAGCCCGATACGAACGTCAAAGTGGAAGTGGATTTCGACAAGGTGATTCTTCAGGATAATGAGGAAGACGGAACACTGACGGGAGAGGTGAAGTTTATCCTTTACAAGGGTGACCATTACCATCTGACGGTGTTCTCCGACTGGGACGAGAATGTGTTTGTAGATACGAATGACGTATGGGACGACGGCGACCGCGTAGGTATTACCATCCCCCCGGATGCCATTCGTGTAATTAAAATAACCGATTAACAGGAAAGGAAGTGAATAAGAGGTTTTTAGTCTTTTTGTCATCACGTAAGAGTTGGACTCTCCCTTACATTATTTTTTCGGCGATTTTTGTAGTCATACCGTTGTTCTTGATTGTTGTGTATGCGTTTACCGATGATAACGGTCATTTGACACTTGCCAATTTTCAGAAGTTCTTTGAACATCCCGAAGCAATCAATACCTTTGTCTATTCGATAGGTATTGCTATCATCACCACCCTTGTTTGTCTTTTGCTGGGGTATCCGGCAGCTTGGATATTGAGCAACAGTAAGCTGAACCGTTCCAAAACAATGGTTGTCCTGTTTATTCTGCCGATGTGGGTGAATATCCTGGTGCGTACCCTGGCTACGGTTGCCCTCTTCGACTTTTTCAGCATACCGTTGGGCGAAGGAGCTTTGATATTCGGTATGGTGTACAACTTTGTCCCTTTTATGATTTATCCTATCTATAATACGTTGCAGAAGATGGATCATAGTTATATCGAGGCTGCGCAGGACTTGGGTGCCAATCCCCTGCAGGTCTTTCTGAAAGCAGTCCTTCCGCTTTCCATGCCGGGGGTGATGAGTGGCATCATGATGGTATTCATGCCGACTATATCGACTTTCGCCATTGCCGAGTTGTTGACGATGAACAATATCAAACTCTTCGGTACGACGATTCAAGAAAATATCAATAACAGTATGTGGAATTATGGTGCGGCACTTTCGCTTATCATGCTGTTGCTGATTGCCGCCACTTCTTTATTCAGCACAGACGATAAGGACAATTCTAATGAAGGGGGTGGGCTATGGTAAAGAAAATATTTGCGCAGGCTTATTTGTGGATATTGCTGTTGTTGCTTTATTCTCCTATCGTGATTATCGTCATCTATTCTTTCACCGAAGCGAAAGTGCTGGGCAACTGGACCGGTTTCTCTACCAAACTTTATACTTCGCTTTTCACTACGGGCACGCATCATTCTTTGATGAATGCATTGATTAACACGATTACCATTGCTTTGTTGGCTGCAACGGCATCTACCTTGTTGGGTAGTGTGGCTGCTATCGGCATCTTTAATCTGAAATCCCGTTCGCGCAAAGCGATTAGTTTTGTGAATAGCATTCCTGTCCTGAACGGAGATATCATCACGGGTATTTCGCTTTTCCTTCTGTTTGTTTCTTTGGGAATCACGCAAGGATATACCACAGTAGTGCTTGCCCATATCACTTTCTGCACACCTTATGTCGTGTTGAGTGTTCTGCCTCGCTTGAAGCAGATGAATCCGAATATCTATGAAGCTGCCCTTGATTTGGGAGCAACTCCCATGCAAGCCTTGTGGAAAGTCATTGTGCCGGAGATTCGTCCGGGAATGATTAGTGGCTTTATGCTTGCACTGACACTGTCTATTGATGATTTTGCCGTAACGGTATTTACCATTGGTAATCAGGGCTTGGAGACGCTTTCCACTTATATTTATGCCGATGCCCGCAAAGGAGGTTTGACACCGGAGCTTCGTCCGCTTTCCGCGATTATTTTTGTCGTGGTGCTGGCGTTGTTGATTGTCATCAATTACCGGGCTGGGAAAGCGAAGAAGAAATAATTATTCAATATACCAATGCGCTGATATGCTGATTGTATGGCGACCGTTTTCTGTATTGGCATATTGGCACATTATAAAATTATTAATTATGAAAAGAATAATTCCTGCTATCCTGTTGTTGCTGAGTTTTACGGGATGTTATAATTCCGGCGAGCCTCGCGAACGGGTTCTCAAAATCTATAACTGGGCGGATTATATCGGGGATGGTGTGCTCGAGGATTTTCAAGCATATTATAAAGAACAGACAGGCGAAAATATCCGCATCGTTTATCAGACATTCGACATTAACGAGATAATGTTGACCAAGATAGAGAAGGGACATGAGGATTTCGACGTGGTTTGTCCTTCGGAATACATTATTGAGCGTATGTTGAAGAAGCATCTGCTTCTGCCTATTGATACGAACTTTGCCCATTCTCCCAACTATATGAACAATGTGGCTCCGTTCATACGGGAGCAGATTAATAAATTGAGCCAGCCGGGTGAAGAAGCCAGCCGTTATGCGGTATGCTATATGTGGGGAACTGCGGGACTTCTTTATAACCGGGCTTATGTTCCTGATTCGGTCGCTGCATCCTGGGGATGTCTTTGGAATAAGAAGTATGTCGGCAAAATCCTTATGAAAGATAGTTACCGCGACGCTTACGGTACGGCTATCATTTATGCGCACGCCAAGGAACTAGAAGCGGGGAGTGTGACGGTGGAAGAACTGATGAACGACTATTCTCCACAGGCTATGGAGCTTGCGGAAAAATATCTGAAAGCCCTGAAACCGAATATAGCAGGCTGGGAAGCCGATTTCGGAAAGGAGATGATGACGAAGAACAAGGCTTGGTTGAATATGACCTGGAGCGGTGACGCGATATGGGCGATTGAAGAAGCCGATGCGGTAGGTGTAGACTTGGATTACGAAGTTCCGAAAGAAGGAAGTAATATATGGTATGACGGTTGGGTGATTCCGAAATATGCAAGAAACCCGGAAGCTGCCAGCTATTTTATCAACTTCATGTGTCGTCCGGATATTGCTCTGAGAAATATGGATTTCTGCGGATATGTAAGTTCGATTGCTACTCCGGAGATTCTGGAAGAGAAGATAGATACGACACTTACCTATTTTTCCGATCTTAGTTATTTCTTCGGTCCGGATGCCGATAGCATACAGATTGACAAGATACAATATCCCGACCGCAAAGTAGTGGAACGATGCGCTATGATTCGTGACTTCGGCGATAAGACAAAAGAAGTTCTTGATATTTGGTCGCGTATTAAGGGGGATAATTTAGGAGTGGGTATCACTATTCTTATCTTTGTCGTCGTTGCTTTGATGAGCGGCTGGATGATATATAAAAGATGGCAACGTTACAGCCGCCGGAAACAACAAAGGCGCAGAAGCAGAAGGAAAAAGGTAAAGAGGAATTAATTCATTTGCTATATCATAAATCATTTGATACATCATCAAAAATAAAGCTCGGTAAGCAGAACAGTTACCGAGCTTTATTTTTTATGGTGTCATTACCTCCGTTTCATACCACGAAGTATATCTTTAGTCTCCTTGTCTACCCGGAGAGATTCGATAGTTTTCTGCAATGACTTATTATAAGTCCAGTTATCCAGCTTGCTCTGTTTAAGGTACTCCATTGTCTTTTCGGGGAATTTGATGAAACAGATGGATATCATCCAGGCCATAGCCATACGTGCATAATAAGCATCGTGGCTGAAAGTGTCTGCGTATGCCAGCAATGCGTCGATATGTTCTTCGTCTACATAATGGAAAAGCATCACAATTCCGAAGCGGATTTCGAACTCTTTGGGAGATATGAGGTAAGGCTGGATAAACTGCCATACAGTTGCTTTTCCTTTCTTCACGGCAGTCTTCAGTTCGCCGCAAAAGATATCACATACAGCCCAGTTGTCGATACGTGGAACGAACATGCTTATGTGTTTCATTCGTTCATCCAGTTCCATTTTTGCTAATCCGATAACCATTCCCTGAAGCATTGTTTCTTCATAAAACTTAGTATCGGTTGCTTCCACAAACATACGCCAGTTATCTCTTTTTGCGATTTCTTTAGCCAATATCCGTAGTTGCGGAATACGTACACCAAGAATATTCCCGATTCCGGGAACCAAGGCAGAATGAAATTCCTGATACTTGGAATCTACCAAATCCTGCAATTCTTTTCGAATGTTTTCTGTTGTAGTCATTTTGTATAGTTGTTTTCTTCACAAAATTATATAAAAAAAGAGCATGTCTTGCGTGCAGGCATGCTCCATTTTTCTTTTTTTTCAGCGAAAGGTTTGTATATCACTTCTTGACCATGCTGAAAGTGAATGTTGTAACGGGGAAATTGGGGAAATTTACATCTCCGACTTTTACTTCAGTTGCTTTGATAACGAATGCCAGTTTTTTGCCGTCATAAGTATAAACGCCATTCTTTTCAGCTTCAATAGTTACTGTTATAAGATTTTCAGCCGGTTCTTGTCCTTCTTCTTGTACTTGAATTGGTTCGGTGTATTTAATGTCCAGTGGTTCAGGTTTTAGTTGAAGTAAGATGTTAGATTTACTTTCATCAAAGGTCGGTGTATAAGGAATGTTGTAGTTGATATCGCCCAAATTTTTGATGATAGCTCCTGCATTTTCTTCACCGACGATGCTTTTAATCAGGTCGTTAACCGGAAGTTTCTTAATCATAATCTGATTGTCTTTTACTTCGGCAGTAACTCCGGCTCCTGCCGGTTCTTCTCCCTCTTCTGCATTTGCCAGGGGACTGACTGGGGTGGATTCTGTCAGCATTGTGCCGGAATAATTACCATCAACATCTTTAAGGGAATATACAGGAATGTCCGAATCGTCGTCACTGCTACATGCAGTAAAAGAAGTAACCATGCTCAGTGTTATTGCCAATAAATTCAACCTTTCAAAATTGAATTACTTAATAAAATGATAATCAATATATTATAAATTTGATTGATTTTATTGAGAAACAAAACAGGAACAAAATTGTGCTTTTAAGAGATTTCCCATTTTTTTGTTTTCATTGTGTTTCTTTCCTTGCACTTGCTTATACTCTTAACGGCTTTCATCCATTTTCGACATCATTTTTGCCCATCCTGTCCGAACGTCGCATCAGCGAATAATCATTGCAGCCAAAAGAAAAAACAAATCATTCTTGGAGTCTTTGCAAAGGTAAGTATTTTCGTCCAAACACAAACATACAGGCAGGCAAATATGCATACCTATATTTAGTTTACTTTGATTTAGCATATATATAAGGCTAATGTACTAAACTAAACTGAATTTTCGCCCCTTTTTGCGCCTTCTTCCCGTTCTAACCGTGCAGTCAAAAAAGAAAATGAATCCAACTCACATTTTCTCTTTTCGCTGCAATCCCCTTTTACAAGCAATCCTTCTTTTTACAGGATCTTCTTCTCTTCCCTGAGTTCGCCTATCCACTTCCGGTCTGCCTGATACGAATTGTGTCGCAAAGGTACCTGTCATGTCTTTCTTGTATGCAAGGTCATGCCTGACGGTTCACGACAAAATCTCCACCTCTGCTTTGCTGAGGTCGTATTTGGTTGTGAAACCATGCATAAAGAGCCATGTCACCTTTTGAGGCGACATAATTGAATCAAGCCCGAAAGTAGCCGACAAGCTACAAGAGGGAAAAAAGAAAAAACTTAAAATTTGAGATTATGGCGAACATTGCAACAAACATTTTCCACGCTACCACTGCGAACAAACAAGATCTCGACAAGATAGAGGCTTTCTTGGACGATAATTTTGACGGCTATATCAACCGGTATGCCGATGTTATAGATGCGGAATTTTCTTCTCGCTGGGAATACCCGGAAAAAGAAATCAACAAGCTGGTGGATTCGTTGGAAGCTAAAAACGAAATCTATATGCGCATACTAACTCACGAACTTGAAGATGAATACGTGAGCTTCAGGAAGTTCTCTCAAGGAAAATGGGAAATCAAATTATAACCGCAAAAACATTGCTCTATGTATGAATATGAAGAACCGTCCGACATCATCGGATTGCATTGCACACTGCTTAACCCGTACAAAGGCTACACGGAGGGTACAATCGTGGGCGACTATGGCAACACTATAGTTGTCCGCCTTGAAAGCGGTAAGGAAATTTCAGAATATCGTGATGAAGTGATTATTTATGATTAGCACCAACAGACCTATGGCACAGATAGCAACAAAATTCGTCAAATGGGACGTCCCCGAACTGACTACATTACGGGAAAGTCGTGTTTACAAGCTGCGGGAACGTCTGAATAGCGGCGATAAATTGAACCGTGAGGAGAAAAACTGGATTACCCGTAAAGTGCGGGAAAGCATCTATTTCAGCCGGGGCATTGCATTGAACGGGTATCATTTTGACTTCTCGGATATTCTCAAACGGTACTTTGTCAAACAGTACGGGCAAATTTGCGAGTATTACGCCATTGACAAAACGGCACTACGCTCTGTGCTGTACGGTAGAATTGAGGTCATTGTCGAAGTAAGCAATTAAAACAAGAATATGGAAGTAATAATCGAACACAGCTTTTGTCCCTATTGCGATGAAGCGACGGAGATTTATTTCAGAATCATGAACACGATTCTTTTTTCGGGCAATGAAGCTGAACTCCGTGCGGGAATGGAACATTTGAAGGAGGAAACACAGCTTGAGGAATATTTCACGTTCGGATATGGCGCACATCATATCTGGATAAGCCAGCGACGACCGAGCGACAAAAACAAACTGTTTAAGCATCGTGTTATGATGGCACGATTTTGACCTTTTGACATAACAGGATAGCACAAAATCCATTGACGAGCTATGCGGATTGAGACGGTTTTTCCGGTTTCAATCCGCATTTTCCCATAATGACAGACAAACCTGTCGGCACGATAACCTTTTTTACCTTGAACCGCCATGCGCTTCCAATACAAATGCCTCCGGCACGACAACCACCTTTCAGGAATACCCATTTGTATTTCCTCTTTTGGATGTACCCCTTTTTTACAAATCATCACCCTTTTGCAGGAAACCTTCTCTTCCCTGAGTTCGCCTATCCACTTCCGGGCTGCCTGATACGAATTGTGTCGCAAAGGTACCTGCCATGTCTTTCTTGTATGCAAGGTCATGCCTGACGGTTCACGACAAAATCTCCACCTCTGCTTTGCCGAGGTCGTATTTGGTAGTGAAACCCTGCATAAAGAGCCATGCCACCTTTTGAGGCGACATAATTGAATCAAGCCCGAAAGTAGCCGACAAGCTACAAGAGGGAGAAATAAAAACTTAAAATACAAGAGTATGACGATAGACGAAATTTTGCAGCATGACTTACGCTTCAGATACATGTTATTAGGTCGTTTGCAGGCAGATTGCGAGTATTACTTGGGGTTTGGGAACAGAAACACCGACCGCTTGTGGGCAGGTAATGAGGAAGCCCAAATCGAAACCATGACAAAACTTTATGAAAGTTTCAAAGAGGAAGAAAGACCTGAATGGCTGACGATGGATGAAATCAAGGAATACGGCAAGAAAATGATAGCGGAAGAAGAATAAAATCAATAGGTTATAAACGGGCAAACCGGGACATCCGGTTTCAGCCCGTTCTCTCCGTCGTGGCAGACAACAATCGTCGTCTCCGCGATTATCCCTTTTATCCTAAACTGCTATACACTCCCAATATAAATGCCTACGGTACGATAACCCTTTTTTACTGGAATATCATTTATTCTCTTTTGGCTGCGCCACATCCTTTTATAGCTGCCTTTCCACTCTCAGGACGCCACTCCACCGTTTTGCCGGAAAGGCAGGCTTCCGCCATTTTCCCTTTTCCTGCCTCTCCTTCCTCATATAACAGTCGGATAAGGACAGCGCACTGACGATATGCGGCACACGTCGGTTGTCGGCTCTTCGTCTGATGCACGCTCCACATCACAATGCGCATGGCCGGTCGGACAGCATATCGTTTATTGCCGCTTCCACCCAAGAGGCCGGACGGTACGTTTTCACGCCTCGATGTCCTTCTCCGCTTCATGCCGGAACGCGCCGTAATCTTGTGCCAGTAGGCGGACAGGTCTTTTCGGTTCTCCGAACCTGCCACGATTTGTTTCATCCCGCCTTTTCCGCGACCGGTTCCTATCGAAGTCATCATCATTATTCCGTTGCAAAGATAGTGTGCAGACGGCACCGGTTCCATGAACCTTGACCAATGGCGTACCGCACAAATCTTCCTTTATCAGGCCTCCGGTTTGGAGCTACGCCTCAAAATAAAGAGTATTTATGCGTTATCCTTGGTGCTTTCCCTTTGCTGCACCTACTTTTTCGGCACCGTAAAAATGATTCATTAACTTCAAAAAACAATCGCAATGAAAAAGATCGAGAACAATTTCGTAGTAACCGGATTCGTAGGAAAAGACGCAGAAATCCGCCATTTCACCACCGCAAGTGTAGCACGTTTCCCTCTGGCAATCAGCCGTCAGGAGAAGAACGGAGAGGGAACTAATCGCGTATCAGCCTTGATGAACATGGAAGCGTGGCGCAAAAACGAGAATACCGGGTCGTTCGACCAGCTCACCAAAGGCACGCTGCTCACCGTGGAGGGGTACTTCAAGCCTGAAGAGTGGGCCGACCAGGGCGGCGTGAAGCACAACCGCATCGTGATGGTTGCTGTCAAGTTCTATCCGGCTGTCGAGAAGGAGGAAGCTCCTACGGAGCCGAAAAAGAAAAAGGGCAAGAAGTAATCCCCGCCTTATTCTGAACAGAGCGGTCTCCCGACCGCTTTTGTTTTGCTCGTTGCCGTTCCGCAGAATCACAGCTTTTATACACTCCGTCCATTCTTCGCTTACCCGCCGTCCATTGATTTTCCCTGCAAAGTTAAGGCTGGCGTGAACCGGCAAGGCGCGGCTTCATTTGCGATTAACAACCATCAACTCGCAAGCTCGCCAATACTTCTTAACACAAATGGAACCATCCGTGACTGCCGCTTCCTCCTTGGCTTGTTCCCGCCTTTTCACCTTTTATTCCGCAGTAAAATCGAATCCCGTCGGGCAAGGTAAAAGCCTCCGACAACAGGGATAAAAAAGTAATACATTAACATTCAAAACGTATGAAACACATGATTTGGACAAGCGATGACTTGTTGAACGAAGCAGCCAAGGAAGATTATCAAAATTCCCAACGGGAAATGCTGGACGATGACACCTACGAGGTCAGCGATGAAGAATGGGCGGAAGAAGTTTATAACTGGCTGGACGATGAACGGTGCAACCTGAACAAACAGGTGGACGGCGTTATTATCGTGTTCGGAGACCTTGGATTGTGGAATGGCCGGAAGCAAGGCTACCAGATTTTGGGAAACAATATTGCCGACATCCTTAAATCCTCGTGCGAATATGCGGAATGGTACGGCGACGGCTATAACATTCGGAGTCGGATGACCCACCACGACGGCACGAACTACATCCTGTACAGGGTTGCCAAAGACCGTGAAGAAGCGGAACGTATCGCTGAGAAAATCTACAACCGTGAAATCGACGAGCAGGGTTTCCGCAAGAGAACACGTTCCCTCTATCCGTATGTAGCCGGTGTGTACGGCTGGGAAACAAGGCAGCGCAAGCCGGAGAAGCCTAACAAGGCAGCATAAGGTATCATCCCATAAGAATACCGCAGTCACAAAGACGATTGCGGTATTCTTTCTTATGTCCGACAAAGTGCGGCCCGTTTCCTTTTATAACAGAACCGTCAGTCGGTCCTCTTTCCAGGATATCCCTACGTACATTCCGCTCTATGGAGCGGTGTACCCATTTTTACATTCTTTACTTTCCCTCTGTTTTATTTTCACCGTACCTGTTCCCCCCATATTCCATTCCAGAAGCCCGGTTATTTTCTCTGCAAAGTTCGATTGCCGGCTGTCAGCCCTGTCAAGTACCACTTACGCTTGCCACTGGAAAATCTTCCTCTCCGACATATCGGGAGCGTATTTTCCGTGTCCTCCTTGCCTGGACCTGCCACCAATCCTCCGGGCAGAAAAATAATCAGCCTTCGGTACAGAAATGTATCGGAGGGAAAACAAAAAAAATTAATCTTAAAAATTGAAATGATATGACATTCAGAGAATTTATGCAAGAGAACGGGTACGAGTTGCAAACAACCTTTTGGAATGATTTTTCAATAGCCGACCGATTTGGTCTTTCGGCCGTTCAAGACACGTTCAACCGTGCTTTCGAGGAGTGGAAAGAAAACTACAAGTATCTCACCGAGTTGGTACTGGTGCTCAATCACAAGATATGGCAGTATCATGAAAAAAGGTCAGATTATGCAACGCTCTACAACACCCTCTACATACAGGCTGACCAGTATGCAGCGGAGAACCTGAAAGATGAAGAACTAAGCTATTTCTATGATGTTACGGATTAGCGAAGTCAGAACACGGTAATTACCGAACAGAAAAAGCACTCTCAAACAAATACTGCAACCGTCCCAGTGATGGCTGCAGTATTCGTTATTGAATGGCCGGAGTGCCAAACCGTTCTCTTTTATATGTCCCGGCAGACGGCTATCCCTCTTTTCTAACTGGTCACATTCCCTTTTTTATCTTCAGTAATCCATCCCTTATATCTATTTCCACCCTTCGTTTTTCTCTTTTCTGTCCTTCATCCTGTCACCGGTTTGGTTTTATCAGATGCAAAAGTCGGCTGTCGCACTTGATCCGGTGGCTTGAAGTGTATTTTCTGCAAAATTCTTCCTTCCTGCACAAGAGTAATTTGGCAGGAAAAGCCACCGCATGAAGTTATCCCGACAACCGTGTACCGCATCCATAAAACCCCAAAGCGGCTCAGGAGACAAAGAACTGATAAAGGGGAAATAAAAAGTATTAACCAATTAAAAAACAGAATCATGCCTAATCACGTGACAAACCGTTTAGAAATAATAGCGGACAACGAAACAGTACAGAAAGTAATGAATTTCCTGAAAGGGGTAAACGAGGAGGACGGTACGCCTTGCCACATCGACTTCAACAAGATTATCCCCATGCCCAAAGAACTGTTGATTGAAGCGTCCAGCAGTGGAAAACTGGGAATGGAGTATCTCACTGCAATGCAGCGGAAGCCGTTATATACACAGGATGACTTGGCAACCATTCAACGGGTGGAAGAACTGCAGGAAAAATACAGAAAAGAGATGTTGCAGCTTGGAGCGTCGTATCTGAGCAATCTGGAAAAATACGGTTATCCTACTTGGTACGAGTGGTCTATTGCCACTTGGGGCACAAAATAGAATGCCTATGACCAATATCTTGAAGAGCCGAACATCCTATGGTTTAATACGGCTTGGGAGAGCGTGCCGCTACTTATTCAAAAACTCTCCGAGGTATTCCCAGAGGTTGAGTTGCACTATGCCTATGCAGATGAAAACTTGGGGTTCAATGTGGGCAGAGGGATTATACAAAATGGTGAAATCGACATGACAATACCCGATGGCGGAAGCAACGAAGCCTTTGAAATCATGTTCTTTGTAAAACCGGACATGGAGGAATACTTTGAACTGACGGACGAAGGTTACAAGTGGATAGCCTAAACTTCCAATACCGGTAACAACCGAAGCGGATTCAGGATACACGGATGATAAGTGTGTCCTGAATCTGTTGCTGGAGTCATCCGCTTATATCTTTTTTGGATGTTTCTTTTATACCCATCTACCCATGCCGTTTCCCTTTGTACAGACCCTATAAATAAATACCGCAACACATCCCTCAAAGATGGTTACGGTATTCATTATTTGACAATCGGAACACTGTTTCACAGACGGTTTTCCAACAGTCTTGTTCTTTTTATTTTCCCTCTTTTACTGCCTCAAGAAACGTTTTTGCAGGTTTGAACGCAGGGACGGAGTGAGCCGGAATCACGATAGTCGTGTTCTTTGATATATTCCGGGCAACCTTTTTCGCCCGCTTTTTGATGATGAAACTGCCGAACCCGCGTAGGAATACCTCGTTTCCTGCGACCACCGAATCTTTCACGGTTTCCATAAATGCCTCCACGACGGTCATAGCAACCGCCTTTTCCACTCCGGTCTGCTGTGCAATCCGGGCTACAATATCCGCTTTTGTCATACTGCCAGAAATTTTTAAGTTATGAATTTTGTGTTAAGGTAATAATTATCACTTTATCTTCCATAGGTTGAAATTCCGAAAATTTACATCCGAACGGAACAGGAACTCCCGGACAAACACTGGTAGCTCCCGAAAACTTACAGAAAACACCCGATTCCATGCGGATTCCCTCGGTCCGCCATACCGCCGAGCCTACCTGTTACTCATCTCGCTTGTAGTCACTCTTACTGAAGCCGCCGAACACCCCTTTGAGGATTTTTCCCACGACCCAGAACACAGCGATTATCACTATTAATTCCATACTGCTATATATTTTTATTTAATCATATATTTAATGAAATATGTAATTACACAATTAAATAATTATATAATTACATACTTATATATTTTTGGATTACAGCTCATTGAGCCTGTCCTCATTCTCTTCGATATAGGTCATGATAATGGCAGCTGCCAAAGACCGCAACGGAATGTTACGACTCGCATTGACGCGAATAAGCTCCAGTTTCTTCTTGACCTCTTTGGGCAGCCAGATGGCGATGCCTTGCTCGTTGATGCCGGTGTACCTGGCGAGGTTCTCCTCGAAGGCCTTCTTGCCGCCGCGACGTGGCTTACCCGTTTTCTTCGGCGTTTCCGAGATTTCGTTTGCATTCTCGGTTACGGCCTCTGTGTCGTTTCCGGAAGCGGTTATACCGCGAACAATGTCATCAAGCCCCATGCTTGCCAGTGGATTGTCTATCGTCGGTCTGTTGTTTTTTGCCATAGTACCTATTCGTTAAGATGAAGTGTCTCGATGATTTTGTCGAATGAAGGTTCGACTGCCGAGAGCTGGTTTTTCTCCAGTGGGTACAAGGTGGTATATCGTTTGACGGCCACGCTCTGCTTTACCGTCGGTATGACTGTACCAACCAATCCCAGGAACTCGGTGGTCTGTGCCCTTTGGCGTAACTCTTCCGATTTCTTCTCGGACGTGTTGATACGGTTTGGTATGAACACGAGGTCTGCCGCTGACACGGTTTTCAGTGCCTTGACGAAGATACCCGTCGCGTCCACTGTGTCCGCATCGAACGAAACGGGAATGATGGCCGTGTCCGCCGACTTGTAGATGTATTCCAGATTGCGGTCATTCAAATTACCCGGGCAGTCTATGAGGACAACTCCCGGCACCTCTTTCAGTTTGCCCATGACGCGTTCAAGAAGCTCCCTGTTTGCTGTATCCAGCAAGTCCACGTTCCACGGGACCTGTACTTCCGGTGCTACATCCTTCTCGCGCTTCCTGTGACGGTACAATGACGCCTGCAAATCCGCATCGATTGCCATGACGGGGTAGCCCCGTTCAGCCAGATAACTTGCAAACAGCGCACATAGTGTTGTCTTTCCGACGCCCCCTTTGATGTTGCTGAATATGATGATTTTGTTCTTCATCGCTCTATGTTTTCTTTAATTATTTTCCTTTTGCAAAGATACGGATTTCCATCCATTCCGCCAAGGGAAAGCGGTATATAATTATATATTTGTTATCTTATTGAATTATATAATTATATAAGACATAAACATAACTAATAGCTCGGATAATCAATGTGATAACAAACGTATAAAAGACAATCCGTACACCATCTTGACGATAATGTACGGATTGTAGTTATTATATTATATAATTATGTAGTTACATAAATGAAAAGAACACGTCCGCTTGGAAATCGGCATTGCCGACATGAACCATGCTTGCGCCCCGCTTAGTCAGACAGTTCTTCCTCAAGACCGTCATCTCCTTTCTTTTTCCTTTTTCCCAGAGGACCGCTGAACTTGCCCCGGTTGAGATTTACCTTGTACTTGTTGAGAATGCGGAACACCGAACTTCGGCTGTTATAACCGCTCACGGCAAGGATGGAATCAATCGAATGACCGTTGTTGTACATATCCACGATGGTATTTTCCCGGTCTTTCTGATCCATGGCCTTTACCGCTTTTGTCCGCGCCCCTATGTTCTGTTGCAGTTGCATGGCATGGGCGGACGAGTTACGCAACACCGTTACCTCCTCGGCAAGTCCCCCCAGCATGTTCAGCACATCGACAGCCGTCGTCTCGGGGAACATCTTGCCTGCTGAATCTATCCTGTCATGGATGGAGATAATACGCACTACCTTGATACGGCAGAACTCGATGAACGATGCCAGCTCGCGCGTTCCCCGCACGGCATTGCTGAATTTGGATACCACAATTTCGTCGCCACGTTCGAGCTTGGAGATAAGCTGCTTCCATTGAGGTCGAAGCGACTCGTGTTCAACTGATTCCTCTACTATCTGTATGCACCCGTGCTGTTGCATCCACTCTCTGTCCGCGTCGAATCCCTCATAAAGATCCGCCTTGAATATATAACCAACTTTTGCCATACCATCTATATTGCTATGCTAACAAGTGCAAATGTAAGAGTTTTATTTCATCTAATATCATACTTTGGTTGAAAAAATGAACTTTGCCACTTTTTTGACCGCTTTTTCTTCACTTGTTTTCACTGAAAATCATACTATTAAGTATGATATTGAAAAATAATCAAAAAACGGAACAGGGTGATAGATGTCTTGAAAATAATACATAGATTTGCGGTTAAAATATGAAATTAAAATATGATTTATATATGTCATACTTAAAAATTGCACTTTCCGCTATCGGAATATATGCCATACCAGTTGCCGTTTTCACCTTGACATCATGCGGCGGAGGAAGCGGAAAGTCATACGACGAAGCCAAAGACACCCCTGCCGGAACATACAGAGAATACCTGTCCGAACTACGAACACAGGACAGGCTCTCTTTTGAAGGTTTGACGGCACGTCTCGGGCAATGGCAGACGGTCAGGGATTCCGTGTCCGCACATATCCGACGGGACACGCTGTGGCGTTCCCACACCGATATGCGCAAAGAATGTCTCTTGCTGCACGATTCCATCCGTATGGAATTTTCCCGGCTGGCGCTGTCGAGACCGCGCACCTATAAAGAGGTGCTGGCACTTAAAGAGCACTTCTCTCCATACGCCGAAGACGGGGAGCTGCATCGCTCTGCGCAGGAAATACAACCGTTTTTCGCCTCGCTGGACAGCCGCATGGCATACCGGGGTGGCAAAGAACAACTTTTGTCGGCGTACCGCACGCTTCTCTCCGAGACACAGCGCAAGGGCATACACGGACACAGCGACCTTACCCGGTTCATCGGAAAGGAAGATGCCCTTTTCCGTGCTTTCCTTGCACGCCTGAACGATTACGACGACATGGACCTGTCCGACATCACCCGCGATACGGAAAAATGCTGCGCCGAGGTGTTCCGTGCCGCCGAGCGGCAGGAAATCACCTATAAGGAAGCCATGCTCTACATGGCCATGCGCACCAACCGGCGGGTGATACAGAATGTACAGGCCTGCCTTGACGGAATACACCGGGGCGAGGTTACCACACCCCGACAAGCCCATGCCTTTATCTGGATGATTCTCCAGCCATACGCCTCGCTGGACGGTTTCTGCCTGGCACTGCTTTCACCCCGTGAAAAGGAGGTGCTTGACAGGATGGCGACGGAAACGCCCGGTGCTTTCAGCACTTTGCGTAAAATCCTGTCCTCGGAGAACGACAGGCTGGAAGAATTGCCCGGTATGCTTATCGAAATCCACATCGCCACGCTATAAAAACAAAGTCTAACAAAATACATGATATGATTATGCTACGACATTTTCTGGACGACTTCATGGCGTCCGTTCCCCTGCAGTTGCCCCGGCTGCTTAACATTACGACAATGGAAGAGCCGAAGTTCTACGGCGACTACGTGTTGCTCACGTTCCCGTTACGCGATCCTTACGATTTGGAAGAGGTGATGGATATGTTTGAGGATGATATGGAGCTAATCACGCTTTACCATCACATCCCAGGCGGATCTGGTAATTTCGGACACAGTACCTGCGCTTATTCAAACCCCGCATTCGGACAGATGTTTAAAATCAATGCCAGGACGGAGGCGGATGGCAAGGTGCGTCATATCACCGCGACTGTCTATGATTCGCTGGAAATGATGTACGGCGACCTCTGCCTTGACCTGAAACTGCACTCCAAGAACGGGCATTTCAAGTACAAGAAAGACCATGCGGATGTCCTGATTGATTTCTTTTGAAACACCGGGCCATGCGAAATACGATATACCGGCAGCTGGTATTCTGCATCGACACGTACCGTACATGGATAGAGGTCGCCGACGACAGTCTCTACAAGGAACATGTCATCAAGAGACGCACCCGTACCGACTACCTCGTTTCCCGCACGCTGGTACTGCGTGCCTACAAGGACAATGCTCCATACGACAAGGGCATGACGTGGATGGTTCCCGAACACGAACTGGACAAGGCTTTGGCCACCTACCGAAAGCAGGACGCCTCGTTCAAGACCCGTATCAAGAAAGGCGACAGCTACCTCTCGGCAAGAGATGCCGAAGCCATTATCCGGCTGGCCACCTACGGCGTTATCCGGCTTGAACTTGTGGTCCGGCCACTTAACATATTCTCAAACTCATATTATCTATGACTTGGATTATACTGCAATTCCTGTTTCTCGCCATGCCTGTCGCCATAACATCGGCATTGTACAAGAGCAACCGTCGTTTCATGGACAGATTCTACGAGAGAATGGTCCGCAACGAAAAGGCCCGCAAACTCCACACGTGGGTACTGCTCACCGTGCTGCTCCTGTACCACTATGTATATACGAACGGACACCCCGGTGATTTCGGTATCGTGTTCTCGACCATTGTATGTGCCGCATTGGCCTCTCACAGACGGACGGACCGCTGGCTGCGCTACCTGCTCGACCGGCCGCGTGCGTTCGCCATCTACGCGCTCGTGGCAGTGGTCATCGTCGGCATACCGCATCTGCACACGCTGGCCGTTACCATCTCCTTCGTTCTTCTGGCAGCCTTGTTCTATCCTTCCGTGCGGGTAATGTCCGAATGGAAGGAAAACGACATGGATAAGATTTTCAATTGGGTTGAGCACCCCGAGACATTTGCCGAAAGCTATCACGACAATCATCACGTAATGTTGCCGCACGAAGCGGACAACGACAACTTGATAAACCCGAACAATTTTCACAATGACAAATCATCAAAAAAAGAATCAAAATGAAAAATGGAAATGAAATGCCGGCCTCCATACTGGCAAACGTAGAGGTTTTCGACTACCTCAAGGAAAAAGTCGGCGAGCGAAAGACAAGGACGGAAGCCTACGCGGACCTTCTGGATAAATCGCTGGCAGGTTTCGTATCACCTTTTTTAAGAAAGCAGGACTATGAACTCCGTCCATGCCAGTGTCATGTAACTGTTTCCGACCTCGCCTCGGAGTGGCGCTGGCACCGCGCTACCGTCCGCTCGTTTCTGGACACGCTCGAAGCGCTCGGACAGTTGGAACGCACCCGGCTGACGAAAAGCGTCATCATAACCATGCCCTTGCAAACCGGACATCCTGCGGATTCACGCAATGTACAGGAAACACCCGGCCTTGCCGACCAACTGCGTGCGGTATTGTCCGACTGGGTAATCGGCAAAGCGGAACTCGATGACATCGGATACGAGTGCGAGCGGCTCGTCCGTCAGGCGATGACCGAGACAGGCGTACCCGGCATTTGCCCGAAACCGGACAACTCCTCCTCTGTCAATTTGGCCGCGAGTGATGACGAACGGGCCGTAAAAATCTGCACGACCGCTTTGGGGTGTATTTCCCATGCCGCCATGCAGCGGGCGCTACGCAAGCGAAGGTTCGACAACGGTTCGGAATTTTTGGAAGACTTCCGTACCCGCTTCGACGGAGACTGGACGGGCATCGTTGAAATTTCGAGATTGCTCGCCAAGTATATTCTCGATCCCGAAGCGGAGGAAGACAATCTCGACGATGACGACAAGGAGATTTTCGATGCGCTTTCCAAGCCTTTCATGGCGCTCGCCGCGAGGGCACAGGAAGCGGCGTATCAGACCGGAGACCGCAAACCGAATGTATAACCCCGGACGATTCGCCTTTGGTCCCGGTCGGGAACCTTGCCAGTTATAACAGGCACGCGGGCTTGCCCGCCTGCCACGGAACAGAGGGAGTGGGGAGCCTAATACCCCACCTGCCTTACGTCGGCGGGAAGGGTGTCCTTTGGAACAGCAAGCTGGGACACGGTGGATTGACCGAAATAACACGAAAACAATATGGCAAATGCAAAACAAGTGCTCGACGTTCAGGTGTCGAAAGGCATCACCACCGCCCAAAGCAACGAGCATCAGCGTAACCGTAGCGAAAAGGCGGAAAAGTACGCCATGAAAAAAGGCAACTACGATCCGACGCGCAAACAGTTGAACTTCGAGATTGCTCCCGGTGGTAAAATACGCCCCATAGACACGAGTCGGAGCATTCCCGAACGCATGGCCGACATCTTGAAACATCGTGGCATCAAGGACCCCAATGAGGGGCTGGTGGAGCCGAAATACCGCACGGTCGTGAACATCATCTTCGGAGGTTCGCGAGAGCGGATGCACGAGCTGGCGTTCGGCACGCAGCAGGTGGATTTTGAGGAGGGCGCGGACAATTCACGCATCAAAAGGAAAGGCGACATCGAACGCTGGGCGAAAGATGTCTATTCGTTCGTGAGCCGCAGATACGGCGAGCTGAATATAGCCGCCTTCATTGTACATCTGGACGAGCTGAACCCGCACGTCCACTGTACGCTTCTGCCAATCAAGGACGGCAAGTTTGCGTACAAGGAGATATTCGCCGGAAAGGACAAGTTCGAGTACAGCGAACGGATGAAACAGCTCCATACCGACTTTTTCGCCGAAGTCAATACGAAATGGGGAATGTCGAGAGGACGGAGTATCGCCGAGACCGGCGCACGGCACCGCACGACCGAGGAATACCGCCGTATGCTGTCGGAGGAATGCACGACTATGGAGGAACGGATTGGCCGTCATCAGGAAGTGTTGTCCTCCCTGCAATCGGAAATCCGGCTGGCAGAACGCAGGGTAAAAGGTCTTACGACGATGGTAGAGAACCTCGAAAAGGCGAAAGCCGAAAAGGAGGCGCAGCTATCGGCAGCCGAAAGCGACCTGAAAGCGAACAAGGGGGATGCAGTGCAATTGGCCGTGCAGGTTCAAGGTTTGGAGAAAGAGCTGCAAGGAATCACCCGGCAACTGGCAGACAAACAAGGCAAGTTGCAGGCGGCTGACCGACAACTCGCCGACCTGAAAGAGAACATGAGTGCCATTGAGGAACGCACGGAAGAACTCAAGGAAGAAGCCTACCGGTATTCGCACGACGTACACTCCAAAGTGGACAACCTGTTAAAGGATGCCCTGTTGGAAAGTGTGGTCAGCGAGTTCCGGAACGTGTCGGCACAGATGGGCGTGTCAGAACGGCAACTGTTTGACGGTACACTCGTACAGTCCATCGCGGAACAGGGTACGGAAGTCATGCACTGCGCTACGATGCTCTTTCTCGGCATGGTCGATGATGCCACCACGTTTGCCGAAACACATGGCGGCGGAGGCGGCGGAAGCGACCTTAAATGGGGGCGCGACGATGATGAAGACAACCGGGCGTGGGCGCTCCGCTGCATGAGGATGGCAAGTCGTATGATGCGTCCGAGCATCGGCAAAAAGTCCAAGCGGTAAATGGCGGATAATCCCGTAAATAAATCAAATGTATAACATAAAATCATCAATATATGACGAAACAAATCATTTTTATTTTTGCGCTATTTTGCTCGATGCAGACATGGGCAAATAGCCAACCCAAACAAGAGGACACTGTACGATACACGTCCCATCATGTTGTCACTGAACAGCTCCAATCAATGCCGCCGGCTTATCTCGACGGAGTGGTACTTCCGGCTCGCGGAAGCGGCAACTGGTTTGTCAGCATTGCCGGAGGCACGACCGCTTTTCTCGGCACCCCGCTCGGTTGTGAGGACTTGTTCGGGCGGATGAAACCCTCGTACAGCCTCGCTGTCGGCAAGTGGTTCACGCCGTCTGTCGGCGCACGGATAAATTACAGCGGCCTGCAGTTCAAGGACGCCCGGCTATCCACACAGGACTATCACCACATCCATGCGGATCTGCTATGGAATGTGCTCGGTTACGGGTACGCCCGGCAAGAACAGGTGCGCTGGAGCCTTGCACCCTTTGCGGGTGTCGGGCTACTACACCACGCTACCAACGGGCACAATCCGTTCGCTATTTCCTATGGCGTACAAGGACAGTATCGTATCAACAGCCGGTTAAGCGCCATGTTGGAACTCTCAAGCATGACCACATTCCAGGACTTCGACGGGTATGGCAGGGCGAACCGTCTCGGCGACCACATGGTGTCGCTCTCGGCAGGGTTCACGTTCCACATCGGGCAGACCGGATGGAAGCGTGCGATAGACGCCACGCCCTACATCCGCAGGAACGAATGGCTCACGGACTACACGAACTTCCTGTCGGAGGAGAACAACCGTTCCAAGGGGCGTATCGATCAGGACAGGCGGACGCTTGCCGAATTGAAGAAGATACTGGAAATAGAAGGTCTGCTCGACACGTACAGCCAACTGTTCGGGAGCGAGGATGCCACCGGACGCCAATATCCCGTGAACAATTACAGTGGATTAAATTCACTCCGGGCAAGGTTGAAAAACAGGCATTGGGACGGGAAGTCGCTTCTTGAGGGCGAGTATTCATACGGAGATACACGGACGGACACCCTGACGGCTGCTAATCGAAACAGCACGTCCGGCATCAATGAAAACGGAGGCGGGAACGGCAATCTTTCCGATACCGATACCATATTCACGTCTGGAAGATATGCCTCCCTTGCATCTGACGGAAGCGAATGTATTGGCTCTCCCGTATATTTCTTTTTCTCCCTCAATTCGAACAGACTGACGGATGCTTCGCAAATGCTCAATCTTGATGAATTGGCACGGGTAGCAAAGAAACACGGGGTGGCGGTGATGGTGACAGGTGCGGCGGACAGTTCAACAGGCACGGCAGACATCAACGAATCATTGAGTGCATCACGCGCCGCCTACATTGCCGATGAATTGAAGCATAGAGGAATCCCGTATGACCGCATAACACAGACAGGCAAGGGCGGTATCAGCGACTATGTACCGATAGAAGCCAACCGCCATACGAAAGTGGAACTGTTCTTTCTTGAAACGACAAAAACAACGAAATAATACATACGATTAACTGAAAGAAGAGTGCTGTTTCTTTCGATTCGGCACTCTTCTTTGAAACGGGAAATTCAACTATTTATATAGTTTTTTTACAGCCATCTCATTTCAGTGATTTCATGTGGTTTTCCACAAACCGTTAGTCGTGCCCACGCTACAATTCTCCAAGGACGTCCTTCTTTTCTTCCTATGACAAATGAATAGAATTCGTCTGTTCCGGAAATAAGACCATATACATCTTTGTTCAATTCAATCTGACAATCTACTATCAGTTCAGCAAAAATTCTCTCTCTTTGAAATATTTCACATATAATGTTTTTGGATTCTCTCATCCCTTTCAAATGCTTCTTTATTTTCGTATCTATACGCTCTGTCATTAATGGCAAGATGACAGACATAACGTCTGCCTTGTTCGCCTTTACTATAAAACAAAGCCATTTTACAGCCGGAAAATTTTGAGCTTATGGCCCATTTCTCATGTGGAACTTCAGTATAAGATATTTTACCCGGAACATAAGGTACAGGTATTGCACATGGAAATTGTTCGTACCAAATGGTTTTTAACATGTAATCGGAGACGAGGCGGTCCTTGTCATTTGTATCTCCGCATTGATGTTCGAAAGGATATAACCATGCAGGAATGTCGTTACCCATATAAATATACGAAAAATAACTGATAATTCAATATAGCGTCTAAGGTTTTTGCACAGGCTCTCGGGTGCTTACAAGAAAAATGCATTAATCCTCAGAAATTTATAATCTATATCTGTGATGTTGAATAATTTATAGTATAATTATTGTTATTATTATTAAAATGTAAGTACTACACCAAAATACCAAGTTTTTAAAGAATGATATTTTTTATAAATACTGGAATAGTCTGAATAATAATACAATTCATTAGTTTCATTTTTAGTATTCAATATATTATTTATTGATAAATATACAGTTAATGTACATGTTTTGAAGGTCATGTATTTTGACATAGATAAATCCAATCTGTTATATGCTCTATTTTGAAATTCTTCTAATTGACTATATATAGGTTCATATGCCTTTGCTTCAGAATTCCAACGAGAAGAAAGTACCGGATAATGCAGGTTATAACTTCCAGGACGTCCTATATACATAAGACCGATTGAGAACAATTTAGGATTACTATATGTAATTGATGGTTTCAAAAAATATAAAAAATTATGTCCTCCTTTATATTTTGTTCCATTTACATTCGCTTCTTGTTTGATTGTTGAATTAGATAAAGATATAGTAAGATAATTCCATAAAGTTTGCGATATTGAGAATTCAACCCCCAAAGTCTGAGTCTTATTTATAGTGTAATAAAAGTCAATGTCTCGTTCTCCACTTTCTTGCTTATAGTATAATGCCGATTGAATCTTAGTTTGTCTATTTTCATATATATAGTCCAAAGAAACTTGTTTGCTCTTCAATAATCTGTATTTTAAATTATAATAATCAGGCTGTGTGTAATTATGATAATGTCCAGCACTTAAAATCAATGTATGATTATTAGCAGGTACATACTTTAGGCTATATTGAAAACTAGTGTATTGTTTTTGTTTATTGATTGGTATGTTTGTTCTAGCTCCTATTGACATAGAAACTCTTTTATGTATATCCCAATTCACATAAAAATATGGTTCAAGTATATAATTTGAAACTATTGTATCTTGATTATAGGTAGGAGATTCCTTATTCATCGCATAATAATACAACGGAACTTTATTTTTTACCAAAGTATTCTGGTTATCTAAACTTACCCCTGTTTGAAAAGTTATTTTTTTTGTAATATCTGTTTTATAATCTATTGACGCATAATGGGAATAGTCTTTTGAGTTCAAAATATTATTTCCAAATAGCACTTCTTTTTTTTCGTAATTATACCCATGATTAATTTTAAACATCCCTTTTTTAAAAAATATAACAAAATTGTTAACAGAGAAATATCTTAATCCATTAGATTTAAGATTTCCCTGGTAAGCTAACATTGCAGATGTACCATTATAATTCTCGCTCATAAAGTAATTATAAGAATTAAAATACATTTTATCATTAAGAGTATATCGAAAATTTATACCCACATCTTTTGTATCATAACTTTTCATATCAGGCAAACTCTTAGTGTTTATTTTTTTTAGCAAATATGAATTTTGCCAATTTCCATAAATTTGAATAAAAGTAGATTTTCCTTGTAACTTTTGCCCCATTGAAAAGCCAATATTTCCAATCCCTGCTGAAAGTTGATATGTGTTTTTGCTAATTTTCTTAATAGTTGATATATCTATTATCCCCCCTGAAGCATTGCCAGTTATTAAAGGAGGATTGGATGGATATACAGTTTGTACGTCTATCATCTCAGGATTAAAAATACTAAAAAAACCAATGTTATTTAAACTTGAAGCTCTTACTGGGCGATAAATTGGTACGCCATTGTATATAACTCTTGAACGATCAGAACTGCTTCCACGCAGAGATGGATTTGCGCTTTCATCACTATTGGTAGAAGCAGGCATATTAATTATGGCTTTTAAAGGATCGGCTTGAGATATAGGATTCATATATATATCTAAACTGCTGAGTTTTTCTGTCGAAAATTGCTCTGATATTGGAGTAGTCCCTGCAATAACAACTTCATCTAAAAGTACAGGGTCGGCATTTAATGTTATGATATTCTTTGAATCCTCTTCCAATTCAACAGCCGGAATTCTTTTATTCTGGTAGCCAATAAATGTTATAATGAGGGTGTCATTATCATATGTATAAGGAATAGAAAAATACCCATTCAAATCACTTATTGCACCATTATGAGGATTTGATTTAAAGTAAACATTAGCAGCAAATATAGGCAAATTCCTCTCATCCACCACTGTCCCTGATATTTCTTGCGCATTTACAATTTTTGCTAAAGTAAAAACTGTAATTAATGATATAAATAATTTCTTCATAATATATTGTTGTTGAATGGATATAGCTAATTTGAAATTCTGAAACAGGTAATATAATATTAAGAACCTTATTCCAGAATTTCAAAGAGATTTTTTACAACTTAGACTTATTGTACTTTAGAGTATAATTATCGGGATATTCTAATAGTCCTAACTCAATGTATTTTTTTGCTTGTTTCATATTGTTTTTTTTTATATAATAATTTGTCAGTAATTCATAGCTCTCTTGTCTGCCCCAGGAAGGTAAATAAGGATTGGCAATTTTTTGTATAGAAGAAATAGAAAGAGCTTTCAATGCATATTCTTCAACCTTATTTCCTCCACCATAGGTTTCGGGAGTATAATAATCATTATTAGCCAAGACATAGTATACTCTTGGATTGTTATCATCAAGTTTTAAAGCACGCTCAATATAATCAGTTGCACTTTTAGACGCTTGAATTACTTTTGGAAATTTTAAAAACTGACATGAGAAACTGTGTAACATTGAAAGCAGGGCACAATCTTCCGAATTCTTTTTCTTTATTGATTCTAATGCGTCAATACCTTTCTTTAATTCTTCGTAAGATTTACCTGTTTCACTTTTTTTTAAATAAAATATACTACAGTAATAATGAGTATATCCTTTCCAATATAGGAAAATAGAATTATTGCTTTTGTGATACAATGATGAAAATTCATCAATAAGTGATAACATTTTTGAGTTGTTTTGTTCAACAAATGAATTCATAAAAGCATCCATTATTCTATTATGAACATTCTGTTCTTCTTGTGTTTCCACACAAATTTGATCATTCATGTAAAAACATACGCTAGTAGTGGCATAGGAGCTCTGAAATACTACACTTAGTGCAATAATTGAAATTAATAATAGAGACTTCATTTTTTTTAATTTAAATGGTTAAACATATGTTATAAATTTATATAGCTTTTCAAGTTTTCAACATATTGCTCAAAAGCCAATTTCCCTTGTTCTGTTATGAAGCACATCGTTTGAGGACGTTTACCAACAAATTCTTTTTGTATGCATATATAATTAGCCTTTTGTAATTTGCTAAGTTGGATACTAAGATTCCCTGAGGTTGCATGACACGTTTCAAGTAGATAAGTAAAATCAGCTTTTTCTGCATTTAAAAGAATTGACATTATAGCCAATCTCAATTCAGAATGAAGTAGCGGATTTAATTCTTTTAGCATAACCTTTTGTATTTTATATATATTCCTGGAACAATCATACAAGCTATAGCCCAAATTGCATACGTTAATGGTATAATGTGTGGAATATTGATAAATGTAATAAATGAAACAACAAATCCTCCAAAGCCTGAAACTACTACATACTTTGCATTTAAAACTAAACCTGATATTGCAACACCGATAGATACTATCAATAATTCAATAAATGGGATAATGCTATACAATAATTCGGAACCATTAAAATGATATGACACCCCGATAAACACTGGTGTTAAAACACAGAAAATGCAACAAGTTATCCATATATATTTTAATATCTTGTCGACATAAGTAAATAGTTTTTCCTTATGCTTCAATCCTTTATTCCAGACACAACCAATAACGGGTATAATGAACCAAGCAAAATTGCAAAGATGATTGTTTATAAATAAATTAAGTATAGTTACAATTATAGATGCTGAGAGAATAGATACTCCCCATACTATAAATTGATTCCCACCTCCAACAACAATATTTCTCCGAGTGTTTCTGATCATTTGTATTATTAGTTCAATACTCTCAGTTTCATTTAATTTCTTATTTTCCATAATGAATTCTTTTATTTGTAAAACAATTTATTTTATAAAGTAATGTGACAAATAAAATTATATATTTAGTATATCCTTAAAATCAATTAATCGTATTAATAAAATAATAAGAATACTCCATAATATGAAATGAATATACCAAGCAAAACTAAACATGTATTTATTAATTAATGAACGATAAACATTCAAACTTTGTGGGCTTGAGTTTATTATTTTATTTTTATAAATTACATATGCAAAGACATAATCTGAAAAGAATGGATTAGTTTCACATATTAACTGAAAAAAATATACTGCAAACAACATCTTCATCATATTATAATTAATAAATAAAAGCAATATACTAAGTCCCAAGATTGTCGTTAGCGAACCAGAAAGAATAATAGCACAATGTTTAATAATACTTGTTGGCCACTTATATCGAATATAAAAATGCGGTACAGGTTGACATGAGACTCCCATGCTATAAATAGGTATATTAAATATCTTCAGAACTATATAATGTCCTAATTCGTGAAGAAATATAATTATCAAGGAAAAAAGCAATAATTGAATAATCTCAATCATAAGTTTATCTTTTTACTTCAATTTTTTTAATCAAAATGATAAAAACGCATACCGGAATAACAGCCCATGGAAGTATTGACCAGTCATATATTCCATATCTAATAATATTTAGGATACCATTTAAAGGTAGAATATCCCCCATAGTTTTGATAACAACGCTGATATCTCCTACAGAATAAAAAACATCACTGACAAAAATAGTTAATAAATAAACAATATGTACAATGCTTTTTTCTGACTCCATCCGTATGTTAATAAAATAAAGAACAAGCCCGATAAAAGAAAATAGGGTAAGTCCTATTAATAAACCACTAATAGCATTAACTATATCCATAGGCGTTATCGTACAGTCAAAAAACACGATTCCTATCGCATACATAAGGGCTATGATAACCATTAAATTAATTATCTTTGCCACAACTATACTCATCATATAAAATAACACACTAAAAGGCATTTTTCGTATGTACTTTATCATTCCAGACATATAAAACCTTTTCACACTCTGACCAATGGAAAATATTCCTTCACTCGCTATGGTCATTCCAATGACACCCGTTAACATGAAATTTGAATAATCAACGTTAACATTACCCCATAGTGATGTCATTATCACAAACAAGAATATAGGAAAAACTACAGAAAAGAAGATAGCTTGCCTTACATGTAGATATTCTACTATTCTATAATATACAAGACTAAAAAAGACTTTTATCATAATTCTTATAATTTAGAGGTTCTGTATCTATAGTAATCTATAAGACTGATTTTTTTTACTGAAAAATTAGTTGTTAATTTAGATATTTCAGTTACAATAGGCTCATCAGTGTTCCAGAAGACATAATAACAACCATCTAATTTATAGTATTTATAATTTATTATTACTTCAGAAACAAGATTGTCAATGCCGACAATAAGAACATTTTGCTTTTGAAATTCTGATAGTAGTTCTACTGGATTTTTAGGCTCCTCTAATAATCTACCTTCGTGTAACAGGCATACTTTAGTGGATTTTTTCATGGCATCTTCCCAGTTATGAGTAGAGTAAAAAATTGTTTTTTTATTTGAGTTAACAATTCCCCAAAAGGTGTCAATAGTAGTAGGATCTAAATTACTGAAAGGTTCATCCCAAATTAGTAGTTCGGGATTATTAATGATTGAAATTAACAGTCCAAGTTTTTGTCTTTCACCTTGCGATAATTGATAAATAAAAGAGTTTTCAATTTTATCTATGCCGAGTCGTTTATAGTATTCTTTTTCAACCTCTTTATAATCAAGCCTATAAATAGCTGTAAAATATCGTATTTGCTCAAATACTCTTAAGTAAGGGAATAATGGTAAACAACCATATAAAACACCAGTTCTATTTTTGGGAAATACTGACGTACGATCAAAAAATATATTACCATCTGTTGGATTAATATCTTGTGTCATTATGTCAATTAGAGTCGATTTACCAGCCCCATTACTTCCAAGCAATGCTATTTTTTCACCTCTACCAATAGTGAAGCTAATTTTGTCCAATATTTTTTTTTCATTTCTAAAATAAGAGACATTTTGCAAAGTGATAAGATTGTCCATACTTATTTCTTTTTTCCAATTACTATAACATTGTTTACCGACTCATATACGCCATCTATTTCTAGCAATTCATTTATCATGTCATCTATATAAGCTCCAATCCAACAAGAACCCAAACCAATAGATTCGAGAAGAAGAGTTATAGTCTGTCCAACAATACCCGATTCTTGTATTAAAAAACGATAAGCTCTATCTCCATATTTTATAGCAACTCTTTCAAAAATTCCTGTAGAAAAAATGACTGCGGACGCCGTAGAGATATTTACATATGGTTCACATTGCATATTTTCTCGTAAATAATCTAGAAAGTTTCCTTCTTTTATTAACTCTAATGTATTAGTATCTGATCGGTAATGATATATACCAGAACTAATGTGACCATTCAAAATAACAATATATAACTCTAAAGGGTACAAACCTCCTGCTGACGGAACATTGCGAAGCCCCCAATTTCCATCGGCTTCGAATGAATCTGCAATTTTAAATGTTTTGGTCACTCCATAAGAATTATATAGTATATACGCTATTTCATTCAATGAAATCTTATAATTCTCGTTATATTGTCTAAGTGATCTGCGAAGAGCCAAAATTTCATGGAGAGCAACTTGAGGTGCCATTTTGTATAAATTCAAATCTATAGAAATATTGGCAGGGTAAATTTTATATGGTTGTGCAGCTCTAGCGATAATATAAGGACTATTAAATGCTTCTATTCGTTCACCATTTTTTCTTAATTTATATTTGTTAAACTTTGAATTTTCGTGATACAACATGGCTAAAGATTCCTCAATATTTTTTTTGCCAAATATTGTAACATCTAACTTTGAGAGTTTTTTCTGTAATTTATCGTCCATGGAATCATTTTTTATGTTATTACGTTGTATATTTTTATGGAAAAGGATGTGGATAATGATTTAGATTTTCAAATCCGTTACAAGTATATCCGAATTGCTTAGGAACAGTGTACAATCTTTGACTCCCCAAAAAATACCACGAATATGAACCTCCCATTTGTATTAATTGAGGTATATATATTTTTATACTATAATACCCAAATTGTCTTATATCAGGAGTCGTTATATCTTTAAATAGCACATTGTATCCTTTTGTTTTAAATACTCTTAAACATCTTAAGATTTGCTCCACATCGCTTAATTCTTGCTTCTGATGAAAATCGATATGTTTACTGGGTACAATGTTTCTCCAATCATCAAAAACATGCCACAAATCATGGCGTTTTAGATAGAAAGCTGAATGATCTTCAAAATTTTTAATTTTAGAGAAATCATTTGTGGGTATCCAATTCTCTTCTTTCTTTTTACCTAAAACATATCTGAAATATGGTGCTGTTTGTCCGATTTCTAATATTACTTTTTTTAGAGCTTCACCAATAGTAGCCCGTGTTGATGATCCGACAGCTACAAAACTACCATAATCAGCTTCGCCAAAGCATATACCAAATACAGTTGGAATCTCTAAATCATATGTAATATCAAAAAAATGCCATTCACATTTTGCAGTAAATCTCTCATTTATATATTGTTGTATATCTTCTGATATGATAATTTTAGGAGCAGCAATCTTTTGCATCCAAGTTAACACAAATGAATCTCGTTCAATACATTCAAATATCGCATTCAAAATAGCTTTATGATAATTAATGTGTGCAGCAAGACCTGTAGAGGTGTTGTATGTTATCCATTTGTTATCTTTAGTAAACGGGAGGAAAATCAATTGTGCAGGAACATATGTTATTTTTCTATTATTTACCAAATCTACAGTCGGAACCCAAGAAATTTTCAAATCTGGAGTAAGTTTTGTGATTTTTTGATTGTTATTTGAATCAAATTGTTTATCATGGAATAAAGCAATCTGATTTGGATGTATTGCCTCTTTTTCTATAGATAATTCATTATATGAAGCAAATACCAATTCTTTACTGTCATAAAAAGTCGGTGCATATCTTTCTGCAGATTCCCCAATTGTAGAAAACAAACATCCTTCCTGATCATAACCACATCCAGAACTACGCCCTTCGAATTTTTCAGGCCCTAAATACACTGTATTACATGGCCAAATACCATACCCAAGGATTTTAGGATCTTGTGCGCAACTTGGAGATGAAACCAAATGGTACAAAATTCCTAATTCTGTTGATACAGCATTAAGACTTTTATTTATAAAAGAATAGTTCATATAGTTTCTATTTTAAAGTTATTTTATCCAACCACGGTGAGGGATTGTATTTAATATTCGGTTTACATACTTCACACAATGGTTTCTTTAATAACATATGAATTGTAGACTCATAGTTATATAAATTAAATGTTACAATGCTTTGCCATGTTATTGGCAATGCCCAACCTTCAATAAATTTTACCACTTCATAAATAGCAAAATTAGCAATTAATGAATATATGATACCGTCATGGTGCAACTCATTGGATATAGACGGACGTTTTAAGCCCCTTAAATAATTTTCATAAGATGTTAAATATTGAGGATGTGCATGATTGCTTTTGATTCTTGATATCAAACAATTATAACATCCGGTTTCTTTCCCATAAAACAATGGTCCGATCTCAATATTAGATTCATTTACACCAGAAATATATAGCCATGGCTTATTTTGTTTGACAGCAGTATCATTAATTATTTCCAAATGAAAAGGAGACCATTGATTTGCATCAACAATAACAAAATCATGTTCATTAAAAACTTGAAGAATCTTTTCTTCGAAATTTTTTATGGTATACTCAACCACAGAAATTGTTTTGAATTTCTCGGTTTCGCAAACTGATTTTAGAGCTTTAGTGAGGCTTCCAACGCCTATAATTGCCAAAGAAATATCTCCTATACTTCTAAACTCAGAAAGATCCTCTCCTGTGCATGTATGTATATCATCAGGGATAAGTCCAGCTTCTCTAAGATTATTTAAGACACTCAAAACCTTATCTTCTTCAAAAGTTCCAAGTAAATTCTTTCTTATTTTCTGCAAATTGAATCTTTTATCTTGAGAAGACAATTCTACTATTCGTAAAAATATCGCCTCTGATATTTCTTCATCAAAAACAATTGCATAGGTTGATGTTTTGGATCTGATTTGATAACAGCCATTATCTTCATCTTTAAATATATCATAATTAGCTAGCATATATATCTTTTTTATTAGGTGCGCAGAATTCTGCGCACCTATGTTAATAAACTTCAATAATTCTACTGGGTATTTACACAACTTTGAAGTTATGTATACGACTACAGATTATAAGCTAGAAATTGTCGCGCGTTCTGCAACTATGACAGTGGTAGTGGAACTTTCATCCCCACCGCAATTGCAATTACAGCAACAGCAACAGCAACAACCGGCTGCCGATGCAACCATTGCATTCTTTCCAAATCTCTGATTGGATAAATTGATAATTTTCATAACTATATTCTTAATAAGATTGATAAAATAGGAATTCAATTGTCACGTGAATCTTAACGTCTTAATATTCTGAACACAAATATTAAGACAATACGACAATTGCCGAAAGAACAATCTTAATAAGCATATATCTTTTCGATAGATATGCTTGGTGGAAGGTTGAATTTAGTAAAGTATCCATATTCTTTTTATTTAGTTAATATGATACATCAAACAGCCTTGGCGCCAATGACTACTTCAGTGCTTCAAATATACGGAGAATATTTTTCATATGCAAATTTTTCAGAAAAAAAATATATCCACTCTTGTTTTTTATATAATTTTTCATTACTGTCCCATTAAAATTTAAAAGAGTTCTTTGAAATATTTGAAATTTAGTTAGTTATAGCGATTTTCCGAGCGAACGGACTTGAATTTGTAACCTTGCATCAGATTAATCCGATGGCATATGTTCCAAGACAAATACGTTTTCGCTCAATTGGCTTCATTTCTGAATCGAAGTAAGTTTAACCGCATAGTCACCAAGTATGATGGCGACAAAGATGTGAAGCACTTCACCTGCTGGGATCAACTACTTGCTTTGATGTTTGGTCAACTTTCTAATCGTGAAAGTCTGCGAGATTTGATAGTTGCTCTTGAAGCTCATCATTCTAAATGTTATCATTTAGGAATGGGTAAAAATGTATCAAAGTCATCGCTGGCAAGAGCAAATCAAGATAGAGACTATCACATCTTTGAAGAATATGCTTACTGCCTGGTTAGCGAAGCACGATAAAAGTGTGCTAATCATATTTTTAAACTTAGCGGTAACGTTTATGCTTTCGATTCGACAACTATTGACCTGTGCCTTTCAGTCTTTTGGTGGGCGAAATTCCGCAAAAAGAAAGGTGGTATCAAAGTGCATACATTATATGATGTGGAAACACAGATTCCTGCATTCTTTCATATCACGGAAGCATCCGTACACGATTCTAAAGTCATGATTGAAATTCCTTATGAACCAAACTCTTATTACATCTTTGACCGCGGTTATAACAACTTCAAAATGCTGTATAAAATTCATCAAATTGAAGCCTACTTTGTTGTCAGAGCAAAAAAGAATCTCGGATACAAATCCATCCAATGGAAATGTAGGCTACCTAAAAATGCGCTTTCAGACGCGAGTGTACTTCTGACAGGATTCTATCCTAAACAATATTACCCAGAGCCACTTAGACTGGTTAAATATTGGGATGAAGAACAAGAACGAGAATTTACATTCATAACCAATGCTACGCATATATCTGCGCTTCAAGTTGCTGAACTTTATAAAAATCGCTGGCAGGTAGAGCTTTTGTTTTCTGTGTAATGTTTACGGAAATTTTATAATAAAGAATATATAAATTAAGGTATGAAATTAATATTACAGGCCCAAATCACCAAAGATGGCTACATTGCCCGCAAGGACGGTTTGCGAGACTGGTACCTGAAACCGGAGTTGTTTGGTGTAAGCAACTTTTTGGGCAATGCCTCGGCCATGCTTTATTACGAGGACGGTAAATGTGTCATCGTAACTGGACAAGAAGAAATAAGTGTAGAGCCCTCCTTGCTAAAAGAGCAACTGTCGTCTATGGCAACGCTGTCCGGGTACATTGCTTTGGAAGCGTCTCCACAATCAGCCCCCATCCTGAGAACATTGATGGCAGCACATTGCATTTCGGAAATCCGGTTGATACATGTTCCTGTCAAGTTGCGTAAAGGAGGTATCAGGTTCCCGGTGTCCGAGTTCAAATCCCACTGGAAACGGATAAGCATTGAACCATCGGACAGGGAACCCTGCGTATTGTTTTCCACTTATCGCGAAAAAACAAACCTACCTTTATAAAAGAAAACGTCGTCACCGGAAAGAGAGGGACGGCGTTTTTATATTCTTCTCCTTATCGTATCATCGGCAATCCTTGTCGGTGTGATTTTCCCATGCAAAGGTGCAGCGTCCGTTCGGACGTCAAATACCGCTGCGCTAATTGTTTTCATGGATTGGACGGCAGCCTTCCGCAAATCGGAGATTGACTTTCAGTCCCCCGTACCGCTATACGCTTCGGGTTGGGTATTCCGTTCAATTCCTGACCATTTATTTGCCTTTCCCGTCCCGTTTCCGTTGCTGGACCTGCATTGTAAAATTCCCGACAAGAAGCCGAAAAGGCTTTGAGAAAAGGGAAAGTAAAAACAAGTTCAACAGTTAAAATTCAAAATTATGCCGAATTGGTGTTCAACTGCGTATGTGATAGAGGGCGACGCAAAAGAAGTGAAGAGCCTCTATGAGTTGATGAAAAGACTACAGGAACGGAAAGAGCCGTCCGTCAAAAACGGATTTGGAACGACATGGCTCGGCTGCCTCGTGGACGCTTTGGGCGGCGATTGGAACGAGGTGTGGTGTCGGGGCGAATGGGATACTCCACAATTCGACGGAGAGGTGTTGAGACTCTCGACTATGACCGCATGGTCGCCTTGCAACGAGACATTCGATTTTGTCTGCAAGAAATTCCCCTCTCTCTACTATTTTTATCAATCGGAAGAGCCGGGTATGGTTGAATACTGGACAAACGACCATGAAGGCAAATACTTTCCTGACAAGTATATCGCCGATGTATGCACGGATGACGGGGAATACCTCACTGAATACTTTGCCGATATGTCGGGGCTGTTCGAGTGGCTGGAGGACCTTGCAGAGCGGCCTGTCAAATCGCAGCAGGAAGTCGAAGCTCTCGTTGAAGAATGGAAAAAGGAAAACGAGGATGCCTTTGTCAATATCAACGAGTATCGGATAACGGATTAAGTTCAAACACGACCGCTTATGAGTGACGCCCCCGAATCTGTCATGCAGGTTCGGGGGATTTTGTTTCCTGCCGTAAAGAGGTCGCGAATCCTTTTTTAACCGCAGGCTGTTTTTCCTCCCTCTTTTAGCTTCCCGTTCCAGTTCTTACCATATCGCATCATCGGCTATCCTTGCCGGTGCGATTTTATCATGTAAAGGTATAGCGTGCTGTCCGGTCTTCAAGTACCGCTGTGCTAACGGCCTTCGGAGGTTAACGGCAGCCTTCCCAAATCAAAGATTGACTTTCCGTCCCCCGTCTTTTGCCGGGCAGGGGCAGACGGGATATCGCTGCTCCTGCCTCGTCCTCCGGGGTGGGTATTCCGTTAAGTCTCCCGGCTGTTTACTTGTCTTACCCGTCCCTTACCGCTATTGGTCCTGCATGTAAAATCCCTCCCTGACAAGAAGCCGAAAAGGCTCGATGAAAGGGAAAGTAAAAAAATAACCTATTAAATTTCAAAGTTATGCACAGCAAGATTTTTCAGATTACCCAGACACGGGTGGAGAAGGACAACTACCTGAACGAGGACACGCTCATGCAAGGGGACAACAGTCATTTTGACTATTGTGCCGAAATTGACGACGAGGAACGAAAGGAGTATATCGGCTATCTGGTAAACCATGTCCTCCCCAAAGGGATGTTTGAATTGACTTCCGAAGATACTATCCTTTACAAAGGTGGAACGGAAAAATGGAAAGAAGAGTTTGTTTCCGAAATCCGCAAGAGAGCGGAAGCCATTACCCCTGATAAGATGCAGGATTGGATTGGCCCCGTTTACCAACTCGAAAAATTCCTGAAAGACCCGCTGGATACCGGCTACTGGTTCTATACGGACGCAGAGGGCGTACAATCGTATGCTGAACAATCCTATGAGTTCCTGCGGGAAATCTTCGCTCTTGAACCGGGTACGACACTTTACATCGGAGGGGTCATCGACTATCACTTCTGATACTGCCGGACAAGCATCGGGAAGCCGCCCGCCGCATAAGCGAGCAGCGGAAAGTGGGAAGAATATTTGTAAAGTCAGTAATAAGACTATATCGGCATAACTAATAATGACAGTTACGGTTACAGGCTAATTGATTGTAATAAATAGCCTATTAAAATTCAAGAAAGCAAATTGATAGGCTTTCTTGAATTTCGTGTTAGCGTAATCAATCAGAAAACGACATTAAAATGGTACGTTTTTTAGAAAAACAGAAAAGAATAATCCGCCTATAGTGATTTAATATTATCTCTATATTGCCTAAATGCTTTTTTGTTTATATTTTTTATTGCTAAATCCAATTCATTGAGAAGTCGAACTTTGTCATTAGGTATCATTCCAATGAACGGAACGGTGTTTGATACCGTATTTCCTAACAAGGTGGTCTCTATTCGGAGCCTTGAAATGAAAGTCCATAGTTCCAATAGTCTTTCGTGCTCAGTAGCTTCTACAAAATTGCCACGCTGTACTTCTTCATATAATTCTGTTTCAGGGAAAACAGTCAGCGATACGAAGTTTATGGTAAAAGGGTGTAACTGGTTGAATACATTGGCTGTATTGATAGCATTCCGTTCTCCTTTGCTATTTCCGGCAAGTCCTGTTAGATACACGAGATTATATTCGATATTTGCTTCTTCCAGTTTCTTGCATTGCTCAATAATATCATTCGCCGTATATCCCTTGTTCATTGTTGCCAATGTATCATCATCACCCGATTCCGTTCCAATACTGATACTATCAAAGCCTAAATGACGCAGATTTTTCAATTCCTCTACTGTTTTCGGCTTAATGTCCGAAATACGGGCAAACATACCGATGCTTTCACAATGACGAAGATATTTCCTAATCAAAAGACCTAAATCCAACAGCTTGTTATAACTTAACACAAATGGGTTGGCTCCTGTTAAAAACACACGCCGGGCTTTGGGTTGATAACTTTGTATCACTTTCAAATCTTCTTCGACTTCCGTAACAGGAGATAGACGAAACTTTGTTCCGTGATATAAACTACAAAATTTGCACTTGTTGTGAGTGCATCCGGCAGTTACCTGTAAGAGTTGAGAATTTGCCTCGTATGGTGGTCGCCACACTTGTCCCGTAAAATGTAATAGTTCCATATATTTATAAATTAAGCACTTGGAATTAATTATTTTCCGTATTTTTGTAGTGCGAAGTTAGGATGCTCTTTTTTTTAAAAAAAGAACTGTACTATCTGTCAGCTACTTACGTTTGAGTTAGTTTTTCTCAATATCAATATATTTAAGGACGAAAAAAATGCGAAAAAAGTTAGATTACGAATATTGTTCTGCATCTCCCATACTGGAATGGTTGGGAGACAAATGGGCTTTGGTCGTCTTATTGAAATTACACGAGAAAAGAGTAATACGTTTCAGTGAACTATATAAAACAATCCCCTCTATATCGGAAAAAATGCTATCTACAGTTCTGCATTCATTGGTAATGGACGGATTGGTAAATAGAAAAATATACCCTTCAGTTCCACCGAAAGTGGAATATTATATATCTGAATTTGGAGAGACTTTAATTCCTCATTTAGAGTGCTTGAAGCAATGGGGGCAGGAGAATTTTGAAACGATAATGGAAAATAGACATAAGAATACAAGTTCGCATGGTTGATTGACAATCTGCAATGGAGAAAAATGTGGGGCGGACTTCTGATGAAGTCGCCCCACATTCCTTTTTTTGCACAATTGTCAGCGGCGCATACCCCCGCCGTAATCCTCCTCTTGTACCTCTTCGGCACGGTATTCCTCCATTTCGTTCAGCCGTTCATTCACCCTTTGCAGGTTGTCGTCCAGCGTGGCGTCGTGGTCGTAAGGAAAACTGTGCTGTGCGATGATGCCAGCATTGGTGGCCGGCCCGACATCGAACGAGTCGGTTTCCCTGTTGTACCCGATATACAGGACTTCACCGCCCGGAAGCTCGAACGCGGGGATTTTCAGCCTCGACACGGCAGCAAACTGCTCCGCCGCCATATCCCGCGCCACTGCTTTAACATCGTCGCTGGCACGGCCGATGCCGTAGCGCCTGATGTGGTCGCATACTTCCTGTTCCGTGTACTTCAGCATGACCTCGTAGGTTCCACCGACACTCCCGTTATATACTACAGCGAAATCCTTATCCTCGATAAGGAGGTCATCGCCACGGCTCCGGAGTGGAGAGGAGTATGTCTGTTGCTCGTCCATGCCGTTGCCGTCGTAATACTCCTTGGCAAGCGTCAGCAGTCCCTTATAGTCGCCCTTGTCCTTGAGTTCGTCAAGCTGTCTCGTGTCATCGGCGAACTGGAGGTAAGCCACCGAGGCGTAGAAAATCTTCTCTGTAGCAGATACCTTGTTCTCCTGTTGCTCCTGCTCAGAGACATCCTGTTTCAAATCCAGCGCAACCTTATCCACCTTTTGGGTAATCAGTGAAGCCGCCCTTTTCACGTCAAGAAGCGTTGTCTTGATAAATTGCGGCGATTCCTTCAATTCATCGAGCCACTCTTTGAGATAGGCACAACTGTCCTCCTTGATATATTTCGTCATGCCGTAGCGTTGTGCGACCAGCGCACTGCCGAGTTCGGCCACCAGTTCCTCCTTTGCATATTCTGGAGAGCCGAAAGCCGTAGGTTTGAAGCGGTCGAGTACGCTCTCTGCTCCGGTTGAATGCGTCATCTCATGGAAAAGTGTCCCGTAGAACGCCTCTCCGTCCTTGAACTGCTCCTTCTCGGGCACGACGATTTCATTCTTCGAGATTGAGTAGTAGGCTTGGTCCTGGTGCATCGGCTTGATGGGGCAAATCCAGAGGTTGTCCTTTATCATCATGTCCACAGGTGCGAAGCTGAACTGCTCGCCGTTCCCGATTTTAGGATGTCCGTTCTCCTGTTCCAGCTTTTCCCACATCTCCGGACGGGCTTCTTTCAGGTTGGTTTGCGCCACATTGAATACCCTGAATACCTGCATTTTCGGATAGACGTTATACTCTTCTTTCTCTTTGTCGGAGAGTTTCTTGTAGTCATCGTACTTGATTTTCTCCTTCGTCTCCTTGTGTATGCAGGTAAACGTCGTCAGCATGACCGGGAACGACTTCTCTCCGCGCAGCACCGACACACGGGGCAGCTCCTGTCCGTCCTTGCCGGGCTTGTTGAGCCGTTGCACGCAGTCGAACGTGCAGAAGCGTGGAATTGTATAGCCCTCCTTCTCGCAATGCAGGAGCAACATAAAGGCGTTCATGCCGTTGTACTCACGTCCGGAGAGGTTACGGGGCCATTGCAGTGCGCCTTCGGTGAACCACGGCTTCCTCCAGTCACCCCGGATGCTCTCGATTTTCTCAATCATCATTTCCGCAAAAAGGTCCAGTGCCTTATCCTCGCTGCTCGGTCCGTCGTTTTTCGGTTTTCTGTAACCAGCCATGACCGTTACTGATTGGAGTTATCCTGTGAAGCGACATATTGCGTGAGTTCCTCCACGCGGCAGGAAATGTCCGGTTTCCCGTTATGCAGCGAGACAGCCATCTCGCCCTTGACGTCCACCTTGATACCCGGCTGCATCCACTCCTCGCACGCTCCGTTGAAGCAGAAGAAACGTACCCACTGGTATTCGAAGCCGTCATCTACCTTCTCCGTGCTGAACGCTGAGAACACCGTGTAAGGTTTGTCGTTCTTATCCTTTCGCTGCTCGATGTTCTTGCCCACCTTGCCCCGGAAGGCCATCTCGCCCTTGAGGGAATCCGCGTCGTCCGCCGAAGCCGTGCCGATTCGGTCCGCGAAGAGGTTGAAATAGAGTTTGTCGCCCCGACGTTTCAGGTACATCGTACCCGTAACCGCTGCACGCGAGCCGTTTCGGTAGTCGGCGGCTTCCTCCTCGTTGCCGTCTTTGCTTACACTGATTTCGACCGTACCGTTCTGGCCGTCCTTACCTTGGATTGCGACACGGAGCGGGAAAGACAGAAACATCTTATCATCCTTGCCTGTGCGTGTCGAAGCGTCACGGCCGATAACGCCGCACACCGTTACATTACATTTAATCATAATTCCTTTGTCTTTTAGTGATACATATGCCACTTCGGACAATGTGAGGTCTGTTGAAGTTGAATACGCTGAAAAAACACGTCCTAATCGGGAGCGCGTATCTTGATATAGATAATCCATGCCGCAATCAGCACCTGCACGCCCACGATGACAAGTGTCGCCACCAGCCCGAACAACCGGTAGCAGCCCAGAACGTGCAGTCCGAGAACGGATATCCCGAACAGACACCGGCATAGCTCTATCATCACGCATCTTATCATATCGCCATGCCTTTACCGTTTCAGATTTTCAGTTTGTCCTTGTTGCTCGGACATTCCCTGCTCGAAGTTCCTCGAAGCCGTTTCCGAGAGGATGACGGTGTTCAGCAGACCGGCCACACGCAGCCGCTTGGCTTCTTCGGAGAGGGTTCCGTTGTTCAGGGTGGCCGACAGGCGGCTCAACTCGGCAGAGGTCAGTTCATGTGACACTTCGACGCTTCCGTTGTCCGCTCGCAGCATGGCCTTGCCGTTTTCCCCGATTACGAGTTCGCAGGCTTTCATGCCCGTTACCAGCGATTTCAGGTCAATTCTTCGGCTGTCCATAGCCGCCGATATGGCCGCCCTTTGCTCTTCCTCGTTCTTGCTGTCAATCTGTGCCGCCAGCAACATCAGGGAAGTGAAGGCGGTCATCGCCATCTCCACTATCGGGTCGTTGCACCCCGACATTCCCACGCCGCTGTCCTCTGAGGAGAGCAGCTTCTTCATCCATGCGTCGGGAGAAAGGGGCTGGCTTTCCTTGACACTTTCCGCATCCCTGTATTTGGCGAGCAGGTCGTTCCCGTTGTGCAGTGCCTGTTGCTTGATGTTGCCCTTCTGCGCTATCTCGGCCAGGTATGCCGTCGGATCAATATCCCGCTGCGTACCGTCCGCGTGAATCTGCCTGACACCGAAATGCAGATGCTCCCCGGTCGTCCGTGTTCCCGTATTTCCCGAGGTGCCGAGCCGTTGGCCCGCCTGCACCGTGTCGCCGGCCTTCACGGCGATATCGCCGAGGTGCATGTAGGTACACTGCACCTTGCTGCCGTCCTGACGGGCATACTCCACCGTGACGGACTTGCCGCCGGGTGTGTTGCCCTTGCCATTGACGGCGACGACCTTGCCGCCTTTCTCGGTGGCCAGTACCACGTCTCCCTTGCACCGGATGTCTATCCCCGTGTGCATCCGTTTCGTCCCGTCTATCGGGTCCTGACGCATCCCGAACGGAGAGGTGACGAACAGAAACTCCTCCCGTTCGACCGGAAACGAATACTCCTTCGCGTTTTCCGATTCCCGGAGCGGGTTCTCTTCCACGCCGAACTGCTTTCCCTGCGCCTCCATCTCCCGCACAACTTGACGGTCGTACTCCTGCAGCCCGTTCCGTTCGATAATCTGTTGCAGGCTGGCGGCATAGCGTCCGCCTGTAGCATAACCCGCTTGTTCAAGCCCCTGCGTCCATCCCTTGTAGTCGTCCGGAGCGAGCATGAAACAGCGGGCATAACGGCCATTTTCTTTCAGGAAACGGGAGTGATGCTCGTATGACTCGCTCACGCTGTCGTAACTGCAGAACTTCTCGTTCGGCTTGTCATCGGTATATAACCCGTAACGGCCACCTTCCGCTATCCACTCCGGCGTGGCCTTGATTCCGAAATGGTTGTTCTCGGTCAGTGCCAGACGGCTTTGGCCGTTGCTGCTCTCCAAAATTCCCTGCGCCAGCGTCACGGATGCGGGAATGCCGTACCGGCGCATCTGTTCCATCGCATACTCCGCATATTGCGCTGCATATTCTTGATTTTTGCTCATTTATCTTACTTCTTATCTATGAATACCTTTGTGAACCTCTTCTTCGGCCTCGTTCTTCTCACTGACTGCCCGTTCCTCCTTCACTGGTAAATCGCTGATAACGATACGTTCGCCTGCCATGACGAGTGCTGACAGATTTTTGTCCACCAGTTCCTTCGCAAATTCAACGGAAGCCGTAAAACCCTTTTCAGAAGCAGGTTTCTCCAACGGAAGCGCCAATATCTCCGCGCCCCTTACCGCATCCTCGTTGTACAGCCGGTAAACAGTCCCGGCCCGAATCAACTGCAAGGCATCGGGATGTTTCTCCTTGAGTTCGTTCCATTGCTTCCGCTGTGTGGAGACAGCTTCCGCATGCCTTTCCGTTACCTCCCTGTTTTGCTGTTTGGCAGCCTCCTTCTCCTGTTTCTCGCCGGTGTTCTCTTCCAGCGTCTGTCCCTTACGCAACACGTCGGCAAAGAGTGTGGCCGCCAGATGCCGCTTGTATTCCGTTTTGTCCTCGGCCGCCATCATGCGTTGCCTCTGCTGCGGGGTAACGCTCCTGGGCTGCATCTTCTGTCCGTCGATGGTCGCTACGCATTGGGTATCACCCTGCTTGGTCTTGTACACGGACACCCGCTGGATGCGGTTCAGGTCGATGTCCCGCGCTTCGGTACTGAACAGGTCCACTTTCAGGTCAGGTTGCACTTCTGCCAACGTGTAGTATTTATGCGCCAGCTCCATGCGGACCTTTTCGATGTTATCCATAGACTGCTTAAGGGTGGAGAAGAACCGGTTCACATCCTCCTTGTCCGGATAGACGCTGTAGCCTTCTTTGTTCTCGGGCTTGATGTAGAGCGCCCAACGCCTTTTGTCGTCCGGAATCATCTCTGCACGGGTTATGTTCACATCGTTCGCCCGTCTGACCGCAGAGGTTACGTCCAGTGTGGAGAGCGTCTCCATCGCCCAGTTCTTCAACCGGGCCAGTGTCACCTGCTTCTCGGCGAAATAGCTGTCATCAGGCCGGTATCCCAAAACACCATCAGGATTAAAGAAGCGCACACTCTCGATACCCTCTCTACGCAAGACCCTTCCGATACGGGCCTTGTTCATGCCCGGTATCTCGTTGTCCACCTCCGGCGATGCGCCGGCAGGGAGTATCACGTCCGCCGATTTCTTGGTGGGGTCAATGACGATAACAATGGTTTTATTCTCCTTGTTAGGATGCTGCCTGATTTCGTCGGCCACGAAATAATGCTTGGGCAGTTGCTCCTTCATGTCCGAGGTCTGGCGTCGGTTGCGCAACGTGGCGTACTCGATTTTCTCACCTTTCTCTGCCTTGCGGATCACTTCAAGGGCGTTGTTTACATCACTTTCCAGCGCGTCAATCAGGCAAGGATTCTCTTTGAGTTCCCGGTTCCAGTAGTCCACCAGTTTCAGGCTTTCGTCGGACAGACGGGCCGGCAGTCCCAGTTCCAGCATCTTGATTCCCGAAGCGACTTCCACGACCAGACGCTCCTGCTTGAGTGCATCTTCCGAAGGAGCCATGCCGTTCTTCATCACCATACCTTCACGGGCGAGGCGCTGCTGGTGTCCCGTGGCACTCACAATCTGCCGCAGGGCTTCCTGCACGTAGTCATTGTAATGTTCGAAATCCCGCTGGCGCGGCATATAGACAGCATCCTTGTCCGTTTCGTAGTGTGGCATCCCGCAGCCGTCCGAGCGCACAGGCACGAGATTATCCCGCATCTTCAATAGGAAACTGTTGAAACGGCCATGCAACCGTCGTTCGTCGGCTTCCGAGTAACCTCTTTCCACGGCACTCCCGTCTTTCAGCAACACCGAGTCGTAAGCCGCTTCGTCCACATAGGGAAATGTTGTCTGGTCGATGTTGAAGAGCGTGCGGATTTCTCGGTTATGTACGCCCTTGTACTGTTTCCGTACCTCTTCGTCCAGCTTCAGATAAGCCTCCCGGCTGATAATATCCTCCGGATTGTTGCGGTGGACGTACTTGTTCCAGTTGTAGAACAGGAACGGCACGCCCTGCTCTTGTTCGCGTACCGCCGTGCCTCGTGCCTTGGCATCGCTGTAAAGGGTGAACAGGTTCGTCTTGCACCCGTTCCTGTCAGAATGAAGGGCCATGAACAACCCGTTGAAAGGACTTACGGCGACACCACGCGGATAAAATTTCGGGTAGCCTTTACCCGTGGCGTTTAACCAGTGCCCTCCGGCGTTTGATGCCTCGTTCAGAGCCGTGGAGAGCAAGGTGACCTGCTTCTCCTGGGCGTTCTTTTCTATTTGCGACTTCTCTTTCATATTCGTATATCTTTTTCATTGACAGCACTATTGGATGCCTCGTGTCCGAACAACGGTTTCCGTCTCCCCATTGTCGTAGTTCTGTGAGGCAATCTGGCGGAGCCGGTCGCTTTGGGCGAGTATGGCGTTGGCCAGCGTATTCAGCGGCAGTGCCCCGGCACGGTAGGCATCCGCCACCGTAGGGCTGAGCTGTACGGTACAAGGTACCCGGTCTATCGTAGCGATCAGCGTGTTGCCCTGCAGCACCGGATTCACGATGCGCGGGTTCAGCGGTTCGTCCGTGTAATGCTTGTACTGCACGTTCCCGCCGTCAGTGCTCCGGTTCGGTTGTTCCCGTCCCAGCATCTCGTGTCCCGCCTTGTTCAAGAGGTTCGCGCCGCCCATACCGATAAGCAGCATTTTCAGTATCGGGTTCTTGATGAATACCCCCGCCACGATACTCGCTATCGGCAGCAGGTTATCCTTTATCCCCAGTGATTGCGTCTTTCCCGTGAGCACACCCAGCAGAATGTCGGGCAGCATGGCCAGTATATAGCCGAGGTTGCCCGTGATATCACCGAGACCTTCCAGCCCCAGGGAGCGCACCAGAGTGTCCCATCCGTTCTCGTTGGTCTGTCCGGCCTGCATCTCCTGTACCGTCTGTTCTTCCCGTGCCTCTTCATCGGTCGAGACGGTTTGCTCCTGCACTTCTTCTTCCACTTTTTCCACCTTTTCCCTCTGTTCGCCTTCCGTGCGTGCCTGTCCGGTCGCCGTAACCTTATGCCTTGCCATACCCTGCAAGTAGGCTTCCTCCTGTCCGGGAGCGATGACAAGCGGCACACCCTTGTACCTTTCTGCTTGTTTCCGTTCCTCTTCGCTCTCCCTGTTGTTCCCGTACCACATCGGTACCTCTTTCTTTCCCGTTTTCCACCAGTCCATATAATTAAAACTCATTACCGGAATTTTCTTTTGCAACTGTCCGTTGGCTTCGGCTACAAGTGTATTCTCTTTGGATAGCATTGCGGCGGCTTCCTTGCGGAACCCCTCGAACACGTTACCGTTGCTGCCGAACACCCCCTTGCTGATACATTGCTCCACCGAAAGGTCCTCCGGTTCTTTGGATGCGAAATGGTCGGTGACGGCCGAGATAGCTACATCCGCACCGACGAACCGGGCGAACGTCGCCCATGAACCCACGCCGCCCATCATAAGGCTATCTGCTGAAGCCCCCAATACTTTGGCCGTTCCTTTCTCCAACCTGCTTGGTCGGTAGGCAGCCTCGCCGCGTCTCTCTATCTCTTCGGCCAGCGGCGAACGGCTCAATGTCTGCGATAGTCCCAGCAGGCTCGATTCTGCCGCTTTGCGGATAATGTAGTCGGCTGACGACTTGGGCATCCGTTCCTTGACCAGTTTGTCAATCATCAGTTGCTCCACCCGGTAGTCCACGTAAGCGTAGGCGATATCACAACCCAGCTCCCCGGACAGCGCGTCGTAACGCTCCCTGCCGATTTCCCCGACAACGGCGTTGCGCCACTCGCCGGCCACGTAGGCGAGGTCATGCTGTATCTCTTTCGATGCAAGAATCTTACTCTTGCACATTTCAATGTAGTCCTCGGTTGTCTTGGAGTTCCATTCGCCCGTTACCTTGAGTGTCTGGTAAGGGTCTGACAACGGTTGGACCGATGACGCCATCATGCTCAGGATGCCGCCCAGGGACGTGGAGTATTCCTTCATCTCTTCGCCCTGCTTGCGGGTCAGGTAGGATTGCGTCTCTCTCATGACGGGCGCGAGATTGCTATGGAAATAGTCGCCCATGAGTGCCTCTATCTCCGCGAATCGTTTGCTCTGCTTTATTCCGTCCATATAAAATATGTATGTCTATATCATGTTTATCTGTTTCAGGAGTTGTTCTTTCGTCTGCTCGATGGCGTTGTGGTACACCTCCATCTGCCGAGGAAAGAACTCTTCGAGCCACGCGTCCTTCTCGATACGGTCGTGAATGAAGCGTATGGCCTGTTCCCGTTCGATTTCCACCGATGCTTCCCCTTCCTCCCGGTTGTTGAACCACGCCTTCGTCCACCAGCGGATTCCGGCACGGTCGGGATAGACGGAGACGATTCTCGGTATGTCAAAACTCTGGATGTCGATGTCCAGCTCCGCCAGCGGGTCGATGACACCGCCGTAGGCTACTGGTTCGTCATGAAGTTTTTTTTTACGCCGCCTCCGCCCGTTGTGGAGAGGTACACCTCGTGCCGCAGGGCAAGGTAGTTCAGGAAATCCGCTATCAGCAGGTTCTGTACCTTGCAGGCCAGCGGCATGGCCTTTTGCCCCAGCCCGAGGGGATTGGCGATGCTCGGCATCTGCTCATAGAAATACTCCTTCACCGCACCCATCGTAAAGATATGGCGCAGTGACTGCTCCGTGTGTTCTGGCAGGCGGTACGCCCCATGCTGCAAGTCCTCCATGTAGTGCGGCAGGAAGCGTAGCATCAGCTCCTCGATTTCCTGCCTGTCTTTCTCATAATCGGTCGCCGGCCCCGGTTCCGGCCCGTAGAAGCCGGACGCTCCGTCCCCGACGGCCTCCTGTAGCGCACGGATATTTCCGTATAGCATAGTCAGAAATTCGATAGGGTTCAGTTCCTCGCCCTTGAAGCGGACTTCGATATGCAGCCGCTCACCGCTCAAAGCTACCGTCTGCCCGGCCTTGACACGCTGCCCGAACTGAGCATAGACATTCGACAGATGTCCGTATGTCATTTCGTATTCACCGTAGCGTATCGTCTGGCAGATGCCATGCACAGGGTCGTTGCCGACACCCGATACGATACCGCCGGCCACTGCCGACAAAATGTGGCACCGTACATTGAAATCAATGCCGTGATGAAAGAATTTCTCGCCCGTTTCCGGGTGCGTCTGTTCGCCGTAGCCGAGCGACAGCTCCACGTCTTTTCCCTGCGGCTCCTCGAACGGCATACAGTAGCCGCTATCGGAATGCAGGATCATTTCTTCTGTATATTTCATTGTTTTGTATTATTTTGTCCTTCTATCTTCTCATTCCGCCGCCCTGGGTCTGCTCCTCCGGAGAGAGTGCCGGTGCCTGTGCCCTCGATACACTCTCCTGTGGTGCCGTGCGGAGAACACCCGCGTTGTTGCCGACGAGCAGCATTCCCAGGAACAACCCGGCAATCTTGCCCAGCCAACCGCGTTGTCCGAACACGAGGAACGCTGCGGCGACCAGCCCCGCGATACTCAACCCCGACACGTTGCCACGGCCAAGGTTGCTGAAGAATCCGCCGAGCATATTCAGAAGACCGCCCCCGGAGGTTGCCTGCATAAAATTCGACACACCGTTCAACTGTGAACCGGCACCTCTTACCGCACTGCCTATCGCCGAAACGGTCTCACCGGTCTTCTCCTTCAATTCCCGTGTGTCATCGACCGTACCCGCAAGGACGTTTGTGGCGGGTTTGCCGACCACGGCCTCGCTGACGATACGTGCGACACTTGCGTCCGTGGTCAGCTTTTTCCAGCCCACATAACCGAATGCACCGCCGACGGTTGCCGTCTTGACGGCTTGCCCGGCTCCGCGAAGTGTCTGCGAGGGATGCAGTACCGCATTGCCCATGCTCTTGCCGGTAGCCGTCGTAGCCTGTCTGGCACCTCTCATGGCCTTGCCGCCATATTTCAATATCGTATTCCAAAATCCCATATATCTTTGTTTTAAGGTCTTACATTTTTTCCAATCTGTCGCCAACGCCTGCGGGCTGCTTCCACAATGTCGCGTTTGTCGGTAACGGGACGTGCCCCCTCGTCAATCTCCCGCCAGATGGCGCCCATCGTGGTGTACTTCACCGCTTTGGTCAGCCGTTGCAGTTTCTTGTTCATCATCTTGAGTTTCGGACGGATGCCGAAAACAATCTCTATGCGTTCCCGTTCCGTCATCTTGTTGTCCGAAAGGCACGCCGTTCGGATGTCGTTCACAATCTCCACACTATTCAGTATCAGCTCCCGGTAAATCTGGTTGCGCCGCGTGGAGAGGGCGACGGCCAGCGCGTTGGTCGTCTGGCGGCTCACCTGTTTCGTGAAGTCTCCCATATTGTCGGTGAGCTGCGATATTTCGTGATAGAAGCCATAAATCTGCGCCGCGTAACAGACAATCGACCGGAATGAGTTCAGGTAGTTGTTGAACTCCCTTTGCAAATCGGTCGTGGCTTCCACCTCCTCCTTGGTCCATATATGCCCTGTGGTCTGCATCAGCATGACTCTCTCCTGATTCTTCAGCTCCTTTTGTGCTTTGTCCGTGTAGGCCAGAATCATTCCGGCCAGCACGGGGTCATTCTGTGCCCGCCCTTTGGAGATGCCGATGCACAGCAGCATAAAACAAATCGTGAGTGCCCGTTTCATAAGCAATCGGGGTTAACGTGAAACAACGGCAGCCCTGCGCCAGCGTGTCATGGCCATACGAGCCGCCTCGCCGTTGCTGCGGTCGAGCATCCCGGCAGTTACATTGGCCCACACGTCATTGAGGGTATAATATCGTATGCTCAGGTAGAGCAGGTGCAGTTTCCGGCTGAAAGCCGAGAGTTTGTCGTTCAACTCCCACAGGGTCTTGCTCCGTTCCGCGCCCGTGAGCATATTCTCCGTTCCGCCCTTGGCCACGGCGTCATTGAGCAGCGTGAACACGGAGACCAGTTCCGTGGCCGTCTCAATATAGAGGTTGTTCATGCTCATGCCGGCGACAATGCCCTGCGGATTGTTAGAGATGGCCTTGCCCAGCTTCCCCAGCGTGAGGAAGATACGCACACCGTCATTGTACAGGTGGGTGCAGGCTTTCAAAGACGAAGCGTAACCGCCTGCTGTCTTGAGGTAACTGTTGTACTGCTTCTCCCACTTGTGTATTTGGTTGAACTCCGCCGCAATGGTGTTCTGAAGCAACGCTGTCTGCGTCTGTCCCTTGATTTGCTTCTCTATCTGCCCGTTTATCAGTTCGTTTCCCTCGACCAACGCCGCCCATTCCAACGGATTCGAGGCGGCAATCTGTGCTTTGCCACGTTGCGGTAGCAGACAGAGGGCGACGGCGACCAAAAATATGCTAATGATTCGTGATTTCATATATTCCCTTTTTTCGTTTATTGTATTCCACCCGTTCGCGGATCAGCGGCACGATGTCGTCGTTCCGCCTGATACCCCTAAGTTCGAGTCTCGGCGTATTCCGGTCCATCGAGAAGATAATGACCGTTTTCAGCCCGCAGAGCTGTTGCAGCAGGCTTTGGTGTTCCTGAAAATCTACAATACGGTATAGCTCCATGTAATCGACCTTGCGCAACAGAAGCCCGTGTTCGCTGACAAGCTGCTCCCCGCCGATACGGTAGCGTATCAGCCGCAGGTAAATGAAACGGTATGCCAGCACAAGGAGCAGGAACAGGGAAACCGCCGTCGCCATACCGCACAACGGCATGGCCTCCATGCCGCCGTACACCAGTCCCGCCACGCATACCGACACCAAATGCAGCTCGTCGATGACGAACTGCATCCCGTGAGGCCGCAGCACGACGTTCCGGAACCGGGCTATGGGTTGTGACGGCATCATCGGTGAAAACGTGTTTGTCGTTCCTGTTCGGGTTCTTCCTCTCTGGCCTGCTCTTTTTCAGTGGCTTCTTCCATCTTACGTTCCGCCAGCAGTTGCTCGTTCCAGTCTTTATTGGGATAGGCAGGCTGCTCTCGGATATCGGGGACATCATTCTTTTTATCCAGACCGAGAAAATCCCGCAACCCATCACGGAACTCTTTGTAATGCTTGTTCACGATATCCACCTGAGCTTGTATGTCATCCGGGTGGCACAGCCCGCTCGAACGCATCGACATGGCTTCTTCCCACTCGCTCTCGAATCGTCCGTAACTGGTCTGCAAGGTTTCCGGAAGCAGGTATATTTCACCGCTGTCCAAATCCAGGTCCTCACGCACGGTATCGAGGTAAGGTTTCCGTTCGGGGGTCTCTTCGATGGTGGAATGCATTACGCGGTACTTCTCCGCCTGAAAGTTCTTGTAGAACTCCATCCCTGCCAAATCCGTGTCGAAACAGACATGATGCTGGGCAGGAAGAGTGGCAGAAAGCACACCCCGCATCTGCGCTACGGTCGGAGAGCCGCCCGTGGAGACGAAAACCGCCTTTCTCAACTCCTTGTTCTGTGCCTGATGGAGCTGGTAATAGGCCATCGCGTCATAGGCACTTTCGAACCAATATATATGTTTGGCTTCCGCGAGCGGTGTCTTGGCCGGGCTGGCTATCCATAGCCCCTCGCTCGAATTGCTGCCTTCGGCCTTGCCCTTGTAGCTACCGCTCCCGTCCATGCGGGCACGCCCGCGCTCCTCAAGACCCACGACCGTACCGTCGCCCTTGGGCAGGGTAAGCGGAAACGACAAGTTCGTGTAGGCTGCTCCGTCCGGGCGGTGTTTCGTCGCCAGACAGAAATCCCGGTGAAAGGCGTATTGCGTGTAAAGGTCGATACCCCGGTTCTTGAAGTAGGGATAGAACCTCTTCTGCGTCTCACGGTTCTGCGGGTTGAACTTGTGGATGTCGTAGTCCGCGATGTCGAACGGCTTGACATCCCGCTTGGGCTGGATGATACGCGTCTCGCGGTTCTCGATGGGATGGTTCAGCAGTCGGTTGCATACGAGATTGACCAGCCGGTCGCCGGACATTCCCGCATGGTACTCCGAGAAGAACTGCGGATGTTCCTTGATGAACGAAATGAGGTTGTACACCTTCTGCTGTTGTGCATGGAAGCAGCACCGCCCGTTCTGCGTGACAATGAACTTGTCGCCACGGATGCGTCGTCCCTCGTTGTCCAATCGGACATAAGAGGGATAACGCAGGCCGTCACGCTTGTTCAGGTGGTAGCCCGCGTCTATAAGCACGTCCTGAATGGTCAGCCGTTGCAGAAAGTCGTCGTATGTCAGGTCTCCTTCTCTCATGGCCTTACCTCCCCATTCTCATGTCGTTCACCTCACGGTTCATCTCCGCCTCGAAAGCGCGTATTGCCACATCCCTCGGCGTGTCCACGCCGGGTTTGAAATACGGGCGCGGCGGACCGCCGAAACGCTCGCCGTAGATTTCCGGGCCGTGATGATGGTGATGCAGACCGTGTACGACACCTGCCGTCACCACCGTACCGGCGGTAAGGGCGGCGAAGATCTTCACGCCGAGACCACGCTGCGCCTCCGGACGCATCTTCATGTCCACCTCGCTGAAAATCTTCGAGAAGAGCTTCATGCGGTGATAGTCGTCCACGGCAAGGAATTTGTCGTAGTCTCGTTGACTGATTTCGTGGCTGATAACTTGCCCGTCAATGACGGCTGTCATTTTGTACTTGCCCTCCACCGGGGAAGGGTGTACGCCGATTTCGGTCACTTCGACCTCTCTGCCGTGCTTCTCCTCCCTGTACCATCCCTTGTTATCTTTGAGGTATTGCAGGTCGCGTCCGTCCACGGAAGCGGTCATACCCTCCCGTATATCCTTTTCCGGAAGCCGTGTTTCCAGCGGCGCAAGGATTTCCTGCTCCTGCTGTTGCCGCTCGGCCAGTTCCTGTTGCACTTCGGGATGCAGGGCAAGCGAGATGCGTCGCTCATTGTTGAGTGCCTCCATCGTCACTTTGCCGGCGAAGTCCGCCCCGACAACTCCGTTCAGCACTTCCAGCCGCTTTTCTACGGAATGCTCCTCAAGAGAGTTAGCGGTCAGGATGGCAATCTCATCGTCCCTCAGGTCGTAAACCATATCGGCGGCTACCTGTTCGGACTGCACGGTCAGCGTCCGTGCCTCCGCGTCCACGATAAGGCCGTGCGAGGCAAGGCATTCCTGCCATTTCTCACCGGAGAAATAGACCGGCGAGGTTATCAGCTCCTTGTAGGGGCGTGCCGGGTCCTGACTGCGCGGACGGCTGACCATAGGCGTGATGACCGCCTGCAGGTTCTGCAGCACGTCGGTCTGCTGCATAAGGGCAGGCTGCGTTTGCCGGCCACCCTTGTAGTAGAAGCCGTAACCGCCCGATTGCAGTTCGCCGGGTTTCATGCGTCCGTCGGGTCGTTCAGGGACGATGGGTGCTCCCGGATAGAAGAGCTGCCCGCCCACACGGCGCAGGTGGAAGCCCCACTGGTGGCGCGGCGTCCAGCCCAAAAAAGGGGGCGGCATACCCAGTCGTCCCACACGTCCGTACTCGCCGATACCTATGCGATAGCCGTGCAGCCCCATAGCTACACGTCCGTTGGCATTGCGGGCGTGAACGAAGTTCTTAGGCATATGGAAATCATTGCCTACAATGCTCGTGAACACGTTATAGGCTTTCTTGTTGGCCGCGTTTGTTCCCCAGTCCGTCAGGGCCAACATCTGACGTTCTGTAATCGGATAGGTCAGCAGCGGCGAGTCGTGTCCCTGCACGAGAAGCCGGTAGCCCATGCCGTCGCTGACCACATGGGCCTGCATCCCGTTACGCCTTAACAGGTCGTGCATTTCGGGTTGCAGGTCCATCTGTCGGGGATTTGTATTGGTTCGTATCGCCATAGTCTGAAATGATGTTTGTAGGTTATCTACGCGTCACCGGCTTCCATAGCCGCCTCCAACTGCTCATCCTTATGGTGGACGAACTCGGCAGCCGTCTCGTCGCTGATAGTGAGGTTGTTCTCCTTGCAGTAGTGGATGTACTCTTCCTGCCACTCGGCCGAGAAGTGATTGACGTAATCCAGCCAGCCGTATTCGCCGCGCTCCATCTTCTCGACAAGCACCTCTTCGGGATAGTATTGATGTTGTGCCATATTCTCCGGATGTTAAGGTTTTACTTGTGGAGTGCTGCGGCAGCGCGGTTACGCTCTCCGCTCTTTTTCTGCTCATTCCACAACTCCTCGGTGTATTCTTCCTCGGGAACGTAGTCAAGGTTGCCGTCACCGTCCATCATCCAGCAGCCATAACAGCCGAAGGTGTATTTGTCCCACTCGCGTTTGGTCTGCTCCTTCCATTTCTGCTCGTCGCCCGAACAGAATCGGATGCCGGTCTTGGTCTGGAGGTCTATGCCGACTGTGACAGGCTCGCCTGCCACCGCCAACGTCAAAGGCTCGCCGTGCTGTAGTCCCTTGACTTCCACCGGACCAAGGTGCAACTCATCGGCCAGCACTTGCAAGTTGCGCCCGATAATGGGCGTAGGTACTGACATCACTTGGTTCGTCTCGGGGTCTATCTGCACGAACGCCTGGCTGTGGCGCCCGTCCGTTGTCTCCACCTCTGCGATAATCGCCTTGCCCGCGAGCAACTGTTTCTGTTGCGCTTCGTCGTACCGTTCCAGTGGCGAGGATTTCAAGACGGGATAGAATACCACATCCGCCTGTCCGTTATCCATGCGGACAAGGACGAAGCGGGTCCGGCTTTCGACGGTTTCGCCGTTCTCATCGCTGATGCGGACGGGAAGCACGGGAGAGTGTCGCCCGTCACAGATTTCATCCAGAACACGCATCGGCAAGTCTTCGATCATCTCCTGTGTGAGACCGAAACGGGCCAGTGTCTGATAAGGTAATTCCGTAAGTTCAAATCGTACTTTATTCATACTTTAATTTTGTTTTGAATTATACATCGCAAAGATAGAATGTTTTTATTTTGCACTATAAAACCAAACTATATTAGTGGTTTATAGGGTATATTTTTTATAATCAAAGTATGATTTTAGCGCAAATATCATACTTTGAATAGAAATTTAATCGTACTTTATGCGGAAAAAGGAGAGGCAACGACACAACTTGGACGGAGCTTGTTATCTTTGCCCTTATGAAAAAAATGATACTGACAATCATGTCGGGCGTTTCACTCTGTGCGATGCCCGCGCAGGCACAATTCAACACCATAGCTTCGGTTCCCGGCCGGTACAAGGTAGAGGTGTTGCGAAAGGGTATGGATAAAGTGGAACCGAAATCCGTAGGTGCGGTTCCGGTACAGGGCGCATTGGCGGACATTCCCGCATCCGCGCTGCCCGTTGTTGAAAGCCACAAGGAAAAAAGCCGCAAGGAAATATGGGTAGGCCGTTACCTGAGCGTGAGCTATCCGTTGCAACGGATAAAGATAAATTCATCTTACGGCTACCGGAAAGACCCGTTTACCGGGAAAAGGAAGTTCCACAACGGCATTGACCTACACGCGCGGGGCGACGAGGTGCTGGCTATGATGGAGGGCGAGGTCGTGAAGGTCGGACAGGACAAGACATCCGGCAAATATGTAACCTTGCGGCACGGCGACTACATCGTCAGCTATTGCCACCTCTCGAAGGTACTCGTCGGCAAAGGTACGACGGTTCGCCCACGCGACGTGGTGGGCGTCAGCGGCTCGACGGGGCGTAGCACGGGCGAGCATCTGCATATCACCTGCAAGCTCGACGGCAAAAGCATCGACCCGCTGCTGGTACTGGATTACATCAAATCTATACAGGAGGAATGCGTGGCGGCATTGGCTGCGCTATGATTTTCTCTTTCGGTGGATGGTGTCCGCATAGAAATCGCTCCACACGTTCAGTTTTACGAGGAACAACGGCGGCATGGTAATAGTCTTTCCATAGAAGATGGCCGCCACCACCTTGCCGCCGCACCGTTTAATTTCAGGTTTTATGGCTATCGAAGCGTTTGTCTCACATTTACCAAAAGGACATGCCTTTTAATCGTTTGATATTCTGATATTTTATAGATACCGTTACATTTTACGCGGTGAACTGTGAATTTTTACGCGGCGGCGAGCGTCGCGAACCCAGCCAGCTTACTCCAACACACTGTCCAAATGGGCATAATTCAGCAGGCTGATTTCTCCGGCGGTGTTTTCGAGCGTGCCCGCATAGACAACCGCCTTGCCCTCTACAGGGCCTTTGACCCAGCCGTCCATCTGTTTCAACGCCTTTTCAAAGTCCGCATGGTAAGTCATTGCCGACTTGATTTCGATACCGTAAAATCCCAAACCTTTTTTCAGCAGCAGGTCTATCTCATTCTGGTTCGAGTCCCGGTAGAAATAGAGGTTGCTCTCCTTACCCCGGTTATACCGCCGTTTCAATGCTTCCATCACGATGAAGTTCTCGAACAGCGCCCCCCGCATCTTATCCCGGGCAAGTTGTTCCGGAGATTCGATACCGAGCAGATGGCAGGCAAGCCCAGTGTCCGTAAAGTAGAGCTTTGGGGTTTTGGTCAGCCGTTTGCGCGTATTCTCGAAATACGGGGGCAGCAGGGCCACGATATAGGATGCCTGCAAGACGGAAAGCCACGCCGTGACCGTGTGCGAACTGATACCGATTTCGTTCGCCAGCTCGGAGGCTTTGAACAGCGAGCCGATACGCCCGGCGCAAAGACGGATAAACGTGTGGAACTGCATCATGTCCTTGATTTGCAGCAAATCGCGCACGTCCTTGTCCAGATAGGTTTTCATGTAGGCCGGATAGAGGAATTTGGGCACGTTGCGCCCCGAATAAATCGCGGGATAGAACCCGTTCAGCAGCAGATTGTCAAGCGGCGTATCGGCGGCTATCTCCCGTATCTCGGAGTAAGACATGGGCAGCAGCTCGAATACACCGGTACGTCCCGCCAGGGACTGCGTAACCTTTTTCAGCATGGCGAACTGCGAACTGCCCGAAAGGATGAACCGCCGGTCTGCGTCATCGTCCACCATGCCTTGTATATACGACAAGAGATTCGGGGCATTATGCACTTCATCGAGAATCATGCCCTCCGCGTGCTGGTTCAGAAAAGCGACCGGGTCGTTTTCGGCAAAGCTCCGCACGTCGAGGTTCTCCAAAGAGTAGTACGGCAGGTGCGGGAACAGATTACGAATCAGCGTTGTCTTGCCGGACTGACGGGGACCGGTAACGGTTATGACCGAGAAATAGCGGTACGCCTCTTCTATCACGGCGGATAATTCCCTGCGGATATATTTTGTCTCCATATTTATTTATGCAATTTTGAAATACAACTGCAAAATTACATAAATCTTGCTGCGATGCAAATTTTTCGGGGTATTTTCTCCTGTCTCTCACCGCTTTTCCCTGTTATATCTGCAATTTTCTCTCCTCCGTCGGCAGGTCAGCCTTTCTCTTTTCGTCGGCGAAGTTGGAATAAAGCGCATTGCCGCCAAGCCGCATTCCATTCGGATAACGGAAACAGACTGTTGCATGGTCGGTTTCCTATCCGGTTTTGGCTCCTCATGCTTTCCTTTATCCTTTTTCCTGCCTTGAAAAACTGAAAACAGACCTGCTCGGCCAGACGAAAGCAGGGAAAGAAAAAATGTTCAACGATAAATAAACAGTTATGAGAGACGAAATCAGACAGAACGGCAAAGTCGTATTGAAAAGCGAGGACGGGGTTTCTATCCCTATGTTCTTCAACAACCTGTGTGGAAAAAACTTTTCGGGCACACAGTATCGGGACTATATCAGGAACATAGCCCTCGGCGAAATGGGTTTCAAATCCGGACGAATCGAGTTCTACCGGGACGGAATATTGCAAAGGGCGGGAGAAATACCGAAACTCTGAACCGTAAAACGACCCCTAAAAATCAACAAATAGAAATACATAATTTAATGACTTACAAATATGGAAACTGACACTATTCATCCGGCGGAAGCCTATCTCCGCAACGAGAACAACCCTTCGTCATTGTATGTAAAGATTGAGGGAAAACGCAGACGTTTGTTTATCAACCGTAACGAGAATGTCATCGGCATTATCGCATTGGGAAAACGGAAAAGAGGTTATGTCTTCACGAACTGGACGAGTATCGAAAAGATATATTACCCGTCTCAAAAACAGGAAGCGGACACGGACGGTAAACTAATCTTGAAATACCAGAAACTGGCTCGGCTTGCTACGCATACAAACGACTGGTTACGTAAAATAGCCCATGCTGATTTGGAAAAATCCCTTTACGAAAACGGTATTACAACCGGTACACGTATCGACGGCAAGTGCATCCGGCTTTCTACAATCGGAAAATATTGCGGAATGGCGAATATACAGCTTTTCCGACAAGCCATGAAGGAGAAGAAAAGTTTTTCCTCTTTTCGATTCGATTTTTGCGGCTATGACGGCACGTTGTGGTGTGAACCACGAGAGAATGGAGATATGGCGGCAGGTTTCAGCAAGGAGTTCCGGAATTGTGGCAACGGCTACTATTATTTGCTTATCAATAATGAATACATGATAGGCTACGACATTGACTAATCGCACGATGTCAAAGGAATCCGTATCGAGTCTCTGCCCGATACGGATTTTTATTTCGGTCTGCCGACGGCATATTCCTGTTATAAAGCAATCTTACCTTTTCTACGACCTCCCGGTACACTCCGTTTACACCTTTCACATCTCCCTGTTTTAGCTGCCATTCCGACCATTCGCACTGTGCGACCTGTGGGGGATTGCATTTTTCCGCAAAGGTAAACCGGCTGTTCCAATCCTGCCAATGCCGGCTGCCGCACGAGTGTCCGTAAAAATCTTCCTCTCCCTTGTCGAGCGTATTTTTCCGTCCAGCCTTGGCCGATTGTCCCCGCCACCTTTCGCAAGCAGAAAAATAATCCCTACGGTCGCGAACAGGCCGAACAGAGGGAAAGAAAAACAAGGTTAAATTATGAACTACAACAAACTGACATCATTAGTGGCGAACGTGGAAGCAATAGAAACAGCAGTGAACATCCACGTACAGGGCAGGACAGCCACGGCAGACGAGAAAGAGATATTATCCCGATACTCCGGCTTTGGAGGTATCAAGGATGTGCATAACATCGGGACGGACAGACCCGCTGCGGACAACATGGCTGAACCGCTGAACCGTCTGGAAAAGGCGTTGCGAATATTGGCGGGCGAAGATGAAGCCATGTACCGCACATTGGTAGAGAACATAAAAGCGTCCGTCCTTACGGCTTTTTACACGCCGCAGTTCATTGTGGAAGCGGTGGCACGGCAGATGCACGATACATTCAAGGACAATAGCCTGCAAATACGCTCGTTTCTTGAACCGAGCGCAGGAATAGGCGGTTTTCTGCCCGTAGCCATGCCCGGCACGCATAGCTATGCCTTTGAAAAGGATTGTATCACGGGACTAATCCTCTCGCTCCTGCATGACGATACCGACACGTTAACGGCAGGATTTGAGACGATAGGCGAACAGGACTTTGAACACTCGAAATTCGATGTCATAGCCTCGAATATTCCGTTCGGCAATTTCAAGGTGTTCGATGCCGACTTGTGGAAGAAAGGCGGTATTTATGAACAGGCCACCAAGACCATACACAACTATTTTTTTGTCAAGGCTATGGAGTTGTTAAACGAGGGCGGTCTGCTGGCGTTCATCACGTCAAGAGGCGTAGCCGACACGCCGGGCAACAAGTTCTTGCGTGAATACCTCGTGAACCACGCCGATTTGATAAGTGCCGTCCGTATGCCGGACACCCTTTTCATGCAGACAAGCGGTATCGAGGTAGGCAGTGATTTACTCATATTCCAGAAACACACGAACAAGGCGGCACTCTCGCTACGTGAGAAGATGTTTTTGCAGGTCGCCAAGGAAAAGGCCGATACGGCAGGAAGCATGACTGAACCCACGAACAGACTTTTCTCCCTGCCAAAGACCACGCTCGCCACGGGCAGCCGCATAGCGATGAACCAGTTCGGAAAGTACGTCCGCAAATACCAGTGGCTGGGAGACGAAGCCGCCATGTCGCAATACCTCTCCGCACTGCTGAAATACGACTTCAGCCGCTTTTTCCGCAAAAGCCTTTTCACAGGCGGCGGTCAGGACGACCGACACACGCAGATATCCCTTTTCGGCGGTGTCGCCATTGAACGGACGGACAAGGGAAAACGGGCTTACACGGGTACGATGGAGAACTGGATGAAAAACGGTACAATGGTCGTGTTTGAGGAACAGGTAGGTACGGTGCAGTTCCGCAAGTCAAGTTATTACAGAGAGGTGGCTATTGACTTTGTGCCGGTGGACGAGGGCAAGGTGAATATGGAAAGGGCAAGCGACTACTTCCCCATACGCAAAGCGTATTTCGATTTATCAATCAAAGAGAGGGAAGAACAAAAAGAGCAGACAGGGTTACGGGCTGAACTGAACGCCCTGTACGATGCCTTTGTTGCCAAATGGGGCTGCTTCCACGACAACGACAATAAGGAATTTATCATGCTTGACAGCCTTGGTGCGGAAGTATTCACGATTGAAATGCAGCTCGGCAGGGACATTCTCAAAGCCGACATCATGCATGAGCCTGTGGCGTTCAAGAAGATAGACACGACCCAAAAGCTAACACCCAATGAAGCGTTGGCAAGCAGCCTGAACTTTTACGGCCATGTCGATATGGACTATATCGGGCAGGTTACGGATATGACCGAGGAAGAAATCATCGGCGCACTGAAAGGCGAGATATTTTATAATCCCGTCAGTAGAGAGTGGGAATACAAAAGCAAGTTCCTTGCAGGGAACGTCATAGCCAAGAGCAAGGAAATCATTACCTGCCTGCAAGACCTCCCGGACAACGAGAAAGAATGGGTGGAAACCTCCGTAAAGGCTCTTGAACAGGCCACGCCCGAAGCGATACCTTACGAGGAGCTTGACATCAATATGGGAGAAAGGTGGATAGACACGAAATTGTACGCCGATTTCGCCTCGGAGCTTTTCGAGACTGAAGCCGAGGTGATGTATTTCGATGTGAACGACACCTATCTGGTACGTCTGAAAAGATATTCCCCCGTGGCCTACAACATCTATTCCGTGCGTACCTGCAATGGCGAAGACTTGTTTGTACACGCACTACATGATACCGTGCCCGAAATCACGAAAGAGATTTACTTTAGCGGAGACACGGTGCGTGTGCCGGATGAAGAAGCCATACAGGAAGCCGCAGGCAAGATACAGGAGATTAGGGAGCGTTTCAACCGGTGGCTTGATAACCGGCCCGTGGAAGTACGGGACGAATTGGTAAGGATTTACAACGAGCGGTTTAATTGCTATGTGAGACCCACGTATGACGGCTCGGCGCAAACATTCCCCGGCCTGACCTTTGAACAGTTCCCTTACGATGAACTCTACCCCTCGCAAAAGGACGCTATCTGGATGATTAAGCAGAACGGTGGCGGCATCTGCTGGCACGGCGTCGGAACGGGAAAGACGATGATTATGTGTGTGGCGGCCTACGAGATGAAACGTCTCGGGCTGGTACAGAAACCGCTCATTATCGGGCTGAAAGCCAATGTTCACGAAATTGCCGATACATTCCGCAAAGCATACCCTATGGCAAAGGTTCTCTATCCGGGTAATGAAGATTTCACCCCTGCCAACCGCAAGGAAATATTCTCTAAAATCAAAAATAACAACTGGGACTGCATCATCCTGACACACGACCAGTTCGGCAAAATACCTCAGTCGGAAGAGGTCATGATAGACATTTTCACCGAAGAACTCGCTGACACGGAGCACAGCCTTGAGGTGCTGGAACAGTCCACCATGCGTTACCGAAGCGGCAGAATGCAAAACGGGCTGGAGAAAAGGAAACAGAACCTTACGGCCAAACTCGCCGAACTGCGGATGAAGATAAACAACCGCAAGGATGATGCTGTGGATTTCCACACGATGGGTATAGACCACATTTTTGTGGACGAATGTCATTATCAGAACTTTTATGAATTTCCTAAATTTCGCATCAAGTTGCTGATTCTTATTTTGTTGCATTTTAATATAGT
>NZ_JANJZR010000160.1 GCF_024623065.1 Bacteroides acidifaciens
CATAAGTGCATATTTGAATTTTATGAGGCAAAGGTATCAAAACCTTATGATATAAACCAATTATGAACATCTACTTACTCTTTGGGCTACGCATTGACAATACGGTGCATTTCTTTCAAGTCATAAGCACCCTCCGTACTTTCAAATCCTACATCCTGCGGCAGGTTCAAGTGGTAATATTATCAGTAGGGTCTACGAAAGTCTGCTCACGGACTATTTTCCGGTAATTATTAATAAAGATGTTACGCATGATAGTATACATCCATCTCTTGAAATTTGTATCTAGAGCAAATTTTTCCTCGTTATCCAACGCTTTTAAAGATGTTTCCTGCAACAAATCATTCGTTTCTTCACGATTGCCCGTCAGTTTATAAGCAAAACGAAGCAACTCCTCTTGAACTCCAATTAAATCTTTTCTGAAACTTAAACTTTTCATCCTTTAAGGGTTTTATAGTTAATATTTCGTTTTTCTTGTCGGTTGCAAGTTTAAAGGTATTTTGCGTCTCATACAGGAAGATTTCAATCATTTCTTAGGGATATTTCTATCAAATGATAGTTTTTGTGTGCTTTCTGATAGTTTTTTGGGGTGGTATTTGAAGAAAAATCTCCCATTCATTTGCTTAAAAGAATCAAATAGATTACTTTTGATTAATATTAACCTAATAAATTAAAAGACAATGAATATACTTATTGTTGTAGGAATTATTGTATTGTTGGGCATCATTTTTGCATCCATGTACAATTCGCTAGTGAGACTGAGAAACAATCGTGAAAATGCGTTTGCCGACATCGACGTACAGTTGAAGCAACGTCATGACTTGATTCCGCAATTGGTAGATACCGTGAAAGGATATGCCGCCCATGAAAAGGAGACACTCGACCGGGTGATTCAGGCACGTAACGGTGCCGTCAGTGCCAAGACTATTGATGATAAGATAGCCGCCGAGAATCAGTTAAGTTCCGCCCTTGCAGGGCTGAAAATCACATTGGAAGCCTATCCCGACTTGAAAGCAAATCAAAGTTTCCTGCAATTACAAGAGGAAATAGCCGATGTGGAGAATAAGTTGGCTGCTGTCCGCCGTTACTTCAACTCGGCTACCAAAGAATACAATAACGCCGTACAGACATTCCCTTCTAATATCATAGCAGGCATGACAGGATTCCAAAAAGAAATCATGTTTGATTTGGGAAAGAACGAACGCGCCAATTTGGAACAGGCTCCCAAAATCAATTTCTAAATCTCCAGTCACCGTTCACTCACTGCATAAATCAAACACGCGATGCAATACGTCGGAATCCAAACACAGCAGAGCCGGAACAATACACGTTCCGCATTTCTATTGTTCCTCTTTCCTTGCCTGGTGACAGCACTTCTTTATTTGTCCTGTTACCTGCTGGTTCTTTTCGGATACGGCAAGAGTATGGAAGTCGAGATGATGCCTATGGTCCATCATTTCTTCCTCTCTTCCCTACCCTATACTTTAGGAGTAGTGGCTATCTGGTTTCTTATCGCCTATTGGGCTAATACGAGAATCATTAATTCCGCCACAGGCTCCAAGCCGCTTGACCGCAAGGAAAACAAACGCGTTTACAACTTGGTGGAAAACCTCTGCATGTCTCAGGGCATGAGTATGCCGAAGATAAATATCATTCATGATAATTCGCTGAATGCATTTGCAAGTGGTATCAATGACCGCACATATACGATTACCCTTTCGAGAGGTATCATCCAAAAGCTAAACGATGAAGAACTTGAAGCCGTAATCGGGCATGAGCTTACCCATATCCGTAACCGGGACGTGCGTCTGCTTATTATCTCCATCGTATTTGTCGGTATCTTCTCCATGCTGACGGAAATCACGTTTTATACCATCACACATATACGTGTACGTAGTAACAGTAAAGGCAGCGCAGGAATTTTCCTCTTTATGATAGTCGCTTTACTGATAGCTGCCATTGGTTTCCTTTTCGCCAGCCTGATGCGTTTTGCCATTTCGCGCAAACGCGAATATATGGCAGATGCCGGTTCGGCAGAAATGACGAAAAATCCGTTGGCACTTGCCAGTGCTTTGCGGAAAATATCTGCCGACCCAGCGATAGAAGCCGTGCAACGGAAAGACGTAGCGCAATTATTCATTCAAAATCCTAAAAAGAAGACAAAAGGTCTATATGGCCAACTCGGTGGCTTGTTTGCCACCCATCCCCCCATTGAAAAGCGGATTGAGATATTGGAACAGTTCTAAGTTCTTATTATATACACAAGGAAAGGTCAGGATTTCTGTTTAATTTTCATTAAAGAAAAGAGAAGAGTTCCTGACTTTTTCTTATATTTGGTTGTTATACATATAATAGTCCGTTAAAAATTCAACATATTGGCTAAGCGGCTTCTGTCACTATGCCAAAGAGTTCTTTGATAAGTTT
>NZ_JANJZR010000161.1 GCF_024623065.1 Bacteroides acidifaciens
AAGGAACAAACCGGGAGGTCGCCCGGCAAAAAGCCGGATAGACAAGCAGAACCGGGTAGTCAGCACGAAACTGACCGAGTTACAGTTCTACGCAATCAGGAAGCGAGCCACCGAAGCCGGGCTGCACGTCAGCGAGTACGTCCGGCAGGCGGTCGTTTCGGCAGAGGTAACGCCCCGGCTGAACAGGCAGGATGCGGACACTATCCGCAAGCTGGCGGGCGAAGCCAACAACATCAACCAACTGGCGCACCGGGCGAATGCCGGAGGATTCGCACTGGTGGCGGTGGAATTGGTGAAACTCAAGAACAGGATTGTCGAAATCATAAACCAACTGTCGGATGATTGGAAAAATAAGAAAGGGAAGCGGATTTAAAGGCTGCGTGAACTATGTACTCGGCAAGGAACAGGCAACCTTGCTTCATGCGGAGGGAGTGTTAGCCGAAAGCAACCGGGACATCATACGCAGTTTCATACTGCAAGCCGGGATGAACCCCGACCTGAAAAATCCTATCGGACATATTGCGCTAAGCTATTCCCCGGTGGACGCACCCAAGCTGACAGACGGGAAAATGGTACAGTTTGCGCAGGAGTACATGCGTGAAATGAAAATCACCGATACGCAGTACATCATCGTGCGCCACCAAGACCGGGAACATCCACACGTGCATATCGTGTTCAACCGCATAGACAACAACGGCAAGACCATTTCGGACAGGAACGACATGTACCGCAACGAGCAGGTATGCAAGAAGCTGAAAGCCAAACACGGGCTTTATTTCGCTAAAGGCAAGGAGCATGTAAAGCAGCACCGTTTGAAAGAGCCGGACAAATCCAAATACGAGATTTACAATGCCGTAAAGGATGAAATCGGGAAATCAAGGAACTGGCAACAGTTACAAACCCGGCTGGCAGAAAAGGGTATCGGGATTCATTTCAAGTACAGGGGACAGACTGGCGAAGTGCAGGGCATATCCTTTTCCAAAGGCGAATATACGTTCAAGGGTTCGGAGATAGACCGCAGTTTCAGTTTCTCCAAGCTGGATAAATGCTTCGGGGATGTGGGGCTGAACACTGCCGGAAACAATCAACAGACGGTTTCCGCACCAGTTCAGGAGCCAGCGCAGACACCGGGAAAAGCCGACGGTCCGTTACTGGCAGGCTTGGGCGGTCTGTTCTCCGCTTCATCCTCTCCGGCTGATGATACGCCCGACAATCTCGGTGAAAGAAAAAAGAAGAAAAAGAAACGACACTTAAAATTATAGGAACATGGAAAAAAATTTAATTTTGGAGGGGCTTCTCTCTATGGTCACGGAACTGAAAGAACGGCAGGAGAAGCAGGTAACGCCAGCCAGCCGGGAGGAAATGATTAACCGACTGGACGTTATCGAACAGCGCATTTCGGATATGCAGGGCAAATCCGGCATTCCTGAAAACATGGTGCAGGAGATTCTAAACCAAATCGGCAGTATCGGAAAAGGGCAGTCCGAGAACCAAAAACAAGACCTTGAAGATATAAAGGGGCTTATCGTGACCTCACACCGATATTTCAAGGAGTGGTTAAAGGTGTTGTTCCCGGCTGATGATACACCAGCCGGAGAAATAACGCCCGTTTCATGGTACGACAAACTGACATACCGGGTAACTCCCTATTTGAAGCCCAAGTTCTTTCTTCTTTCAGCAGGGATAATCATTTGTCTTGTGTCGCTTGCATTGAATGTGCGGTTTATACAAAGAATGCAGCGGTTACAGGACAACGATATAAAATACCGCTATATCCTGATGAAAGGAAAGGCAGACGGCAGCAGCCTTGATTTGCTGGAAACGAGGTTCAGCAGGGAACGGGACAACGATTTCATCCGAAGCCTGACCGATTCGGTGAAAGGCTTTGAATACCGTAGCAGGAAGCAGGCGGAAGCGTTGGAACGGGCAAGACTGTTGAACGAACAAGCCGAGCAGCTAAGGGAGCAAGCCGACAAGCTGGGCAAACCATAAACCTAAAGCGAAGCCGGAGCAGAACCGCCCCGGCTTTCTAATTCACTTCTTTTTCTTCGTGCAGTGTTCTTTCTCGAACTGGCGCAGCGTGGTGACGCTGAACCGCTCCTTGATGAACTCCCGGACATCGGAAGCCTTGTAGTACACTTTTCCGCTGATTGTGAAGTACGGTAGCGCACCGATAGCCCGGTAGCGTTGCAGGGTCTTGATGCTTACTTTGAACAGCAGGCACAAGTCTTGATTATCCAGCAGGTTGTCATCTTCGGGCAGCACCCTGTCGGCATTGCGCAGTACCCGTACATCCTTGCAGAGTTCTTCCAGTTTGGCGTACAACTTCTGCATCCATACGCTGAAATCGTCATTCTCTATATACATGATTGCTTCATTTTTCTGATTATACATTAT
>NZ_JANJZR010000162.1 GCF_024623065.1 Bacteroides acidifaciens
GAGACTATGTGACGAATAAAAACAGGTCGGTAAAGCCTATCTAACATAATCTCAGGAAAATTTAAACAGGCTCTAATTAGAAAACGAAAAATTGTGGAGTTGAATCAAATAGATATACCTTAATTAAGCAGGTGTGTATTTAGAAGTGCGTTTACATGTATAGAATTAGGGAACGGATAAACTAGGGGGGATGGATAATCTCGCTAAAAACTTATATTATTCAGTTCAAAAAGTGTAGTCATGAGTGCATTAATTATAAGCAATCGGGAGTCTGTGCAAAAACTATTTTTGGAAGACTGCTCCTCTTAAGCTCACACTTTTCCTTTAATATTTTCTACTGTGTTTTCATAAGCTATTCCATTATTGTAGTAATTTTTTTTTTGCATACCTTTTTACAGTCTCTTTTTTCATTACATTGATTTGAAAAATATTGTATAACCCATTTGGAACTATCGCTTCAAGAAAAAGAATATCATAAATGATTCTCATAAAATTCAAAAAAACTACATTGAAGTAGCTTGGAGACACAACTCAATTTTGAGAAATAAGCAATAGCAAATATTTGTGAGATATTTCTACGATTTACCACAGGATTTATCATACTAAAAGATATATGTTTTCCCATAGCTCAGAGTAAAATTGCACTAAATGATTAAATAGAACTTTTCCACCGAATGGTAAGCCTTCATGAAATAAAGTTTTATAAGGAAATGAAAAATGAATTCCATATTCCAAAGTTTCTTCAAGAATATCGCTAAATTGTTACTATTCAAATCTATACTTATTCATAAAATAAGAGACTTAGCAACTTTGCAGACTAAATTGTGAATACTTTAAGAATTGGCACAAGCAACATTCTCAAACAAAAAAGATTATAATTTATTTGAGAATGTTTCTTCTGCTTATAATGATATTTTGTCAATTAAATATCTGTTGTTTTGTTTTTTAATAGTAATAATTATTTTATAAGTTTTACTTCCTGCCTGATAAGTGATTTGAAAGACATTATCTCCCAATTGATTAATTTTAAAACTTCTACGCCACATACAGTCGAAATCAAAGTTATTAATCAGGAGATCATATCCATTAAAACCATCCTTTTGATTTTCTAATTCTGCTTTCCCAAATTGCTCCAAGGCTGTATGTGACAAATTAGATAAACGCAAAGTTGATAGTTTCGCATTTACATCTTTATACATAGCACAATATGATGCAATATAAACTTTGTAAAAACTTTCTATAAATGACTTTCCTGAAGTCTCATCTATTTTACACGCTTTCATGTTCTCACAATTAGACAGCAGCTCATCTCCATATTGATCTCCATTCTGAACAGGCGTAATATATGCTATCTTACACTTCTCATCCACCTTTTCCACTTTTAATGGAATTTTAATTATGGTAGTACTATCTTTTTCATTCCAAAGATAACTTACCATATACCAATTATCTATAATATTTTTTACATTTAAAGTTCTAATAGCGTCACTATTTATATCTTGTGAACGTATTATTGGATCAACACCACTTATATTTACCATTCTTTGAACTTTTGTTAATAGTCCATCGGTTAAACACCTTTCACATAAAGCTCTATTCTTTGAATTATCATTTAAAAGATTCGTCATATAACTCGTATAAAACGTTTTAATTTCATCTAAGCATGCGCATGAGCAGATTGTGCTAAAGCACAACGAAAGAATAGATATAAATAAAAATCTTTTCATTATTTTCTTGTTATCAGATTTGCATTATCGTCTCCATATTGTATAATCCGGATTTTCTCTATATGCACTTCCATCAATCATTATCAATGTTATCATTAACACTATATCCTCCAACAATCTTCCGAGATTCAAGAATATCTATAGAAGGAATACTCAGTTCTAAATTTTTCAAATTCTTTTTCATAAGCATTATTTGTAGTTGGTATTTTATTTAAATTAGCAGATACCTTTCTAATATATAGAAATATATTCTAAATGACAATATCATTTTAAAAGATAGTCTATGTAAAATTTTGATATTGTGCCTTTTTAATATTATCATTTATTGTTATACAACGCAAAATTACACATTATTTCATTTTTAACCAAGTTAATTATTTGAACATAAACGATAATTAACGTTGTAAGCTAAGTTGGTAACCATTCAGTTGGAAGAACTTATTGGAAATATAAAGGTATCTCATACACTAATTTGTCGCTTGTATGGCAATGGTGAAATAGACGTGGATGCTTCTTTTACGACAAATGAAGATTTTAATCTCCCCCCCCCAGACCGTCCGAGAACTCTGATTTTCGCTGTAGGATGGCATTCTTGCAGCGGATTTGAGGTCGTAG
>NZ_JANJZR010000163.1 GCF_024623065.1 Bacteroides acidifaciens
TAAGTATAATTAATTAGATACAAGTAAGTTACATACGAATATAAGAGCGGGGGATTTTTCTTTTTAGAGGAAAGGTACAAAATTCAATTCATATAATGCATATTTTTGAGATATTTTCTCAAAAATATGCATACGACATCTATTACATTTGCTGATTCAAAAAATAACATGCTGAAAATCAGCAGATAATCGTTATTTATACACATAATCATATCCGCATGATTGTGTGCAAAATTATGTAGAAATGAAATATTGTTGAAATTTCTTTTATGCTGACTAAAGGTACTGAACCATTTCATGCATTTGTGTCGCATACAAGACAGTTATTCTGTTATCATCCTCAGCATAGTAAGCAATACAGTGTTCTATTCCATTCAACATATTTTCAAATGCCAAACAAGGGTTCAACCCTCCACTGACTAATGTGTTACCCAAGGCCTTCATTTTTTTGCTCCGAGTAGTAATAGGTTCTGTTTTCAAGCATCCAAGAACTTTTTCTGGATTATCCAAATAACAATAATACAACCAAATCTCAAAACAAGGATTGCTCACGACCCATCTACCTTGTACATCGGTTTGATTACCTTTAAATATTTTCTCCAACTGATCATAGAATTCATCTACATCCGAAAGGAGAAATACTTTGTCCATAGTATCCAGTTGGAAAAGCTGCGATTCTATTTTTATTTCTCCTGTCAACTGTATTTATTCCCACTTCTCTTGCATCTGATATGGCTGTAATCCTTGTCCTTTTTCAGACATAAATACAACTCTTAAAGAGTTAAGCTCACGCTGTTTAATCAATTCCAGAAGAAAATCCTTTCCCCCCAGAGAGTACGAATATAAGACTGGTGGAAAGAATCCCTTCAGGCTTTTGGTAAGCAGAAGACACTCCTGATGTTTCATATACCTGACAATTCTCCTTATTTTGGGTTATAGACTGATGTACAAGCTATTTAGGAGTTAATCTTGAGTCTTTTTTTTGAATATGTAAATTTAGATAAATCCATAACAATATTAACATTTTACATATTCAATTCACCAATAAAAGGAATAGCGCCATAACGCCCCTCCATATATCCGTTCTCAATATTAATTGTGTTGTGAATCTTAAAATCGTTTAATGAATACATATGACTCCCACCATCCTTCTTTTCAACCATCCAAGCTTCATCGGTGCGCAAAAAATCCTGATTTAGCAAACAGGTCTGATGCGTTGTAAAAATAAGTTGTCCATTGGTGTTCTGTGAGGAAAAATAACGGACAAGTTCCCTGACCAAATGTGAATGTATGCTATGATCGAGTTCATCTATGATTACCGTCTTGGCGGATTTCATTGCATCATATAATGCCGGAACAAGCGACAGTAATCTAACCGTACCGTCAGACTGTGCCTGGATATCCATATCCTTTGAAAATCCGTTTTTACCAAATTGCTGGAATAGCATTTGACTTATCTTCTGCACTCCATCTTCTACACTAATAGATCTTGTATTTCTGAAATCAACGACCTCCGACAACACTCCGGAACGCATTTCTTTAAGTTTGTCCATAGGTAGATTACTGATGTCATGGGTACTCATCCAATCTTCAAAATTTTCTGTTTCGACATTAACTCTGTTAATACCAAGACCAAGTACCTTAAATATATCCGAAGCAAATTGATTGATTTCTTTGTTGCTCTTGAATATTCCAATCAGTGCAGGATTGAAAGAATGCAAGCCAATTATTGTAAGTTCGTCCTCAAACCATTTTTGTGCAATACTAATATTTTCATCCGTCAATACCGGCATATCATTGTTTATAGTCAAAAGACTGGAAAATGGATTTTTTTCTATCCATCCCAAAACCATATTGCCTACTTCCTCTGAAGGCGTAACTGCATATTCGATTTTGCCCTCTTTGCGAGTGAAAACATTATGGTTTTCTTCCGAACCCAAACCGGAAATCTGTAGTATTTCGGAAACAATCCCAGTATTCATAATTTCCACAGAGTATATATATGGAATTCCTGTTTTTGTCTCAAACTCTATTGTCAGTTCCATAGGTTCTGTTCCTGTATTTTCTTTTAACGCAAAGATGTACTTACCAAAGGTATCCTTGTCGAGAAAACTTTTGTTCAAAGCTATTGCTTTCAAGAAATTGATACCCTTTAACAAATTGGATTTTCCAGGTAACTATTCAGCGAATCGAATACAATCAGGTTGGTCAGCAACAATTTTAGAATAATCCTCTGATTATCATCAAAA
>NZ_JANJZR010000164.1 GCF_024623065.1 Bacteroides acidifaciens
ACCAATCCGCGCACGGAACAGACCTGTATAACGATAGATACCGGGCTGGCCCGCTTTTATAAGGAGTTCTACGATGAAATAAACAATTTCACAAAGGATTTTGATAATTGGAAACCATATACACTAAAAAGAGACCGAGCAAATGACGAAGTTATTTAATAAAGGCGGTGACGGTGCCGGTGAAATAGTCCGTGTTCTGGGATTGATCGATAATGATCTTGATTTTACCAAGTGGGAACCTATCTTACCGCTGGGTATTCGGGATTTACAGGCTATCATCGGAACGGAACCCATAGACGCGGTAGATAAGTATTACCGTGAAGATCATGCGGACGGCACGGAATCGGACGGCATGGCGGAAACTTTACGGCTGATGCAGCAGGCGGTGGCGATGTTTACCTGGTTAAAGGTTATTCCCACTTTGGACGCACAACACGGAACGGCCGGACGTGGCAAACATCTTGGAGAGAATGAAACGGGCATGACTGCCTTACAGGAGTTCAAGGATGAAGAGAATATCCGGAACCTGGCTTATGAAGCCGTAGACGCGTTGGTGGAGCTACTGGATCGCGAAAAGTTTGATTTCTGGATGAACGGCATTAAGAAAAAGGCTATAAACCGGCTTCTAATCCAGAATAAGGAAACGTTCGATGAATATTATAATATCGGCAGTCACCGGCTTTTCCTGGTGCTTATTCCTATGATCCGGGAAGTCCAGGACGGGCAAATAATACCTGTTATCACCCGGAACCGTTATAATAAACTGATTGAAGGCGATACCGTTTTAACGGAGAAATTGCTGGAGTATGTACGCCGCCCGCTTGCACTTCTCACCATAAAAAAGGCCGTTGAACGTTTACCGGTGGAAGTTCTACCCAATGGAATCGTACAGGTACAGCAGAGCACAACCATACGGGATAAATTGCGGGCGGAAAAAGAGGCCCGGCAATCGGTTGCTAACAGTCTGGAGCAGGACGCGGCGGCTTACCTGGATGTATTACAGGATATCATCAGGGAACTGGATGCGCAGTCGGAAACGGTGGATTACTATGTACCGGGCGTTACCGTACAATCTAAGGGAATAACTTTTTAATGTCCGGACATGGAGAAGTTTACATATAATAGTAAGACGGCGGAGGTTCCTTCCTGCCTGGATGAAGTCAGCAGTGAGCAGTACCGACAGTTTCTTATATTGTCGGTACTGATGAACCGAGGTACGATCAGCCCCGGACAGTTCCGCGTAAAATGGCTTTCTTTCCTTCTGGGCATGAAAGCGGATTACACCATGTACCGGCGTGAGATCATCCGGGAGCTGGACGGTCAACTGGAAAAGCTGGACGGCTTTTTCTCTTATACAACCAGTAAGGAGGGCGAGCGGATCGTTACGCCCATTCTGAAAACCGGTCGTAACTTGATGCAGGATTTCGGGGGCTGGCATGGCGTCGGTGACATGCTGAACGGTCTTACTTTCGGTAACTTTTGTGATTGCCTGGATTTGTTGCAGCAAAGCAAGCAGGCGGCGGCAGAAAAAGACGATTCGGCTATAAATGAAATCTTCCAGGATATCACGTTAAAGCTTTACCGGTATAAGGACCCGGAGAAGACACCGGCCGTTCCTTCCTTGCTTGCCATTCATGCGGTAAATTTCTTTTCCGCCGTTTGGGAAATGGTTCTTTCCGGACCGGTTTATATCGGTGGTGAAGCTATCGACTTTCGGATATTGTTTCAGAAGCTGGCATCCGAGGACCGGAAGGCGGACGATAAAACCGGCTGGACCGGGATAGTCTTTGAAGTGGCGGCTTCTGGCGTGTTCGGCAATAAGAAGGAGGTGGACGATACACCCTTTTGGGATGTATTGCTTTATCTGTATAAATGTAAGTTTGAGTATTTACACCAAAAACGTAACAAGAAATGAGAACGACAACAAGAACAAAAAACAAGATCAAGAAATTCGAGGGGTTACGCCTGAAAGCGTATGTATGTGCCGCGGGAGTATGTACGATCGGTTACGGTCACACGACCGGCGTAAAACCGGGTGATGTTATCACCGAGGCCCGGGCCGACGCTTTCTTTGAATCGGATATCAGGGCGGTAGAAAACCAGGTGAACGCGCTTCCCCTTAATTTGGGACAGTACCAGTTTGACGCGGTAGTAAG
>NZ_JANJZR010000165.1 GCF_024623065.1 Bacteroides acidifaciens
GAGGGGGCTTGTAAAGTAAAAAAGAAGACTCGAACACCGTAAAATCAGCGTTCGAGCCATACTTTATTGCGCTATTTTGAGTTTTATCGGACAGCAATAATATTCTATATTGGCAATCAGCGTGGCAATAGCTTCTTTAGAGAGATAAGGTGCTGTTTTGATAGTTACATATTTCCGAATAGCATCCATGATTTTCACCTGTCTTTCGGCTTCCTTCTTTTTGAATCCCTCTAATAATGTATCATAATTGTCTAAAACAAAAGGTTGTTCAGTTGCTTGAATTTCCTGACTTTATCACTTTTTTAAAATTTTCTCATGAACCTGCCCTATAGATATCTGTAGCAGTGTTTTTAAGTCTAATTTGGGTGACGCACGGGAATTTTGTATCTTCGTGCTATGTTTGTGCGTAGGAAAAAGAATCGATCCGGCTCGACCAGTGTTGTCGTCGCCGATAAGAGTTCCAGTAGATTTACGGAACTCCATGTCATAGGTGTGGGTACAACCGAGGATGAAATTAGTCAACTTGTAAATGAAGGAAAGAATTGGATAGCCCATTACGGTGGACAGCAAACCATAAGCTTCCCTGATGATGAGTGTGAAAAACTAAGACGGGAAGAGAATTCAATGACTGAGTACATAGTATCCAATATAATAAGTACTTCTCTGAATTCACCTCAGAGAATCATCAATAAAGTTTACGATAAAATCGGATTCAATATCATACAGGATGAAGAACTACGTCATCTTGTAGTATCCAGAATATGCTCTCCTATGAGCAAGAAGGCCACAGTGGATTATCTGAGACGGCATTTCAAGGAAGAGGTCAGTTTACAGAAGATTTATCGTTATCTCGATAAACTATATAATACCCAGCAGGAACTCGTGCAGGAGATAAGTGTTAAGCATACAAAAGGATTGTTTGGCGGGAATTTAGGGATACTTTTCTACGATGTCACAACCCTTTATTTTGAGACAACGAATAAGGACAAGTTACGGGAATCCGGTTTTTCCAAAGATGGTAAAAATGCAAATTCACAAGTAGTTTTAGGACTTCTTGTCAGTCGTGGAGGATATCCCTTGTCTTATTCTCTGTTTAACGGTTCACAATATGAGGGATATACAATGCTTCCCATCGTAGATGATTTTGTTCAAAGATTCAATCTCGGCAATGATTTTGTAGTAATTGCAGACTCCGGGCTTATGAGCGCAAAGAATGTAAAGCTACTCCGTGATGGTGGATATAAGTATATAATAGGTGCCAGGATAAAGAAGGAATCCGGCCGGATAATGGAGAAAATAATTGCAACAGAGCGTCGGTGTGGGGTGTTCAATGATATCAAATATCCGGATGGAGACAGGCTTATTGTTGGATACTCTGATGAAAGGGCAAAGAAGAACGCATTCGATAGAGAACAAGGTGTGGAAAGGCTAAGAAAACGTTTTTCTAAGGGAACACTGACGAAGGCGGACATCAACAAACGAGGCTACAACAAGTTCCTTTCAGTCAGTTCTGGAATTACAGTCAGTATAGATGAGGAAAAGATAAAGGAAGATGCAATATGAGATGGATTAAAAGGGTATAAGACAAATACGGATCTAAGTCCAGAGAAAGTCTATGAAGCCTATCAGAATCTATGGAATGTGGAACGGTCGTTTCGTATTACCAAAGGTACGCTGGATGTAAGACCGATGTTCCATTTCACGCCAAGAAGAATTGAGGCTCATGTTTGTATATGTTTCGTTGCTTTGAAAGTATACAAGGAACTTGAAAGGCTATTAAAATTGTCTGGGTGTCCATACTCTGTAGATGAAACACTCAAGATAGCCGAGACTATAGTTACTATTGAGATTGCACGTCCGGAGAATAAAGACACTATAACAAAAACTCTCTGCCTCACAGAGGAGGAGAGAGCTATAGCGTACCTCATTGATACTGATGATTGGTTAGAGTTATGATTTGGGTGACGCAATGATAAAGTCAGGAAAAAGAAGACTCGAACACCGTAAAATCAGCGTTCGAGCCATACTTTATTGCGCTATTTGAGTTTTATCGGACAGCA
>NZ_JANJZR010000166.1 GCF_024623065.1 Bacteroides acidifaciens
ATTTTGCTGCTTTACAACGAATTGCAGTTCTTTTGCCGGATTCCTCTATTGGTTGCATTGATAGTTTTCTATCGCTTCACAGGCTTTGCACTTACAAGAGTAGCATAACGCTCCTTTTATTTCAAATGTCAGGAAATGGTCGCCCAAATCCAAATGCAAAATTACCCATAATATTTGAAAATGACGAATATATAGCGATAGAATTGAGTTCTTTTATTCTATTTGCTATTAAAAGTGTACCAATGATGCTTAGAACTATACGAAATAAAGACTTTTATGCTGGTTTTCGGATAATTAGTTGTAATTTTGCACTTATGAATAGAAATGTTTTTACTGATTGATATAGTAGTCATCATAACAATGGATTTGAATACTCTGATAGCAGAATGTACCGCATACGATTTTAAGTTGATGCTGGAAGAAAAGAAACCCAAGAGCTGGTTGAAGAGCATAAGTGCTTTCGCCAATGGCTTAGGTGGCTCACTTTTCTTTGGTATAGATAATGATGGAATTGTCAAAGGTCTTGATGATGTACAGTATGTTTGCGAAGCTATCAGTAGTAAGATTCGTGATTACATGGATCCTCTACCAGAGATGGAAGTGATTCCTCATGATATAGATGGTTCACATATATTGCAACTCAAAGTCATTGCAGGGCATTATACTCCATATTACTACGTTGGCGATGGCCAGCGCATAGCCTTTGTTCGTGTTGGTGATGAGAGTATTCCTGCCACGGCAGAGCAAATGGTACGTTTGGTACTGAAAGGCTCGAACAAAACTTTCGATTCTCTACATACAGATTATAATGCGGAGGACTACTCCTTTACGATATTGGCAAATGCTTTCAAAGACCGCACCAAACAAGAATGGGACAAGAAATATCTTTTGTCGTTTGGATTGGTAACTGGTGCAAAGAACCTTACGAATGCTGGAGCCTTGTTTGCCGATGACTGCCCATTGTGGCAATCTCGCCTATACTGCACACGTTGGGATGGAAAGGAAAAGAGTGATGCCATCAATGATGCAGAGTTTACTGGAAACGTACTCATGTTACTTCGTGAAGCCATGAACTTTGTGAAATCCAGCACAAAAAAAGGCTGGGAGAAGTTACCTGATAGGCGAAAGAATAAACCTGAGTATGCAGAACGTGCTATTCTCGAAGCTATGGTTAACCACTTCATCCATCGTGACTATACTGTTATGGGTGGCGAGGTGCATCTTGATATCTACGATGACCGTCTTACAATCACATCCCCTGGTGGAATGTACAATGGTATGCTGATTCAGGACTTAGACATCGCTGACGTTTCTTCTGAAAGACGTAACCCAATACTTGCAAATGTCATGGGCCAACTGGACTATATGGAGAAAAGAGGTAGTGGACTCACACGCATCTGCAACGAGACCAAAGCATTGGATGGGTATAGGGATGAACTGAAACCTGTTTTCAAATCCACTCCAACTCAATTTCAGACTATCATCTTTGCCTCCATCAACATGATAAATGTCGGAGATAATGACGGAGACGTGTCGGAGATGAAAATTACCGAGCGTCAACAGAATATACTGAATCTCATCAAAGAGTCTCCGACAATTAGTGGTCGCCAAATGTCGGAGATCTTGTCAGTGAGCCAACGTACTGTAGAACGTGACCTCTCCGTTTTGCAGAAGAAAGGTGTTCTGAGACACAAAGGTAAGGATAATGACGGATCTTGGCAAATATTAATAACAATGGGATAACATGCTAATAAACTATATAATATATGCTTAATTAATCCTTTTCTGCACATAATTTTGACATTATCTATAACATTGAGAATCGTCGAGGGAACATAGATATTAAGACTATGCCTGAAGGGTATCGTTGTATTATAGCACAGACCGAGGAAATAAAAAGAATTATAAGTTCTCTTAGAGGTAAAAAGTTCACTATCGATTCTGCTTCAAATGCTCACATATTTGGAGTCAAGCAATTGTAATAAGTAGATGTTCATAATTGGTTTATATCATAAGGTTTTGATACCTTTGCCTCATAAAATTCAAATATGCACTTAT
>NZ_JANJZR010000167.1 GCF_024623065.1 Bacteroides acidifaciens
GGGGGAGACTGTCCGAGAACTCCTCTTTAAACAGAGGTTTGTCGTTGTCCCTCCGCAATAGCCCCTGTTTGTAGCATGGTTTAACATTAGATATTCATGCTTCTCATTCATTTTTCTTATCTTTACCTAAGCTAAGAAACAGAGTTATGGCATATAAGAAAGGTGAAGAACGACAACAGAAAGTACTTTTCCCCGATTGCATAGACGACTATGTTGAGGAGGATGCTCCGGTTCGTTTGTTTGATGCATTCGTTGATAGTTTGGATATGGGCAAGTTAGAGTTTATACGGAACATTCCCAAAGCCACGGGAAGTCCCGGGTACGACCCTCGTGACCTGTTAAAACTGTATATTTATGGTTACTTTTACCAAGTGCGTTCATCGCGCAAGTTGGCCCGTGAGTGCAAATGCAACGTGGAGGTGATGTGGCTACTGGGCAAATTATATCCTGATTTTCGCACCATTTCCGATTTTCGCAAGGATAATAAGGATAGCATAACTAAAGTATTCAAGGAGTTCAATAAGTTCTGCATGGGGTTGAAGCTCTTCTCCAAGTCATACATATCTATTGACGGAAGCAAGTTCAAGGCTGTAAATGCCAAGGATAACAATTTTACGCTCAACAAACTTGACGACCGTATCAAACGTTTGGATGAACATATCACTTTATACATGGAAGAGCTTGACTCATGCGATCGGGAAGAAGGTCGCAAACTTTCCAGAGAAGAACTTGAGCACAAACTGAATGTCTGTAAAGAACGCAAAGCCCGTTACGAAGCATACCGCACTACATTAGAGGAGTCTAATGAAAAACAGATATCGCTTACTGACCCGGATGCAAGACTGATGAAAGCGAATGAAGGTTTCTGCGTAGGCTATAACATGCAGACGGCTGTTGACGCGGACAGCCACATGATTGCCGGCTTCCGGGTCACTAACAGTCCTACTGACCATGGCCAAATAACAAACGTAGCTACAGATGTGAAAAAAGACTATGGGATTGACATCCTTGAGACTACAGCAGACAAGGGCTATGAATGCCCCGAAGACCATACCGACGCACTTGCATCGGGCATTGTACCCAATGTCATCCGGCGTGACGGTGGCTGCACCGAGCAGGTTGAGTTTGAGTACATTGGAAACACCATAACCGATGAACAGAAAGTTAGTACCAACCCCGAGGACTTGAGGGCATGTCTTCAAGCCGGAGTAATTCCCGATGTCTACAACGGAATCTTAACTGATATGGAAATTGTTGAGGTAAAAAAGCGTACATTGCCGACATCCGATTCAGCAGTGCTGGACATGACTTCCGAACAAATGCGTGCCAAAGCTCTTGAAGGCTTCTTCGTTAGGGATGCCGAACGTAACCTTGTCTATTGTCCGCAAGGTGAGATTCTTAGACAGAAATCCATTAAACGAAACGGCAATATACGTTACTGCAACAAGTTGGCCTGCAAGAAATGCAAATGCAAGTGTACCATATCCAAGTTCAAGGAAGCGGACTTTAGTAAGGATGATCTAATAAAGGTTGCTGATACCCGAAGGAAACAAGATGCAGCAAATGACGGCAATGCGAATCTGAAACCAACAAGAATAACCGTTATGAAAAAGGTGGTACGCTATGTGCTACATCTTGACCAAAAGAAAATGGATAATCGCAAATGTTTGTCGGAACATCCGTTCGGGACAATTAAAAGAACGCTCGGATACTACTATTTTTTACTAAAAGGTTTTGCAAAAGTAGGTGCAGAGATGGGATTGCTCTGTCTATCCTATAACCTACGTCGTGCTATAAGTCTCAAAGGTGTACCCGCACTGCTTGCCGCACTCCGATAAAAGACTTGCCGAGGTGCACATCCTTACGAATATAGGTAATAACCACATTTTAAAGTGCATTTTAAGCTTCTAAAACCGATTATCATGAGAGAATTTATTCTTTCAATTGAAAAACAAATTCCACCAGATAGTCTCTACGACCTCAAATCCGCTGCAAGAATGCCATCCTACAGCGAAAATCAGAGTTCTCGGACGGTCTGGGGG
>NZ_JANJZR010000168.1 GCF_024623065.1 Bacteroides acidifaciens
GGAGATTTCAACAATACTTCTGCGTCCGACTTATACCCCAAAATTCGATGTTTTCAAATTTTTGTCATGTACTTAAAAATACAACTCTTATGAAAAAGCAACAAATTACATTGTCTCGCAAAAAGGCAATGAGAAAGGTCGTTTGGATGAAAGCCGCCTTCTTATTGCTGATGTTTGTAATTGCCCTGCATGGACGGGCACAAAATACGGACAGCAAATTGATTTCTTTGGAACTAAAGGAAGCGCCACTGGGAGAGGCTTTGAAGCAATTCAGCAATGTGTCCGGTTATAAGGTGAATTTTCCTAGTGAAGATGTCGGAGCGTACCGGGTAAGCGTAAGTATACATCAGTTGGCACCTTTGGCGGCACTCCAGAAAATACTGGAAGGGAAACCTTTTGAATATGAGGTGAAACAACATTTTATCACTGTCCGTAAAGTGAAGCCCGCATCGCCTACTCGTAAAGTCAGGAACATCGAAGGGCGGGTAGTGGATGAAAAAGGGGAACCGTTGCCAGGTGCGAATATCCGGGGAATCGACAGCCCGTTTGGAGCTATTTCCGATATCAAAGGAAATTTCACTTGTAAAGTGATGGAGGAAACCCACACATTGGAAGTCTCTTTTGTCGGTATGCAAACTGAAAAGGTATCTATTAAAGGGCGTACTCATGTCAATGTGATTATGCATGAAGATAAACAGCAATTGGGAGATGTTGTAGTGACGGGTTATCAGCGCATTAGCCGTGAACGTTCTACTGCCTCTTTCGGCTTTATAGATTCCGAACAACTGACAAGGCAGATGCACACTGACCTGACTTCGTCTCTGGAAGGACAAATAGCCGGTCTGCGTATGGATATCAATCCGAATAACGGGGATATGAGCCCCATTCTTCGTGGTATAGGTACATTCTCGAAGGAAGTAGGCTCACATCCGCTAATCGTAGTGGATGATATGCCGACTGACTTGACCCTGAGTGAGATAAATCCCTATAATGTAGAGAGTATTACTGTCTTGAAGGATGCGGCGGCAGCCAGTATTTATGGTGCTTTGGCTGCAAACGGCATTATTGTGGTAGTTACCAAACAGGCCAAAGAAGAGGGTGCGCATGTGAATATCAATGCTGATTGGTTCATCACCAGCAAACCGAATTTCAATAGTTTGAATCTGGCTTCTATAAGTGATATTATTGATTATCAAACAGCTGTGTTTGATGCGAATGTAGCCGAATCAGGCAGTGCATCCGGTTTTTTGTCCAGCTATAAGGCAGGCTACTATAATCCGTTGTTCCAACTTTATCTGGATCGGGAGAATGGTACACTAAGTAATAGTGAAGTCGAAGCCACATTGAATCAGTGGCGTAATAATGACTATTATAAAGAATATCGTGACAATGCCTGGCGCACGGCTGTAACTCAGCGTTATAATGTGTCCGTATCGCAGAAAGCCGGAAAAAACAATCACTTCCTTTCGTTCAATTATGAAAATGACAAGGGGCGTACAGTAAATGATAAAAGGAATAAATTCTCCTTGTATTATAAGTCGAATTATGCCATCACCAGTTGGTTGAATGTGAATGCCGGAGTGGACGCCCGTTTGGGAAGTAGCGATACACCGAATACCCTGTTTGCCAGTTATACTATGCAACCACGTTATGAAAGAATAATGGATGCCGATGGTAACCGTTATAATTCTCCTTATGTTAATGTAAGCGGATATTCGGGTGGAGCTTACAATGGCAGTGTCGTGAGCAAGGCGGAAGGTGTTTCACCTTATAAAACATTTGGTTTCAATGTGCTTGACGCATTGGGTGAAGGCGGTACCAAATCACGCAATGTCAGCATCCGCCCGTTTGTCAGTTTGCAGGCACGATTCCTGAAGATGTTTAAATATTATTGCTGTCCGATAAAACTTTTTGAGGCAAAACAAAATTAGGACTGGCACCTATTGCAGGAGTCAGTCCTTTTAGTTTAGTTTGTGTTCGCCAAAACATTTTCTAAACTATGCCCAAAAGTAGTCATTTTAACGG
>NZ_JANJZR010000169.1 GCF_024623065.1 Bacteroides acidifaciens
AGGAGCCGTATGAGGGGAGACTTTCACGTACGGTTCTGTGAGAGGTTTGGGCTGAAATGCCCAGACCTACTCGACCTAAAAATTAACTTGTACTAAACAACGGTCTATTAGTTGGATTTGTTTGTGGAGTTCTCAAACTTTTTTCTGTGTGCCATTATTGATTTCATATTATTCTGCGCCCATTCTGTCAATGATATAATGATAGGAACAAGGCTTCTTCCTGTTTCTGTTAATTCATACTCCACCCTTATGGGAACTTCCGGGAAGACGGTTCGCTTTACCAATCCGTCGGCTTCTAATATGTGTAATGTATTGGATAATACTTTTGTTGATATATCAGGTATTTGCCTTGCTAATTGATTGAAACGAATTGAACCATTTTCATCCAATATGTAAATAACCAATAATGCCCACTTGTTGCCAAAACGGGCAATAACATTCCGAATAGGACAAATTTCAATGATAGATTTTTTTTCTTCTTTTTTCGTCATTGTAATCTATTGTTTTTCTGCAAAAGTAACCTTTGGGTAACTATTATACATATTTGTAACTTCTTGTGTGATAAATAAATGCTTTGTAGATTTGCGATATCTAAAAGAAGTAACAATTTAATGCAAAGTTAGCTAAATTGCGATATATAACCAATAGAAGTATTCACATTCAAAATTGAAAGCAATGAAACAGATTGAGAAAACAACATCAGCAACAAACTTCGATGTTATCAACTTAGGTAAGTTAAATGAATTAGGAGATTACGTGTTGGAACTTACTCCTGAAATTAAAATTCCGGGTAAAGTATTCTGCGGTTCTGCACTTCAAACCACAGGAAGCGAATTTTCATTCCAGCTATTTCAACCGGGAACAGAAACAGGATTTCTTCACACTCACAAAACACATGAAGAACTTTATTTTTTCCTTAGTGGAAATGGCGAGTTTCAGGTAGACGGTCAAGTATTCCCCATTTCGGAAGGAAGTGTGGTACGTGTAGTTCCTGAAGGAAAACGTTCTATCCGCAATAATGGAACAGAGCCACTTGTAATGCTTTGCATTCAATATAAAAGTAATACCTTTAATTCAGAAGATGCAGCAGACGGCAACATCTTAGGTGAACCTGTAAAATGGTAATGATGTGTGCCATATAATGAAAAATTGGAACAGTTAGAGGTCGATTTCTAAAATATCGACCTCTACGGTTATGATATTATCGAAACTTCGGATTGACCCGTTTATTACTATGCGTTCCGGCTTGCGGTAATATGCAGGTTTGATATAAAAAAAACTATGATAAGTTTGATTATCAAGGCTTTGTGCAATTTTGCTGTTTTAAAAAGTGATCCGCCTTGAACTGTGGGGATTGTTGTAACTAAATGGTGTTCAGAATATTGCAATGCCTCATTTCCCGTTGTTCACGAATTGTACACGGCACTGTTTCAATGTTCTTCCCCATTACTCCATTAGGTTTTACAAAGGTGACACTTATTTATAAAAACGCTACTATCTATTCCGTTAATTTATCCTTTTGCAGCACAACTTCTATAAAGGAGTTCCGATTATTTTCCCATACAATGTCATCATCAAGATTCGGGAGATTAAAAAGATCCAGAAATCGTTCACGAAATTTATTTAACGAACTACGAATATGCTTTTTATCATTTAAAACAATAGCCAACTTTCGCGGATTTATTGCCCCCTTTATATCCGGAATTTCAAACCCGGGGACAACAATTGTAGAGTATTCCGACTGTAAAACCCATGCTGCTCCCATCTCATTCCTAAAAATTTTATACTCATCATCACTGCTTTGAAAGAATTTTGAGAACAACACTGCTGCGCCGCTATACCATGTATGGTATGCGGAAATACATTCATCAGAATTGTATTTTGAATGAGTAAAACTTTGATATATGGAGTATGACTTTTCTACATTCAATATCTCTTCATTTAGAGCCTGTTTAAATTCTCTTCAGTCATAATATTATAGCTCTTACCCCAGCTTTTCTTGTCGCGTCCGTCTG
>NZ_JANJZR010000016.1 GCF_024623065.1 Bacteroides acidifaciens
CTTCTACCATGTTTTTATAAACCGGAATGTTAAAACAAAAATATTTTCTTGCGGGCATTTTTATTTTATCGGCTGAAGAACAGCCGATAAAATTGTCGTGGCGGAAAATAGAATGATTACCAAAATGTGAAGCTGAAGTCCGCTATTTAGAAGAGCAACTTCTTTTTCGTCAAAGAATAGGACTGGCTGTCAAAATAGTAGGTGTTTCGTTGGGAATGTCTACTATGGGGACTACTTCTTTATATGGACAAAAGGTGGGAGAAGATAGTTTGAAGAACAATTGTACTATGCTTCCACAAGTAGAGGTTGTAGGACGGAAGACTGTTAAGAAAGTTTCGATTGTTGCTGGAGGAATTGTTCTTGTTTCACAAGATAGACATTCTGTTTCTGTAGAAGGAATAGTAATGGATAAATGCGGTCATCCGATAATAGGAGCAGAAATTGTTGAAAAAGGAACTGCTCATAGGACGCTTTCTGACCTCAATGGGCGATTCATCCTTCAAATATCCGGAAAGAGAGCAGTTTTGAAGGTTAATTACCCCGGTATGAAAACGAAGAGTGTGAGAGTAAGGAAGAGAAAGGTCAAGGATATAAAAGTCGTGTTGCATAAGAGTCGCAGAGTATGGGACGAAATACTATAAAAACAATTAGGATATGAATTTAGTATTATTGAATTTTGTTTGGAGCGGTGTCCTTATAGGAGAAAGCTTTATCCGTTCTTTCCGACTATGCTCATTACTTGGATTCTGATGTTTGCCGGAAGTTTCGGGCTTGAATACTTGACCGTGAGATGGATCTTTAAAGATAAGAGCCGGGCAGTGATGTGGGCGATACTTAGTGGAAATGTTTTGAGCTATTGCTTCATTGTAATTTCTTTGCTTGTTAAATACTGGATTAAATAAAAGTTTGAAAGTTATGGCTGTATTCTATCTTATTTCCGTTTTATCCATATTAATAGTGTTTATTGTGCCTTGCATTATTGGTACTAGATATATGATAAAAAAACAAATAGCATGGCACATTCAGATTCTTTGGTTATTATTGATTGTATTGACTAGTTATGGTGGGCTTGTAGTTTGTATGCTTTATAACAAGGATATCTGATAGTTCTTTCCTCAAAAAGACAATTTTTTATATGTTGAATGATTTTTGTACGGTTTTGACGCATTTTAGGACGTTTCTGTCCTAAAAAGGATGCATCTTTGTTTCTTGAATAATAACCACGAAAAACTGTATAATTAATGAACTTTAGAAAAATTTCTTTTTGGGTATTAAGCTGTGTTTTCAGTATTAGCATGGCAGGATGTAAATCAGGTAAGAGTAACAATCAGAATGAAGCAATTACCGATAGTGTATGGACAAAGTCAAAGGTTATTGAGACTATTAAGAAAGTAAATGACTATTGGCAGGCGGAGAATCCGGAACCGGCATTTGCCTTTTGGCATCCGGCTGCTTATCATACCGGAAATATTGCAGCTTATGAAGTAACCGGTAATGAGACTTACAAGAAGTATTCGGAAGCATGGGCTGAAAAGAACCAATGGAAGGGAGCTACTTCTGATGATAAATCTAAGTGGAAATATAATTATGGTGAAACGATGGAACATGTTCTCTTCGGAGATTGGCAGATCTGTTTCCAGACTTATATTGACTTGTATAACATGGACCGTGAGCCGGCAGAGTATAAAATAGCCCGTGCCAAGGAAGTGATGGAATATGAAATGTCAACTCCCAATAATGACTATTGGTGGTGGGCAGACGGATTGTATATGGTAATGCCGGTGATGACCAAACTTTATAAGGTTACAGGTAATCAGCAATATTTGGATAAACTCTATGAGTACTTTACTTATGCTAAAAATCTCATGTATGATGAGGAGAGTGCCCTGTTTTATCGCGATGGAAAATACATCTACCCGAAACATAAGACAAATCAAGGATTGAAAGACTTTTGGTCTAGGGGTAACGGTTGGGTGTTTGCTGGTTTGGCTAAAGTTTTGCAGGACCTGCCCGAAAATGATGCACATCGTGCTGAATATATTACCATATACCAGGCTATGGCTAAATCATTGGCTACTGCACAACAGGAAGAGGGATACTGGACTCGTAGTTTGTTGGATCCGGTGCAGGCTCCGGGACGTGAAACAAGTGGGACAGCTTTCTTTACCTATGGGTATCTTTGGGGTGTGAATAATGGATTTTTGGATAAATCAACTTATGAACCTGTTATAAAACAAGGTTGGAAATACTTGACTGAAATAGCCTTGCAACCCAATGGAAAGATAGGCTATGTACAACCAATCGGTGAAAGAGCAGACCAACATAAGAATGTAGGACCGGAGACGACTGCGGACTTTGGGGTAGGAGCTTTCCTGTTGGCGGGTTCTGAAATGGTGAAATATCTGAATAATTAAAATTGTTTTTTATATTTGAATGTAATGATGAAAAATAAAAATATCCTGGTCTTTATTTTATTGTGTGTGTTCAGTACAGTAACTTATGCTAAAAAGGGGAAGGTAGAAAAGGAAATCAGTGACCGTGAATATTGGGCACAGATGGCATATAAGATTGCTGCTCCTGTATTGAGTAATATGAGCAAAGGGGAGTTGAAGAAAAATATGCAGGTAGAGATCAGTCCAACATGGGATGGACGCAGTAAGGATGTGACCTACATGGAGTGTTTCGGGCGTCTGATGTCTGGTATTGCTCCCTGGCTTTCTTTGCCGGATGATGATACGGAAGAAGGTAAAACGCGCAAGCAATTGCGTGAATGGGCTTTGAAGAGTTATGCGCATGCTGTTGACCCGGATAGCCCTGATTATCTTTTATGGAGAAATGAAGGGCAACCTTTGGTAGATGCGGCTTATATTGCCAGTAGCTTTCTTCGTGCTAAAAAGCAGCTTTGGGAACCATTGGATGAAGTGACAAAACAACGTTATATTAAAGAATTTCAGTTATTGCGTCGGATTGATCCGCCATACACAAATTGGCTATTGTTTTCAGCTATGATTGAATCTTTTTTGATGGAAGCCGATGCACAATACGATTTGTTCCGTATTCATACAGCTGTTCGAAAAGTAGAAGAGTGGTATGTAGGTGATGGCTGGTATTCGGATGGAGAAACTTTTGCATTCGATTACTATAATAGTTATGTGATTCAACCTATGTTTGTACAAGTAATGCAGACTGTCAACGATCATAAAGTAATATTGCATGACCGTAGTTTGGAGATGCAAAAGAAAACAGAAGATTTGGCTAAGAAACGCATGCAGCGTTTCGGAATGATTTTGGAACGTTTTATATCTCCTGAAGCATCTTTTCCGGTATTCGGTCGTTCGATGACTTATCGTTTGGGAGTTTTTCAGCCATTGTCAATGCTTTGCTGGAAAGAAATGCTGCCCGAAGAACTTCCGGAAGGCCAGGTACGTAATGCTTTAACTTGCGTCATGAAACGTTTGTTTGCTGTTGATGGTAATTTCAATGAGAAAGGATTTTTGCAATTAGGCTTTGCGGGGCATCAGACCGGTTTGGCGGACTGGTATAGTAATAATGGAAGTATGTATATTACATCAGAAGTATTTCTACCATTAGGACTTCCTGCCAATCATTCCTTTTGGACCGCAAAACCTCAAGACTGGACCTCTAAAAAGGCGTGGAGTGGACATGAATTTCCAAAGGATCATGCAATACATTATTAAATGAAGAAATTTTTATTTACTATAGGACTGTTGGTTGTCTCTTTTGCAACTCTGTGGGGACAATTCAAATATGTGAAAGTGGATGCGCCATTTTCAATGAAGCCAATAAAAGAGTTTATATATCCTGATCAAGATTTCTCCATTGTAAATTATGGTGCTGTAAAAGGAGGAGAGGCGGATGTTTCTGATGCAATTGCGGGTGCTATAGCTGCTTGTAATCAGGCAGGAGGCGGGAGAGTAGTTATACCTGAAGGAGAATGGTTGACCGGACCAATCCATCTCAAGAGTAATGTAAACTTGTATTTGGCTGAAGGGGCGGTACTACGTTTACGGATAATCCTTCTCATTATTTGCCAGCCGTAATGACGTCTTGGGAGGGGATGGAATGTTATAACAATTCACCTTTGATTTATGCTCTTGAGTGCAAGAATGTGGCTATTACAGGAACAGGTCTGTTAAGTCCGAAGATGGATTGTTGGAAGAAGTGGTTTGCCCGTCCTAAGGCTCACATGGATGCACTTAGAAAGTTGTATACGATGGCATCCAAAGATGTACCTGTTGAAAAACGACAGATGGCGGTAGGTGAGAACCATCTTCGTCCGCATCTGATACATTTTAATCGTTGCGAGAATGTACTGCTTGATAGTTTTAAGATTCGTGAAAGCCCCTTTTGGACGATTCATATGTATATGTGCAATGGCGGGATAGTACGTAATCTGGATGTTAAAGCGCATGGACACAATAATGACGGTATTGATTTGGAGATGACTCGTAATTTTTTAGTGGAGGATTGTACCTTTGACCAAGGTGATGATGCGGTGGTGATTAAGGCCGGTCGTAATCGTGACGCCTGGAGATTAAACACTCCGACTGAAAATATTGTAATTCGTAATTGTAATATTTTGGAAGGGCATACTTTATTAGGAATTGGCAGTGAAATTTCAGGTGGTATTCGTAATGTGTATATGCATGATTGTAAAGCACCACAATCTGTACGACGACTTTTCTTTGTGAAGACAAATCATAGACGAGGAGCGTTTATTGAAAATATTCACATGGAAAATATAAGAACCGGACATGTACAACGTGTGCTGGAAATAGATACAGATGTGCTCTATCAGTGGAGGGAGCTTGTTCCTACTTATGAAGAACGTATTACTCGTATTGATGGCATTTATTTGAAAAATGTGATTTGTGATTCCGCTGATGCGATATATGAGTTAAAGGGGGACGCAAAATTGCCTGTCAAAAATGTAGTTATTCAAGACGTACATGTGGATAAGGTGAACGATTTTGTGAAAAAAGTCCATAACGTTAAGAACGTAAAGGAGGATAATGTGACATACGGTTTATTACACTAACTAACCTTTATTATATATGTTGGTCCCGTCAATACTGTAAAATGTATTGGCGGGATTTTTTTATAATGAATAAAAAAATCGCTGTTAAAAAGTAAGATTTAAACTATATTGAATGAATATTGTCCTGTTTTGACCGATTTGAAGACCTTTGTATAAAAAGAATATCTCATCTTTGCAATGCATTTAGTTTTCAATAGGTAATAGTTTTAGTTTTTAGGTAACACATTGATTGGTTTGCAAATTCGCTGTCGGTCTGAATGGAAACATTGACCGATGGTGGATTTATTTGGAAATAGTATTGTATCATGAAAACAATAGATTAAAAAATGAAGAAACCTTTATTGTATTTGCTTATTTTATTAGTGACTGTTTTCAGCACTTCCTGTTCCCAATCTTCGAAAGAGACATTTGAAATAGGGGACAAGACATTTTTACTTAACGGAAAACCGTTTGTGGTAAAAGCAGCCGAAATTCATTATCCCCGTATACCAAAAGAGTATTGGGAGCATCGTATCAAAATGTGTAAGGCATTAGGTATGAATACCATTTGTCTTTATGTCTTTTGGAATTTTCATGAGCCGGAGGAGGGAAAATATGACTTTACCGGTCAAAAAGATATTGCGGCTTTCTGTCGGCTGGCGCAGGAAAACGGAATGTACGTGATCGTTCGTCCCGGACCGTATGTTTGTGCAGAGTGGGAGATGGGTGGATTACCTTGGTGGTTGTTGAAGAAGAAGGACATCAAGCTTCGTGAACAAGATCCGTATTATATGGAGCGGGTGAAATTATTCATGAACGAAGTGGGTAAACAGCTTACTGATCTTCAGATTAGTAAAGGTGGTAATATCATTATGGTACAAGTTGAGAATGAATATGGATCATTCGGGATAGACAAGCCATACATTGCTGAAATACGTGATATTGTAAAACAGGCAGGTTTCACAGGAGTTCCTTTATTCCAATGTGACTGGAATTCGAACTTTGAGAATAATGCATTGGATGATTTGCTTTGGACAATCAATTTTGGTACAGGAGCCAATATTGACGATCAATTTAAGCGTTTGCAGGAACTTCGTCCCGATATACCGTTGATGTGTAGTGAGTTTTGGTCCGGATGGTTTGACCATTGGGGAGCGAAGCATGAGACACGCAGTGCGGAGGATTTGGTAAAAGGAATGAAAGAAATGCTTGACCGAAATATTTCATTTAGTTTGTATATGACCCATGGAGGTACTAGTTTCGGGCATTGGGGAGGAGCAAATTTCCCTAATTTCTCTCCGACGTGTACGTCTTATGATTATGATGCACCCATCAATGAATCAGGAAAAGTCACTCCCAAATATTTTGAGGTACGCAATTTGTTAAGTAACTATTTACCCGAAGGTGAGTCATTGCCGGAAGTTCCGGATTCTATTCCGACTATTGCCATTCCTTCATTTAAATTGAATGAAGTGGCGATACTGTTTGATAATCTGCCGGAGCCAAAGATTAGTGAAAACATTCAGTCAATGGAGGCGTTCGATCAGGGATGGGGAAGTATTTTGTACCGGACTACACTGCCGGCATCTAAAGAAGAACAGACGTTGACAATCACAGAGGCTCATGACTGGGCACAGGTTTTCTTGGATGGTAAGAAATTAGCTACATTAAGTCGTTTAAAAGGTGAAGGTACGGTTATTCTTCCTCCAATGAAAGAAGGGGCCCAGCTGGATATTTTGGTAGAAGCAATGGGGCGTATGAATTTTGGTAAAGGCATTTATGATTGGAAGGGTATCACTGAAAAAGTGGAAGTCCAGTCGAATAACGGTGTTATTACTTCATTAAAGAACTGGAAAGTTTATAATATCCCGGTTGATTATGCTTTTGCGCAAAATAAGGAATTTATGAAGCAGGATAATCCCCTAAAATATCCTGCCTACTATCGAGGGACCCTTATGTTGGACAAAACAGGTGATACTTTCCTGGATATGACTAACTGGAGTAAAGGGATGGTCTGGGTGAATGGTTATGCTATTGGACGTTACTGGGAAATAGGACCACAACAAACCTTATATGTGCCGGGATGTTGGTTGAAGAAAGGTGAGAACGAAGTGATTATATTGGATATGGCTGGACCTGTACAACCGGAAACGGCAGGCTTGCAACAACCTATTCTCGATAATTTACGCGTTCATGGTGCTGCCTATGCACATCGTAAAGTAGGTGAGAACTTGGACTTGAGCGGAGAAACGCCCGTTTATAAAGGTGCTTTCAAGGCGGGTAATGGTTGGCAACATGTGAAGTTTGGAAAAGAGGTGGAAACACGTTTCTTCTGTCTGGAAGCATTGAATGCACATGATGGGAAAGATTTTGCAGCCATTGCGGAATTGGAGTTACTGGGAGCTGATGGTAAGCCCTTGTCACGCCAACATTGGAAAGTTGTTTATGCAGATAGTGAGGAAACGGAAGAAGCGAATAATATTGCAACGAATGTGTTCGACTTGCAGGAATCTACCTTTTGGCACACAAGCTATTCTTCGGCTGCCAAACATAAATTCCCGCATCAGATTGTGATTAATCTCGGTGAAGATAAGGTAGTAACCGGATTTTCATATTTGCCGAGAGCAGAAGCCGGTAAGACAGGCATGATTAAAGATTATCGGGTATATCTGAAAATGACACCCTTTAAAATCTAAAGGGAATAATAAGATAATTGTATGTCTATGATGTACACTGAAGACATTTAAGTCATAAGGTTAATTATTAAGTTTGTTCATTAAGTTATAGAGAAGTAAAAGAATAACTTTCACGTGAGTGACGGTTTTTCTTTTACTTCTCTTTTTTGCTTGACCGATATTGTCTGGGTAATTAGAAGTAATATCCTAAATTCACAAAGCAACTTCCTTTGTCCGTCTGGTTGGAATATCCCAATGATATTTCCAACGGTCCGAAGATACTGTCCATTCCATATCCTGCGCTGATACCGAATAATTGTTTGCCTTTCAATATATCGAAGAAATTACTATACGTCAGCCCGTAGTTACCCGTCAGTGTGAGGTAATGAATGGCTCCCATACGTTGCCTGAACTTAACAGACGTGATCATAATGGTGTTATCCATCAATTCCAGGTTGGTAACCCCGGCAAACGGTAATTGCTGTGGAATATAAAAACCGGGTACGTCACCACCAATCGCGTTTTGCAGCGGATAAGGAAAATCTCTTCCAATCAGGATACGTCCGTAAATGGAGGGGATGACTGCGAAACGGCGGGTGATAGGAATGACGCTTGCCCATGAAGCACTTAATGCGGAGAATGGGGCATGGTCGTTGTATTGCGCCATGTTATCCGTATAGAGTGAATAGGCGGCTTTGAAGTCACTACCTTTGGCGGGGAAATACCCCTTGTCATAAGTATTATACTGTACCTGCGCAAAATAACTTAGAAAATGTTCCGATTCTACTTTCAGATCGGAGATTTCAGGTTTCTTGAACAGGAAATCCTTATACTTATAATATTCGAAACGAAGTCCTAGCCCGAAGCGGAAGTTCTTGTACCATACATCAGAGAAACCGAATTCGGCTAAATGATATTTATAAGTAGTGTTATAGGCGCGGTTGCCTTCCTCGTATATGTTGATATCATTGTATTGAAACATGTACGAGAAGTTGAAATTACGCTGTTGTATCGGTTCGAGAGTATAGTCTATACGGGCGGCATATCGTTTCCCCAGTCGTCCGGTGAGGGACAGGCGGGAAGGAATGTGGGTTTTGAGATCTGCCGTTGCGTTGAGTAGCAGAGACGCTATTTCTTCCGAATCGAAACGGATTCCCAGGTTGATTCTTCTCTCATATTTCTCTTGCAGCAGGAAGTTGAGCTGATAACCTTCGGGAGTGTCCGTCAATGTATAACTGGCACTGGAATAAGACTGGCTTCCGCGTAGCTGGAACAAAGCTTGTTCTATCTGTTGGGTGGAGATATTGCTGTTTTCTTTCAGGTTACACTTCTTCATTAGCCATTTCTTGTCATCGGCTTCTACACCAGTGAACGAAATATCCGTCACGTAGATAGTGCGTACATTGGATAAGGAAGAGTAGGGGCCGTGTTGTTTGGGGGTATAATCATCCGGTATTCCTATCTCCTTTTTCAGTGCAAGCAGGGACTTCCATTGTGCCCTTGCAGCTTCTTCGCCTCTTCGCATCAACGTGTCAATGGCAGCGGGAGTGAAACTGGCGGAAGAATAGCCATCTACATTCACACGGATGTAGGTATCTGTGAGATTTACATTCTTTTCATGGTTTGCCTGACAGGTAATATCCACAATCTGTCCTAGAATATCAGGGACACTATTTAGCTTGTCTGCCGGTTTCAAGGCGTTTTGTACATCTATTCCGATAATAATATCGGCTCCCATCGCTTTTGCGACATCTGCCGGGTAATTGTTGACAATACCACCGTCTACCAACACCATGTTATCTTGTCGCACCGGAGTGAATGCGCCGGGAATCGCCATGCTGGCACGCATGGCAGTAGAAAGTATCCCGTTCCGGAATATGATTTGCTTTCCGTTTACGATATCAGCCGCTACACAGGCAAAAGGTATAGGAAGTTTATTGAAGTCAATAGAGTCGTGATACCCCATTGTCAGATCCGAGAATAAGTTGGCAAGGTTCTGTCCTTTCATGAGTCCTCCCGAAGCTGCATCTTTAGGAGTTTTGGTGAAAGGGATGGATATGACGAATTTTTCAGAGCGCTCACGCTCGGTCAGTGACATGGCGCTTCGTTTGACACGGTCACTGAGCAGGAATGTCCAGTTTTGTTTCCGTACCATACTGTCCAGTTGCTCCGGCGTGTAGCCGATGGCGTATAGACCACCTACTATAGCACCCATACTGGTTCCTGCTATATAATCAATGGGGATGCCAGCTTCCTCAATCACTTTCAATGCTTTGATGTGCGCCATTCCTTTGGCGCCGCCACCACTTAAAACCACTCCCACCTTTTTGCGTTGCTCCTGAGAATGCAAAGAAAAAGGAAATAAGATGCAGATTGATAAAACCAATGTTGAAAAGATTTGTTTTTTCATTAGGACACAGTCTAGTGTTATTTATTATAGTACAAATGTAAGGCATAATTTGTTTAGTTGTTGAAATGGAAAGTAGAAAAAATGTTCTAAAAGTCGGAATTGTGGATTATTTCTACACCATACAGTGGATTTCCACACTTTCTGCAAAACGAAAGAATATCTAATGCTTTGATTTTAAGCAAATAATGCAGGTGACGCATTTTTGGTATATGAGTTGTAAATAAGGATATAGAACAAACATAAGTTAAATTAAATAATAAGATTCGATATGAGATTATTCTTTTCGAAAAATGAGTTGAAACTGAGGAGAAAGAGAACCATTGCTGCTATTATGTGTATGGTAATTGTGTTGGGTATGTATTGGATACTGACCCGGCCTCAGAAGGTTGCGCCGGAAATGCCGACAGTCATTGTTGAACCGGTAGTGAAAGACGACGTAGAGATATATGGGGAATATGTGGGGCGTATTCGTGCCCAACAGTTCGTCGAAGTACGTGCCCGTGTGGAAGGTTATCTGGAAAATATGCTTTTTGCCGAAGGTACATATGTCAATAAGAATCAGGTTTTGTTTGTAATCAATCAGGATCAGTATCGTGCCAAAGCAGATAAAGCTAGGGCGCAATTGAAAAAAGACGAGGCACAGGCTTTGAAAGCGGAACGTGATTTAAAGCGTATCCGTCCGTTGTTTGAGCAGAATGCTGCAAGCCAGTTGGACTTGGATAATGCGGAAGCTGCTTATGAAAGTGCCGAGGCAACAGTAGCCATGAGCGAGGCGGATTTGGCACAGGCTGAACTGGAATTGGGGTATACCATTGTTCGTTCGCCCTTATCGGGACACATTAGTGAAAGAAATGTGGACTTGGGTACGTTAGTAGGTCCCGGAGGAAAATCATTGCTTGCTACTATTGTGAAAAGTGATACAGTGTTGGTGGATTTCAGTATGACAGCACTCGATTATCTGAAGAGTAAAGAACGAAACATTAATTTGGGACTACAGGACCCCACTCGTTCCTGGCAGCCGAATATTACCATTACATTGGCAGATAATACCGTTTATCCGTTCAAGGGATATGTGGATTTTGCCGAACCGCAGGTCGATCCTCAAACCGGAACTTTCTCTGTACGTGCAGAAATGCCGAACCCCAAACAAGTATTGTTGCCCGGACAATTTACAAAAGTAAAATTATTGCTGGATGTTCGTGAGGGTGCACTAGTTGTTCCGATGAAAGCCGTTACCATTGAAAAAGGTGGAGCATATATTTATACCATGCGCAAAGATAATACGGTAGAGAAACGTTTTATCGAGTTAGGACCGGAAGTCGGGAATAATGTGGTGGTAGAACGAGGGCTGGCAGAAGGAGAAATGGTGGTTGCAGAAGGCTTCCATAAGTTGACTCCGGGCATGAAAGTACGGGTCAGCGAACCGAAAACCGAAGCTGGAGACAGTATTATTACGACAAAAAATGAAGTGACCGGAGTAAAAGAAAACATTGCCGGAACGAAGGATAACGTGAAAGGAGAATAAACGATGAAAGTTACTTTTTTTATAGATAGGCCGGTCTTCTCGGCTGTAATCTCCATCGTGATTGTGATTGTCGGTGTGATTGGTCTGACAATGCTTCCGGTGGACCAATATCCGCAGATTACACCCCCGGTGGTGAAGATCAGTGCTTCCTATCCGGGTGCCAGCGCACTTACCGTGTCGCAGGCGGTAGCCACTCCAATTGAGCAGGAAATCAATGGTACGCCGGGTATGCTTTATATGGAATCAAACAGTTCTAACTCCGGAGGTTTTTCGGCAACGGTCACTTTTGATGTATCTGCCGATCCGGACTTGGCAGCCGTTGAGATTCAAAACCGTGTGAAACTGGCGGAATCCCGTCTGCCGGCGGAAGTCATTCAGAATGGTATTTCGGTAGAAAAACAGGCTCCCAGTCAGTTGATGACGCTTTGTTTGACTTCTACTGATCCGAAGTTCGACGAAATTTATTTGAGTAACTTTGCTACTATCAATGTGCTTGATGTGATTCGCCGTATTCCGGGGGTTGGACGTGTGTCGAACATCGGTAGCCGTTACTATGCGATGCAGATATGGGCGCAGCCCGATAAACTGGCAAACTTCGGGTTGACTGTGCAGGATTTGCAGAATGCCTTGAAAGACCAGAACCGTGAATCGGCAGCCGGTGTATTGGGACAGCAGCCGGTGCAGGGGTTGGATATAACGATTCCTATTACGACTCAAGGACGTTTGTCTACCGTGGGGCAGTTTGAAGATATCGTAGTGCGTGCCAATGCCAACGGGTCTATCATCCGGTTGAAAGACGTGGCGCGTGTATCGTTAGAGGCCTCTTCTTATAATACGGAGAGTGGTATCAACGGTGAGAATGCTGCTGTGCTTGGCATTTATATGCTGCCGGGAGCAAATGCGATGGAAGTGGCCGAGAGGGTAAAAGAGGCTATGGATGAAATTAGTAAGAATTTCCCGGAAGGATTGAGTTATGAGATTCCGTTCGATATGACGACTTATATTTCCGAATCTATACATGAAGTATATAAGACGTTGTTTGAAGCGTTGGTATTGGTTGTGTTGGTGGTTTATCTATCCTTGCAGAGCTGGCGTGCGACGTTGATTCCGGTAGTAGCAGTACCTATTTCATTGATCGGTACTTTCGGATTCATGTTGATTTTCGGTTTCTCGCTCAATATACTGACATTGCTCGGATTGATTCTTGCCATCGGTATTGTGGTGGATGATGCGATTGTGGTGGTGGAAGGCGTGGAACATATCATGGAAACGGAAAAACTGAGTCCATACGAAGCAACGAAGAAAGCGATGAACGGACTTGCCAGTGCTTTGATTGCTACTTCGTTGGTATTGGCGGCGGTGTTTGTTCCGGTTAGTTTCCTAAGCGGGATTACGGGACAGTTGTACCGCCAGTTTACGGTGACGATTGTAGTGTCCGTACTTATCTCTACGGTAGTGGCTCTGACATTGAGCCCAGTGATGTGTTCATTGATTTTGAAGCCGAATAATGGAAAGAAAAAGAATATCGTTTTCCGGAAAATTAATGAATGGTTGGGCATCGGTAGCAATAAATATGTAGCTGCCGTGGCTCGTACAATCAAACATCCCCGCCGGGTTTTGAGTGCTTTTGGTATGGTTTTGATTGCTATTATGCTGATTCACCGGATTATTCCGACCAGTTTCTTGCCTGTGGAAGATCAGGGATATTTCAAGATTGAATTGGAACTGCCGGAGGGAGCTACTTTGGAACGTACCCGTATCGTAACAGAACGTGCCATTGCTTATTTGGAAAAGAATCCATATATTGAATATATACAGAACGTAACGGGAAGTAGTCCGCGTATCGGAAGTAACCAGGGACGTGCTGAACTGACGGTAATTCTGAAACCTTGGGAAGAGCGGAAGAACACCACTATTGAGAAGATTATGGATACGGTGGAAAAACATTTGAGTGAATATCCCGAATGTAAAGTCTACCTGTCCACTCCTCCGGTTATTCCGGGGCTGGGTAGCTCGGGAGGTTTTGAAATGCAATTGGAAGCCCGTGGAGAAGCCACTTTCGATAATTTGGTAGACGCGGCAGATACATTGATGTACTACGCATCCAAACGCAAGGAATTAGCCGGACTGTCATCTTCCTTGCAATCGGAAATACCGCAACTCTATTTCGATGTAGACCGTGACAAAGTAAAGATGCTGGGCGTGCCACTGGCTGATGTGTTCTCTACCATGAAAGCTTATACCGGTTCGGTGTATGTGAACGACTTTAATATGTTCAACCGTATATATAAGGTTTACATTCAGGCGGAAGCTCCTTACCGGGAACATAAGGATAATATCAATCTGTTCTTCGTGAAAGCCTCCAATGGAGCGATGGTACCGTTGACTTCTTTAGGAAATGCCTCCTATACCACAGGACCGGGAAGTATTAAACGTTTCAATATGTTTACTACAGCCGTAATTCGTGGAGCAGCTGCACAGGGATATAGTTCCGGACAAGCGATGGAAATCATGGAGCAGATAGCCCGTGACCATCTTCCCGATAATATCGGTCTTGAATGGAGTGGTCTTTCTTATCAGGAGAAACAGGCGGGAGGTCAGACAGGTATGGTGATGGCATTGGTGTTCCTATTCGTATTCCTCTTCCTTGCTGCGCAATACGAAAGTTGGACAGTACCTATTGCCGTGTTGCTCTCTTTACCTGTTGCCGCTTTGGGAGCTTATCTGGGAGTCTGGGTTTGCGGATTGGAGAACGATGTCTATTTCCAGATTGGTCTGGTAATGTTGGTGGGACTTGCTGCCAAGAATGCGATTTTGATTGTAGAGTTTGCAAAAGTACAGGTCGATAAAGGTGAAGACTTGGTGCAGTCGGCTATCTACGCAGCCAAATTGCGTTTCCGTCCGATTCTGATGACCTCTCTCGCATTCGTACTTGGTATGCTTCCGATGGTATTGGCAAGTGGTCCCGGGTCGGCAAGCCGGCAGGCAATCGGTACAGGTGTATTTTTCGGAATGATATTTGCCATTGTGTTTGGTATCATTCTTGTGCCGTTCTTCTTTGTGATGGTATATAAAACAAAGTCGAAAATCTTAAAATATAAGAAATCATGAAACGAAAGAAACTATATATTGCCGTTTTATTACTGGCAGGAGTCTTGACTTCCTGCAAGATAGGAAAAAGCTATGTCCGTCCCGACCTTCATCTGCCCGATAGCTTGGCGCAGCATCAGGATTCTGTCAGCTTCGGCGACCAGGATTGGCGGGACATATACACGGATGCAACCTTACAGAACTTGATAGAACGTGCACTGGATCATAATAAGGATATGTTGATTGCCGCTGCCCGTGTACAGGAAATGGCTGCGCAGAAACGAATCTCTACTGCGGCACTGCTACCGGATATTAAAGGGAAGGTGACTGCAGAACGTGAATTGGAGAATCATGGGGGAGATGCCTTTAAAAAGTCGGAAACCTTTGAAGCTCAGTTTTTGGTCTCATGGGAACTCGATCTTTGGGGAAATCTGCGTTGGGCGCGTTCCGCCAGTATTGCCGAATACCTGCAATCCATAGAAGCGCAACGGGCACTTAGGATGACGATTGTAGCCGAGGTGGCACAGGCTTATTATGAATTGGTGGCTTTGGATACGGAACTGGATATTGTAAAACAAACATTAAAAGCCCGTGAAGAAGGAGTCCGCCTGGCACGCATCCGTTTTGAAGGGGGATTGACTTCGGAGACTTCTTACCGTCAGTCACAAGTGGAATTGGCACGTACGGCAACATTGGTGCCGGACTTGGAACGTAAAATCTCTTTGAAAGAAAACGATATTGCTTTTCTTGCAGGGGAGTATCCTAACAAGATAGCCCGTTCCCGCTTGCTTCGGGAGTTCAATTCTCCCCAAACGCTACCGGTAGGTTTACCGTCCACTTTGTTGGAACGTCGTCCCGATATCCGTCAGGCGGAACAGAAATTGATTGCCGCCAATGCGAAAGTAGGAGTGGCTTATACGAATATGTTCCCACGTCTGGCACTGACCGGTGGTTTCGGTACGGAGAGCACTTCTCTGTCCAGCCTTTTGAAATCTCCCTATGCTGTTATGGAAGGAGCTCTGCTGACTCCTATCTTTGGTTGGGGGAAGAACCGTGCGGCACTGAAAGCGAAGAAAGCGGCTTATGAAGCCGAAGTACACAATTATGAGAAATCCGTATTGCAAGCCTTTAAGGAGACACGTAACGCAATTGTTAATTTCAACAAGATAAAAGAAGTGTATGAACTTCGTGCCAACCTTGAACGTTCGGCGAAGAGCTATATGGACCTTGCGCAACTTCAATACATCAACGGTGTCATCAATTATCTGGATGTGTTGGATGCCCAACGTGGATACTTTGACGCACAGATAGGTCTGAGCAATGCGATTCGTGACGAGTTGATTACTGTCGTACAACTTTATAAAGCGCTTGGCGGTGGTTGGAAACAATAGCTTTTGACTTGTTTTTTTGAGGGAATAATGCAGTGATGTGCTTTTGGGCTATCACTGCATTATATGTTTAGAAAGGGGGAAACGACAGTAGCCTTACGTAGAAACTGTTAACAGTTGAACTTTTGGCTATTAACGAAAAACTTCCTTCCTATTAAGTGTAAACTTCCTTCGGATAGGAAGGAAACTTTTTTTTCATTCGATGAAAACTATAAATGAAGGCTTTGATTATATAATTGCAAGTTGCGTTTTTATAATCAAAGCCTTTGTTTTTATAAACGAAGCTTGCAATTATAGATTATAATTAATGAAAAATATGTTTATATGCTGATAATAATAAGTTTACAATTAATGAAAGAGAACTTTTCTATTAATGGAAGAGAAGTTGGCTGTTAAGACCCTGTTCTTCATCTTTTGCCCGACACTGTTTGGAGATTTGCTTTCGAGTATATTTTCTGTTTATGTGAGGAACATTATAATTTTATCCTATCTTTACCTCGCTTCTTCCGGTGTGCTATTGAGCATCAAATATAGAAAAAGCAAAAAGTGTTTATCCAGTATTTATCTAAAAGCAAAGACTGTTTCTGAATAATGATGAAAAATGTAAGTTTAATATTGGGGTTAGTTATTGTTTGTGCATGTACTTCTACCGACAGAAGTTTTTCGGATGGCATGGAAGTCATTCCGGTGAAGGTGGACCACCCTACCAAAGACCCCGCCTCTTTCCTTGAAAAAATAGAACTTGTACCGTTAGAAACCAACGATTCGTCTTTGACTTCTATCGGTAGTAAAGTGGTGTATGATAAAGAAGACAACCTTTTTGCGATTTTCTCTAAATCCGCTGTATATACCTTTACGGGAGAAGGACGATATATAGGCAATTCAAAGAAACGGATAGGGCAAGGCCCGCAAGAGTATAGCTTTGTGGTGGATATGAATTACAATCCTTATCTGAAAGGAATCGACTTCTTGAACCCTTACGGAACGGTCTACACTTACAGCCCTGCATTTGAGTTCATCTCTCAAAGGAAATTTCAACCGGAATCCGTAGTCAATCATTTGATGGCTTTGGATGCTGACCATGATATTTTTCTTCCGGGTGAATTTTCGGAAGTGCTGTTTGCCGATAGGAAGACACGGCAGATTACTCCTATACCTTACGAAGGAACGATATCTGGTGGAAACGGGTTGTCGTCTCAAAACAATCTTTTCCATATAGGCGATGACGCTTATTTTGTTCCTTCCGGATTGAACTATTATTTATACCGGATAGATGCGAAAGAGAAAAAGTTGGTTCCTATTATCTATCTTGATTTCGGCAAGTATGAAGTGAAGGAAGAAGACCTGTCCGGTAGTGCGGGGGGCAAGCGGACAGATTCCGATGAAATGAGAAGGAAACTTTCGGAGGATGTACAGGTAAGAAGGAAGTATGTAAAATCCAATTGTGTAGTACCCATGCTGAAACTGTTCAGTGATGAATATGTGTATGTTTATTTCGTAAAGAAGAATATGGGAATGGGTAGTCATTTTATTTATAACAGAAAGAAGCGGAAAAGTGCCTTGTTGGAGGAAGAAGCGCCCTTTTCCATGTATCCGGGTTTTGCCTTGGCGGATAATGTGCTGTTTGCTCTTTGTGAGCCGGATTGGATAGAACGGGTGACTGACCGCAAATTGATGTCGGCAGAGGAAATCCGTAAGATGGAAGAGTTGAAAGAAGACGACAATCCGGTAGTCGTGAAATATTATTTGAAGTAGGGGTCTAAATATGTAAATAGCGTTCACTCGCTCCCTTTTTCTTTTTTCCCGTATTGTGTTCTGTCTTCCGCTGCCATCTGCATCCTCTCCTCGGTAGGTTGTGAGCGGAAAGCTACCGTCTTTGGAACAGGGGCGGGTGGAGCAAGCCGTTTCTTTAACTGTGTGTTGCGCCGGAGCACCTTCATGTTTTGTATGGCGTATGCAAGCGCTTTGGCTTGCCCCACAAGTACACATATCTTCTTGGCTCTGGTGATGCCTGTATATATGAGGTTGCGCTGAAGCATCACATAATGTGTCATCAATACCGGCATGACCACGATGGGGTATTCCGAGCCCTGCGACTTATGGATGGTAGTGGCGTATGCAAGTGTCAGCTCATCCAGTTCCGATGCTTCGTATTCTGTTATCTGTCCGTCGAAGTCGACAGTCAATGTGCGCTCTTCTGTGTCCACAGCAAGCACATACCCCAAGTCACCGTTATATACATCTTTGTCGTAGTTGTTGCGCAGTTGCATCACCCGGTCGCCTTGTTTGTAGGTATATCCGCCCCGGTTCAGGAAGGCGGTGTTGTTGTTTAAAGTCTGTTGCAAGACCATATTCAGGTTGGCAGCACCTACAACACCGCGTTGCATGGGAGTGAGCACCTGTATGTTGGCGGTGTCTTGATGGTAAGCCTTGGGCAGTCGGTCGCGCACTAACGAGACGATGGTCTGCGCCACCAGCTCGGGGTCCTCTTGTTTGATGAAGAAGAAGTCAGTTTGCTGTCCGTTGCTTATGTCCGGAAAACGTCCTTGGTTGATGGCATGTGCGCTCATAACGATACGGCTCGATTGTGCCTGACGGAAGATGCGTGTCAATCTCACTACCGGGATGGCCCCCGAATCAATGATGTCGCGTAACACATTGCCTGCCCCGACACTGGGCAACTGGTCGATGTCTCCCACCAGTACCAGGCGCATGGTGGTGGGCAGTGCCTTTGTGAGGTTATTCATCAGTATGATGTCAATCATCGAACACTCGTCCACTATCAGTGCATCGCCTTCCAAAGGATTCTCATCGTTGCGCTTGTAGCCGTCCTGCGGGTTGTACTCCAACAGTCGGTGGATGGTCTTCGCTTGCATTCCCGTGGCTTCGCTCATTCGCTTGGCGGCACGCCCTGTGGGAGCGGCAAGGAGGATGCGCATACCCGCCGATTGCAGGGCAGCTATGATGGCTTTGGTCGTAGTGGTTTTACCTGTACCGGGACCGCCTGTGAGCACCATCACCTTCGAAGCGATTGCCTGGCGGATGGCTTCCACTTGTACTTCGTCATATTCGATGCCGGTTTCCTTTTGGAGCTTGTCAAGATTGAAACGTGCGCTGAAAAGAGTATTGCCTTCCTCGGCATGGACCAGCGCGTTCAGCCGATTGGCTGTTCCGCACTCGGCATAGTAGAAGGGTGGCAGATAGATAGCCGTGTCGTCAAGCATCAAATCTTCAGTTTCTATGGCTTCGTTCATAGCCGTGCGTATACATTCCTCGTCTGCCTCAAGCATTTGTTTGGCAGTGCCGATGAGTTGTTGCTCTTCCGCATAACAGTGCCCCTCGTCGGCAAGTTGGTTGAGTGCGTAGATGAGTCCGCTGCGCAGCCGCCGTTTGTCATTTATCTCATAATCCATCTTCCGGGCAATGCTGTCGGCAGTTTTGAAGCCGATGCCCCAAATGTCGTCAGCCAGCCGATAAGGATTGTCTTTCACCTTGTTGATACTTTCCTTACCATACTGTCGGTAGATTTTTGCCGCGTATGCTGTACTCACTCCAAAGCCTTGCAGAAAGAGCATCACATTCTTGATGTCCTTTTGCTTCTCCCAACTCTCACGTATTTTCTCCACTCTTTTCTTGCCGATGCCGGGCACCTCGAAGAGTCGTTCGATGTCGGTCTCAATCACTTCAATAGTGTCTGTGCCAAACTGGTTTACGATGAGTTTGGCAAACTTCGGACCGATGCCTTTCACCAGTCCGCTCCCTAAGTATTTCTCTATGCCATAGGCGGTGGCGGGCATCACCTCCTTCCAAGTCTTGCATTGAAACTGTTGTCCGTAGCGTTTGTCCACCTTCCATTCACCCTCGCACAGCAACACCGAGCCTGCCGGTACTTCCAGCAGGTTGCCAACCAAAGTGACAAGGTCGTTATATCCTTTTACCTTGACTTTCATTACCGAATATCCGTTTTCGGCATTCTGATATGTGATGCGTTCTACCACGCAGCGAAGTTTGGTCACTGATCCGTCGTTGATGCCTTGCTTGGTCATACTTTTGTACAGTTTTGGGAAATCAGCTGCAAAGGTATTCTATTTTCCTGAGAAATACTTATGCTTGAGTGAGAAAACAAATGAACCATGTGTCTGAGTATCGGCTTTCAAAAGAATGCGTATTGGGGATTCGGATAAAGAAAAGTTCACTGCCTTCTTTCATAATTCGGAAAAAAGTGCGAAATTTGCAACGCTTTTCAAGTTTGACAAGAAACTTACTAACACCTTTAAATAAAAAATTAAAGAAAATGACTAAAAGTGCATTGCAAATCGCAAGGGCTGCTTACCAGCCCAAACTTCCGAAAGCATTGGCATCAGGAGCTGTTAAGGTTGTAGCAGGTGCTGCTACTCAGTCTGTAGCCGATCAGGAAGCTATCAAAGCATTATTCCCGAACACGTATGGAATGCCGTTGATTACATTCGAAGCTGGTGAAGCTGTTGCTCTTCCTGCTATGAACGTTGGTGTAATTCTTTCCGGTGGTCAGGCTCCGGGCGGACACAACGTAATTTCCGGTTTGTTCGACGGTATCAAGAAATTGAACCCGGAAAACAAATTATATGGTTTTATCCTGGGTCCTGGTGGTCTGGTAGATCACAACTATATGGAACTGACTGCTGATATTATCGACGAATACCGCAACACAGGTGGTTTCGATATCATCGGTTCCGGACGTACGAAGCTGGAAGCAGAAAGCCAATTTGAAAAGGGATATGAAATCATCAAAGAACTTGGCATTAAAGCATTGGTTATCATTGGTGGTGATGACTCTAACACAAACGCTTGTGTATTGGCTGAATACTATGCAGCTAAGAACTACGGTGTACAGGTAATCGGTTGTCCGAAAACAATTGATGGTGACTTGAAGAACGATATGATTGAAACTTCTTTTGGTTTCGATACAGCATGTAAAACTTATGCAGAAGTAATCGGTAACATCCAACGTGACTGTAACTCTGCACGTAAATACTGGCACTTCATCAAATTGATGGGTCGTTCGGCTTCTCACATCGCACTGGAATGTGCTTTGCAGGTACAGCCTAACGTATGTATCGTGTCTGAAGAAGTAGAAGCTAAAGATATGTCTTTGGACGATGTAGTGACTTACATCGCTAAAGTGGTAGCTGATCGTGCTGCACAAGGAAACAACTTCGGTACTGTATTGATTCCGGAAGGATTGGTAGAATTTATTCCTGCCATGAAACGTCTGATTGCTGAATTGAACGACTTCTTGGCGGCTAATGCTGAAGAATTCGGTCAGATTAAGAAATCTCACCAACGTGATTATATCATCCGCAAACTTTCTCCGGAAAACTCTGCTATCTATGCAAGTCTGCCGGAAGGCGTTGCCCGCCAGCTGACATTGGACCGCGACCCGCACGGAAACGTACAGGTATCACTGATTGAAACTGAAAAGCTGTTGTCTGAAATGGTAGCTACTAAGTTGGCTGCATGGAAGGAAGAAGGCAAGTATGTAGGTAAGTTTGCTGCTCAACACCACTTCTTCGGTTACGAAGGACGTTGTGCTGCTCCGTCAAACTTCGACGCTGACTACTGCTACTCTTTGGGTTACACAGCTTCTATGTTGATTGCTAACGGCAAGACTGGTTATATGTCTTCTGTACGCAACACAACTGCTCCTGCTGCCGAATGGATTGCGGGTGGTGTGCCTATCACTATGATGATGAACATGGAACGTCGTCACGGTGAAATGAAACCGGTTATCCAGAAAGCATTGGTGAAACTGGACGGTGCTCCTTTCAAGGCATTTGCTGCACAACGTGACCGCTGGGCTATCGAAACGGATTATGTATATCCGGGACCGATCCAGTACTTCGGTCCTACAGAGGTGTGCGACCAGGCAACTAAGACTTTGCAACTGGAACAAGCTAAATAAAACATACTTCAAGGAGTTGTGTACAAAGCCGACTCTCATGAAGGATTTTTTAGACGCGGATGACGCAGATAAACGCGGATTTATTTTATCAAAGAATCCGCGTCATCCGCGTAAATCCGCGTCTAAAGTATACTGCATGGCTACTCATATTATTTATTCAATCATTTGCTCTGCTGATCAATGACGTCACGTAATACTAATCCGATGGCTACTGTCCAAAAGAAAAGGGCTGTTTCCACTGCTACTAGAAAAAGGGGAACATCTTCTTCCAAATCTCCCCGTGCTCCGAAAAAGAAACAGGAGCAACCCGGACGAGCTATGCCTACTTGGGTTCGTAACATTTTGGCAGTGACGATTGTCGGTTGTTTTTCCATTGCTTTCTATTATTTCTGTATCCGTCCTTATGCTTATCGATGGAAGCCTTGTCATGGCTTAAAGGAATACGGAGTCTGTATCCCTAACGGATATGATATTCATGGTATTGATATCTCTCACTACCAGGGAAAGATTGATTGGAATAGACTGTTGCAGAATAAAGAGACAGCTACTCCCTTGCATTTCATTTTTATGAAAGCAACAGAAGGGGGAGACCATAACGACACCACCTTTGAGGCGAACTTCGCCAATGCCCGTAATCATGGATTTATTCGTGGTGCTTATCATTTTTATATTCCTGGTACGGATGCTTTGAAACAGGCGGACTTCTTTATTCGTACGGTGAAACTGACTTCTGGTGATTTACCACCTGTACTTGATGTGGAAGTGACCGGCCGGAAGGAAAAAAAGGAATTGCAGCAAGGTATTAAACGTTGGCTGGACCGGGTAGAATCTCATTATGGAGTGAAACCTATTCTTTATACTTCTTATAAATTTAAAACCCGTTATCTGGACGATTCCATCTTCAATACATACCCTTACTGGATCGCCCATTATTATGTTGACTCTGTAAAGTATCAGGGGAAATGGGACTTTTGGCAACATACTGATGTAGGGAGTGTTCCAGGCATCAAAGAAGACGTCGACCTGAACGTGTTCAATGGCTCGTTAGAGGAACTTAAAAAGCTGACTATTAGGTAACAGGTATTTCTTTTCCCAACACTTATTGGTGGTTCTGCTGGGTACGCAGCTGCCAAACGGGTAGGATAGTGACGCTATCCGATGCAAATAGTGACGGTATATGCTATGGATAGCGTCACTATCCCACGCATATACCGTCACTATTAAAGATAATTTGTTGGCTATTATCCTTTATAAATAAACTTCACCTCTGCCCAGCGATTCTTCTCTTTATAATGAACGAAAGTCAGTCCGTTCTTCTCCGCTTCTTCGCGGATGGCGGCGATGTCGTCTACATAAAAGCCACTCATATAGAGTTCGGAATTCGTGTGCATACAGGCAACATATTTCTTCATGTCATTTAGTAATATGTTCCGGTTGATGTTGGCGATGATAACGTCGAAAGGTCCTTTTCCTGTAAGCGACGAAGCATCTCCTTCTGATACGGCAATATCATCTACGTGGTTCAATTCGATATTTTCGATGGAGTTTCGTACGCACCATTCGTCAATGTCGATGGCTGTACAGGGGCGTGCGCCTCGCATACGTGCGAGGATGGCAAGAATCGAAGTTCCGCAGCCCATATCGAGTAGGGATTTATCTTTCAGCTCACTGTCCAACAATTCTTCAATGATGAGGCTGGTAGTCTCGTGATGTCCTGTTCCGAAAGCCATTTGAGGATTGATGATGATGTCATATTCCGCTTTGGGGACATCTTGGTGGAAAGTGCTGTGGATCACACATCGGTTTCCGATAATAATCGGCTGGAAGAAATTCTTTTCCCATTCTTCATTCCAGTCCTTATCTTCCGCTTCGGTGTATGTATATGTAATATCCGTATCGGGTAGGGGGAACTCGGCAATGGCAATCTTGATGGCGTTTTCATCACATAATGTCTGTTGGATGTATGCGGTCAGCCCGCTTTCACACTCAACAAAACTTTCAAATCCGACTTCACCCAGTATGGCAGCCAGTACGTCATTGACGGTTTCGGTACAAGGTTGGGTGCGGAATGTGAACTCAAAATACTTCATAGTTGTTTTTAATTCTGGTGAATAATGGGCAAAGATAGTTAGAAATAGGGATTTCCCTATTATCCTTTGGGGAAAATCTTCCCCGGGCGAAAAATCTCTTTCTTATCTTTGTAACGTGAATAAGTTTAAGTAATTACATAAACCGAGATGATATGAAAAAGATTGTTTATTTCTTGCTATTTGCCTTGTGCCTTCCGATAGGTATTTTTGCGCAAAGCGTTGATGACGACCTTTACTTCGTGCCTTCCAAAAACAAACAGGAGAAGAAAGAAACTCCGGTTAAGAAGGAACCGAAGAAACAGGTGACGACTAACATCTATACTTCACCGGGTACTACAGTAGTGGTTCAGGACCGTAAGGGAAGAACACGGGATGTGGATGAATATAACCGCCGTTACGATGCACGTGAAAATGAATTTGTAATGGATAATGATACCTTATATATAAAGGAAAAATCTAATCCGGATTTGGACGGAGAATGGGTGACGGGCGAATTCAATGGTACAAAAGACGACTATGAATACGCTGAACGTATCATCCGTTTCCGCAATCCGCGTTTTGCTATCAGTATCAGCAGCCCGTTGTACTGGGATGTAGTTTACGGTCCGAACTCATGGGATTGGAACGTATATACCGATGGTATGTATGCTTATGCATTCCCGACGTTCAGTAACCCGCTTTGGTGGGATTGGCGTTATGGCTCTTACGGCTGGGGATGGAACTATGGCTGGGGATGGAATCGTCCTTACTATGCTTGGGGATATTACCCCGGCTACTGGGGTGGCTGGTATGGCGGTGGATATTGGGGACATCATCACCATTGGCATGGTGGTCCTAGCTGGGGCTGGGGCGGAGGTGGAAACCATTGGGCTCGTAACACTTATTACAATGATCGTCGTTCTAATTTTGGAAATAGCGGAGGAAGCGCTCGACGTTCTTCTTATATATCAAGCGGAGATCGTAGAATAGGTACAACTGTTGGCACGCGTCGTACTAACACAGGAAGTGTTGGTCAGTCAGCTCGTCGGGGTGCTACAACAACCTATAACTCTTCTAGAAGAACTGTAGGTACCCGTACTACAGATACGAGAGTAGGAGCTGGTAACAATTCAAGTTCTTCTCGCCGGAATACTACATATACTCGTCCGAGTAGTACACGTAGCAGTTCATCATATGATAGCAATCGTTCCAGTTCTTCTTCCCGTCGGACTTATGGAACAACGGAAAACAGCAGCAGACGTTCTTCTTCTACTTATAATCGTGGAAGTTCAACTACACGTAGCTATTCACCGTCGAGCAGCAGTCGCTCTTCTTCTAATTCCAATTATTCTCCAAGTCGTTCTTCCTCTGGTTCCTATTCACCGAGTCAGTCTTCATCCTCTCGTTCGAGTGGTTACTCAAGTGGTGGTGGAAGTTCCCGTTCCAGTTCCGGTTCGTCAGGTGGAGGTGGTAGTCGAAGAAGATAAAATGATTGGTTTTATTAAAAAGACATATTTATGAAAAATATAAGATTTGCAATAGTGATATTGTGTACTTTAGTTGGTACTACTGCCGTAAGTGCACAAAACTTATACGATGCTGCCCGGTTAATGGGAAATGACTTGAATGGAACCGCCCGGTTTGTCGGCATGGGAGGAGCCATGGGAGCATTGGGAGGTGATATCTCGACGATGGGCACCAATCCGGCAGGTATGGGTATTTATAGAAGCAATGATGTGATGACCACATTTGGCTTTAGTAATATTGGGTTAAAGTCTAATACGAATGGTAGTAAGAATGAACTAGATAAGTTTAGAGGTTCATTTGATAATGTGGGATTTGTTATATCAAGTCGTATTGGACATGAAACAGCTCTACGGTTTGTGAACTTTGGTTTTAATTACCGCAGGGTGAAGTCTTTTGATAAAAATATGGCAATGAATGGTTTGATGGAAGATATGGAAGGGCCACTGTCACAAAGTGATTTATTTGCTTCTTTGTCATACGGGCTTTCTGAGGACTATTTGAGTTCTAATGCTGCTTTTACTGACGGAGGGATAGATGCTGCACCATGGTTGGGAGCTATGGCTTTACGAACCAGAGTGATTGGATTGAATGATAGTGAGAATAATCAGTATGCTAGTAATGTAGGCTATAGAGTCGATTCTGAAGGCAATATTATTTATTTGCCTGTAATGGGAGAATATACTTCTAGAGAAAAAGGCGGATTGCACTCTTATGACTTCAATGTTGCGTTCAATATTTATGACAGAGTTTATTTCGGTGCTACCATTGGAGCTTATAGCGTCGATTATTCTAGAAATTCTATTTATAGAGAAAGTTACCAGGGAGATGTTTCTAACTATTCTTTAGAGAATTGGTTTGATACAAGTGGTACTGGATTTGATTTTAAGCTGGGAGTAATTGTACGTCCATTTGAGTCATCATCTTTTCGTATTGGGGCTGCGATACATACGCCTACTTGGTTTAATTTGGAAGACCGTACATCTGCTCTCTTAATTTCCGATATTGATATGAATAGTGATGGGATGATTGGTAAGGATGAACTGTATGAATATGACACAATGGAATTCCCAGGTGAATCGAAAACAAAGTATCAGTTGGTGACTCCTTGGAAATACAATTTGAGTTTAGGATATACGATTGGTCGTTCTGTTGCATTAGGGGCAGAATATGAGTATAGTGATTATTCTTCGGCTAAGTTGAAATATGACGATGGTATGCGGATGGAGGATGAAACATCGCAGATAAAAACAGGATTGAAAGGGGTACATACACTTCGTGTTGGAGCAGAGTTTAAACTGGCACCGGAGTTTGCTTTTCGTGTAGGTTATAATTATAGGACAGCTGCCATGTATGATGATACATTTAAGAGAATAGCACTTAATAGTATTAGTACAAGTACTGAGTTTTCTAATCTGAAAGCAACTAATAATTATACTTTGGGATTTGGTTATAAAGGATCTGCTTTTTATGCAGATTTAGCCTATCAATTGAATACTTATAAAGAAGATTTCTATCCATTCTATAATGAAGTAGGAGAACACTTTGAAACAATATTTGTGCCAAATGCTACCAAAGTAACTAATACCCGTCATCAGGTACTGCTAACTTTAGGTATGCGCTTCTAATCTAATAAAGAGACAGTTTTCAATTTCAATAATAACTTTTGTGTGTAAAAAATCCCTGGAATGCTGAGTGTCTACAGCGGTTCCGGGGATTTTTATTAGTATTGCTTTTTATCTTTCAGTCTTATCAGAATAGTGGAGTTCGTTCGTCAATGATTTCGCGACCTGCGTACATTTATCTGGTAGTAGTCGCTTCGTCGGTCAATATTCTACTTTATCTTCTTTGGCCACCCAGGCTTTGAAGGCGGTAAGGGCTTCATTATGTAGTAAGATTTCGGAAGGCAGTTTTCTGTCTTCAGGTTTCAGTTCCAGTTCATCATAGATAAAAGAGTCGTCAAAACCGATATTTTTGGCATCGGTCTTGTTGTTTCCATAGTACATCTTATCTAGGCGTGCCCAATAAATAGCACCCAGGCACATCGGACAAGGTTCGCAGGAAGTATAGATTTCGTATCCGCTAAGATTAAAAGTACCGAGTTTGGCAGCTGCGGCACGTATGGCGCTTACCTCGGCGTGAGCCGTAGGATCGCATGATGCAGTGACACGGTTAACTCCTGTTGCAACAATTTCTCCGTCTTTCGTGGCAATCACAGCACCGAAAGGACCTCCACCATTTTCAACATTCTCTTTTGAAAGCTCGATAGCTTTCCGCATCAATTCTTCTTTTGTCATAGCGCAAAAAATATATTGTTAGTTTGATTCTAATCTCATGTTCTACAAAGATAGAAAAAACTAACAATATACAAGGGCGTGCTTCTGACAATTACCAGTACCAGCAGATACCGAAAGAGAACGGATAAAGTTCGGGACCTTTGTCCTTTTCAAAAAATCCGTAGGTGGAGTAACGCATATAAACTCCTAAATCGGCATAACCGACTTGTGCCAATACATTGAATCCCAATGGTCGTGCGTTCAGTCCCTTGTCGAAAGTCTTTTTGACGCCGTTTGCTTTTCCTTTCGATTTTACTCCGTGACGAATCTCCGCTTCGGGGCCAACTGCGAAGAACAACGGTCCTCCATTGTTGATTTTCGTCTGCCATTCGATAGAAAGAGGAATGCGGAAATAGAAATAGCGCAAACGGCTTTTGCTATATGTGACCGGTTCTTCAGCCGCTTCAGCAGGATAGATTTGAGTGATACCGTCTATCTTGCGGAAAGCATGGTTGTCTTCCAAGCGGATGCTGCGGTAACCCCATCCCAATCCGATGGTAACTCCCCAGTTGTAGGTTGGGGCAAAGGCATGATAGCCGGTGAACAGATTGCCGCCTATTTCCCAGGAGTGGGCAGTGTTCAGGTTGATGCGGTTGGAAGGACTGAAAGAAGCAAAGCCGTTCGACAGTTGCGTATAGCCCATATAAAGTCCTCCGGCGTGAGGTTCGAAACGGTATTTCTTTTTGTTGTGTTTAGCGAAAGGAAGTGCATCGAGTACCGTGCGGCTTTCCATACTCCGTCCGTTTAGATAGACACCTTCAAAGATTTTTGTGTTGGCGATGGTATCGCCTTCTGAAATGCTTTCGTAGAGTTTCACCTTTATTTGGTCGTTCTGCTCTTTGATAACTATTTTTCTCCCGTTGAGATAGAGAGTCGTGTCTTGGGCGAGATTCTCATTTTGCGCCATAAGGCCCATTGGGGCGATTATGCACAGTAGTAATAATAACTGTTTCATGGATATTTTTTTTATGTGTTCTTATTCTTTTTTCATAAATAGCATGGTAACTAAGTCGTCGGCATCCAACTCTCCTTCGATATAAATAAGGGTGGCAGCACCTTTCTTTCCCGTTTTGAAGAGAATGAACCGGTTGACGTCCTCCTTGAGTTGCGGTAGTTGGTAATAGCCCGACCGGATTTGTCCACTGGAGACAACCTCTTTCACTTTCTTGGCCTTCTTCTTGTCGGTTTCAAGAGAGCGTAGGATAGTAGGCATTGCCTCTTCTGCATCCTTGAATATAAGACTTTTGTAGAGATTCATCCGGTAGGCGTCCAGCACTTCTTTGGACAACTCTACCATAGTCACTCCTTTCTGCTTTCCGTATTTCTGAAAGACGGCAGCAATCTGTAGTCCTTGCTGGGCAGTCGCACGGGCGGTAAAGGTAAGCAGCAGGACAAACAGGACGGTGGTACGAATGGGGTTATTCATCATATTCTTATGTTGTTTTTTTATATTATTACTCAAATAAAGTGACGAACACATCTTCTTCACTGAAACTGACGTTGTGGAAAGCGGCTTTCGCTTGTTCGCGGACTAAAGCGGCATCTGTATATTGTTTGCCGTCGATAACGACATAACTTGACACCGAAGGAGACAGATGACGATAAACGTTTGATACACCGATTGTCAGTAAGAAAGTGGCTGCCACTGCGCCTAAACTGTAAGTCAGATAATACCTGAACGGTTTTCGTCTTTTACCCAAGAAGGCAAACATCGGACGGTACACCTCAAGGTGTTCCGGCACAAGCCCTTTGGCAAAGAAACGGCGCAGTTGGCGCTCTTCCTCGCAAGTGGTTTCACCTTCAAAATATTTGTTCAGCAATTCTTCTATATTGTTCTTCATACATCATTCCTCCTTTTTCGTTCTTGTATGGCGTGCAAATAGATATCTCTCACTTTCTTGCGTGCTCTCGAAAGATTGCTGCGGATAGCTTCCGCATTGCATCCGGTTATCTCCGCAATTTCTTCCGTTTCGTACTCTTCGATGTCTTTCATGCGGATAATCATCCGTTGCAGGGTGGGCAAGGAGTTGATAATCTCTTGCATCAGTTTGCAGGCATCCTTTTCTTCGAGCAGCCGTTCGGGTGTCCCTGTCGTTGCTGTCGTCTGTATCTGTTCGAGCGGTATCGCATCCGGACGCCTCGAGCGCCACATATCCATGCAAAGATGATGTGTCATCGTCATGGCTACAGCTTCCACGCTTCGGTATTCATCGAGTTTGTGGCGCTGGTTCCATAACTTCAGCATGACCTCTTGCACGGCATCTTCGGCATCCGAAGAATCCTCGGTCAATCTTCGGGCATAGTTCAATAGCTTGTCGCGAAGAGGCAGGACGGTTATTTTAAATTGTTTGAGTTCCATTTACACAGATAAGACGGTGGAAAGAAGAAAAACGTGACATCGGGAAGATATTTTTTTCTGTCTGTACGAAAAAAAGTGCCGGCAAATTGCTGTATCATGCAAACTGGCCGGCACTTTCCGTATCTTGATAAAGATTGGAAGGAGACTTTTTCAGAGTTTTCCGAGGATTTTGTCCATTACCCAATTAGTCAACGTTGCGCTTTCGCCATCGCAAGAGCAAACCGACTTACCCAATAAGTGGTCTACTACTGCTTGGATAAGAGGTTGTTGCACGTGTTCCGGGTTGCCGATACAGATTTCTTCCCGTCCTTTCTCGGTATGCAGTCCGATAGGTTCGTATGTAAAGACAGAGAAGCAAATCATTCCTTTGTCACCGATAATCTCTATGCGGTCTTCGCGGGCAGAATCATGGGCTACGAAGCACCAGGAACCACTACCCACCAATCCGTTGTCAAATTGGAAACAGGCGCTTAATGTATCTTCGGCAGGATAAAGCCTGCCGCGATTACTCTTGTAGCCGCTTGCTTCGAGGATGCAACCGAACATATCTTGCAACAAATCAATTTGATGCGGAGCAAGGTCGTAGAAGTAACCGCCTCCGGCAATATCAGCCTGCACACGCCAGGGAAGATTTTCGCGATTGTAATCCAGATCGCGTGGCGGCTGGGCAAAACGAATCTGTACATTGATAACGTTGCCGATCGTCCCGTTCTCTACTAATTCCTTTACTTTCTGGAAATAGGGAAGATAACGTCGGTAGTATGCTACGAAACAGGGAACCCCCGTTTCATTGGATATGCGGTTGATTCGGGTACATTCTTCATACGTCACAGCCATTGGCTTCTCAATATAGGCCGGTTTGCCTGCTTTCATGGACATAATGGCATACGTAGCGTGTGAAGAAGGAGGAGTGGCGATATAGACAGCGTTTACTTCCGGATCATCTATCAGCTCCTGTGCATCGTCATACCATTTCTTGATACCTCTTTCTTTGGCATAAGCTTTTGCTTTCGCACCGTCACGGCTCATCACTGCCACGACTTCCGAATGTTCTACTTTCTGGAAAGCGGGACCACTTTTCGTCTTGGTTACTTCTCCGCAACCGATGAAGCCCCATTTGATAATCTTTTCACTCATAATGTTATTACCTATTGTGCCTGTTTTATACGAACCCCAAAGATAAAGCTATTTTTTGTTAAGAGCAACTTTATCGGGTATAGTATTTTTTATAAAGCTTTCGGTATTCCTTTTCCTGTTGGAATCTATCCAGCCATGTATTCAGACTATCGAGTAAGATAGGTGATTGTTTGCTGACTGCCCATGAGTAGAACTGCGTAAAGCTGATTGCGGTATTGATGTCTATCTGTGGCAAAGAGTCCGCGACTGCCCGTGCGATACTTTCATCACAAACAGCATAGTCGATATCTCCGTGAGCTACCAATGAAATCAATTGTTCGGGGCCGTATTTCTCTATTTCCTTTATGTAGATAGTGTCACCGATTTCATTTCCCAGATTCCGGATACGCAAAATGGAAGGGGAGCCTTTCACGACATGAAGCGTACGCTGTGCCAGGTCCAGTTGGCTGCGGATATAAAGTGAGTCGCTTTCTTCAGTTTCTTTCCGTTGCACCAACACTTGTTTGTTGAGTACGATAGGCGTGGTGAGAAGCAGGGAGTCTTTGAGTTCACTGGTGGCTAATATGCCGAAAGCGATGACATCGAAACGTCCATCCGCCAGTCCTTTCAACCGTTCTTCAAAACTCATGAAAGGCATTATCTCGGCTTTCAGCCCTTTGTCGCGGGCAAAGGCTTCTATCAGTTCATAATGGAAACCGGAAATAGTGTCGCCGTCTACATAGAAACTGGTGGAATTGTATTCGGTTGCTACACGTAATATCCCTTCTTTGGCAATGGCTGCGTAGTCACGCGGGTGTCCCAACGGCTTTTCCTGTTTTCTATTGCATTGGCGGACAGAAAAGAGAATGGCCAGTACAATAACGACAGGTACTAAATATCTGAACAGTCTCAGTTTGGGGCGTGTCTCCATAAGCCGTAGTTTTTTTGTTAATCATAGAAATTCCATGAAAGACCGAATTTTAGAAAGCGTGGGTTGATAGGGTAGTGGGGCGACAGGAAATAATTCGGTCTGCTCACACCTTGGTTCACATGATACATCATTACATAGAAACGAGTACGCTTTAAGTGCAGGTTCGCGTAAACATTCACAATCGGATAGCCGCCAATCTTTACTTGGTCGTTTGCAGATTGCAGGTGGAAGTTTTGAATGGCAGGCGTATACGCAGGGGCATTGTATTTGGTGAAGTATCGTACGTCGGCACCTAACTGTACGCTAAGTACTTTCTTTGCCAGTTTGAATTGCATGTAGAAGTTGTGATACAGTGAAAGGTCCGGTAAGGGAAGCACCGTCTGATCACTGGATTTCTGCCAAATCATTTCATTGTCAAGATGGAATATTCCGAGCTTGAAGTCCTGATTAAGGCTTGCCGATAGTACTTGCAGGCTTCCGCTTTTTTGTTCAGGCGTTGCCTGTTGGTTGAAGTAAGTATAGTTCTTAATATTTTCAACTCCTGCTTTCAACCGTGTTCTCCAACGGGCAATGCTCAGTTCCCCTTCGATGCGGGTACGGAATTCTTTGTCCATGTCATTATCCCACAAGAAATGTTTGGAATGGTAATGACGCATATAGAAAGGGGCAAGTTTATTGCTGACCTCACCACGGGCTATGAGGCTGACCGTGTCTTTCCACAAAGGGAAGTTAAGGTCAATATGTCCTTTCACGTCGAATTGTCCGATGGCTTTTCCTGCGAGCCCCACTTCGCCGATAGCATGATAATGAAGCACATTACCTTCGCCTTTGGAAAGTTCTCCGCCCACAAATATTTCGTTTTCATTGTATTTGTCGGGAGACAGGCTGCCGTTCATATTCATCAGTGTGTACTTGCTGATTTTATAGGAAGCAAATGCGGTCAGACCGGCTTTGGCATATTTGTTGAAACCTTCGAGCAGGGCAATACCGACGGTGTTCTTGATTCCTACATAGGTGGTACTGTCGTGGGCAATCGGATTGTCGGGGGCAAGATAAGTATTCTGATAATAGTTTTTCTCCCGCATATCGTCATTTGAGTTGAAGGTGTGCCGTGCCCGCTCTACCTGAATGGTATGTATGAAGCTGGTGACCGGTACGAATTCCTGTTTGGTAGGAGTTGTGTCATTCTCAGCCTGTGGTATATCACGTTTGAACCCCAAATTATAACGTTGGGTAAGGAATACGTAAAAGTCGTGATTACGGTTGGTTGTTTTACTGAGCTTAGTCGGAATATTGGTTGACTCGTATTCCCTCTGTCCTTGGGCCATTTCTTCGGGAGCGGTGATATATCGGTCGTCCTCAATACCTCCGTTTTCATTTGTTTTCAAGTAATTATTACTGTAAATGGCTTGCATCTGATACTTATCGCCAATATAGCTGCCGAAAAATGCGGCGTTGAAGTATGCAGTATTCTGATTGTTGTAGTACCCTCGTCCATACAGGTAGTCTATATTAAAACCAAAAGCCAGTTTCTTGTTGACATTGACGGAGAAGTATGATTTGAAATGTTCTTCACCGTTTACTTTATTACCCGCTTTATGATAGGTAAGATTGGTGTAGGGTACGTTACTATTGGTGAAATTGAATTCTGTAGGACGGATAAAGAAACTGGAGAAAGGCTCCATAAAGATAGTAGGCTCCGGATCACGACGTTCAAAGAAGATGCGTGACATACGGGGAGAACCCATATTGGCAAGGTAGTTGTAATGTCCGGTCAGCCCGTCTGTAAGATTCGTGTTCTGGAAATGGTGGTAGGCAGTATCCGCCGGAATGATAGTCCGGTCGCCCAATTGATTTTTAATACGCCACATATACAATGTAGGCGCTAATCCCTGTATTTCAACGTTTGCACTATCCAACCTGTCTGGAATCATGGCAGGGTCTACCTGATTACCATATTGGTCGTATCCGTTTTCGTCCACTCTTTGTCGACCATTATCGAACTGTGCACGGACAGTTGTCAAACCTATAACGGAAAGTAGTATATATAATAGTAAGATTCGTCTCATAATTGGGGGACAAAGATACTTACTTTAATTGAGAATTGAGAATTGAGAATTGAAAAATATGTTGCATCCTTTACTTACCGAGCAATTATTTCTTAATTCCCAATTCTCAATTTTTAATTTATCAAACCTCACGGATTAACTCCATACCTTTCTTGATGGCTTCCTCATTCATGGGAATCAAGTGGTGGTGGCGTTCCGGCAGGGTTTTCTTCAGTCCTTTGATTACATTTTCCAGCGTGACAATCGGGTGGAGTTTCAATAAACCGCCGAGTACAATCATGTTGAACGCCTTAGCATTGTTCATTTCATTGGCTGCGTCCATTGCGTCAATACGATATACTTTGATGTCCTTGCGGGTAGGCGGGTTGATGATTCCGTAACCGTCGTAAATCAGGATACCGCCGGGTTTCACTTTGCTTTCAAACTTTTCGAGTGAAGGCTGATTCAGAATGATGGCAGCATCGTATTTACTAAGAATTGGTGAGGATATTTTGTCATCGCTTACAATAACTGTAACGTTGGCTGTTCCACCTCGTTGTTCGGGACCATAAGCGGGCATCCAGGTCACTTCTTTGCCTTCCATCAAACCGGAATATGCCAGAATCTTACCCATAGACAATACGCCTTGTCCACCGAATCCTGCTATAATTATTTCTTCTTTCATTGTTCTGTTGACTTTTAGCGTTATTCTTTATCTTTTAAATCACCTAGCGGATAGAATGGGAACATGTGTTCTTCCATCCATTTGTTCGCCTTCTCCGGAGTCATCTTCCAGCCTGAACTACAAGTGGAAACAATTTCTACCAAGTTAGAACCTTTACCGCTCATGGAATTTTCAAAAGCCTTGCGGATTGCTTTCTTTGCCTTGCGGATAGCCGGTACGGATTGTACGGACTGGCGGGTTACGTAAGCGGTTCCTTCCAGTTGAGCGGCGATTTCGGTCATCTTCAACGGATAACCGTGAAGTTCTACGTCACGTCCGTAAGGACAAGTGGAACTCTTCATGCCTACCAAGGTAGTCGGAGCCATCTGACCGCCGGTCATACCATAGATAGCATTATTGATAAAGATAATCGTGATATTCTCGCCACGGTTCAAAGCGTGGATTGTTTCGGCTGTACCGATACAAGCCAAGTCACCGTCGCCCTGATAAGTGAAAACAAGACGGTCCGGCCACAGGCGTTTTACGGCAGTTGCCACAGCGGGAGCACGTCCGTGTGCTGCTTCCTGCCAGTCAATGTCCAGATAGTTGTAGGCAAACACTGCGCATCCTACCGGAGAGATGCCCACCGTTTTGTCCTCCATGCCCATTTCCTCTATCACTTCGGCAATGAGCTTGTGTACCACACCGTGACTGCAACCCGGACAGTAGTGCATGGCATTATCGTTCATCAGAGTCGGTTTCTTGTAAACCAGATTCTCGGGTTTGATTATTTCTTCTTTAGTCATAACTTCATCTCCTTATCTGTTGGTGAACCGTATAAAAAACTCCATCAGCTTGACAAAGATTGCCGCGCCGCATACGTAGATAAACATTTTGAAATCATCTTTTGCTACAAAGTAGGTGATGATGGCTGCAACAGCCAATATCATAAATAGGATGTTCAGTACGTTTCTTATTTTATCGGGATTCATTGTTTCGTTATTTGATTATTTTTTCTTTCAAGGCAGCTACAATCTCATCCGGATCGGGAACGATGCCACCTAGACGTCCGAAATGTTCTACCTTTACTTTACCGTTAACAGCGAGACGGACATCTTCAATCATCTGTCCGGCATTTAGTTCCGTAACGAGCATGCCTTTTACTTTATCAGCGTATGCAGCAATCGCTTTGGTTGGGAACGGCCATAGTGTAATCGGGCGAAGGATACCTACTTTAATTCCTTTTTCACGGGCTAGTTCCATTGCTTTCTGACCAATACGTGCCATTGAACCGAAAGCGATAATCAAATACTCTGCATCTTCGCAGTTGATCTCTTCGAAGCGTACTTCGTTTTCTTCAATTTCACGATATTTAGCTTGAAAACGGAGGTTGTTGATTTCCATGGCTTCCGGTTTCAATTCAAGGGAAGTGATAATATTAGGTTTGCGGTCTTTCGCTTTTCCGGTAGCAGCCCATGGACATTGTTCAATTACTTCTGCTTCAGTACGGCGTGGCTTTTGTGCAGGAAGAACAACCTTTTCCATCATCTGACCGATCACACCGTCGGCAAGGATGATAGCCGGATTACGGTATTTAAAAGCCAGTTCGAATCCTAATGCTACGAAATCCGCCATTTCCTGTACGGATGCCGGAGCGAGGGCAATCAGTTTGTAGTCTCCATGGCCACCACCTTTTACTGTCTGGAAGTAGTCTGCCTGGCTAGGTTGGATAGTTCCCAATCCGGGACCGCCACGCATTACATTCACAATCAGACAAGGAAGTTCGGCACCGGCCAAATAAGAGATTCCCTCTTGTTTCAAGCTCACACCCGGACTTGAAGAGGAGGTCATTACCTTCTTTCCGCTACCTGCACCTCCATATACCATATTGATAGCTGCCACTTCACTTTCCGCTTGGAGTACTACCATGCCGGTTGTTTCCCACGGTTTCAGTTCGGCAAGCGTTTCCAACACTTCCGATTGGGGAGTAATTGGATAACCGAAGTAACCGTCGGCACCGCAACGGATAGCTGCGTGGGCGATGGCTTCGTTTCCTTTCATTAATACAACTTCTTCTGCCATATTCTTTTCTTTTATTCTACTTTTACTTTATACACTGAGATACATCCGTCCGGACAAACCGTTGCACACGAGCTGCATCCGTTACAGGTATCTTCCTTCACTTGCCAGGCATAGTTATAGCCTTTCATGTTTACCTCTTTATTGAGGGCGATTACATCGAGCGGACACGCCACTACACACAGGTTGCATCCTTTGCAACGCTCCGTGTCGACTACGATTGCTCCTTTGATTTTTGCCATAATCTTTATTTTATTACGTTATTTTTGAGTACGGTTATTGATTATACATCTTTTTTATTGATTGAACATATCCTTGTTGTAGAAGTTGAGGATATCTATTGCCATCTTCCTGGCCTGAGCGGCAGGACTGTCCGGATTGATCTCGATGGCATACTGGTAGTTGTCCAGTGCCTGCTTCCAATCTCCTTTCTTTCGGTAGGCATTTCCCCGTAAATAGTAAAGAGTATCTTTTTCTTCTTTGGCAGAAGTGTCCCGGAGAAGCTGGTCCAATTGCTTAATCGCTGTGTCCACGTCCCCCTGATTGATTAGCTCTTTTAGGTTGTCTATTTGCTCCATTTCTTTCGTCTTTCGGGATTCTGAAACGCAAAGATAGTTTTTATTTATGTAAACAGGGCAAATGAGGACGGAAATTTGCATCGTTTTGAGTTTATTGCATATTGGGTGAATAAATAGTACTATATGTCTCATTATCACAGGGACTGGCAGGAAGAAACCTATGTGAATATATTGGGATTAGTTTGTAAAATAGTTCGGCTATGTGGATTTGCTTTGCCAAGGAATCAGGCTTTTTACCCCAATCGGCATGCCAGGAAGCATTATTTCTTATGTCAAAAGCAATTCCTTCAAAGGCCCAGTAAAGTCTTGACTTTACATTTTTCGTTGAATACCAATTGACAAAGTCATTAGACATAGGCTCACTCTTTATTTATTGGAGTTATCAGCTAAATATCTTTATGAAGATATACCCTTCACCTCTTTTTTAATATCTTTTATATCACTTTGTTCATCAGTGATAGTGGGTAAGGGATGAGTGAAGGGGCGAAATAATTCTTGATGTTGGCTTGTATTTACTGAAAGATACTGTACTTTTGTGCAGATATTAAAATGTATAGACTATGTTGGATATTGTTTTGATTGTGATAAGTGCCCTTTGTCTGATAGCCGGATTGGCAGGTTGTATTCTTCCGTTTCTTCCGGGACCACCTATTGCTTATTTGGGATTGGTTTTTCTGCATTTGACGGATAAAGTACAATATAGTACGACGCAATTTATCGTATGGTTATTGATTGTAGCTGTATTGCAGGTATTGGATTATTTCACTCCGATGTTGGGAAGTAAATATAGCGGCGGCAGTAAATGGGGAAATTGGGGATGTATCATCGGAACGTTGGTCGGGCTTCTTTTCTTGCCTTGGGGAATTATTGTCGGTCCCTTTCTTGGTGCCGTGATTGGTGAATTATTGGGAAATAAGGAGTTTTCCCAGGCACTAAAATCCGGATTCGGTTCATTGCTCGGATTTATTCTCGGCACTTTGCTGAAATTTGTTATCTGCGGTTATTTCTGTTATCAGTTTATAGTCGGGCTTGTCCGGTGAAGCAGGTATAAAAATAAAGCTGCCCTTCAAAAAGAAGAACAGCTTTATATCTGTTTGATTTATCTTCAGGCTTTATTTTACCGGAATCTTATCAATGCGGTTCTGATGGCGTCCACCTTCAAACTCTGTAGAGAAGAACTCTGTCAGAATCATGTCCGCTTCTTCAGTACTGATAAAACGTCCCGGCATCACCAGAATATTGGCGTCATTGTGCTGACGGGCCAAGTGTGCGATTTCTGCGTTCCAGCAGAGTGCAGCACGAATTCCCTGATGCTTGTTCAACGTCATATTGATTCCGTTTCCGCTGCCACAGATAGCGATACCGGGATAACATCCACCCGATTCCACTGCGAGGGCTAGCGGATGGGCATAGTCCGGATAGTCTACGCTTGCGGTAGAGTTTGTTCCGAAATCTTTGTATGCCCAGCCTTTTGCTTCCAACCAGCCGCGAACATATTCTTTCAGTTCAAAGCCGGCATGGTCGCATGCTAATCCGATTGTTTTCATTAGAGCATTGCTTTTACTTGGTTATATACGTTTTCGGCAGTGAATCCAAGTTTCTCGTCCAACACTTTGTAAGGAGCGGAGAAACCGAAAGATTCCAATCCCCAAACTTTACCGTAGCAACCTACCAGACCTTGAAGAGTGACAGGCAGGCCGGCAGTCATACCGAAGATTTTTGCGTCTGACGGAAGAACAGCTTCCTGATATTCTTTCGGTTGGTTACGGAACAGACCTTCAGACGGAACAGATACAATGCGTACCTTCACGCCATCTTTACGAAGTAACTCTGTGCCAGCTACCAATGTAGATACTTCAGAACCTGAAGCTACCAGGATAACATCCGGATTTTCATCGGAACCTGCTACGATATAAGCACCCTTAGCTGCTTGTTCGTAATCTGTTCCTGCCGGTAAATTGGCAATATTCTGACGAGAGAAGATCAGGCCTGTCGGAGTAGACATATTTTCCATAGCAAGTTTCCATGCAATAGTTGTCTCTTCTGCATCAGCCGGGCGAAGTACCAGCATAGAGTTGTGTCCCTTATGGTTTTTCAGTTTCTCCATCAAGCGGATTTGTGCTTCCTGTTCTACCGGTTCGTGAGTAGGACCGTCTTCACCTACGCGGAATGCGTCGTGTGTCCAGATGAATTTCACCGGTTGTTCCATCAAGGCAGCCATACGTACGGCTGGTTTCATATAGTCGGAGAATACGAAGAATGTACCGCAAGCAGCGATAACACCACCGTGGAGAGACATACCGATACAGATACAAGCCATTGACAATTCGGATACACCAGCCTGGAAGAATGCTCCGCTGAAATCACCTTTCTTGAAAGAATGAGTTTTTTTCAGGAAACCGTCAGTCTTGTCAGAGTTAGAAAGGTCGGCAGAAGCAACGATCATGTTTTCTACCTGTGTAGCAAGTGCGCCCAATACGGTTGCAGATGCAGCACGAGTAGCGCTACCTGCTTTCTGTTCGATAGCAGACCAGTCTACTTTCGGAGCTTTGCCTGAGAAGAAGAGTTCTAGTTTTGCAGCCAGTTCCGGATTGGCTTTTGCCCATGCGGCTTTCACTGCGTATCTTTCAGCTACGATTTTCTTCAGTTCTTCTGTTCTTTTTGCATACAGTTCGGCTACTTCCGGGAAAATTACAAATGGGTTGGTTGGGTCACCGCCCAAGTTGTTGATTGTATTTACATAAGCGTCGCCACCGAGCGGAGCACCGTGAGTAGCACAGTTGGCTTCATAGCTGCTGCCGTCTGCCTTGCGAGCGCCTTTACCCATTACAGTCTTACCGATAATTAGTGTCGGGCGTTCCTTTTCCGCCTGTGCTTCCTTGATTGCCGCACGGATTTCGTCAGGATCGTTACCGTTTATGCTGATTACTTTCCATCCCCATGCTTCATATTTCATGGCTGTGTCTTCAACGGTCACATCTTTTGTTTCAGTAGAAAGCTGAATGTCGTTGGAGTCATAGAACATAATCAGGTTGTCCAGTCCCAAAGCACCAGCAATACGTCCGGAACCTTGAGAAATTTCTTCCTGGATACCACCGTCGGAGATGTAAGCATAGATTGTCTGGTTCATCACCTCGTCGAAACGGGCTTTCAAGAATTTGGCAGCAATAGCAGCACCTACAGCGAAAGTATGTCCCTGTCCCAGCGGACCGGAAGTATTTTCGATGCCACGCATGATGTCCACTTCAGGGTGTCCCGGAGTAGGGCTTCCCCATTGACGGAATTCTTTCAGTTCGTCCAGCGTGAATTTTCCTGTCAATGCCAACGTAGAATAAAGCATTGGAGACATGTGTCCCGGGTCGAGGAAAAAGCGGTCACGTCCTTCCCAACGGGGATTCTCGGGGTCGTATACTAGAAACTCAGAAAAGAGTACATTTACAAAGTCAGCACCACCCATGGCGCCCCCCGGGTGACCGGAATTGGCTTTTTCAACCATTGAAGCAGCAAGAATACGGATATTATCCGCTGCACGATTCATAAGTTTGTTATCGTTCATATCATTAAAATTTAATTGATTTCTGTCAGATTGCTGGCAAAGATAACTCTTTATGTGGATTTAACAATCCAAAAGTGCCATCTTTTTTATTACCATTTTAACACTCTTCTTGTTTGTAATACAATAAGTAACAGCCCTTGAATTACTGTAACTCTAAAGTAACAATAGACTTAGCGGGAAGTTTTACCTTCATTGTACCTTTATTGATTTTTACCTCTTTGAAAGGTGCCGGTTTTACAATATCAGGATTCTCAAAAGAATTGTAATCGGTCAGTTTGGCTGAGGTCAGGATTTCTCCGACAGCTTTTTTCGATTTTGTATCCCCGAGGTTGACGGTTATTTCCTGTGCTTCGTCAGCGTTCACATTCGAGAGGGAAATATGGATAACTCCGTTTTTGTCTTTTGATGCGGTTGCGCTCACCATAGGCACAGTGCGGTTGTCGCGTACGTTCATCTTTTCACAGTTCAGCTCGATTGGGAGATAAGTGGCATCTTGGTGTACTTTGTACATTTTGAAGACGTAATAAGTAGGAGTGAGCACCATCTCTTTGTCTTTTGTCAGAATCATGGATTGGAGTACGTTGACTATCTGTGCGATGTTTGCCATCTTCAGGCGGTCAGTGTATTTGTGGAATACGTCAAGGCTCAGAGAGGCAACGAAAGCGTCACGTAGTGTGTTTTGCTGATAAAGGTGTCCGCGGATAGTTCCCGGTTCTTCATCCCACCAGGTTCCCCATTCGTCAAGCAAGAGGGCGATTTTCTTGTCCTTATCATATTTGTCCATGATGGCGCAATGTTTCTTTAGCACGTCTTCCACCTCAAGGCATTTGCCCATTGTCCAGTAATAATCGTCCTTATTGAACTGGGTTGCGGATGTTTTACTGCCGCTCCATCCCGTTACTGTATAGTAGTGCAGGGAAAGACCTTCCATACGATGTCCTACGCGGTTCATCAATACATCTGTCCAGTTGTAATCATAGTCACTGGCGCCACTGGCGATTTTGAACAGGCGGTTGCCGTCATAGTTACGGCAATAGGTGGAATAACGACGGTATAAATCTGCGTAATATTCCGGACGCATGCTGCCACCGCATCCCCAACTTTCATTACCTACACCGAGGTATTTTACTTTCCATGCCTTGTCACGACCGTTCTTGCGGCGGAGATTTGCCATTGGAGAGTCACCGTCCGATGTCATGTATTCTACCCATTTGGCAAGTTCTTCCACCGTACCGCTACCTACATTTCCGCTTACGTAAGGTTCGCAGCCCAACATTTCGCAGAGATTCAAAAACTCGTGGGTTCCGAAGCTGTTGTCTTCGATTGTTCCGCCCCAGTTATTGTTAACCATCTTCGGACGGTTTTCTTTCGGACCAATGCCGTCCATCCAGTGGTATTCATCGGCAAAGCATCCGCCCGGCCAGCGAAGAACGGGAACGGACAAGTCTTTCAGTGCATTGAATACATCTGTGCGATATCCTTTGATATTAGGAATATCCGAGTTTTCGCCTACCCAAAGACCACCATAGATGCATGAACCTAGGTGTTCGGCAAACTGGCCGTAGATTTCTTTCGGGATGATTTCTTTGCCTTGATCGGCGTGTACGGTGATGGTAGCACTCTTTTGTGCAGAAAGAGATACCGATGCTGCCAGAAAGACCGTGCTGGCTAATAGTTTTGCTTTCATAAATGGTATTTGTTTAAATGATTATATAGATGTTTGATTTACAGTGATGATAAACGTTGATTATTTGAGCAGGCGTACCTCATAAATGGCAGGCGTCCACTCTGTTCCGTCAGGGGTGAAGCGTATCGGGCAACTTCCGGATTTCAGTTTTTGTGGCAGAAGCCAGGAGAGGGTAATAAATCCGTCTTTATCCGCTTCGCTTATGGTAGGATTGACTGCCAGTTTATTATTATTCAATAGAATGGCTACTTTGTTACGGTCATTCTTCTGTATGGTAATTCTAATCCGGCCTGCTTCTTCTTTTACTTTCAGGTTATAGCTGAACCAACCTTTGGCACGGCGGAAATGGCGGTCTTTATTTGTACCGGTTTCTGCTTGTTCGTATTGGATTCCGTGGTCGGATTCCGGTTGCTGTTCACCGGGGAAAATCAGGTCGACGGTTTGGTTTGCTAATTCTGTTGCTTTTCTTTCGGCTGTTGCCATTTCTTTCTGGATGATTTTGAATTGTTCTTCGTTTGCCTGACGGAAGTAAATAGCGTATCGGGCATTGTGCAAACGGAAGAACGGGATAAGTTCCAATGTTTTGTTTTGTGCAGGATATACGTTCCCGTCGAAGGTGAATATTAACTGGTTATCGTCCTTTTTGTGAAGGGAATTACGGATTGATTCGGGATTTCCAATCAACATCGGCACTTCCTGCAAAGGAATTTGTTTGCCATGGGCGATATGTCCGCCACGGCTGTCGTCTGCGTACAAACCGTCGAGATGTCCGGTGCCCGTAGAAGCCGCAAGGACGATAGGACCGTATAAGAAAGCGTAATAGTCTTTCTTGTCAGGTATCTGCTCAAGGCTGACTTTCATTGGAAGATTAAAGGTAATTACATCTCCTTTTTTCCATTTACGGTGGAGAGTCAGATAATTGCTGTTTTCTTCGACGATAGACGCTTCGTTTTTACCATTGATTTTCACATTGTATTCTTTACTGTGTCCAGTCCATTGAGGTTGGCGTATTTTCAAGGTGATCCCTTTCTTCGGTGCTTTATCAATGCGTAATGTCACTTTTCCGTCATCGGGGAAACGGGTTTCTTGTGTCAAAGTAACTCCCTTTTCTTTCCAGGTCAGTTGTGACGGGATGAATAGGTTGACATATAGCGTATCTTTTTGATGCGCATAAATAAATTCACCGTACTTGGTGTGATTTTCCAGTCCTGAACCGACGCAGCACCACATGGATGTCTCCGGTTGTGAGTAAACCCGGTAATGTCCGGGACGCATGGGGGTGAAATAGACAAAACCACCTTTCTCCGGTTCTTGTGACGCTAAAATATGATTATAGAGTGCACGCTCGTAATAGTCGGCGAAATTCGTTTCGGGAGAATCCTGATAAAGCATTTTGGTAAGCCGGAGCATATTGTAGGTATTGCAAGTCTCCGGTCCTTGAACATCGTTCAGCATGGACGTGAAGTTATCCGACGGATGGAAGTGCTCGCGTACACTATTTCCACCGATACAGACAGAACGGTGATTGACTACCGTGTTCCAGAAAAAACGGGCGGCATGATCCCACTCTGCAGCATGATTCCAGTTCTTGTCGTCTTGTGAAAGTTCAGCTATCCGTTTGTACCCGATGACTTTCGGTATTTGTGTGTTGGCGTGCATGCCTGTCAGTTTGTCTTCCTCTTTGATAAGCGGATCTAAGATAAACTTGTGAGAGAAACGGCGTGCTAGTTCCAGATACTTCTTGTCGCCTGTGATTTCGGCCACATCGGCGAAAGTCTCGTTTAATCCGCCATGTTCGCTACGAAGCATATCTTGTATTTGTTCATCGCTCAAGTCGGAAGTAATGTCAATCATCCAGTCGGTAAAATCAACCAGCATTTGTCGAGCGAGGTCGCTTCCTGCATAAAGATAAGCGTCCCGCAGTCCGGCATAAGTCTTGTGTATGTTGTAGAGAGGTACCCATTTGCCGTTAAGGTCGAAACCACCGGCACGGATATTTCCAGCTTTAATATCTTTCCATAGTTGGAGGCTGTTCGGCGTGCCGCCGATAAATCCTGTGCCGACAGCTTGCTGTGCGCGGTGAAGTTCGTTCAACATATAGTTGAGACGGTTGTAGACAGCAGTGTCTCCGGTCGCGGCATACATCATGGAGAGGGCGGATAAATAATGTCCGCCAATGTGCCCATCCAGTCCTGTGTTTTCCCAATTGGTGTAGCTCGGAGCTTTGGGAGTCAATCCTGCTTCACGGAGGAAAGGGGCGAGCAGGCGGTCGGGATTCATTGATAATATATAATGTAAATCAGTCTGTTGGGCTTGCAGAAAAGGACTGTTCAGCAGTTTTACATCTTGTAGGGGAAAGTACGAAACTTGTTGCCGGTTTTGTGCTTTTCCCAATGAAACGGATAGAAGAAGGGCAAGTATGAACGAGGTGGTTTTCATGATGGTAGATTTCCCCTTATCCCTCTCCAAACGGAGAGGGGATAGGGATAGTTTATGTTAATACTTAAAATGATGATTGAGAAAGAAGCGAATAAGCCTCGTGATGTGGCTTATTTGAATTTAGCTGCCGCTTCCTCAATAGGCAATCCAGCCTTGTAGTTTTCAATGTATGCATTAAAACCGGCTACATCTTCGGGTACGGGAGATATTTCGACACCGGCGTCACCTACAAATACATTTTCGTCCAGGAAATCGGCAAGGGATTGTTTTTTTTCATTGTTCACGAGGTAAGAGCCTAACAGGGCAATCCCCCAGGCACCACCTTCACCGGCTGTTTCCATTACGGAAATAGGTGAGTTGATGGCTGCTGCAAGCACTCTCTGGCCTACTCCTTTGGTCTTGAATAATCCGCCGTGTCCTGTAATTCTGTCAACTTTGACTTTCTCTTCGTTGAATAGAATGTCGTTGCCAATCTTGAGCACTCCTACAGAAGCATACAAGTGAGTCCGCATAAAGTTTGCCAGGCTGAACTTATCATTTGCCGAGCGTACGAATAGCGGTCTTCCGTCAGCAATACCCGTTACAGGTTCGCCGGAGATGTAATTGTAGGAGAGAAGACCACCGCAGTCGGCATCACCTGTGAGGGCAATATTGTAGAGCTTGCTGTAAATTTCATCCATATTTACAGGGATGCCCAAAAGTTCCTGGTATTCTTTGAACAGGTTAACCCACGCATTGAGGTCGGACGTACAGTTATTGCAATGTACCATAGCTACAGGACTTCCGTCAGGAGTCGTAACCATGTCAATCATCTCGTATGGCTTCGATAATTCTTTCTCCAATACAATCATAGAGAATGAGGAAGTACCTGCCGATACGTTTCCTGTACGCTGCTTGACGGCATTGGTTGCAACCATGCCAGTTCCTGCGTCTCCTTCCGGCGGACAAACCGGTATTCCTGCCTTCAAATGACCCGATGCATCGAGCATTTTACTTCCTTCCGGAGTGAGGACACCGGCATTTTCACCTGCCGACAATACTTTAGGCAGAATATCTTCCAGCTTCCAGCTATATTCTTTCGGAGCAATCAGATTATCGAACTTAGCCACCATTTCAGCCGAATAGTTATGGGTTGTCGGATCGATAGGGAGCATACCCGATGCGTCACCGATACCCAATACCTTTTCGCCAGTTAGCTGCCAATGCACATAACCTGCAAGGGTTGTCAGGAATTTGATGTCTTTGACATGTGCTTCATTGTCCAGGATAGCCTGATACAAATGTGAAATGCTCCATCTCAGAGGAATGTTGTAGACAAATAGTTCGGACAAGGCTGCCGCTGCTCGACCTGTATTAGTGTTTCTCCAAGTACGGAATGGCACGAGTATTTCTTCTTTTTCATTAAACGGCATATAACCGTGCATCATGGCACTGACACCGATAGCTGCCAGGTTCTCGATTTCCACGTCACCGTATAAGTTCTTAATATTGGAACGAAGGTCGGCATAGCAATCTTGCAAACCTGACCAGATGGCTTCAATGCTATAAGTCCAAAGCCCGTCTACCAACTGGTTCTCCCATGTGTGGCTGCCTTGAGCGATTGGTTTGTTTTCCTGGTCAATCAAAACTGCTTTTATTCGCGTTGAACCGAGTTCTATACCCAGAATGGCTTTGCCTGTCTCGATTGTTGATTTTGCATCTAATTTCATGTTGAAATCAATATTTTAAGGTTTAGCAAAGCGCCTTATTCAGCATGTAATACACCTCGTTCATGCGCAGTTCTTTCTTGAAGCAACTGATAGTAGTATCTTTGTTGATATGTACCATTTCGATGCCTGCAATTTCCGCATAATCTTCCCAGTATTCGGCTGTCAGGTCGTAAGAGAAGCAAGAGTGGTGAGTACCACCTGCCAGAATCCATGCACCTGCACCTACTTCAAGGTTAGGCATCGGAATCCAAAGAGCGGAAGCAACCGGCAACTTAGGCAGCGGTTTCGGCTCAATACATTCTACGTCGTTTACAATCAGACGGAAACGGTTGCCCATATCTACTATCGTAGCGGTGCAGCCTGTACCTACTTTTGAGGTAAATACAAGACGTGCAGTCTGGCTCTTACGAATACCAATACCGAGGAAGTGTACTTCCAGACGAGGTTTGTTGGCAGCGATAAGCGGGCAGATTTCCAACATGTGTGATTGCAGGATAGAACTGTTGGCGCCGTCGAAGTTCAGTGTATAATCTTCAAGGAATGAGCAGCCTTTCGGAAGTCCTTGGTTCATTACCCATACAGTACGGTAAAGAGCGGCTGATTTCCAGTCGCCTTCGGCACCGAATCCGTAGCCTTCCGCCATCAGGCGTTGGGAAGCTAATCCCGGAATCTGGTCAAAACCATTGTGTTCGATGTCGCCCAAATCGTCGAAGTTGGTAGTGAATCCTTTAGCGCCTTTAGCTTTCAGAATGGCACGGATGGCAAGTTCTGCTTTAGCGGCATTCCATACTTTCTGATAAGCTTCGGTCGATTTGTCTTCTAAAGAAGCATCGTGATCGTATTCCTGGAAGTAGGTAGCTACCAATGTATCTACATCTTCATTCTTGATTTCTTTGTGATATTCCATCAGTTCGCTTACCGGACAGTAGTCTACGTGATAACCCATGCGTTGTTCAGCTTCCACTTTGTCACCATCGGTTACGGCTACATTGTTCATCTGGTCACCAAAGCGGATAATCAGCATATCCTGAGAATCTGCCCAACCAGCGCAAACGCGCATCCAAACGGCAATCTTATGCTGTGTTTCTTCTTCTTTCCAGTAACCTACCACTACTTTGCGGCGGATACGCATACGGGTACAGATGTGTCCGAATTCACGGTCGCCGTGGGCAGACTGGTTAAGGTTCATGAAATCCATGTCCATTGTATCCCAGGGGATTTCCTTGTTGAACTGAGTGTGCAGGTGCAGCAACGGTTTCTTCAGTTGTTGCAAGCCATGAATCCACATTTTGGCAGGAGAGAAAGTATGCATCCAAGTGATGACACCGATACATTTATCATCGTTATTTGCAGCTTTGAAAACAGTTTCCACCTCTTTGGAAGAGTTTGCCGTTCCTTTATATACCACTTTTACAGGAAGTTTGCCGGATTCATTCAGTCCGTTTACCATTTCATTAGAGTGTGCGTCTACTGCGATTACTGCGTCACCTCCGTACAAGAGCTGTGCTCCTGTTACGAACCATACTTCATATTGGTCAAATGCGTTCATATCTTTATTCAATTTTAAGTTGTTAATCTTTCATTATTTATTGTCCGTAATAAGCGTTCGGACCATGTTTGCGGCTGAAATGTTTTTCCACCAGCAGCGGGTTCATTGTCAAGTTCGGATTGACGGCATAAGCAATGCTTGCCATCTTGGCTACCTGCTCCATCACTACAGCATTGTGCACTGCATCATGGGCGTCTTTCCCCCAGGAGAAAGGACCGTGGTTCTTCACCAGAACTCCCGGCGTATGTACGGGATTCAATCCTTCGAAACGTTTCACAATCACATTTCCGGTTTCTAGTTCGTAGGCACCCTTCACTTCCGCTTCCGTCATGTCTGCCGTGCAGGGGATGGCGTCATGGAAATAATCAGCATGGGTCGTTCCGATATTCGGAATGTCACAACCGGCCTGTGCCCAAGCTGTCGCATAAGTAGAGTGGGTGTGTACCACTCCGCCGATTTCCGGGAATGCTTTGTAGAGTACTACATGAGTGGGAGTATCTGAGGAAGGCTTCAGCCGTCCTTCGACGACTTTGCCTTCTAAATCCACTACTACCATATCTTCTGCTTTCATATCATCATAACTTACACCACTGGGCTTGATTACTACCAGCCCGCTTTCACGGTCGATGGCAGAAACATTTCCCCAGGTAAAGATGACTAATCCATGCTTTACCAATTCGAGGTTGGCATGAAACACTTTTTCTTTCAGTTCTTCCAGCATATTGATTATAATTTAAATTTCGGGTCTTTGTGGTAAACTTTGCTGTTAAACTTATACAAGGCTGCACCGCGCTTGGACCCCAGTTTATCTATTTTGTCCGTCTTTTCTACATAGTCCATTCCTGCAACACGCTTGCGGAAATTCCGCTTGTCCATTTCCTCACCGTAGATGGCTTCATATAGGCTTTGCAATTGGGACAAAGTGAAGAGCTTCGGCAATAAATTGAAACCGATTGGCTCGGAAGATGCTTTCTGTTTCATTAACTCCCGTGCTTGTGCCACCATTTCGGGATGGTCGAAAATCAGTTGGGGGAGTTCATTGATATTCACCCAGTAAGCATTGTGTTTCTTTACCAGTTTCCGGTCGTATTCATTGATGTTGATGAGCGCATAGTATGCAACGGAGATTACCCGTTCTCCCGGGTCGCGGTCAACTGCCCCGAAGGTTCCCACCTGTTCCATATACACGTTTTCCAATCCTGTAAGCTCCGCTAGTACACGTTTGGCAGCATCGTCCACGCTTTCATTGTTTTGCACGAACCCTCCCATCAATGACCATTCACCCATTGCCGGTTCAAAATTTCTTTTCAACAACAGCAGGTTTAATTCGCCTTCGTTAAAACCGAAGATAATACAGTCGATACCAAGATAGAAGGTAGGATTCGAGCTATAATAGCTATTCATTATTTTGTTAATATGAGTTTCTATTTAATTACCAGAAATACCAGTAGAATGCACCTGTGATAGCCAGGATAATAATTGTATGGATAATATCCCAGTAATTCCAGCTTGCACGTGTAGCCGCTTTTTGTTCTTTGGTAGCCGTACCGAATACCAGTCCTTGGATTTTTTCGGTCGTCGGGGCTTCTGTTGTCAAGCTGACTACAATTACTACGATGATACAGAACAGGAACATCCATCCGCAGAAGAACAACCAGTTCATATCGTAGAACAAATATTTGAATGTAGAGTCTGCTACTTCGCTGGCATTACTGTAATATACTTTAGCCCCCAAACGGGTTAAACCAATCACCATACCCGAAATCAATCCCCACATACCACCTTGGGCGGAAGTACGTTTCCAGCAGATACCCAATAAAAAAGCTGCGGCAATACCCGGAGCCAGTACAGACTGAACATCCTGCAAATATGTGTAAAGTACATCGCCAACGCTACGCATGATGGGAATCCAAAGAATACCCAAAATTACGATAACAACCGTTGCAATCTGACCGATACCTACCAGTTTCTTTTCTGGCGTTTCCGGTCTGAAACGCTTGTAGAAGTCGATTGTAAACAACATGGCAGATGAGTTAAACAAAGAAGCCAAAGAACTCATCAGAGCGGCAAGAATACCACATACTACCAAACCTTTCACACCGGCAGGAAGTAATTTAGCTACTAATGTCGGGAAAGCTGCATCGGCATTTGCATTGCCGTTCGCGAGCATCGGAAGGAAACCTTCACCACCGGCACCGATATATTTCTGATGTAAAGCAAAAGCAATCATACCCGGAATCAGGAACAGAAATACAGGCAACAGTTTCAGGTAAGCGCCGAAGATAGTACCGCGGCGTGCTTCTGTCTCATTCTTTCCGGAAAGTACACGTTGTACGATAAACTGGTCAGTACACCAGTACCAGAAACCGATAATAGCAGAACCGATCAAAGCACCCAGCCAGGGGAAGTTTGCATCATCATTACTGCGAATGAGGTTAGTCATTGTATCACCGTAATCATTTACGGTTACAGCACCACAAACTCTCATCATTTCGTCCCATCCACCGAGTTCTTTGAAACCAAGCACAAGGATGATTAATGAACCTAACAGAAGGATAGGAGTCTGTAACACAGAAGTGTACAATACCGATTTCATACCACCGAAGATTGTATAAAGTGCAGTCAGGAGTACCAGACCGATTGCTGCAATCCAGAAGAAGTCGATTCCCCAAAGTTCTTTGATGCCGAATACCTGTTGGAATACCAGGCCACCGGCATATACGGTAACAGCCACTTTAGTCAATACGTAACTTACTAAAGAAATTACTGACAAGATGGTACGTGACTGAGGATTATAACGGCGTTCCAGGAATTCAGGCATCGTATATACCATGCTTCGTGTATAGAAAGGAACGAATACCCATCCCAAAATCAAAATCATCCATCCTTGGATTTCCCAGTGTGCCATAGCCATACCGCTGGATGCTCCGGCTCCCGCCAGTCCGATTAAATGTTCCGAACCGATGTTTGATGCAAAGATAGAGGCGCCGATTGCGATCCATGTCGCGTCGCGTCCGCCTAAGAAATAATCTGCCGAGTCATTTTGTTTTTGCTTGACTACCCAGACGATAATACCGATTAGAGCCAAAAAGAAGACTCCAATTACTACCCAATCTAATGCTTCCACAATAAATATGATTTATAAGTTAATATTATTTCTCTACTGAGAATTTAAAAATACATTCGCTGTTGTATGTTTGTCCCGGTTCCAAAACCACTGAAGGCCAGTCTGCCTTGTTGGGACTGTCAGGATAGTGCTGTGTTTCCAGACATACCGAAGCACGTTGGTTGTAGACGATACCTTTCTTGCCGGTTACGGTTCCGTCAAGGAAGTTGCCTGTATAAACCTGGATACCCGGTTCGTTGGTATAGATTTCCAGGGTAATGCCGCTTTCAGGAGAAGTCAGTCTGGCTGCTACCTGAGAAATGTCGCCTTTCGTGTTCAGTACCCAGTTATGGTCATATCCGTTTCCGTTCTTCAACTGGACGAAATCGTAGTTGTTGATTTCCTGTCCTACTGCTTTTGGAGTGGTGAAGTCCATAGGAGTGTCTTTTACCGGGGCTATTTCGCCTGTTGTCATAAAGGTACTGTCTACTGGAGTGTAGTAGTCTGCGTTTACATACATGATATTATCAGTTGAAGCTTTTGACGGATTACCTGCCAGGTTGAAGTAAGAGTGGTTGGTCATGTTGATAATCGTCTTTTTATCAGTAGTAGCGCTATATTTAATGTCGATAGCGTTGTCTTCGGTCAGTTGGTAAGTCACTTTAGCTGTAACATTGCCCGGGAAGTTTTCGTCACCATCGGGTGAAATACGGGTCAGTTCCAATGTCATAGGGTCAATAAGGTTGGCCTCATAAACCTGATATTGCCAGCCTTTCGGACCGCCGTGCAGACAGTGGCCGAAATTATTTTGCGGCAACTGGATAGTGTCACCGTCTAAGACAAAACGTCCCTGATTGATACGGTTGGCATAACGTCCGATAGAAGCGCCGAAATCGCTTGGTACATTAATATAATCAGCAATGCTGTCAAAACCTAAAACTACATCCTGCATCTTTCCGTTTTTGTCCGGCACCATGATAGACACGATGCGTCCCCCGAAGTTAGTGATGCATACTTCCATACCTGCCTTATTCTTTAATGTATAAAGATTCGTTTGGGCATTGTTCACTTCTGTTTGAAAATTTACCGGGTCAAGACCGGATAAAGTCAGCTCGGAAGCCGGCTTGTTGTTGCATGCTGACAGCATCAGCGCTACAATTCCTGCAAGTAGAAAATGTTTTTTCATGGCTTTATTTTTTTATGTAAATGAGATTCTTATCTTAATTTGGGTGTAAAAGTAACACTTTAGTTTGGTGTGTCAAATACACTCTTATATGTTATGCAGCATAAAAGAGAAAAAACTGCTTCCGGTTATCAAAATTCCGGAAGCAGTTTCTTGAAGATTATCAATGAGCGTTTAGTGGATTTTCTTTCCCCAATAAGTCTTTTGTGTACCATGGGCAGCATAAACGATGGTATGTGTCCTGGGAGTTGTTTCCCAGTCTACTTCGCGTTGCAGGTAAAGTACGACTCCGGTGCTTGTGGTTATTGTTTGGGTAGCTTCATCAAATGTCCATGTGGCACTTTTCCAGCTACCGGAAGTTATTTTATGAGTACTGAGGTCATAAGTCATTGTCTCAGAAGTTTTTTGGTTGCCTGTATTGGTTGTTAATGCTAAATGTTCCCAATCTCCTGCTATTTCAGCTTCTGTGATAGGCACTTGTGGCACTGCTCCGTATCTTTCGGGCATAACGAGAGGCCAACCATTGACATCCCAACGGATACTGCGGACATGTCCCATCATGATAGCGTTTGAGTATTCATTGCCACCTACATTCACAGGAAAACGCCCTTGAGAGGCATAATACCAGTTGTCTTCTCCATCATCGAATATACCACAGTGAGAGATACCTACCCAACCGTAGCTATTATTGAACTTGTAAGGGGCAGTCAGTATCGGATATAGTTCACTGTTACCCATGGCAGAGTTTCCGTCTATATCTACATAAGGTCCGTCAATGTTGGCAGAACGGCAAACACGTGTGTTGTATTCTACTGATAATGTGCCATAAGCCAGGAAAAGATAATAATAACCGTTGCGATAAATAATTTCCGGTCCTTCAGATGCTTGCCAGCGGCTGCTACCACGTTTGGCTATGATTTTTCCATAGCCGGAGTTATCATCTCCCGTAATATTCCAAGGTTTGCCTAAAGCATTTAGTGGCTTGCCATCTTCCGGATTTAGTTGCAAAGCAGCGATACCACTATGCCATGAACCATAGATCAACCAATGTTCATTATTGGTAGTTATAATATAGGTAGGGTCGATTGCATTGATTTTAAAATATGCATTCCAATCGCCCGTACTGCTACGTCCGTAATCCGTCATTCCTTTGTCACTGGCTGAACATACTACATAACCTTTATCTTCCCATATATTGCTTGCCGGATCGGAAGTTTCCATTAATCCGATAAAGGCACGTTCTGTCCATGAATTGTCGAAGTTTCCATTGTTTTCAATTTCCGGCTTACCGGTTTTGATATAGTTGGTTATAACGATAGAGTAATACATACGATACTTGCCTGTGGATACTTTTCGTGCCACCGGTGCCCAATATCCGTAAGAAGGATTGTCAATTGGCTCTAAACCCATTTCCTGTCGATATGCGTTTAGTTTTTCTTTAATCCATGCCGGGGGAGTTTCGCTCATGGTTGCTCCGAGGTATTCCCAGTTGACTAGGTCCTTGGAACGACGTGCATGGAAGTGTCCGTTTCCACTGTGTGCATTTCCATAGGAGGCGTCTGTTTGATACATATAATAATATCCGTCATCCGCTTTCATCACTGTGGGGTCATGAACGTTGGCTAGGTTCCATTGATTGCGGTTGCTCCAGGCAGCTATGTCCACGTAGTTGTCCTCATAGGCGGGTGCTACGTAGTTTTGGAGCTGTTCGTCAAGACTTTGGCTTTCTGTGGTTGCAGTGAACGCATCCGAGTAGGTATAACGGCTGTTACCGTAGACATAAGCACGGATATAGTAAGAGGTATTGCCTGTCAAGCCGGAAATCGTGGCACTGAAATTCTCGTCGGCCTCTACTATGTTATCTTTGATGGTTGGATTCTGAGCATTGACGCTGTAGCAAAAGCCTTTCTTGACTATCTGGTCGATATTGCCGGTGGCCGATGCAGTGACAGTCAGCGAGGTACCTGTGGTTGCAGTGACTTGGGCGGTGGCTATGGTTATACCGCTGTTTCTATCGTATTCGATATTGTCCAACCCGTCGGAGCAAGCTGCAAAAGCAAGGACAGTCAGCAGGGACATGAAGAATAATGTTATTTTTTTCATTTGATATGGATGATAAAATGATTTAATTGTGAACCTCTCTTATTCTTATTCATTGAAGACGAGATGACAGCCGTCCACGGTCAGTGCGAAGTGCAGGTCGTCGGGGTTCACTGTATTGATACCTAAATAATATTGAGTGGAAGTTGTACCTGTAGTACCCTCCATCACTGCTTGAACATCGGCGGTGCTATTACCGCAGTTGGTCACGTAGACCGTGACCTTGGCTCCATTCATGCCGGCAAGCCAGGTGTTCAAGTCGCCTTGTGTTCCGCTGTGAACGCAGGCATCATATCCGTTGCCCATTCCCCAGTTGTCAGCGCGAACAAATGCGTATTCGTCAATATAATTGGCCTTACGGAGAACCACAACGAAGTTGTTCCAGAAGTTAGCTAGATTGCTGTAGTTGGTGAAGGTGATAGACTTTGTCTCGCCCATAGGTATGCTGAAATAGTCTGAGAAAGCTGCCCCGAAGCCCGTTGAGTTATCTTCGGCTCCTACCATATTGGCTGTGTTTCTCACTTCAGAAACTGTAGATTCGAAGACGGTAACCTCTACTGTTGCGGTGACTTCTTCTCCAGCGGTAATGGTAACGCTCTGAGAACCGGCCTTCGCGGGAACGGCAGAGAAGCTGAGTCTCGCGTTGTCAACGGTTCTTGTACTTCCATCGGTGTAAGTTGCCGTAACCACCAGACCTGTCGGGTCGAAGACCATTGTCCGGTCCGTCAGGCTCGCGGTAGCTGCCGAAGTATAATAATAGTATCGCGTGTGCGAGGGTGGGGTAGTCACCTCGATGGATGCAATCTTTTCCACGGCTTCAAAGGTAGTACTAGCCATAATCGGCTTATCACAATTCTCACCCTTAAAGGTCTTATTGTAGATGGCCACAAGAGTTTTCACACCCGGTTGTTCCATATCGGGGATGGCAGAGAATGTGAGTTCGGCAGCCGGTACGGTTTTGGTCACTCCCTCTTCAAAGGTAATGATGGCCGAGACATCAGCCATTGCCTCTTCAAGCGGAGTACCTACGTTGACTTGATCGGGTATGTCTTGCAGTACCATCGATACAGGATTCTTGTCTTCGGCAGACGTAAGGCCGCCAATAGGGACGATGTTGGTTTGCAAGAAGTCGATGTAAGAGCCTTCGGTAACCAAGAAGCAGCGGATATTGGCGTTGTTTGCATCGGTGTTAAGATTTTCTTCCTTGTATGGTTGCTTGTAAATTTTAGTCACCTCGCTGTTGGTTATCTTTACAGTGAAAGCATTTTCGCTGGTGCGATCTACGGTAAGTGTCACCTTACCGCCCAGTTTCTGTACATTGGCATCTATGTTGCTTTCGTCGGGACTGAAAATCAACGTGCTCGAGATGTATTGCCTATCGATATAATCGCCCCACTCGGAATTGAGGGCGGCTGCGAAGTCAAAGCGGATAGCTCCGTATTCAGTGTATCCTGTACCTCCACGATCTGCATCGTTGGTGATTACAAGGACAAAGTTCTTGTAATACGTGTTATCGGTCGGGTTGATGTGGAGGTTGAACACCGCATTCCACTTTTCGCCATCGGGTACTACGTAATACTTGGAGAAAGCAGCCCACCAACTGGAGGTGAAATCTGTATTTCCGATGGTGTACACATCTTCTTGCATGCCTTCAAGCACCTCCTCTTCCGGTTGTTTCTTCGAATCTTCAATTTCCTGTATCTTATCGGAAATCCAGTCGGGGGCGTTTACGTCATAAAGTTCGCCATCCGTACAGCTTGTCAATGCCAGTAACCCAAAGGTTAAGGAATAGCAAGCGTATGCTATTTTCTTTACTAATCTCATTGTCTTAATTTTTAATAGGTAATGGGTTGAACCCTCTTCTAAGTTTATTTACTTGTTTAAATTTACAACCGGACGCACTTTACACCCGCTTTCCCGGAAGTAAGTGGAGTTATCTGTACTATAGTTGGCAGAGTTGCCTTTCAGATTCGGATTGTTGTTCATCAACTGCTGCACGATAGGCAGGAACTCGTGTCCAGATATGTAGGTGTCGAAAGTGCTCTTCAGTTCAGGGTCGTTTGCTATATCGCTGTAGTTCACAGGATCCTTTACTCCCACTGTAGAGCGGCGTACCGTGCCGTGTTCCTTGAGTTGCTGCAAACGGTCGCTGTCATAGAAGAAGCCCCAGCGGATAAGGTCGAAGCCTCGGCCAAATTCGCAGCCGAACTCCTTAGGACGTTCCACATTGGCTATCTGTTCAAAGAGTTTGTCAGCCGTGTCGAAGTCTTTGAGTTTTAAGTCTGCCAGACCGACACGTCCACGCACCTCGTTGATCCAGTCGATAGCTTGCTGTGTGGGACCATTGACTTCGTTTTCGCATTCGGCAGCACGTAGCAGCACATCGGAATAGCGCATCAGGCGGAGGTTAATGCCATCGTGCAATCCTGTAATGATAGTGCTGTACAGACCGGTACGGAGATTTGTGAATTTGGCAATCGGCAGACCACCGTAAGTGTTGTTGGTCACGATATTGTCGGTGGATGTAAGTTTTTGATTATAAGCTACATTGCCAAATTCGAAATCCGCCCAATCGTTTTCGTAGGTTCCAATGGTCCAATAGAGTCTAGGATCGAGTCTGCCATTGGTAGTACGTTCACTTTTGAAGAGCTGATAGAGCCAGGGCGAAGCCGAGATGTCGGCCCAACCGCCATAGTTACCGGGACCAAAGTTGCTCTCAATGGCCGATCCTTGTGTGGCGTTGGGGCTTGTATTTACCGGAGTCCACTCGTCGTCGGTGCCTTGCGATCCATAGTCGAGATACTGCACTTCGAAAAGGCTTTCCGCATTGTTCTCGTATGCCGTACCTTCGCGGAAGTTGTCACCATAGTTGTCCATCAGCCGATAGGTGCCGTATTTCTTGTCAATGATGTCTTTCAGCACCGGAAGTGCATCGCTGTATTTTTGGCGCATCATGAGGGCACGGGCATAATAGCCCGCCGCAGCACCGCAGGTGGCGCGTCCGCCAGCCCATTCACCGCCTTCGTCACGGGAAGGAAGCAATGTCATCGCCTCACGGAAATCTTTTTCCACCTGATCGAGTACGTCGTTGTATGTACTGTTGGTGGTATAAAGTCCGTCCAATGATGAATAGGTGGCATAATCTGTGATGAGAGGTGGATTCTGATAATAACCGACCAAGTTGTAGTATGATAGGCCGCGTAGGAAAAGCACTTGTCCTTTGATGCGTTTCATTTTATCAGAAAGTAGGCTGTTATCCTCACCGCAACGCGAAATGGCGAAGTTGCATACGTTGATGGTATAGTACCATTCCCGCCAAGGCCACCATGTGATGTCTGAGGTGACTTCTGCGTTAAGGTCATCGAAAGGGAGATACCACACTTGTGAAGAGTTCCAGGCTTCATCGCCACGACACACGTCGATGGTATAGCCTACACGGGCATAGGAGCCCTCCATACGGATGTGGTTGTAGGCAGCAATCACGCTTTCCTCCAAATCATTGGCATTGAAGCCGAAAGTACTTGAGGTTTGCTGGTTGGGATTCAACAAATCCATTCTGTCACTGCAAGAAAACAGCGTGCTAAATCCCAAAATGAGAGCAAGTGAATATTTATTTAGTTTCATAAGAAATGTTTTTAGTGTTTGGTACTAGATAGTAACGATTAGAATGTAAAGTGAACGCCACACATGAAAGTGCGTGCAGTAGGATAAGAACAGAAGTTGTATCCCGGGGTGAACGTTCCTCCCGCATAGTCTACATTATAACCGTGATAGCCGGTGAATGTGTGAAGATTCTGTGCTGATACGTATAAGCGTACATCAGATACATATTTGCCAAACCACTCGTTGGGGAGGTTGTAGCCCAATTCTACATTGGCAATCTTCCAATAGGCTGCGTTCTGAATCTTGCGTGAGCTGAAGAGGTCGTTCCAACCCAAGCTGGCACTGTTGGTGACATAGGTGCGTGGCACGTTGGAAAGGTAAGTGCTGCCGTCTTCGCTAAAGCGGTTGGCATCGAGCATACCTACCTCTTTGTTTCCCCATCCGTAGCAAGAGTTAAGCGAGTTGTAGATGTCGTCGCTGACGTGATAGTTCAGCGCACCGAAGGTAGCAATGCTCAAGTCGAAACGCTTGTATTCAAAACGGGCATTAAGACCGAAATGAATCTTAGGCATACCGCTGCCCAGCACCACTTGGTCGTTGGCGTCTATTTTGCCGTCAGGTTTACCGTCCGGTCCGCTTACGTCCTTATAGAGGCAGTCACCAATCTGGGCACCCTCTTGAGTGGCGTGGTTGTCCAAGTCTTCCTGTGTGCGGGCAATGCCCTCATAAGCCCAGCCGTAGAACTGGCCTATTTCTTGACCCACATTGGTAATGTATGCTCCGGAGATGTAAGAGTCGGTACCAAAGCCTAGTGAAGTTACGCGGTTGCGCAATGTGCTGAGGTTGGCCGAAATTTCATACTTGAAGTCACGATCACGGTTACGGTAGGTAGCCGAGAACTCAAAACCGGAGTTGTTCATCGAGGCGGCATTCATCGTAACGGTGGTATTGGATACACCAGCCTGTTCGGGAACAGGGACAGCATATAGCAGGTCTTCGCTGGTATTCTTGTACCATTCGGCTGTGAATTCCAAGCGATTGTTAAACAAGGCAAGGTCGACACCCACGTTGTAGGTCTTCTTTTTCTCCCATGCCAAGTTACTGTCCACGAAAGTGGAAACGGCAGAACCGGTCACTACGTTACCGTTGAAATTGTAAGTCATGTTGTTGCGCGACATGACAGCCTGATACATATACTCGCCGATATTCTCGTTACCGAGTTCACCATAACTGGCACGCACCTTGAACAGGTTTACAACATTTTGGTCGAAGGGGAAGAATTTTTCTTTGTCGAAACGCCAACCCACAGAGACGGAAGGGAAAGTTCCCCAACGGATATTTCTGGTCAGGCGGGAACTGCCATCCCGGCGCACTGTTGCTGAGAATAAGTATCTGTCATCGTAATTGTAATTGATACGACCGATGTAAGAAAGGATTGAATGCTTGTATTCGTAGCTGTTAGAATACGTATCGGAAGCATTCTGGAGCTGTAGGAAATAAGGCTCGGTGAAGTTGATCCCCCATCCGGTCAGCAGGTCGGTATCTTCTTCTTCGTAAGTCTGGCCTGCCAATACGTTAATGTGATGCTTGCCTATCGTGCCATCGTAAGTAATCACGTTCTCTATTAAAGCATCCGAATAGTCGCGCGACCCTTTGGTGAGTCGTTCGTTGCTCTTGGCCAAGTACACACGGTTGCTTTGCACCCATGCAGGAATCCAAGTAAAGTCCTTGCAATGGGTTTTGCTGTAAGAGAGGTTGACTTTATAGTTGAGCTTATGATTTTTGTTGTCAACGCCAATCATTTTGAGGACATCCACATCAGCAGACCCGGTTCCCACGAAACGATCCACGCGAGTGTTGCGTTTCAGCAGGTTATTTACCAGCAACGGGTTGGAAGCGGAGATGTCACCATGCACGGTATCGTAGTATACGCCGTAGCCGTAAGCGTCATAATTGAAGTTGTTGGCGATTCCCACCAAGTTGTCAAGTACCCATGTAGAAGAATCGTATGCCTTGATGGTGGGCTGCATCAGTAAAGTGCCACGCAGCACATTGGTAACATCACCATACAAGCCTTGAACGTATTCGGAAGCATTCGACAAGCCCATGTTGTCTTGGTCGGAGTGGGAGTAAACAAGGCTGGTCTGGAATTTTATGAACTTAGTCTCCATGATGTTGTTGACACGTGCCGTATAACGTTCGTAGTTAGGGCCGGCACCTTCGAGAGTCCCTTTCTGGTTGAAATAGTCTAATGCTATATTATAGGTGTTATGAGCGCCACCTCCGGAGAGGTTCACATTGTGGTTTTGACGGATACCCGTTTTGAATACTTCGTCAAACCAGTTAGTATTGGTGTTATCCTGGAAATGGTATTTTCCGGTTTCGCTGTCAAACTTGTATCCTGTTGGCAACGGAGTGTTGGAGTTTGCGGCCGCCTGACCGATGTACTGGCTGTATTGGTCAGCATTCATTACATCATAGACATCCTTAGGGATATTATCCACACCGAAGTATCCATTGTAATCCACTTTCAGCGGTTGGTCTTTTTGTCCGCGTTTGGTAGTGATGATAATCACACCATTGGCAGCGCGCGAACCGTAGATGGCAGCAGCCGAAGCATCCTTCAGTACTTGGATGGTTTCAATATCGTTTGAGGAGAAATCGCGAATGGAAGTTCCCATGGGAACACCGTCGATAACATAAAGAGGAGAGGTGTCACCGAAAGACCCGACACCACGTATGCGAACGGTAGGATCGGCACCAGGCTGTCCGTCGGAGGTGATTTGCACACCGGAAACCTTACCTTCGAGCATGGTGGAGATGTTGGAGTTTGATGTCTGTTTCAAGGCTTCCGCATCTACCACGGCAACAGAACCGGTTAAGTCGGACTTCTTTTGTGTACCGTAACCTACGACAACCACTTGTTCAAGCATCTTATTATCGGCTTGCAACTGGATGCCTTCAATAATAGCACGATTGCGAACAGCTACTTCACGTTCCTTGAAGCCCACATAGCTTATCAAAAGGGTAGAGTTTCCGGGAACCTCCAGTTGGAAGTTTCCGTTTAAGTCGGTGATGGTTCCGCCTTGTCCATTTTTAACCCTGACAGTAGCCCCTGGCATGGGTTCACCTTGTTCGTCGATAACTTGACCACGAACCTTGATAGTCGGAGACTGTGCCACGGTAGCCATTGCAGGTGTAGGATACACCGATATGCCACCAAAGGTGCACAGACTAAGCATTACGGAAAAAAATAAATGTTTCCTCATTTTTAAAAGTATTAAGGTTGTAAATTTGATGGATTAGATTGTTGTGCAATAGGGGAAAGGTTGAATTCAGCCGATGCTATGCACGATGCGACAGCCATTTTCTTGTCATTCTTCATAATATTAATATTAGATAAACTTAAAAAATGCATGGTTCTTTCCCAAAGGATTGAGCACCAATTGCATGGCAAAAATATGGCATTGATTGTAAATGAGGGTGGACAAACGTGTTTTAGAGGTGGATAAAAGCATTTTAAGTGTAAAAGGAGACAGCTTATTATGTGAAATTATTGTTTTAGGTAAAACTATTCTTCCTTATTAAGTAGTGAACTTGGTGTCGTATTGAAGTATTTGGTGAAGCACCTTGTAAAATATTTCGGATCATTGAACCCGACTTCATAAGATATTTCCGCAATATTCATATTCTTTGATTCCCGATTCTTCAGAATCAGTTCGCGTGCTATATTCAACCGATAATTTCTGATAAACTGTCCGGCAGATTGTCCGATGAGGCTTTGCAGCTTTTTATTCAGCAGACTTTTGCTCACTCCGACCGCTTCGCTAAAATCACTTACCTCAAAATAAGAATTCTTATAATTCTCCTTGATGACCTCCATTACATGATTCAGAAACTTCTTATCTCCGGATTCCTCTTCTATATTTAGTACATCCACATCCATGTTGAGTGTGAATTTTCGCTGATACCGCTTCCTGTTTTCCAAGATATTCTGAATACGTGTCAAGAGCAAAGTCTCATCAAATGGCTTCAGCAGATACTCATCCACTCCCATACGATAACTTTCCAAGCGTGTTTCTTGCGAGGTCTTGGCAGTCAGCATCAAGAAAGGTATGTGTGAAATGGCAAAAGTATCCTTCACACGGCGGGAGAGCTCAATGCCATCCATTACAGGCATCATCAAGTCACTGATGATAAAATCCACCGGGTTGCTGTAAAGAATATTTATTGCCTCTTCGCCGTTTGATGCCTCTAGCACATTGTACTGTTCACGGAGAATGGAACGGATGTATCCCCGCATATCTACATTGTCTTCTACCACTAGAATCGTCAAAGCTTCTTTCTCTTTGGAGGGCTCAGAAGCCGGGACAGGATTGGATGAAGAACCGTTAGAATCAATGATTATTAACTTATCATTCTTTTCTTCTTCCTGTTGCAAGGGGAGGAGAAGGCGGAAAGAACAGCCCGCAAGACGATTGTTACGCACTTTGATTTCTCCACCGTGCATCTGCACGATTCGTTTGCAGAGATAAAGGCCTATACCTGTTCCCGCCTGTCCGTAAACTGGATACTTCACTTGGTTCTGCGATTGATAGAAACGATTGAAAATCCTGTTCAGGTCTTCTTCCGGAATGCCCGGTCCCGTATCTCCGACACATATATATAAAGATTCTTTTCCACTCTTGCCAGATGGTAGTGAAGATATATACAGTGAGACTGTACCTCCATTCGGTGTAAACTTAATTGCATTACTCAACAGATTAGTCACCACTTTACGCATTGCCTCTTCATCATACAGAATCTCCGGTGTTTCCATCCGATAATATCGTTTCAGCACGACATTCCTTTCCCCTGCAAACACTTCGAAAGGAGTGATTAGCGAATCAATGAATTTCAGAAAATTCCCCCGCGTCTTGACAATTTCCAGTTTGCCGGATTCCACTTTGCGAAAGTCCATCAACTGATTGACCAGAGACAACAGATATTTCGAATTGCGCTCTACGAAATGAAGTTGTTCAATCACCTGTGGATTATAACTCAACTTCAATGCACGTTCAATAGGCCCGATAATCAACGTAATCGGCGTTCGGAACTCATGTGTGATATTCGTAAAGAAAGAAATCTTATCAAGCGTCAGCTCCTGCACTTTGCGCGACATTCGGACCAACTGTGCTTTCTGCTTCGTAATTTTCTCGTTCTGTTGGGTCAGCATCCGGTTCTGCCGTGATAGTTCTTCAGTCTGATTTTCCAACAAATGTTTCTGTTGCTCCAGTTCGTGCGTGCGTTCTTCCACCGTGCGATGCAAATACTCCTTCTGCCGTTTCAGCGTACGAATTCTCCATTGGTAAAATTGCCATATAATCACAAGCACGAGAATGATGATCAATAGAATAAACCATACAGTCTTATAAAAGTAAGGAACAATTGTGATGTTCAACTCTGTTACATTTTCCCCTTCATTTTCCCTGTCAGGGGTATATCTTACCTGCAGTGTATAATTTCCCGGAGGCAAATTTGTATAACTGGCAAAACGGCGATTGCCGGGCACATGCACCCATTTATCGTCAAATCCGAGCAGCCGGTAGCTGTAAACAGCCGTACTGCTCGCTTCAAAATTGAGTGCTGAAAATTCTAAAGAAAACGATTTCTCCTTCTCGTGCAGCCGTAACTCATTAGTGATAGCAATATCTTCCGGCAAATATTCGTTTCCCGGAAAAATCTCTTCATTGCCAATTCTCAAGCGTGTGAAACGAACTTTGGCGGCAGGAAGAGAAATGGCGGGACGATTGCTCTCGATGGCCACCAATCCGCCTACGCTGCCGAAATAAAGTAAATCTTGTCCCGAACGTGCCGAACGGCAAGAGGCGTTCCAGTAAAACTGAGTGTCAATCAACCCATCCTGAGAAGTATAATTGATAAAGCGATTCTCTTCCGGATGATAGCAGGAAAGGCCATTATTTGTCCCAATCCAAAGATGACCTTCGCTGTCCTCCAATATACCGCGTACACTACTGTTGGGTAACCCTTGAGAAGTACTGTAAGATACGAATATTTCCTTACCCTGTTTGTCTATTGTCCGTTTGTAAATACCGTATCCGTTACTTCCCAGCCACAGAGTACCATCTTTGGTTTCAAAGAAACAGGTGATTTTTTCAATCAGACGTGAGTCGGGATCATCCAGTTTAAATTTCAGATGCCTGTGCTGAAACTCCCCTGTGGATGTGCGTGAGTGGAGATCGATGATGTACACACCTTCCATGCATCCTATCCAGAGTTTCCCGTGTTTATCAATGATAGAACCGATGCAGCCGTGAATGTTCTCTGCCACTTTGTTTGCCAGGGGAGCACAGATTTTTCCGGTAGCTATCTCGTAAAAATAAAGTCCTTGATTGGCTCCTATCCATATACCATTATTTATAGGGTCGTATGTCAGCGAACCGATAAAGTCGATTGGAAATCCTCCGTTTGTCTGAGAAGAAATAACTTTCAGCACTTGTCGGGGAGCTTTCAAGTCAAGCAAATTGATACCTCCGCCCCAGGTTCCTATCCATAGATGGTCGTCTTGATCGGCTGTCAATGCACTGACAGAATTATGGCTCAGTCCCTCGCCTTCACGGGTGAAATGAGTAAATTGCTCGTTGTCATGTTCTTTCCGGTTCAGTCCGCCTTCTACGGTGCCTACCCATAATGTGCCGTAAATATCTTCATATACGGCATTCACCGGATTGTAGGACAAACTTGACGGGTTTTCTTTGTCGTGTTTATAGTTACGCATTGATAACCGTCTTGGACTCAGCATATTGATGCCGCCGGTTTCTGTTCCGAACCAGATATGATCCTCTTCAGATAGTATGTCATTGATAAAGTTACTGTTCAGCAGATTGGAACTTCCATTTTGAAGGCCATAGGATGCGATGCGCTCAAAGTCATCGGTCATTGGGTTATAGATGTTCACACCGCACAAAGTGGCAATAATCAATTGTTTATCATTTGTGATAGCCAGGTCGGTCAGATAGTTTTGTGAAAGCGAACGGGGATTAATCGGATCGTGTTCATACCGTTTGACGACGTTCCCGTTTTTATTATATCGGAACAGCCCCCGGTCAGTAGAAACCCATACCTCGTTTTCCTTCATTAGAAAATCGGATATATAGGTCCCGGGCTCGAATTTCAGGCATTCGGCGATGGGGATGGCTGTCAGTTTTCCTTGTGGGTCCCAATCCACTTTAAGTATTTCACCATTGATTCCCGCCCATATTTTACCGTCCTCGTCAATATCCTGAAGAGCGATATTCGGTCCGTTCAAGGGAACGGAAACGAGGGTGGAAACAGATTTTACTTCTCCTTTTTCGTTAAATTCAATACGATTGAGCTTATTGGCGCAGTGTAACCAGATGCAACCTTTAGAATCTTTCATGACGTGTGTAGCCGGCTGGTTCAAGATGTTTTTCAATACCCCTTTGGCATCTCGCGGCAAGGTCGGTCTCAGGTTGGTGAGGTCAATGATGTCCGTTCCTCCTTCCGACACCATCCAAAGTCTTTGAAATGAATCTTCGCATACATTAATAATAAAGTTGCTTTTCAGCTTGCAATGAGGGGTATTGGGATTGTAATTCACAAACTCATAGCCATCGTAGCGCGAAACTCCGCCTCCGGCAGTTGAAATCCATAGAAATCCACGGCTGTCCTTATATAAGTCATCTATGAAATTGTGGGGCAATCCGTTGTTCATTGTCACGTATGTGATGTTGTAGCGGTCGGCGAACCGTTCTTGTGCATGTACGTTCTTCCGGCCGGCAAAAAACAGAATATTATAGATTATAAGGAGTACGAATAGGTGTTTTTTCATGCGAGTACGTATTAATAAGAGCAAAGTTAAAAGATAATCTCAAATCGCAAAAGCGAAACGGGCTTCTTTTTGGCAGAATACAGGATTGTCCACCAATCGTGTTCGTATGTCCACCTTCAATAGGTGAAACAGGCCGTATTTTTGTAACATAATTGATGAACGAAAACACTGATGTTATGAAAAACTTGTTCTTGCCCGTCTTTTTAATTGCAGGCAGCTTGTTCGCAAGTTGCACTTCTGCTGTGTTTAAACCGATTCCTTCTGCGAATCCTTGGGATGACAATTATTTATCCGTAGCTAAAATGGAAAATTACCGCCAGTGGGGAACATATAATGTGCACGACCCGTCCTGCCGCAAGCTGGGCGACTATTATTATATGTATTCTACTGACGCTATTTTCGGTGAAAACCAGAAGGAAGCCAAAGAAAAAGAAGTTCCCTTGGGATATATCCAGATGCGCCGTTCCAAAGATCTGGTACATTGGGAATTTCTGGGATGGGCTTTTCCCGAGATACCCGAAGAAGCTGTCCGGTGGGTACAGGCTCACGCGGGCGGACATGGAGCTACAAATATCTGGGCTCCCTATATCATCCCCTACAAGGACAAATATCGTCTGTACTATTGCGTATCCGCATTCGGGCGTAAGGCTTCCTATATCGGGCTTGCTGAATCCGTTTCTCCCGAAGGGCCGTGGACGCAAGTGGGTTGTACCGTAAAGACAGATGATTCCACTGCTATGAATGCCATCGACCCAAGTGTCATAGTAGACGAGGTCACCGGAAAATGGTGGATGCATTATGGCTCTTTCTTCGGCGGATTATACTGTGTAGAATTGAACCCTGAAACTGGATTGCCTCTGAAAAACGGAGACTTGGGGCATCTTGTAGCACGTCGTGCCAATTACAGGAAAGACAACCTCGAAGCACCGGAAATAATTTACAACCCTGATTTGAAACAATACTATCTGTTCACTTCTTATGACCCGTTGATGACAACCTATAATGTACGTGTCAGCCGTTCGGACGCCGCTGAGGGGCCGTTTGTCGATTATTCGGGAAAGGCGGTGAAAGATACGACCAATAATTTCCCGATATTGACCGCTCCCTATCGTTTTGAGAATCATCAAGGATGGGCGGGTACAGCGCATTGCGGAGTTTTCTCCGATGGTGAAGGAAACTATTTCATGGCTCACCAAGGGCGTCTTTCTCCGCAAAACCAGTTGATGGTATTGCATATTCGCCAGTTGTTCTTTACACCGGACGGATGGCCGGTCGTTTCTCCCGAAAGATATGCAGGGACAGTTCCCCGTAAATTCACCGAAGCGGACTTGGCAGGAGAGTGGGAGATCATCCGTGTGCAGGAACCAAAGTACGAACGCCAGTTGGAAGCCGGACAAATCCTTTGGGGCGAAGGTGAATTGAAAGACGGTGAGTGGAATCTCTCAACCCGTATCAGTTTATTAAAGGATGGAACCTGCAAAGGGGAGATGACGGATGATGAATGGAAAATTGTGCAAATGAATGGAAACTGGTCCTTTTTGACCGAAAAACACCTGTTAATAGTAAAATTTGGCAAAGAGGAAATTAATAATCTGATTATCTTTGCAGGACATGATTGGGAGAATGAAACAGAAACCATTCTCTTTACCGGGCTCGATAGTCAGGGACGTTCTGTCTGGGGAAAAAGAATCAAATAAACCATATATAATTTTTTATTGAAAACCATGAGAAGATACACAGAAATCTTGGCTGCATTAGCCATCTCTGCCGGAATGGCACTTCATGCGCAAACCAATGAAATGGTGATACAAACCAAGAAGTTGGGAGCTGAAATTCAACCTACCATGTACGGACTCTTTCTTGAGGACATCAACTATGCTGCCGACGGGGGGCTTTATGCTGAATTGGTCAAGAACCGTTCATTCGAGTTTCCCCAACACTTGATGGGCTGGAATACCTATGGAAAAGTGTCATTGATGGACGACGGCCCTTTCGAACGCAATCCTCATTATGTACGCCTTTCCGACCCGGGACACGCGCATAAGCATACCGGACTTGATAACGAAGGCTTTTTCGGTATCGGTGTTAAGAAAGGAGAGGAGTATCGTTTTTCCGTTTGGGCACGCCTGCCACAGGGAAGTGCGAAAGAAACATTGCGGATTGAACTCGTAGATACCAAATCAATGGGCGAACGTCAGGCTTTTGCCACACAGAATCTTACCATTGATTCAAAAGAATGGAAAAAATATCAGGTTATCCTGAAACCGGGAGTAACCAATCCTAAATCTACGCTTCGCATTTTTCTTACTTCCAAAGGAACTGTAGATTTGGAACACATTTCTCTTTTCCCGGTAGATACTTGGAAAGGACATGAAAACGGACTCCGTAAAGACCTTGCACAGGCTTTGGCGGATATTCATCCGGGAGTCTTCCGTTTTCCCGGCGGCTGTATTGTAGAAGGTACCGACCTGGAAACCCGCTATGACTGGAAGAAGTCAGTGGGTCCCGTGGAAAACCGTCCTTTGAACGAAAACCGTTGGCAATATACTTTTACCCACCGTTTCTTCCCGGATTATTATCAAAGCTACGGGCTTGGATTCTATGAATACTTTCTTTTGTCGGAAGAAATGGGTGCAGAACCTCTTCCAATTCTGAATTGCGGTTTGTCTTGCCAATATCAGAATGACGACCTGAAAGCTCACGTAGCAGTCTGCGATTTGGACAGCTATATTCAGGACGCACTTGACCTGATTGAATTTGCCAATGGCGATGTTAATACGACTTGGGGAAAAGTGCGTGCAGATATGGGGCATCCTGCTCCTTTCAATCTGAAATTTATCGGTATCGGTAACGAACAATGGGGTAAAGAATATCCCGAACGTCTCGAGCCGTTTATCAAAGCTATCCGTAAGGTATATCCCGATGTGAAGATTGTAGGCAGCTCCGGTCCTAATTCCGAAGGTAAGGAATTCGATTACCTGTGGCCCGAAATGAAACGCCTGAAAGCCGATTTGGTGGACGAACACTTCTATCGTCCCGAAAGCTGGTTCTTAGCCCAAGGTGCACGTTATGACAACTACGACCGTAAAGGTCCGAAAGTCTTTGCCGGTGAATATGCCTGCCACGGAAAAGGAAAGAAATGGAACCATTTCAATGCCGCTTTGCTCGAAGCTGCTTTCATGACTGGATTGGAACGTAATGCTGACATCGTTCACATGGCCACTTATGCTCCGCTTTTCGCTCATGTGGAAGGTTGGCAGTGGCGTCCGGACATGATTTGGTTTGATAACCTGAATTCCGTACGTACCGTAAGCTACTATGTGCAGCAACTGTATGCACAGAACAAAGGGACGAATGTACTTCCGCTTACCATGGACAAGAAAAGCGTGACAGGTGCCGAAGGACAGAACGGGCTCTTTGCCAGTGCCGTATATGATAAGAATAAGAATGAACTGATTGTAAAGGTTGCCAACACTTCGAATACTGCCCAACCTATTTCGTTGAACTTCGCAGGATTGAAGAAACAAGACGTATTATCGAATGGCCGTTGTATCAAGCTTCGCTCACTTGATTTGGACAAAGATAATACGCTTGAACAACCTTTTGCCATTACTCCGCAAGAGACTCCGGTATCTATTGAAGGGCATGTGTTTACAGCCGAGTTGGAACCGAATACATTTACTGTTTATAAATTCACGAAGAAATGATAAATAAGAGTAGATTCATAGTTCTCTCATTTGCACTGACAGCCTTTTCCGGACTGTCAGCGCAGAATGACACTACTTTTATTGCCAATGGCAATCCCGTCATTCAATATAAATATACGGCGGATCCGGGAGCCATGGTACATGATGGGAAAGTATATATCTACGCCGGACACGATGAATGTCCGCCCCCCAAAGAACATTATCTGATGAATGAATGGTGTGTCTTTTCCTCTCCCGACATGAAAACATGGACGGAACATCCTGTTCCTTTAAAAGCCAAGGATTTCAGTTGGGCAAAAGGTGAGGCGTGGGCAAGCCAAGTGATTGAACGTGACGGCAAGTTTTATTGGTATGTAACGGTAGAACACAATACGATTCCCGGTAAATCTATCGGTGTAGCCGTTTCTGATTCTCCGACAGGTCCTTTTGCAGATGCCCGCGGTTCGGCATTGATCACCAATGACATGACCACCGAATATACCAAAATTCGGTGGGATGATATTGATCCGACAGTTTTTATTGACGATGACGGTCAGGCGTATCTTTATTGGGGAAACACCCAATGCTACTATGCCAGACTGAAAAAGAACATGATCGAATTGGACGGTCCGATTATCCCGGTTAGTCTTCCTCGTTTTACGGAAGCTCCTTGGATTCATAAACGTGGAGACTGGTATTATCTCTCGTATGCTTCCGGATTTCCAGAAAAGATTTGCTATGCAATGAGCCGTAGCATTACAGGACCTTGGGAATATAAAGGTATCCTGAATGAAATTGCGGGTAACTCCAATACTAACCACCAGGCCATCATCGAATTTAAGGGAGACTGGTATTTCATTTATCACAATGGCGGCATTAATACGGCTGGTGGCAGTTTCCGTCGCTCCGTTTGCATCGACCGTTTGTATTACAATGAAGACGGCACAATGAAGAGAATACAGATGACGACAGAAGGCGTACAGTAAAAGAATAATAAGATTGGAGTTAGTTAAATCAGTAGATAATAGGTTTTGTTAATTGAGAAGAAGGGCGGCTACCGTGATGGGAAGCCGCCCCTCTTAGTTATTTAATCTTGAATAATTTCTTATTCCAATCTACGAGAACCGTCGCCGATTACTACATCATATACTTTCGGGCTTCTGCCGAATTTAGCTTTGAAAGCAGCTTTTGTCTTTTCAACGAAGTTATCGTACAATTCGTCTTTAACAAGGTTGATAGTACAACCACCGAAGCCACCACCCATTACACGTGAACCGGTTACACCGTATTCTTTAGCGCAGTCATTCAGGAAGTCGAGTTCTTCGCAGCTTACTTCGTACAGCTTGCTCATGCCGTGATGAGTTTCATACATTTTCTGACCGACAGTTTCGTAATCATCCTTTTCCAATGCCTCGCAAACATCGAGTACACGTTGGATTTCTTCGATTACATATTCTGCACGCATATAGTCTTCAGCGCTGATATCAGCTTTCGCTTCTTCCAGCATAGCCATCGTACAGTCGCGCAGGAATTCTACGTGCGGATGTTTTTTCTGGATAGCGGCAACAGCAGCTTCACAGCTTTGGCGACGCTTGTTGTAAGCGGAAGAAGCTAATTCGTGTTTCACAACAGAATCCATCAGCACCAGGCGATAGCCTTCCGGATGGAATGGGAAATACTGATACTCCAGTGAACGGCAATCCAAACGGATCAAGCTGCCTGCTTTACCGAACACAGAAGCAAACTGGTCCATGATACCGCAGTTCACGCCGCAGTAGTTGTGTTCTGTTGCCTGGCCCACTTTAGCCAATTCGAATTTATCTATTTTGTTTTCACCGAACAGTTCGTTCAATGCGAAAGCATACGTACTTTCCAAAGCAGCAGAAGAAGACATACCTGCACCCAGAGGTACATCACCTGCAAAAGCAGTATTGAATCCCTTCACGTCAACGCCACGTTTAATCATTTCACGGCATACACCGAAAATATATCTTGCCCAGCTGGCACGTGGAGCATCCTCTTCGTTCAGGCCAAATTCCACATAGTCTTTCAAGTCGATAGAGTAAGCTCTCACTTTGTCAGTTCCGTTCGGTTTGATTTCAGCAATCATGCCTTTGTCCACTGCTCCCGGAAATACGAATCCACCGTTGTAGTCAGTGTGTTCGCCGATCAGGTTGATACGACCCGGAGAAGCATATAAAAATCCGGTAGTTCCGTCAAAGTGTTTAATGAATCGACTTCTTACGTATTCTGTATCCATGATATTAATAGTTTAAAGGTGAATAATTTATATATGATTATTCCACAGGAATATCTTTGTTGACATTTTTGCAACCGATTTTGCTATAATATAAAATATAGACCAACATAGCGATAATCAGCCAGTAGCTTGTGATCGGGTTGGTTGCTTTTGCTATGAAGTCTTGAATCAATGGCATGATACCACCACCGACTACCATCATCATGAATAAGCCGGACGCAGCAGCCGTATACTTGCCCAGTCCTTCTACGGCAAGGTTGAAGATACCGCCCCACATAACAGAAGTGGAAAGTCCGCATACTGCAATAAGGAAACATTTCATTGGAATTTCATTTCCTTTGAATTCTACAGTGACTGTTTCAGGCATCAGGATAGCAATCAGCAACATGATAATGGCAAACAAGGAAACGGCAGTCATTTGTGCAGTAGTTGAAATTTTTCCGCTGATGATACTGCTGGAAGCACGTCCGATAAGCATCAGGAACCAGTAACTGGCAGCCAATGTACCACCTATGGCTGCTGAGCCTTCGAATCCTAGGTTCGTGATATAGAAGTTTAGCTGTGCCGGTATACCGATTTCTACGCCCACATAGAAGAAAATAGCAATAACGCCCAGCAGACAGTGACGGAAAGCCAATGGACTGTGTTCGAACTTCTTGTTTCCTGTGTTAGCTTGCGGTTCGGGGATGGCAACAAATGAAATGATGACGAATGACAGAATGAATATACCGATACCGATAAACAAAAGAGGAGCTACATTGCTCATGCTTGTTTCAGCGGTAACTTGCCCAATCAATACACCTACCAATAGCGGCGTCAATGTTCCGGTCAGTGAGTTCAAGGTACCCCCGATTTGAATCAACTGGTTTCCTTTGTTTCCACCACCGCCTAAGAGGTTCAACATCGGGTTTACTACGGTGTTCAACATACATACACAGAAACCGCAGATGAATGCCCCCAACAGATAGATAATAAGGTTCAGAGCAACGATTTGACCATCATAAGTGAACGTTTCGATGTCTGCGCCGAAAATACTGGAAAGATATTGTACAATCAATCCGATAGCACCTACTGCCAAGGCGCTCAAAGCAGTCTTCTTATACCCGTATTTAACGAGCATTTTACCTGCGGGAATACCCATAAACAGGTAAGCCGCAAAGTTCATCATGTTTCCCATCATGGCAGCCCAACTATATTGGAATCCCCAGATATTACCGAATGGAGCGGCCATGTTAGTAACAAAGGAAATCATCGCAAAAATAAAGCACATTGTGATAATAGCGATGAGATTACCACTCTTTTTTTCTTGTGTCATGGTTCAAAAAAATGTTAGTTTATAAAATTAGGTTAGTTGTTTTTCAAATCTTATTCTTCCACAGTAAACTTGTAAACAGTGATCTGTTGGTATTCATCACCCGGCAGCAAAGTAGCCGATGGGAAATGCGGTTTGTTTGGGGTATCCGGGAAGCACTGTGCTTCAAAGCAGATAGCACTTCTTGCAGGGAATGTAGCCCCGTGTGCGCCTTCAAATCCATTCAGCCAGTTGCCGGTATAAAGTTGTACACCGGCTTCGGTGGTGTACACTTCCATGATACGTCCGCTTTCCGGGTCTTTGCAGGTAGCAGCAAGGTCGAGCGAACCGTTTTCTATCTTGTTCAGTACATAGCAGTGGTCGTAGCCGGCACCGAAAATCAGTTGCTGGAATTTGTCATTGATACGTTCGCCTACGGTATGCGGAGTGCGGAAATCCATCGGAGTGCCTTCTACTTTGGCAATTTCTCCAGTCGGGATGGAAACTTCGTCGATGGGCGTATAGAAATCAGCGTTGATAGTGACAATGTGGTTGTTGACGGTAGGAGTAGGGTTGGCGATGCCGGCGAGGTTAAAGAAACCATGGTTAGTCAGATTAACCACTGTGGCTTTGTCTGTTGTAGCACGGTATTCGATAGTCAGTGCGTTTACTTCGTTTTCCAGACGGTAAGTCATTTCTACTTCCAGGTTGCCGGGGAATCCTTCTTCGCCATCGGCAGAAACATAGTTGAATTGCACTGTGCTCTCGTCAAGTTGTATAGCGTCCCATACACGAGCGTGGAAACCGGTAGGTCCTCCATGCAAGGAATTAGGACCGTTGTTGATGGTGAGTTCATGTTCTTCGCCGAACAATGTGAATTTTCCTTTGGCGATACGGTTGCCATAGCGTCCGATGGTCGTGCTCAGGAAAGGTTCCGGACTGTTGATGACGTGGTCGATACTGTCGTGACCGAGGATTACATTGGCATACTTACCGTTTTTGTCCGGTACCATGATAGAAAGAATGGCGCATCCGTAATTGGTTACAGCTACTTCCATTCCCTTTGTGTTTTTGAGGATAAATAAATCGGTTTTCTTATCATTTATATCCTTTTGGAAATCTTTCCGGCTGAGCCCTGATAGATTCCCTTCTGTTGGGAATGTGTTATTCATGTTTGGTATTATTAAAAATTTCCTGCAAATAAAGGGAAATTCTTTCTTTCTCACAAATTATTCCGACTAAATATAACAGGTACTTTAGGAAAGTTTAGCTTTATTACTTCATCTTCTTTCGGATACAAAAGCAAAAGATTATTTCTTAAATGAATTTTCATTCTCCTTTTCTTTAAAACTAAACTATTTTTTGTATGTTTGCTCCCGGATTGTAACAATCCGAGCGAATTTAATCTAAGTTTATAACAAGAAAAACTAAAATGTATCCATTAAAATTCGAACCTATTCTGAAGCAGACGCTTTGGGGGGGCGACAAAATTATTCCATTCAAGCATTTGAACTCAGACTTGAAAGGAGTAGGAGAAAGCTGGGAGATTTCCGGTGTTGAGGACAATGAATCCGTAGTGGCTAATGGCCCGGATAAAGGTTTAACCTTAGCCGATATGGTAAGAAAGTATCGTGAGGAACTGGTTGGTGAAGCGAATTATGCCCGTTTCGGCAACAAATTTCCGTTGCTCATTAAGTTCATCGATGCCAAACAGGATTTGTCAATCCAGGTACACCCAACAGATGAGTTGGCGAAGAAACGCCATAATTCGATGGGAAAAACCGAGATGTGGTATGTGGTAGATGCCGATAAAGGAGCTAAATTGCGTTCAGGATTCTCTGAACAGATTACCCCGAAAGAATATAAAGAACGCGTGTTGAACAATACGATTACCGACGTATTGCAAGAGTATGAAATCCATCCGGGTGATGTGTTTTTCCTTCCTGCCGGGCGTGTGCACAGTATCGGAGCCGGGGCGTTCATTGCCGAGATTCAACAGACTTCTGATATAACGTACCGTATCTACGACTTCAACCGCAAGGACGCGAACGGCAAAACTCGTGAACTTCACACTGATTTAGCTCGTGAGGCTATCAATTACGAAGTATTGGATGACTACCGCACTAAATACGATGCAGTGAAGGATGAACCGGTAGAATTGGTGGCCTGTCCTTACTTTACGACTTCTCTGTATGACATGACCGAAGAAATCAGTTGCGATTACTCGGAACTTGACTCGTTTGTGATTTTTATCTGCATGGAAGGTGCATGCAAAATGAGAGATAACGAAGGACATGAATTGACTGTTAGTGCCGGAGAATCTATTTTGTTGCCTGCAACTACGCAAGACATCATAATCACTCCTGAAGGAGGAAATGTGAAATTGTTGGAGACATACGTGTAAAATTTAATATGCGTATAGTTAAGATCATCCGACTTTGTTCCGTTATAAATGGCGGGCAAAGCCGGATGACTTTTTGTTGTATGTAATGGAATGATTAATGATGTATTATAGAGCTTTAGGGAAACGAAAGAGTAAAGCATCGCTTTATGTCTGCTAAAGCTATGCTTTACGATAGGGGGCTGACTAAAAAGCCCCCCTCATCTTTTTCCTCAATTTAAATAATAGTCCACACAATAAAAAGTCTCCCTTTCT
>NZ_JANJZR010000170.1 GCF_024623065.1 Bacteroides acidifaciens
ACGCGACAAGAAGAGCCGGGGTAAGTTGAAATATCAGCTATAAAATTATGACTGAAGAGAATTTAAACAGGCTCTAAGCAATTGTTATTTCCGGGTCAAGGTATACATTCTGAATGGTATTCAATAATTCCACACCTTCATTCATCGTTTTCTGGAATGCTTTACGTCCGCTAATCAATCCCATACCTCCGGCACGCTTATTGACTACGGCAGTAATGACAGCATCACGCAAATCTGATTCTCCGTGAGATTCTCCACCAGAGTTAATCAATCCTACACGTCCCATATAGCCGTTGGCTACCTGATAACGGCAGAGATCAATCGGGTGTTCAGAACTTAGTTCGGTGTACATACGTTCATCAATCTTACCGAAGCCGATAGCTTTAAAACCACCGTTATTGGTAGGAAGTTTCTGTTTTACAATGTTCGCTTTGATAGTGACTCCCAAACGGTCGGCCTGTCCGGTGAGGTCGGCGGCAGAATGATAATCCACAGCGCCTTTCTTGAAATCACTGTTACGCAGATAGCACCAAAGAATGGTTGCCATACCGAGTTCGTGCGCATATTCAAAAGCCTCGGCAATCTCTACCAACTGGCGACGGCTCTGATCCGAACCGAAATAGATGGTTGCGCCTACGGCAACAGCTCCCATATTCCAAGCTTCTTTGACAGTACCGAACATCACCTGATCGAAACTATTCGGGTAAGTAAGTAATTCATTATGGTTCAATTTTACAATAAAAGGTATTTTATGAGCATATCTACGTGCCACAGAGCCAAGGATACCGAATGTAGAAGCTACGCCGTTACAACCTCCTTCAATAGCTAGTTTCACAATATTCTCCAGATCGAAATAAATCGGGTTCGGAGCAAACGATGCTCCGGCAGTGTGCTCGATATCCTGGTCGACAGGAAGTATGGATACATAACCTGTATTCGCCAGTCGTCCATGCCTCAACAGGGTTTGCAGACTGTTCAATACCCTGATATTCCGATCCGAATCAATCCATACCTTATCTATTGTATCGGGGGATGGAATATGAATCAATGATTTTTCTGGTTTTCTAAAAGCTTCTTCGCAGAAGTATCTGTTTCAGTATTTTTTCCATAATAATCTTCTTTCGCTTTCTTGATGTTCCGCAGCAAGGCCGTAAAGTGACGATAATTAAAATCACCTTCTTTATAGGCAGAAAGTTGACTTTTCACGTACTCTTCAATCTTATCCAAATGCATTTCCATAAAGAGCAGTATATCAGAACGATTGACCGATAGATTTACATTTCCGACATCCTTACCGGTAGGATTCAGAATACGCTCCACAAACCCTAAATAAGTCCGTTGCTGCTGACGACGGAAATTATTCTCCAGTTCATTAGGATCATTCAAAGGTTTCCACACTGTGGCAAACACATCATCCAAATATTCCTCAAGCGAGTAAGGGTCGGAAGCACACATTGAAGCCGAATATATATTCTGTAGCATTCCCGGTGCAAGAAACAGAGCCACAGTAGAACTCTGACGGTCACGAATTTCATCTACAGATTTCACTCCGGTACAACCCACCACCTTATCCGGATAGAGCCAAAGCGGAGCTACAAGTACATTCCGCCCCAACCATTCTACCGCTTCTTTCTGCACACTGCGCGGCAAGTAATCATGAGGATTCTGTCCCGGCAAATTATTGGTATAACGACCACCCAGATTTCTCTGTACATGCATAGTATATTTCAGATGTTGGGCACGGACTGATTTATAAATCGTATTCAAGTCGTCATACTGACCGTCAGGCTACGCTGTCCAGGTCATTATATTTTCCATCACTCTTTTCAGGTTCTTCATGCCATATTCATTCGCTTTCATATTGTTATCGCCCAAATCCTCATTTTGGCTGCGCGGGTCAGCACCTTTTCCTTCATCACCGATAAACAACTATTGCTGTCCGATAAAACTCAAATAGCGCAATAAAGTATGGCTCGAACGCTGATTTTACGGTGTTCGAGTCTTCTT
>NZ_JANJZR010000171.1 GCF_024623065.1 Bacteroides acidifaciens
CCTCTCGATGCTATATTGGCGCTCGTCTAAACTGACGGGCTATATCTTCGCATCCTTTGTTTTCGCTGAATAGTTACGATAAATGATGGAATATCTACTAATTCGACTTCAGCAATTGTGACCTTCAGTTTTTCAAGCGTACCGGTAATTTTAAGATAAAGCGTTTCTTACAATTTGTTTTTCGCGGATATAATCTATCATTTCCTTATTAGCTTTCCCGGCCCTTGCAATATCTATGATGGTAATCAGATTCTTTTGAGGATTATCCTTAATACGTGCCCTTGCTTCTTTCCATGCCGAGTCGTGTGACAGGTCTGACAGGTCATAAGGATCTGTATCCTTATATTTGGTAATGGCAGCATCCAGACAACGCTTGTCTGAGCCTGAAATGTAGTTCATATCAGGTTTGGCAGAAGCATAAATTTTCTGTTCATGCACTTCTATTCCGGCAAGGAAATCATTAAAGCTTTCTTCTGTTGGCTTTTCTTTTACAGCCTGTAGGACCCTATAAATATAAGTCGGTACCGGACCATACTTCAATGCCATAAAAGAGTCTTCTATAAGTACCTTTCCATATTTGACAAGATAATCCTGTTGTGCAAAATAAAGAATTTTAAAAAGCTTTTCACATTCAACTCCTTTTGGGAAACTCTGCATAATATAGAGCAATACTGTCTTTATTTTTGTAATCTGTATAAAAGTTTTCATTTTTATTTATTATAACCGATGTATACCTCCAAATATAAGCATTTATTTAAAAACAATAATCTTTGGTTATAGTTTTTATGATTGTATACCTCCTAATAAGTCTATCCTTCCTGTTTTAACTTGTCGTACTTCCTGACGGTAGTTTTTTCCTGTGAAGTTCGGATGAGAAATAATCTAATTCTTATAATATCGTGTTTTCAATAAAATATTAATTTTGCAAAAACGAGAAAAATCAGTGTTTTGTCCTCTTTCTCCCGTATCTGATCTTTCTGCGTGATAAATAATTATTTTACTATTCAACCTATCGGAAATAACAAGTCGTATTCAAATAGAATTATGACTTGATATTTTACCGAATAAAGATTAGATTTGTATGGTACTTGACACAATGACACTGGAGGAGCTTATAAGAGAAATCAAAACAGATTTTAGTGAAGTAAAAGGACGTTGGAAGAACTACGTACAGAAATTCAGAAGAACAGCTCAAAAAAGGACAATGTTCCCGTGGTTGTGGGAAGCGAATATCAAGACACGAAGATTTAACGAATGGTACATTTCTTTTTATGCAGAGTCGAAAAAAGAGGTTGGTATTTTGAATCCCACATTCACAATGCTATTCAAGTATAAAGGACAGTTATTGGCAGGTGCAGTAACAAACGACGTGGTTCTTATTTTTACTGGGCATTTTTTTGACAGATACAAAGAAAGATTCTTTAAAATACATAAGGACAGCCGTCCGGTTACAAATCGGGAAATAATGAAGGTGTTCTTCCTGTTCAACAGCAACTATTGTTTTTACAGCAAAGAAAAAGAGGAGAATATAAGAGGTTACTGCTCTGACGGAATGCTGTTAGGTGACTGGATTGGAGAAGAAGGTGGTTTCGTGAAAACATTCATATCAAGACAGGAGATGAAGATAAATCAGTTTGTTGAATATTTCGAATTTTTTAAGATGTGGATTATAGAAGATATGTTCAAATCCAGGAAAGGTTTTGAACTGAAGAATTCACTCACTGAATACATACCGGATACATATTTTGAATATGGAGAGTGGGACAAGTTCCTGTTTGAGCGTGATAACCTGAGATTGATAAAGGCAGCGGAGGAAAGCCAGGAGATATACATGAAGAACCGGGAGGAATATAGAAGATGTTTTCAACTGATAGACGCAGTCAATCTCAATATGTTTGAAAAGAGAAAACATATTTAGGTATATTATGATAAGTAGATGTTCATAATTGGTTTATATCATAAGGTTTTGATACCTTTGCCTCATAAAATTCAAATATGCACTTATG
>NZ_JANJZR010000172.1 GCF_024623065.1 Bacteroides acidifaciens
ATCTGCCCAGTTATCATTGCGCCGATAGTGACAAACACACCGGCCAGAACCGTTTTTATCTTGTTCAAGGAAAGAAGGGAACCGCCGAAACCTTCCGCCTTCTTCGTTGCCTGCCCGTATGCTTTTTCAACTTCTTTCAGTTCCTTCTCCAGGGCGGCATATTTTTCCGGCTGCAAGGATTTCACCGTATCGCGAAGCTCTTTCCGCAAGGCGTTTGCTTTCCTTGCCAACTGGTTTGCGCTCATGGTGGTTTTATCCAGCCGTTTCTCACATTCGGCAATCTTCTTGTTATTCTCACCGATCGTCTTATTATTTTCTTTCAGTTGATCATCAAGCCTTTTCCATTGTTTACCGCCAGCTTTCCCGGTGGCGATTAAATCGGTCATAGACTTTTTTATCTCCTTATTGCTATCCCGGAGCTCCTTGTTCTTTTCTGAAAGATTATGTATTTCCTTCTGCGCATCGGAGGCGTTCAAGGTTAACACCCATTCGATATAGTCTGGTTTTAATTTTGCCATATAAGTAAATTTTATAAGGCAAAATTATCCTGGTGCAAAATGGCGGAAAAGGACATAAAAAAGCCCGTAGAACCATTCTACAGGCTTATTATACTAAGAAAGTATTTTATCTCTTAAATGTAAAATCCGAAGGATCAAAACATTCTTTATTTTTAATTGTTGCCCGATCTATCATCCGGCAAACGTACCAGGTTAGAGGAACCGATATAAGCGGCGTCACGGTAAAGGAAAGAAAGGCAAAAGCAAGCCACCCGGATAAAGTAGCCGGTTTATGCTTACATCCGACAAAAAAAACTATTATCAGGAAAAAGCCAATCAGAAATAAAATATCTTCATATGTCATATAATTACTATAAGATACAAGTAATAAATAATTGGTAATAAGCCCGCCCGAATTGGGCTGGGCTTAATTGATATATCATTTCTCACGAAATAATACATCGGGTGTATTAAGTTCTTTTTTATGAAGTATAATAGAAACCTTATAACAGGTTGTATTATCAAAATTGAGCGGAAACTAATTCATTTCCTATTTTCTTTATTGCTATCCTTATTTTATCATACTGCTTTTCACCGACATTCGCCACTCCGGACGCATACTGACGCATAAGAGACGGATTTATACCAGCAACCTCTGCTATCTTTGAAATATTGAGAAATGAAAAATAATTAAAGAATGATTGTAGATCATATTTATAAGAAAATTCCAATACTGGAACCTCCTTACCTTCTTCCGCTAACATTTCTTTTATTTCCTCGTATGATTTCAGAAAATCAGCCTTAGCCGCTTCCGCTGTATCTCCGTAGCCAGCCAATCCAAAATCCGGTAACTCTTCTTCCATAAAACAGGAATAATAACCGTCTTTCGCACGTTCAAACAAAACATTCACTTTCATACTATTTATTTTTAAATGTGGCAGGCAATATTACCTGCCACTATCGCACCTAAAAGTCTTAAATTATGAAGTAAAGAAGTGTGGGGATTAAATCCCCAGCACTTTTCTTGCGTTACGTTCTATGTGAAGAGAAACCTCTTTAGACCCGTGACGGGGTATCGAAAACTTTTTGCCAGTCTTGGGACTGAACCAAACATCGTGTTCTCCGCCATGTCTCACAACGTAACAACCTGCCGCCTTTAATTCGGCGTAAAGTTGATTGTACTTCATAAAATAAAAGAACTTTTAAATACAGTGCAAATATAGCAAATTTGCAATAACCATGCAAATAATACAAATACATTTATTGCGAATTTGCTATATTTTAACATCGTAATATAAAGAATGAACTTTGGAAGGTAACAACACACTTACTTTAACGAACTGGCAAACATTTCTTTTATCCTTTCCCTTACATAATCCTGATATTCATATTTAATCTTCCCAAGTGTGTCATGATACAGAATCCCGTA
>NZ_JANJZR010000173.1 GCF_024623065.1 Bacteroides acidifaciens
GGAGGTGTGTCGTAATGCACGATACACCTTCTTTTTTATTCATTACTATACAACTCGGTTCATTTTCTTTAAGCTGCGATATTTTGAGGATTTCTTTGATTTATGTGTTCGCAACATCTAAATATAGCTACTGTAAACTCATAAAACCGTCTAATCAGCCAATCCATACCTTCTTTAGCCATTTTTGCACACATCTTTTTTATATTGAAGGCAACGGCAAAGAAGGCAAAGTCCATGAAGACCTTATCCTTTCCAAAATGGCGGAAACGTTTGTAATTCATATTGTTTTTCATTTGTCCGAACACGGCTTCTGGTTCTATGCATCTCTGTCCTCTGTGTTTCAGTCCTTCCTTGGAACATAGCAACTCTTTAGCTTTCTGCCTGTATTTTCTGAGCCTGTGATTCAGTTCTATCGTCCTGTTTCCTTTTGCTTTAAAACATCGGCATCTTAGCGGACAGCCTTCACATCTGACGGCTCTGTATCTGGCATTCTCGCTGACATATCCGGATGCGGTTTTCACATGTCCGGTCCCTATTCTTTGCATCTTCTGTCCCATGGGGCAAATGCAAAAGTCATGTTCTTCATTGTAGTAGAAGTTTTCCGCCTTGAACGGGTCCGGTTTGAACCTCGACCGCTGTTCCATGTGGAAGTAGTTGTACTTGACGTAGGCTTCCATACCGTTTTCTGACATGAAGCGGTAATTCTCCTCAGAACCGTAGCCGGAATCGGCCACCACCGTATGGGCCAACCTGTCATATCTGCCTGAGAAGGATTGCAGGAAAGGTATCATGGTCAGTGTATCCGTAGGGTTCGGGAAGAGTGCAAAATCGGTAATGAACTGGTTCTCGGTGCCGATCTGGAGGTTGTAACCGGGCTTTGTCTGGCCGTTACGCATGGCATCCTCCTTCATTCTCATGAAAGTAGCGTCCTTGTCCGTTTTGGAATAGGAGTTCCTGTCCTGCAGCGTGTCCAGATGGTTGTCGTATTCCTGCAGCTTGTCCCTGTGCTCCTCCAGTTCCTTCAGCTGTTTGCGTTTCTTTTTCAACGCAGTCTTTTCCTCTTTCGTGGAGGGTTCAGGAACCTGTTCAAGGGCTTGACGCAATTCTCCCGCCATTTCAGTCAGCATGGCCGGAGTGAATTCTATTTCCTCATTGCTTTCCGATGAGTTCTCCTGGGCGATGACATCGTCTGTCTGTTCCAACAGGACATGTATCTTCTTCATCAGGCGTTCACGGTTCCGCTCAACCGTTTTTCGCCAGACGAAAGTATACTTGTTGGCTTTGGACTCAATCTTGGTCCCGTCAATATATTCCACATTCAGGCTGATGAAGCCTTTGGAAGAGAGAAGGAGTACGGTTTGGGTAAATACTTCGTTGATTTCCTTCTTCACCCGGTTGCGGAAACGGTTGATGGTAATGAAATCCGGTTTCTCATATCCGGCAAGCCAGATATAATGGATGTCACGGTGAAGGAGCTTCTCAATTTTCCGGCAGGAATAGACGTTGTTCATATAGGCATATAGAATGACCTTGAGCATCATCCTGGGATGGTAAGGGCTGCGGCCGCATTCCTTATACAACTTCCTGAAACTTTCAAGATTCAGGCTATCAACCAGAGCGTTAACCATGCGCACCGGATCATTCTCTGCAATATCCTCGTCAATTCTTTGAGGAAAAAGAACTGTTTGGTTGGGATTGTAAGGACGAAAATGTATCTTTGTCATAGTATAAATTGTATGCTTAAAGATACAAATTCTTTAGGTAATAACAAAGCCCCAGCTTGTGAAAGTAGGGGCTTTGTGCATAAAAAAAGAAGGTGCGCATTTTGACACACCTTC
>NZ_JANJZR010000174.1 GCF_024623065.1 Bacteroides acidifaciens
GCCTGCCCGTATGCTTTTTCAACTTCTTTCAGTTCCTTCTCCAGGGCGGCATATTTTTCCGGCTGCAAGGATTTCACGGTATCGCGAAGTTCCTTACGTAAGGCATTGGCTTTACGTGCAAGCTGGTTCGCGCTCATGGTGGTTTTATCCAGGCGTTTCTCACATTCGGCAATCTTCTTGTTATTCTCGCCGAGCGTCTTATTATTTTCTTTCAGTTGTTCATTCAGCCTTTTCCACTGTTTACCACCAGCTTTCCCTGTGGCGATTAAATCGGTCATAGCCTTTTTTATTTCCTTATTGCTATCCCGAAGCTCTTTGTTCTTTTCTGAAAGATTATGTATTTCCTTCTGCGCATCGGAGGCGTTCAGGGTTAACACCCATTCGATATAGTCAGGTTTTAATTTTGCCATAAGAGTAAATTTTATAAGGCAAAATTATCCTGGTGCAAAATGGCGGAAAAGGACATAAAAAAAGCCCGTAGAACCATTCTACAGGCTTATTATACTAAGAAGAACGTATTTTATCTCTTAAATGTAAAATCCGAAGGATCAAAATATCCTTTATCCTTAATTGTTGCCCGATCAAGCATCCGGCAAACGTACCAGGTTAAAGGAACTGATATAAGAGGCGTCACAATAAAGGAAAGAAAGGCAAAAGCAAGCCACCCGGATAAAGTAGCCGGTTTATGCTTACATCCGACAAAAAAAACTATTATCAGGAAAAAGCCAATCAGAAATAAAATATCTTCATATGTCATAGCGTCTTAAAAATAGCCCCGTTCTATTAAAGTCCGGGGCTTTTGGCCCGGTCAATAGCCATTTGTTGAATAATTAAACAGTGACCGTCATTAAATCTTTAGCCAATTTATGTAATCCGTTAGCTATTTTTTCCGCTTGTTGTGCTCTTGGCTTACTACGACCGGCAGCATAATGTGCCAACTGTTTCTGATTGATGCCAGTAATTGCCTGTAAAGCAGAAAACGAGAAAATCCCCTGATAATAAAGCAACAGACTTTGAACATCAAATTTATAAACCAACTCAAAATCGTTATCAAAAATAGCCGGATACTCTTCTTTGTCCTTACGGGCACAATCCACATAGAAACGAATACTGTCTTTCACTTCTTTCTGGAAATCCTCAAAACTGCCAGTACAAGCCACAACCCATCCGGGAAGAATTTCACATGCACCGCTGTAACAATCATCAACACGCGCCGTTTTAATTACTACTTTCTCCATATATTTATAATTAAGAGTTTCAGAATAAAGCGGCCTACACAAGGCCGCTATGCCAAACTAAAACATTCTATTTCCAGAGCGGAGCTCCGGGGTTAAAACTTTAACCCCGATTGCTCTTCAATGCTCTTTAACAGGAATCCCCAAACAACATCCGATTTATGACCGTTAACAGTCACTTTTCCTTTTTTAGTAGGATGTTTAAACTGCCTGTGGCTTCCTTCCTGATTCACTTTATACCACCCGTCGTTTTCAAGTGTTTTGAGAATCACGGAAACTTTAACTGTTTTCATAGATCACTGTTTTAATTCAACAGTACAAAGATAGTAATTTTACTATTAATCACAAAGAAAAGACATGAAAAATAATAGCAATTTTACTATTATTTTTCTATTTTAGTGTATTAGAGAACATCTCTTTTATCCTTTCCCTTACATAATCCTGATATTCATATTTAATCTTCCCAAGTGTGTCATGATACAGAATCCCGTA
>NZ_JANJZR010000175.1 GCF_024623065.1 Bacteroides acidifaciens
TCCTGACTTCGTCATTGCGTCACCCTAAACGCCAAGATGGTCAAACAATGGCTTCAATGACCGATGTTCGGGTGTCAGCATCATAGTGCGTGTTATCGTCTCATCATTTAATGGAAGCCTCAGTCTGACGGTCGTTATTGTTTTGGCGATCTTGATTACTTTGTCAACACTCATTTTCATGTGTAGAGTCTCGATAATCCTCTCAAGTTCCTTATATAGCTTGTATGCGACAAAACAAAGGCATACATGAGCCTCGATACGTTTCTCAGTAAAGTGAAAGATGGGGCGAGTCTCCAGTGTCCCCTTTGATATCCTGAACGCCTTCTCAACAACCCAAAGACCTTGATACTGAGCGACGACCTCCGATGGTGGCAATGTGGTATTGGTGACATATCCTTTCAGACCGTCCCATACCTCATCCTCCTTGATCTTATCCTCACTGATACTTACATTGACATCATTGTCAAGCTTAAGGAACTTGCTGTAGCCACGTTTATTAATCTTATCCTTGGTGATTTTGCCGGAAGCATAGGCTTTTCGTAGTCGTTCAACACCCTTGTTGCGGTTATAGGCATCCTTGGTTGCCCGTTTTGAACTGTATGTGACAATGAGACGGTCGCCGTTCTCGAGTTCCTTCTCATGATACTGTCCATCTTCATGGGGGATTGACTTTATCCATTTCTCGACATCATTTGCCACTTTCTTTATTCTTCCGCCGACAATGAACTGATATCCTCCGGAACGCAGTAGCCCCATATTCCGTTTTATCATGAAGCCTGAATCAGCAACCACAATAAAGTCATCAAGGCCGAACCGTTGCTTTAAATCATCTATGGCGGGGATCATGGTGTAACTTTCATATTGCGCTCCATTGAATATTGAGTATGAAAGAGGATAGCCGTTCTCACATACAAGAAGTCCGAGGATAATCTGTGTCTCGGCTGTCTTGCCGTCTTTGGAAAACCCCGGTGAACGAAGGTCATCTTCCCGAAAACTCTCAAAGTACAGTGATGTGACATCGTAAAACAGCATCTCCACTCTTCCACCCAAGACAGAAAACGTATGCTCCACGCTGATACGCTGCACAACCTCCTGCTGGGCATTGTAGAGCTTGTCCATATAGCGGTATATCTTGCTGAGGTTCACATCCTCTTCAAAGTGGGTTTTCAGGTAGTCTGCAGTCGCCATCTTGCTCATCGGCTCACATAACCTTGCTATTACAAGATGCCGTAAGACATCATCCCCGACCCGGTTGAATCCAACAGAATCAAACACCTTGTCAAGAATCAATTTGGCTCCATTCAGCAATATACCATCAATATTGTCAAGGACAGCCTCGGCATTCTTTCGTTCAAGTTCTTTTTGGTCGGCTTCATCGAAATCGATTTCCATGATACCGAGATGAGACTTAATCCACTTTTGTCCTTGGAGGCAGAGACGCTCAATCTCAGACTCGTCATACCCTATGCCCACGGTGTGCAGTTCTTTGAACTTGCCTCCGTGCTTGTCAACAACCACAACGCTTGTGGTGCCAGAACGATTTTTCTTTTTGCGGACAAACATACCGCAAATATAATCAAAATTGCCATTGCGTCACCCTAAATCACCCTTGAATTTGCCTATATTGGTGAAAATCAGGCATCCTTATTTTGGAACTCAAAAAAGTGACGAAGTCAGG
>NZ_JANJZR010000176.1 GCF_024623065.1 Bacteroides acidifaciens
TAATTAGAGTTTCCTGAATAATATCAGTTAACTGATTTTCATCGAAATAGCTCTATCCATATTTTCTCATTTCGCAAAAAAGTACTATATTTGAGTGTTAAAAGAAAGTTTTATGAAGTTTAGTTCACAAGGAAAACAGCTTAGTATTGATGCCTTTCGCTCCTCTTTGTCTGGCTTGTCTAAATCGAATCGTTGGGTTCAATTAGGTGACACTCTTCCCTGGTCTGATATCGAGCGCTTGTATAATGTTCGTTTGAATAATGGTAAGCGTGGCGCGGGTAACAAACCCGCCCGTATGATAATCGGAGCATTGTTAATCAAACACAAGATGAACCTTTCCGATGAGGAAACCATTCTTGCCATTCAGGAAAATCCTTATATGCAATATTTTGTAGGACTTTCCGAGTTCACAGACAAACCTATTTTTGATCCGAGTTTGTTCGTCACCATTCGCAAGCGTTTGGGTAACAATGATTTCAATGACATGAGTGTCTCTCTTCTTAAAATACAAGTTGAGAAGTCCAGAACTGCCGCCCAAGAGAAAAAGAACGATAAGGACGACTCTCCCACCGGTTCCGGTTCCGAGATATGTACGGATCCTGTTTTTACAGATAGCCAGGGTCGTTTACACCAAGGTTCTTTAAAGATAGATGCTACTTGTGCGGATGCTGAAGTCCGTTATCCTACCGATATTGACTTGCTACACGATGGCTGTAAGGTGATTAATCGTTATATTGCCAAATTATGTAAGCGATTCTCTCTTAGTGCTCCTGTAACCTATTATAAAGCAGCCCGCTCTGCTTATCTGGAAGTTATCAAGCTCAAGAAACGGAGCAAGAAGGCTATTCGTACAGGTAAATCCTTGTTGTTAACCTATTTGATTCGTGATCTACGCAGTTTTATAAATCTGATAGCGGTGCATGGTACGCAGCTGCTTGAGAGTTTGAATCGCCATGAACGGCGAGTTGTAACGGCTATCATCAAGATGTATTATCAGCAGTTACAGATGTTTAAGGATGGTACTCATACATGTGCTGACCGTATCGTGAGTATTTTTCAGTCTCATGTCCGTCCTATCGTGCGAGGCAAATCCAAATTCCCGACCGAGTTTGGAGCCAAGATTGGTGCCAGTATCGTAAATGGATACACATTCTTAGACCATCACAGCTGGGATGCTTATAATGAATCCTCGGATTTGGCTCTTCAAGTGGAACTCTACCGACAACGTTTCGGTTTTCTTCCTGTCAGGATTTATGCAGATAAGATCTACATGAACAAAGAAAATCGCAGGCTAATGAAAGAGTTGGAAATTCAATCCATGGGAAAGCCATTAGGAAGACCGCCCAAAAAGTCAAAAACCGAAGAATATCAACTCAGAATGACTAAAGCTGTAGGAGAGAGAAATGAGATCGAAGCAACTTTTGGTACCGGAAAGCGAATCTACAGAGCCAATAATATTAGAGCAAAGTTACCTGAAACGGCTACTTGTTGGACGGGTATGTGCTATTTCGTCAAAAACGTTATGAAGTTCCTCCGAGAACTTCTTTATGCTTTATGTTTTATACTGGAATTAATGGCAAATCCCTGCAATTATCGGAGAATAATTATACCGATGCAGGGATTTGCGTGTTGAGGTATTGGAGATGAGTAAATTATTCAGGGAACTCTAATTA
>NZ_JANJZR010000177.1 GCF_024623065.1 Bacteroides acidifaciens
ATGTTTGGCAGGGTTTAGGGTATTTCGGAGTTGGTGCTGCTGCCGGTGCTATTGGTGCTGCTACCGGTGGGATAGCCAGTGGTGCAGGATTTATAGGTGGTGCTATCGGTGGTTTTGTAGGTGGTGCAACATCGGGTTTCACGCTTGGCTTCGGTAATACGTTGATGGATGGAGGAAGCATTGGAGATGCCTGGCGCAACGGGGTTAATGGAGCCTTGACTGGTGCTGTGACAGGCAGTGTGACAGGTGGATTGATTGGTGGTGGCATGTCTTTTATTAAAGGGCAGAACTTTTGGACTGGACAGAATATCGCTCCAGGAAGGAATGCGTTCTCGATAAAGAATACACCAATAAATACGGTTGAACATCCAAATGCTATCTCGTTTGATAATATTCCTGATATTGCGTTGTTGGATAATCCTACACCAGCTGCCCTGCCTGAACCAATGCTTCCTAATTCTCCATTAAGTCCGGAATTGAATCCCGTTTTAAATCAGACACCTGAAGGATTTACCCGTTTTGTTACTACTCCAGAAGGAGTAACACATGATTTATTGCCAACAATTGAGCGAATAAATTCAGGGATAAGATACACATTTCGTCATGATGGTGCTGTCTACTGGAATAACAAATCTCTTTTGCCGACAGGGAACTATACGGAATATATACATCCCACACCAGGATTAGTGAGAGGAGCTGGACCTATGCGAGTTATTATTGGTAATAATGGTTCATGGTGGTTTACTCCAGACCATCACTTGACCTTTATTAGAATTAAATTTTAAGATGTGATAATGAATAAAAGAATTAGAATTCATACTTTTGTAACAACTATGAATTTTAATTCTTTACTCTCTACAGTTATGTTATCTGTAGAAAAGCATTATAATTAAAACTAAGATTAAAAAATGAAATATATTCAGTTTATAAATGAAGATGTTGAGATTCCAGAGGATTCTTATATCGTTCGTATTCCTGTAATAACGAACAAGGAAGAGTTGTATGCAGAGTTGATGTCTAAATTAAAATTTCCATCTTATTTTGGAAAGAATTGGGATGCATTAGATGATGTTTTCCGAGATTTTTGTTGGATTGCAAATGATAATATTGTAATTATTCATAAAGGTATTACCGGGCTTTCGAAGAAAGATTTAAATTTGTATGTAGCATCTATTGTGGATTGTATAGAATCTTGGATATATCAATCTATTTTAGACAACGAAAGAAAAGTAGGTAACAATACGGAATGGGAAGCCCCATTACATCATGTGTGGTTTATTTTTCCTGAAAAGGAAAAAGAGATAATTATGGATATTATATACGAATGGATACAAGTTCGCAAATATAAATATTGTTTGAGGTAGTTTTTGCCCTGATATAAATTGACATTCAAATAATTTATATCAGGGATTTTTACGATATATCAATCGGCTTGCTACAAAGTAGTGTCAACTATAAGGGGCTTACCGTAACCATTCTATTTTCCGCCTTGACACGCATCGCAACCCAGCATATCTTTGCGGCATAACCAATTACTAACAAAGATTATGGCAAAAGAAAAAGTAAACTACCAGGAGGTGTACGACCTCTATCAGCTGTG
>NZ_JANJZR010000178.1 GCF_024623065.1 Bacteroides acidifaciens
GTAACTATTCAGCGAATCGAATACAATCAGGTTGGTCAGCAACAATTTTAGAATAATCCTCTGATTATCATCAAAATAACAGTGATTCTATTTGTGAATGTCAGATAAAATCGCTATCTTTGTATCTGTGAAACAACAGGTTAACGACATAAATTCGACCTTGGCCGGACTATTGTCCGAGCTTAAGGAGTTACGGGGAACGATTGATTCCTTGTATGCCGAAAATCGGTCGCTTAACCGAAATATTGATAAACTACTTAAGGAAAACCGTGAGTTACGCAAGCGTCTGGAGAAGTATGAACAGCCGCCGAAGGACTCCGGCAACAGCAGTACTCCGCCATCGAAAGAACCGATAAAGGCTGAGGTGGACCGCCGGACAAAATCATTGCGGAAGAAGTCAGAAAGACCTGTCGGCGGTCAATCCGGACATGAGGGAACTACACGCAAAATGGTGGAAACACCTGACGAAATTCAGGAAGTGTCATCCCACTATTGCATGGAGTGTGGCAGGGATTTGTCTGAAGTTGAAGGGGTGCTCGAATATGTCACCCAGCAGGTGGATCTGCCTCAGATACGGCCAATCTATCGTGAACGCAGATTTTATAAAAAAGTCTGTAGCTGCGGATGTTGCAATCGTGATTATGCACCGCGTCGCAGGGGCGGTAATGCTATTGTCTTCGGCAAAAACATACGTGCCATTGCAACCTATCTGAGCGTGGTGCAGTGTATGCCTTATGAACGGTTGCAGTCGTTGTTTGAGACGATGTTCAATGTCAGAATCAGTCAGGGGACACTGGCCAATATCGTCCGTGAGATGCTTGAAAAATCCCGCCCTGCCATTGCCTTGATAGAACGAATGATAAAGGAATCCTCAGTAGTGGGCTTCGACGAATCGGGATGTTACACCAATGGGAAGCTCAACTGGTCATGGATTGCGCAGACAACGTATCTGACTCTCGTGTTCCGGGGCGCTGGCCGTGGCGCCAAAGTCCTTGAAGAACGCTTCGGTGACTCTCTGAAGAATATGGTCGCAGTGACAGACCGCCACAGCGCGTACTTCGCCATTGACTTCCTCAACAATCAGATATGTCTGGCTCATCTGCTGAGAAATCTCGAATATCTCAATGATATAGACAAGGAACAGACCTGGGCAAAAGATGTGCAGACGCTGTTGCGGGAAGCCATCCATCTGAGGAATCAAAAAACTTATGAGGTAATCCCTAAAGACAGTTGGCTGACGAGGCTTGATGAGTTGCTCAAAAAGAACCTTGACAATATGCGCAATGAGTTCAATGAGATGAAAAGGGGGATAATCAGATGTCGGGATTACATATTCAACTTCCTTGAGAATCCGGTAATACCATCCGACAACAACGGCTCCGAACGCGGAATCCGGAAGCTCAAAGTCAAGCAGAAAATATCCGGATGCTTCCGATCTGATACCGGTGCCGATGCCTTCCACGCTTTACATTCTATCGCTGACACGGCCTGGAAAAACGGACAATCCCCTCTTAAAGCTATATTGGCGCTCGTCTAAACTGACGGGCTAATTCTTCGTATCCTTTGTTCTCGCTGAATAGTTAC
>NZ_JANJZR010000179.1 GCF_024623065.1 Bacteroides acidifaciens
GTAACTATTCAGCGAAAACAAAGGATGCGAAGATATAGCCCGTCAGTTTAGACGAGCGCCAATATAGCATCGAGAGGAGATTGTCCGTTTTTCCAGGCCGTGTCAGCAATGGAATGTAGTGCGTGGAAGGCATCGGCACCGGTACCGGAGCGGAAGCATCCGGATATTTTCTGCTTGACCTTGAGTTTTCGGATTCCTCGTTCCGACGCGTTGTTGTCAGATGGTATGGCCGGATTCTCAAGGAAGTTGAATATGTAATCCCGACATCTGATTATTCCCCGTTTCAACTCATTAAACTCTTTGCGCAGACTGTCAAGGTTCTTTTTGAGCAACTCATCCAGCCTCGTCAGCCAACTGTCTTTAGGGATTACCTCATCGGGTTTCTCATTCCTCAGGTGTATGGCTCCCCGCAACAGTGTCTGCACATCTTTTGCCCAGGTCTGTTTCTTGTCTATATCATTGAGATATTCGAGATTCCTCAGCAGATGAACCAGACATATCTGATTGTTGAGGAAGTCAATGGCGAAGTACGCGCTGTGGCGGTCTGTTACCGCGACCATATTCTTCAGTGAGTCGCCGAAGCGCTCCTCAAGGACCTTGGCGCCACGGCCGGCTCCACGAAACACTAGAGTCAGATACGTTGTCTGCGCAATCCATGACCAGTTGAGTTTCCCATTGGTGTAACATCCCGATTCATCGAAGCCCACTACTGCGGATGCCTTTATCATACGTTCTATCAAGGCAATGGCAGGACGGGATTTTTCAAGCATCTCACGGACGATATTGGCCAGCGTTCCCTGACTGATTCTGACATTGAACATCGTCTCAAACAGCGACTGCAACCGTTCGTAAGGCATGCATTGCACCACACTCAGATAGGTCGCAATGGCACGTATGTTTTTACCGAAGGTAATGGCGTTTCCGCCTCTGCGGCGCGGTGCATAATCACGATTGCAACATCCGCAGCTACAGACTTTTTTATAAAATCTGCGTTCACGATAGATAGGCTGTATCTGAGGCAGGTCTATCTCTTGGCTGACATAATCCAGCTCACCTTCAACACCCGACAAATCGCGCCCGCACTCACTGCAATATCGGGATGACACTTCCTGGATTTCGTCAGGCATCTCCACCTTTTTGCGTGTCGTTCCTTCATGCCCGGATTGACCGCCGACAGGTCTTTCTGATTTCTTCCGCAATGATTTTGTCCTGCGTTCCACCTCAGCCTTTATCGGTTCTTTCGATGGCGGAGTACTGCTGTTGCCGGAGTTCTTCGGCGGCTGTTCATACTTCTCCAGCCGCTTGCGTAGCTCACGGTTTTCCTTAAGTAGTTTATCTATATTTCGGTTAAGCGACCGATTTTCGGCATACAGGGAATCAATAGTTCCCCGTAACTCCTTCAGCTCAGACAATAGCCCTGCCAAAGTTGAATTTATGTCGTTAACCTGTTGTTTCACAGAGACAAAGATAGCAATTTCATCTGACATACACAAACAAAGCCACTATTATTTTGATGATACTCAGAGAATTATTCTAAAATTGTTGCTGACCGACCTGATTGTATTAGATTCGCTGAATAGTTAC
>NZ_JANJZR010000017.1 GCF_024623065.1 Bacteroides acidifaciens
TTAGACTTAATGGGCGGGAAGTTTGCTATTAATAGCCAAGAGCGCAACTGTTAATACCCCTTCCGCCAACTACAGACAGACGCGACAAGAAAAGCTGGGGTAAGAGCTATAATATTATGACTGAAGAGAATTTAAACAAGCTCTAAAAATTAAAGGATTTTATGGCAAAAGTATTCTCATTCACCAGCGTGCTTCGTAAAAACATGCTGGACAAGGAAAAACCGGATATGTATTACGCCCTGACAAAGTCGAGCGGCGAGATAGATATCGACGAGATGGCGGAACGCATCCAGCGTTCGAGTACCGTGAACTGGGCGGACGTGCTCTGTGTGCTGCCTGCACTCCAGACGGAAATGATAGAGAGTTTCAAGAAAGCGGAAATCGTCCGCCTGGGTGGCCTCGGTTCGTTCTATGTCACGCTGCGCAGTTCGGGCGCACTCATCCCGAAAGACGTGAAAGAAGGACTGATAAAAGGCGCCCGTGTCCGTTTCCGCCCCGGCAAGGAAATCAAGAATGCGCTGAAAACGCTGGAATACAGCAAGTATAAACCCGAAAACAGCGACGGAGACAAGAACAACGGAGACAAGAACGACCCGGAAAAACCGGATGGAACGCCCAACCCGAATCCGGGTGGTGATGACGGCGAGACTCCGGATCCGGCAGCATAACCGGCTGGCAGGTAACAAGGTAACGAACACTCAACAAACTCCATTATGAGAATGCTCACTCAATAGGCATCTGTTATGAAGGCGGACTGGACTGCTGGGGACACCCGGCAGACACACGGACACCGGCACAATGGTCTTCACTATGGCAATTGGTGAACCGATTGAGAGAGAAGTTTCCCGGCTGCCGGGTGTGCGGACATCGCGACCTATCGCCCGACCGCAACGGAAACGGAGAGATTGAACCGGAAGAGTGGATTAAGACGTGCCCGTGCTTTGAGGTGAAAGATGAATTTTCAGGAAAGAAGTAATTAACCATGTAACGTATCGGAAAGAAGGTGTAAAAAGTTATGGCAATGAAAAAAGGACTTTGGGACATGATTCTGAGAGTAGTCATCGCAGTGGCTTCGGCAGTAGCAGGCGTTTTGGGCGCTAATGCGATGAATGCGTAAAAGCAATTCCACCTACACTTAATCCAAGCGGGAGAACTGACAAACCACGGTAGCAACCGACTGACAGTTCTCCCGTCACTTCTCTATTATAAACAAAATCAATCCGGTCGAAACACATAGTCAAAAAAAAAAATACACAAAGCAGAGACTTATGATTTCCCAAATTTCTCTTCAATCTCCTTGAGATACTCTTCTTTCTTCTTCTTGAATTTCTCCGAAAGCGGATTGTAATGGCAGATAGACACATGATTCAGACGGATTTCATCAGTCTTCTGATTCTTTAGTTCCAATTGTTCCTCTTCAGAAACACGACGAACATGAGTGCCCTTGAACAAATGATACTTTGACGTGTTTCTTAGTTCATGGACAAACTTCTTCTTTATGCGCCGAATCACTTGCATTTCTCTCCACGAATAAGGTTTATTTCTTCCTTCATTCACGAAATAACAGTTCAACTTGTTTTCCAACTCACGCAAACAGCACAAACGGGAAGAAACACTAAAAGGATTTTCAGCCGGAAGTTCCAATCTGAAGAATTCCACCCGTCCCCAAAATACAAGGTCACACTTTGCAAACTTGCAAAAAAAGCAAGGGCGGGGCAAATCACCTTGAAGCAAAGAAGACAACGACTTTATAATCCGCGTGAGAATCTCCTGTTCCACACACGAGTAAGGTTGTTCCACCTGACGGAAGAAATGTCCATAAGTACTTGCCAGCATTTCTTCTACATTTGACAAACGGCGCAAGCGCGACCCTTTACAAAGGGAGTGTCCGCTCAACGGACAAACGACGTAGTCTTTTTTCATAACCAACATATTAAAATTAAGTTGCACAGTAATTTATTTCTCTATATTAAAACTCGAAAGCCGTGTTGGAAAGATATGCATTTACCCCTATTCCGCAACATTGGTTGCAATACATAAAAAAAGAGTGTTTATGATTGATTCTTTTTCCACTTTTGTATAGAATTTAAGAAAATAATTTCCGACTTTTGCAGTTGACGTAAGAGGAAAGCGTATCGGTTCATGTCTGATTTCGAGAAAAGAGACAGGCAGAAAGCAAACACTTCACAAGTTAAAATCAGAAAAAAGTTCTCCAAAAATGGAAAACTTTCTGTATCAGCAAGAAAGAAAAGTTTCCCGAAATTTAATGTTAAAAGCTAACCGGAGTATTGGATTATCTTCTATCTTTGTACCCGTTTTCGGAGCTAAAAAGAGGTTTAGTCAATGAGGGAACGCTGTGCAAATCGGCGACAGTACCCGCTGCTGTAATTCTCTGTGAATCCGCACACTATGTCACTGCACCGGTAGGTGTGGGAAGGCGCTGCGAGGGAGGGATAAGTCAGAAGACCTGCCGGAATCGGAATAAACCATATTATTAATCACTTTCGGGAGTTAAAGTTATGAACTACGCGGAAATTTGTATCATCAAACGTGATGGCAAAAGAGAAGATTTCTCTATCAGTAAAATCAAGAATGCAATCAGCAAGGCATTCAGTGCAACGGGGATTCAGGATGAACAGCAGTTGGTGGCTGACATCACGATGAATGTAATCAGCCAGTTTGCCACTCCTACGATTACCGTAGAGGAGATTCAGGATTTAGTGGAAAAGGCATTGATGAAGGTGCGGCCGGAAGTAGCGAAGAAGTATATCATCTATCGCGAATGGCGGAATACGGAGCGGGACAAGAAAACCCAGATGAAGCACGTGATGGACGGCATTGTCGCTATCGACAAGAACGACGTCAACCTGAGCAACGCCAACATGAGCAGCCACACACCTGCCGGACAGATGATGACTTTCGCATCTGAAGTGACCAAAGATTATACTTATAAATATCTGTTGCCGAAACGTTTTGCCGAAGCGCACCAGTTGGGCGACATTCATATCCATGACCTGGATTATTATCCGACCAAGACGACAACTTGCATCCAGTATGACATGGACGACCTCTTCGAACGAGGATTCCGCACAAAGAACGGCAGCATCCGTACTCCGCAAAGCATCCAGAGCTACGCGACATTGGCTACTATCATTTTCCAGACCAACCAGAACGAGCAGCACGGCGGACAGGCGATTCCCGCTTTCGACTTCTTCATGGCGAAAGGGGTGGCCAAGTCTTTCCGCAAGCATCTGGCTTCGTTCATCAATTTCTATATGGCGATGGAGAACGGCAGTCAGGCGGATGAGAAGGCAATCCGCACGTTGATTAAGGAGTATCTGCCGTCTATCAAGCCTACCGAGGCGGAACGCGAGACGCTGCGCATCGCGTTGATAGCCCTGCAAATCATTATAGACAAGGAACACCTGACACGCATCACGGAGAAGGCATACCAGCAGACCCGCAAGGATACGCATCAGGCGATGGAAGGATTTATCCACAACCTGAACACGATGCACTCACGCGGCGGTAACCAGGTGGTGTTCAGTTCTATCAATTACGGTACGGACACTTCTGTAGAAGGCCGTATGGTGATTGAGGAATTGCTGAAAGCTACCATCGAGGGCTTGGGCACACGGGGCGAGGTGCCTGTATTCCCGATTCAGATTTTCAAGGTGAAGGACGGTGTGTCTTACTCAGAAAAGGACTTTGAGAAAGCAATGAAAGCGGAGAATATAGAGGAAGCGATGAAGGACAGTTACGAAGCTCCGAACTTTGACCTGTTGCTGAAGGCTTGCCAGACTACCGCAAAAGCGTTGTTCCCGAACTTCATGTTCCTCGATACGCCTTTCAACACGAACGAGAAATGGAAAGCGGACGACCCGAAACGTTATATCTACGAATTGGCGACAATGGGCTGTCGTACACGTGTGTTTGAGAATGTGGCGGGAGAAAAATCGTCTTTAGGACGCGGCAATCTTTCTTTCACCACGCTGAACATGCCGAGACTGGCTATCGAAGCCCGTATCAAGGCGGAGAGCCTGATAGAGGACGAACGCAACACGGATGCTATCGAGCAGAAAGCGAAAGAGATTTTCATCGAATCCGTACACAATATGGCTGCGCTGGTAGCCGACCAACTTTACGAACGTTACCAATATCAGCGTACGGCACTGGCACGCCAATTCCCGTTCATGATGGGAAACAACGTATGGAAAGGTGGCGCAGAGCTGAATCCGAACGAGCAGGTAGGCGATGTATTGCGCAGCGGTACGTTGGGAATCGGCTTTATCGGCGGACACAATGCGATGGTGGCTCTTTACGGTAAAGGACACGGTCACAGCCAGAAGGCATGGGACACGCTGTATGAAACCGTGATGGAAATGAACAAGGTAGCGGACGAATACAAGGAGAAATACAACTTGAACTATTCGGTACTGGCCACTCCTGCCGAGGGGCTTTCCGGACGTTTCACGAAGATGGACCGCCGGAAATACGGAAAAATCCCCGGAGTGACAGACCGTGACTATTATGTGAACTCATTCCACGTAGACGTGAAAGAACCTATCAGCATCGTCGAGAAAATCAAGCGGGAAGCTCCTTTCCACGCCATCACCCGTGGCGGACACATCACGTATGTGGAGCTGGACGGTGAAGCGCAGAAGAATGTGCGTGCCATCGCCAAAATCGTGAAAGTGATGCATGACGAAGGAATCGGTTACGGCTCTATCAACCATCCGGTAGACACTTGCCACAACTGCGGTTACAAAGGGGTGATTTTCGACAAATGCCCTGTCTGCCAAAGTGAAAACATTCTCCGTATGCGCCGCATCACCGGTTATCTGACGGGCGACTTGAGCTCTTGGAACTCTGCCAAACGGGCGGAAGAGAAAGACCGCGTAAAGCACTTGTAGAAGTTGAGTTATAGTTTCTTATTCTAATTTGCAATGACAACTCTCAATTCTCCACTCTCCACTCTCCACTTATTAGGGACTTATCCCGAAACGATAGTGGACGGTGCAGGTATTCGGTATTCTATTTACCTTGCCGGATGCTCTCATCATTGCCACGGTTGCCACAACCCGGAAAGTTGGAATCCGAAGGCGGGGGAACCGTTGACGGAAGAGAGAGTTTCATCTATCATCAGAGAAATTCAGGCGAATCCGTTGCTGGACGGAGTGACTTTCTCCGGTGGGGACCCTTTTTTTCATCCGGAAGCGTTCCTGTTGCTTGCCAAGCGGGTGAAAGAAGAGACGGGGATGAACGTGTGGTGCTACACCGGTTATACGTATGAGGAGATTCAGGCGGAACCGCGGTTGAAGGCTATTCTTCCTTACATTGACGTGTTGGTGGACGGACGTTTCGAGCAGTCGCTCTTTTCTCCTTATCTGTCATTTCGTGGTAGCAGCAATCAGCGGATTCTGAAATTAAAGTAATTCCGAAGTTGAGGTACCCAAAACAGTTGTATGATTGTCTTGGGTACTGTTACAGCATAAGTGGAAAGTTCGGTAAGAAGGAAAGTTCTATAAAAGAAAAGTTCTGTAAAAGAGAAATTCTGTAAGAAGAGAAGATTCAGACAAACTGAATTGAAAAAAAGAAAGGCACGGATTTCACGGTTCTCAGTCATTAAATCAGCTAAAACCGTGAAATTCGTGCCTAAACCTATTTTATAAAGGTTAGAAGAAGAATCTCAATATATCATTGAAGTTTGCCCAAATCAGCAGACCGAAAAGTAAAACCATACCGGTCATCTGGGCGTATTCCATGAATTTGTCGCTCGGTTTGCGACGGGCTATCATCTCGTATAAGAGGAAGAGCACGTGACCGCCGTCCAAGGCAGGAATAGGCAGAATGTTCATGAAAGCCAGGATAATGGAAAGGAAGGCTGTCATGTACCAGAACTGATGCCAGTCCCACGTTGCGGGGAAGATGCTTCCGATAGTTCCGAAGCCGCCCAGTTGCTTGGCTCCTTCTTTGGAGAAGAGATATTTCATATTGCCGACGTAGCCTTTCAAGGTCTTCACACCAAGGGAAACGCCTGCGGGAAAGGATTCGAGGAAAGTATACTGTTTCTCCACCATTGGCAGCAGACGGTCTGTCATCAGGCAGGCGGTTACTCCCATCATGTAGGCGGAGTCGACACGCATAGTCAAGGTGTCCGTTACGCCGCCACGTACATAAGTAAGGGTGATGAGACGAGGGTCGATGCTGTCTTTGAGCATAGTTGCTTCGTTTTTCTTACGTTCCGCCATCATTTGCCTGAAGTCGGAGAAAGAAATCGGTGTCCCGTTCAAGGCGATGATGCTGTCTCCCGGCAGGATGCCAGCTTGTGCGGCAGGAGAGTTTACCATTACGCTGTCTACAACATACGGGAAACGGTAGGATGCAAAGCGGACGCTGTCTGCCAAAAGGCGTTGCATCAAGTCTTCGGGAATATAGACAGAGGCTTTCGCACCGTTGCGAAGCACGCTTACTTCACGGGCATCGGCAATCTGGCTCAACATATCGCCGTCATAACGTTCGAAGGGAACACCGTCGGCAGAGAGCAGTATGTCACCGTCCTGGAAGCCGACTGCCTTGGCTGTCTCGTTGAAGTCCATACCGAGCGGGGCTTCCTGTACCTTTATATATTGGTCGCCCCAGGCGAACAGAATCATCGAGTAGATGAACAGTGCCAGCAGGAAGTTGAACAGTACGCCGCCTACCATAATCAACAGGCGTTGCCATGCAGGTTTGGAGCGGAACTCCCACGGTTGTTCGGGCTGTTTCATCTGTTCGGTATCCATCGACTCGTCAATCATACCGGCTATCTTCACGTAACCGCCCAACGGCAACCAGCCTACAGCATATTCAGTATCACTTTTCTTGGGTTTGAACTTAAAAAGGGTGAACCAAGGGTCAAAGAATAAGCTGAATTTTTCTACACGCACCTTAAACAAGCGGGCAAAGAGAAAATGCCCGCCTTCATGAATGATGACGAGCAGCGAAAGGCTCATTATCAATTGCAGGGCACGAATCAAAAATGTTTCCATGTTTATTATTTACTATTTTACTGTTACAAATTACTAATCATTGCTCAGAAACTTTGCCGACTCACCAGTTCGGAAGCAATTCTCCGTGCTTCCGCATCGGTGGCTACATAGTCATCGTATGTGGGGTTGGCTATAAACATAGCTTGCTCCATTGTCTTCTCTATCACGTGGCTCATGCCGAGGAAGCTGATGCCGTCTTTGAGGAAAGAGGCTACCACCACTTCGTTGGCGGCATTGACGATGCAGGGCATATTGCCGCCTCTGTGCATGGCTTCATAAGCCAGGGCGAGGTTGCGGAACCGCTCCGTATCCGGCTGTTCGAACGTCAGGCTGGTGCACTTGGCAAAGTCGAGACGGTCGAAAGTGGAGTTGATACGGTCGGGATAAGAGAAAGCGTACTGAATGGGCAGACGCATATCGGGCATGCCCAACTGTGCTTTCACCGCGCCATCTTCAAACTGCACCATCGAGTGAATGACGGACTGCGGATGCACCACTACTTCAATCTGGCTGGGCCGGACGCCAAACAGCCATTTGGCTTCTATCACCTCAAAGCCTTTGTTCATCATGGATGCGGAGTCGATGGTTATCTTCGCTCCCATCTCCCAGTTGGGATGTTTCAGGGCTTGTGTCTTGGTCACTGACTTGAGTTGCTCTAACGTGCAAGTACGGAAAGGACCGCCCGAAGCGGTAAGTATTACTTTCTCTATCGGGTTGCCTACCTCTCCTGCCAAACACTGGAATACGGCGGAATGTTCGGAATCTACCGGCAGAATCGGTGTGCGGTATTGCTGTGCCAGCTGATTTATCAGTTCACCGGCCACGACCAGCGTCTCTTTGTTTGCCAGCGCGATGGCCTTCCGGGCACGGATGGCATTGATGGTCGGTTTCAGTCCGGCATAGCCTACCATGGCCGTTAGTACCATGTCGATAGGTGCGGCTTCTACAATCTGGCAGATAGCATCGGTCCCTGCGTACACTTTGATGGGCAGGTCGCTCAATGCTTCCTTCAGTTCGGGATACTTTGCCTCGTTGGCTATCACGACTACTTCCGGTTGAAACTTACGTGCCTGGGCAATAAGGAGTTCGACGCGGTTGTTGGCTGTCAGCGCATAGGCTTCGTACAGGTCGGGATGTTCCTCAATGACCTGCAATGCCTGTGTGCCGATAGAGCCGGTAGAGCCTAAGATGGCTATCTGTTTCTTCTTTTTATTCGTTTCTATATTCATTATCAAAATACGATATATTTCTCCGGATTCACCGGATGACCTTTGTACCAAAGTTCGAAATGCAAGTGCGGACCTGTGCTGAGGGTTCCGCTGTTGCCTACCAGGGCGATGGCTTCGCCACCTTTCACACGGTCGCCTTCTTTCTTGAGCAGGGAGCCGCAGTGCTTGTAGATTGAAATCAAGTCCTGATTATGCTGAACCCCAATCAGATAACCGGTTTCGGCGGTATATGTGCTTAGGATGACGGTTCCATCCATCGTAGCCAGCACACTTTCGTTGGGATTGGCAGCAATGTCGGTGCCGAAATGTTTCTTTTCTGCGTTGAAGTGTCCGGAAATCATTCCGCGGGTGGGACGGTAAAGGGTGAGCCCCGTCACGTCCGGTTGGGAAGCGATGGATGTCAGGTTGTATTTCTCGCTTTCTTCGTACTGGCGGCGGAATTCTTCTTCGCGTTTGGTGCGTTCCATCAAAGTATCCTCGCGGGCAGCAGTCAGCGAGTCGAGCGTCTGCACACTATCGACGGGAACTTTGCCACTGAAGATGTCCTGAATGTTCATTATGTAGAGGTTCTGTCGGTTGAGAACCGCTTGCAGAGAATCTAAACGCAGGGCGTTGCCTACAATTTGGGAACGGACTTCACTGTTCATGTAGCCCGGAAGGTAGTTGCGTAAAGGAGTGAAGGCGATGATGCAGGCAGCAATCAGGAAAAGCACCGCCAACACGCTGAGCAACACCGAAAGACCATTGAGTTTGGATACACGAAGCCCCACAATCTCTTCAAGTGTATTCTCGTTGACAACCGTCAGTTTATACTTGAACTTGAAATTTTTCCAGAAAGCTTTACTTCGTCTTTTCTTCGGCATCTCGGGTTATAAAAAATTAAACATTAAAATTAAAGACTTGTGCTGTTTCCAGACACAGATTACATGGATTACACGGTTCTTATCAATCAAGATGCGCAAGGGAACCGTGTCCATCCGTAGCTGATTTTATCCGGAAGTCGTGTCATCCGCTTCCAATTCGTCCAGGTCCAACAGCCCTTCGGGAAGTTCCACGGTGATGAGTTTCCGCTTCTGGTCTATTCCCTGGATAAACTCTTCTTGGGCGGGAACCAACAGCTCTTCGCCGTCTTCCTGTCCGACTACGAAGAGGATGTTGACGGTGGTTGTATCTACGTCCACCACTTCGCCCAAGGAGCCGTGGTGAATGTCTTCCATGCGGAAACCGATAAAGAAATTCCAGGATAATTCGCCGTATCCGGCTTCTTCGGCGTGCGCCACGGGAAAATAGACCTCTATGTTGGTGAACATACGGGCACGCTCGGCGGTATCTATCCCTTCCAGTTTCACCAAGGCGGTGGAGTCGGAACGGAAACGGTATTCTTCGATGAAGAAAGGCACGAAGATGCCGTCGAGCAAGCAGACAAGATAATCACAATCCACACGGTCGAAGATGTCGTCCGTAAAGGTGAACTGCAATTCGCCGTGGATGCCGTGCGGCTTGTTGAATAATCCTATTTTATATACTTCTTCTTTCTTTATCATATGCGGGTGATTCGGGCTCCGATGGCGTTCAGACGTCCTTCGATGTCTTGATAACCACGGTCTATTTGTTCAATGTTACTAATGGTGCTAGTTCCTTCGGCGCTCATGGCGGCAATCAGAAGAGCGATACCGGCACGAATATCGGGAGACGTCAGACGTGCACCACGCAGCTTGAAGCCATGATTGTGACCGATGACTACGGCACGGTGAGGGTCACAGAGAATGATTTGCGCGCCCATATCTATGAGTTTGTCGACGAAGAACAGGCGGCTTTCGAACATTTTCTGATGGATGAGCACGCTCCCTTTGGCTTGTGTGGCTACTACGAGCATCACACTCAGCAAGTCGGGGGTCAGCCCCGGCCAGGTGGCGTCCGCTATGGTCATAATGGAACCGTCGATAAAGGATTCTATCTCGTAGGTTTCCTGTGCAGGGACGTAGATATCGTCTCCCCTTTGTTCGATCTTGATACCCAGACGGCGGAAACTTTCGGGGATGATGCCAAGGTTTTCATAAGAAACATTCTTAATGGTTATCTCGCTTCTTGTCATGGCTGCCATACCGATGAAACTGCCGACTTCAATCATGTCGGGCAATACGGTGTGCTGCGTGCCGTGCAATGCTTCTACTCCTTCGATGGTGAGCAGGTTGGACGCAATGCCGCTGATTTTCGCTCCCATACGGTTGAGAAGGCGGCAGAGCTGCTGCACGTAAGGTTCGCAGGCAGCGTTGTAAATGGTTGTGGTGCCTTTGGCAAGCACGGCTGCCATCACGATATTGGCGGTTCCGGTGACGGATGCTTCGTCCAGCAACATGTAGTTGCCTTGGAGCCCGCCAGCGGTAATTTCATAGATTCCCCGCTCTTCGTCGTAGCGGAAATCTGCGCCCAGAGCTTGGATGCCGACGAAATGGGTGTCCAGTCGGCGACGGCCTATCTTGTCTCCCCCCGGTTTGGAAATCAGCGCTTTGCCGAAACGTGCCACCATCGGCCCGATAAGCATCACGGAACCGCGCAGGCTGGAGCATTTCTTCAGGAATTCATCGCTTTCGAGATAAGCGAGGTCTACGTTTTCGGCTTTAAAGCTATAAGAGTCAATGCCTTTCTTTGCAACGGTAACGCCCATCTCACGCAGAAGCTGGATGAGGTTGTTGACATCCAAAATGTCAGGTATATTGTTCACCGTCACCTCCTCAGCGGTCAGCAACGTGGCACAGATTATCTGCAAAACTTCGTTTTTGGCACCTTGCGGATGAATCTCCCCGCAGAGCCGATGTCCCCCTTCTATTACAAATGAAGCCATTGTTTAAGTATTAAGTTTCAAGTAGTAAGAACTGATTTTTCAATATCTTCTCTTATTGTTCTGACGATTGTTGATGTAGTTCGTCTTCGGACGATAGTTCTGACTGAGACGCTCTGCCATCAGGCGGATTATGTCATCAGTCATCTGGAGCTTGCCGCCGGATAGCTCGTAGAGGTCTTGGGCAATCTTCTTATCGTCCACCGTATCTTTGTTCCAAGCCATATAGTCCTTCTTCATGTGGTTGCAGATGAGGGCTATGAGGTTTCTTCTTTCGTTTCCTTCGGGGAATTCGATGGCTTTCTTTATCAGGACTTCCAGCGTATGTCCATAGTGGCGGTAACGCATACGGGCAGTGCAGTAAGGAATAGGTTCCGGACGGGTCACCAGGTTATCTTTACGGATAATTTCGTAAGGATAGTCGATGTCCAGTTTGAAGCCGGACATGATGGCGAGGTGGTCCCAAAGCTTGTGCTTGAAGTCGGGCACGTCGCGCAGATGGGGGAACATGTTTCCCATGATGTTGATGATGGTATTGGCACAACGCTGACGCTCTGCACGGTCTTCGATAGTCAACGCATAATCGACCATGTTCTGGATACTGCGCCCGTATTCGGGAAGCGGCATTTTTTTCTGTTGAGTATTATATTGCATATCTTTTATGGATAATTCTACAATGGATGACGGATAATTCTTCATATATATGGACGAGGCTTATAAAAGTTTCTTCGGCATGGAAGCAACGAATTCTTTCAGGTAGAAAGGTTCGAAATAAGCTACGTCTTTATAGTCTTCGTTGGCTATTGCCTTTTCTGCGAGCGGGAACATCATTTTCGCCAGCGGGTGGATGTCGTCGATGAAATGTGCGTTGGGATGCGTTATCTTTTCGCGGCATTTGGCAGCTCCGTTGCCGTAGAAGTAGACTGGTTGGCGGTCGAGATATTCCAGGTAGGAAGTTTCGTCCACAATATCGGCGGCAATGGCACGCTCCACGTTCAGTCCGCGGTCGTAGACGGCTGCGTAGACTTCCATGCGGCGGGCGTCAATCATCGGGCAGAGCAACGCGTCTTCGGGCAGGTCGTGATACAACAGCACGGGAACGCTCAATACTTCGAGCGTCGGTATTCCTATCAAAGGAACATTACGTCCGTAACAAACTCCTTTCGCCATCGAAACTCCTATCCGAAGCCCTGTGTAGGAACCTGGGCCGCAACTCACGGCAACCGCGTCCAACGGAATAGCATGACTGTCAATGAACGACAACGCTTCATCTACAAATACTCCTAAAGACACGGCGTGTGAAGGGCCTTGCAAGTCTTCTTTCACAAAAATCGTCTGTCCGTCTTGACTCACCGCTACCGAACAAACAGAGGTAGAGGTTTCAATATTCAGTGTACACGACATAAAAATCATCTTATTAAATTGTCGCAAATTTACATGATTATTTCTAATTCTTAAAATATTCGTGTACTTTTGCACAAAACTTTAAGGATATGATACAGTCTATGACAGGATACGGCAAAGCTACGGCCGAACTTCCTGATAAAAAAATAAATGTAGAAATCAAGTCGCTCAACAGCAAAGCGATGGACTTGTCCACCCGTATTGCTCCGGCTTACCGTGAAAAAGAGATTGAAATCCGCAACGAGATTTCTAAAGTGCTGGAACGTGGGAAGGTGGATTTCAGCCTGTGGATTGAGAAGAAAGAGGGTGCGGACGCTATCCCTGTCAATAAGGCTATTCTTGAAAATTACTACCTTCAATTGGATTCAATCTGCAACGAACTGGGTATTCCCCGTCCGGAACCGGGAGACTGGCTTCAGGTATTACTCCGCATGCCGGACGTGATGTCGAAAACGGAAATCCAGGAACTTTCGGAAGAGGAATGGAATATGGTTCATGCCACTGTGCTCGAAGCGGTAGGTCATCTGGTGGATTTCCGTAAACAGGAAGGCGCCGCACTGGAAAAGAAATTCCGCGAGAAGATTGAGAATATACACAGCTTGCTCGAAAAAATCACTCCGTATGAAAAGGAACGTGTGGAAAAGGTGAAAGAGCGTATTACGGATGCTCTCGAAAAGACTTTGAACGTGGACTATGACAAGAACCGCCTGGAACAGGAATTGATTTATTACATCGAGAAACTGGACGTGAACGAGGAGAAGCAACGTTTGGGCAATCATCTGAAATATTTTATCAACACGATGGAAAGCGGCAACGGACAGGGAAAGAAACTCGGATTTATCGCTCAGGAAATGGGACGTGAAATCAATACGTTGGGCAGCAAGTCCAATCACGCAGAGATGCAGAAAATCGTCGTTCAGATGAAGGATGAGTTGGAACAGATTAAGGAACAGGTGTTGAACGTTATGTAATTCAAATTCCGAACGTAATTCAAATTTTGAACGTAATTTAAATCATTTCACCAATGACAGGCAAATTAATTATTTTCTCTGCTCCGTCAGGGTCGGGCAAGTCTACTATTATCAATTATCTGCTGACGCGGAATTTGAATCTTGCATTTTCTATTTCTGCCACCAGTCGCCCGCCACGGGGCACAGAACAACATGGAGTGGAATATTTCTTCCTCACGCCTGAAGAGTTTCGGTGCCGCATAGAGAATAATGAGTTTCTCGAGTATGAGGAAGTATATAAAGACCGCTATTACGGCACGCTGAAAGCGCAAGTGGAGAAGCAACTGGAAGCAGGGCAGAATGTGGTATTCGACGTTGACGTGGTAGGCGGATGCAACATCAAGAAGTTTTATGGCGACCGGGCTTTGTCAGTGTTCATACAACCGCCTTCGGTAGAAGAATTGCGTTGCCGGCTGGAAGGTCGCGGAACGGATGCGCCCGAAGTGATTGAAAGCCGCATTGCGAAGGCGGAATATGAATTGGGATTTGCCCCGCAATTCGACTGTGTGATTGTCAATGACGATTTGGAAACTGCGAAGGCAGAAGCGTTGAAAGTAATCAAAGAGTTTTTAGCCGAAGAATAAGACTTGAGAATGTGCAAGAAGAATTGTAATACCCGGTAATGGATGTATCTGTGTGCCGTCATCGGTGTGACGAATCTTCTTGCTTTTATTGTATGCCTTTATTTTCAACAATGGGTAATAAGCGGCATTACGCTACTTCTCACAATCAGACAAGCTATTGTTTTGACCGAAGTGGAGAAAGAAAATGAATAAAGAAAGAATTGTGGAAAATGAAGAAAGAAAGAATTGCGGAAAATGGAGAAAATTAAAACAAGCAAAACCGGAATCTTCAGCGGATCATTCAATCCGATTCATATCGGGCATCTCGCTTTAGCCAATTACCTTTGTGAGTATGAAGGGTTGGATGAGATTTGGTTTATGGTCAGCCCACAGAATCCATTAAAAACGAAGACCGAATTATGGAGTGACGAGCTTCGTCTTCAATTAGTGGAGTTATCCATCAGTGATTATCCCCGTTTTCGAGCTTCGGACTTTGAATTTCATTTGCCCCGTCCTTCGTATAGCGTATATACACTGGAGAAACTTCATGAAGCGTATCCCGACCGGGAATTCCATTTTATTATCGGTTCCGATAACTGGGCGCGTTTCGACCGTTGGTATCAGTCGGAGCGTATCATCAAGGAGAATCAAATCATCATTTATCCCCGTCCGGGCTTTCCCGTGAAAGAAGAGGAATTGCCGGAAACCGTGTGTCTTGTTCATTCCCCTGTGTTCGAAATCAGTTCTACGTTTATTCGTGAGGCCTTGGATGCTGGAAAGGATATTCGATATTTTCTGCATCCGAAGGTTTGGGAAGTAATCAAAAACTTAAGAAACACTTAAAGTACATATCCGACGGAATACAACGGGTAATTTGTCATCCAATCCTGCTCCCGATAATCGGACATAGAAAATCGAACACCATGTAGTGCTGTATTCTTTTCAATAAAGGAACGCAGGCTTTTTGACTGCAAATTCTCCTCAGCTTTTACTTCGACCGGAATAATCCGAATATCCTTTTGCAGAAGAAAATCCAATTCTCCCCTGGAGGTATCCGAAGACCAATAATATATATTCAATCCTTTTATAGACTTCAATTGCTGCAATACATATTGCTCGGTTATTGCTCCTTTATAATCAGTAAATAAGACATTACTCTCCAGTAAAGCCTGTGGCGGCAGTCCACTCATTGCCCCCATCAGTCCGGTATCCAGCAGAAACAATTTAAAAGCCGAAAAGTCTTCATAGGCGGACAAAGGAATCCCGCCTTTCTTTACCCGGTTTACCTTATAAATAAGTCCTGCATCCATCAACCACTCTATAGCCAGTTCAAAATCTTTAGCTCTTGCCCCTTCTTTCACCATTCCATAGATAAACTTACGATTCTCTTTCGCCAACTGCGCCGGCACCGAACGCCACACCATACGAATACGGGGTACTTCGGCAATTGGCGCATGCTTGGAGAAGTCACGGTCATAAGAATCCAAAATATTTTGTTGCAACCGGCGTACTTCCGCATAGTCTTTATGCTCTATAAAAGCATTCACTACCTCGGGCATTCCACCTATAAAATAATATTGCTTCAGAAAATCAATGAACTTCGAGCGAAAAGCAGATATCAACTTCCAGTCTTGTTTTACAAGCAAGCGGGCAAAAGACTCCTGTCCCGCAGCTTCCAGAAACTCGGAAAAAGAAAGCGGATACAAATCTATAAAATCAACCTTTCCCACCGGAAATGAGTCATTCTTGTGCATAGCAATACCCAGCAAAGAACCTGCCGCAACCACATGATATTGTGGCGCCTTCTCCTGAAAATATTTCAAAGCTGTCAGTCCGCGCGATGCCTCTTGAAGTTCATCAAAGATAATTAATGTATCAGTATCCACTACTACTCCGGTGACCAACTGTATGGCCATCAGAACACGTTCTATATCAAAATCCTTCTGAAAAACGTCCTTCATCACTTCGTTATCTTCGAAGTTGATATAAGCAAACTGTTTATACGAAGTTGCAGCAAATTCTTTCATCAGCCATGTTTTCCCCACCTGACGTGCACCACGAATTATCAAAGGTTTCCTCGAAGCCTTTGATTTCCAATCATACAACTGCTGCATTGCGTCTCTTCTCATTCTTCTTTTCTTTTATTATCAACTACTTATGAGATACAAATATAAACAGCAAAGAGGAGACTTACAAAAAGTCGTACCAAAAAGTGCAGGATTTAACACAAAGTGGTACAGAAAAGTGTAGCAAACATGCAAAAAGTCGCGCAAAAAAGTGTGATATTCTACAGAAAGTGGTGCAAGAAAGTGTACTTACTCCGTCAGCCGATGAAGCGTTATCACTACTATTTCTGCCGGAGCGCCGATACGGATCGGCACTTGTGAGGTGCCGATGCCATTGGTGACAATCAAAGGAATCTTTGCCGAGTTATAAGCCAGTCCGGTCACAAAACGATTGCCGTAATGCGAGGGCAGTATCGGAGCAACTCCAAAGATACGGACTTGTCCGCCATGTGTATGCCCCGCCAAGGCGAGGTCGGTATTGGCTATCGAAACGTCTTCTATGTAATCCGGTGTGTGCACAAGCAGGATTACGAAGTCTTTGGGAGAAAGTGCCAAAGACGGTGATACGCCATTACGGGCAAGGTCGAAAGGATTGCGCACTCCGGCGATAAGAATCTGCTGGCCGTCTTTGCGAAGCGTATCCACTTTATGTTCCAACACACGCATTCCGTAATGTTCCATCGTACGTACAATATCATCGTGACAGCGTTCGTAGTCGTTATTTCCCATCACTCCGTAAGTTCCCATCGGTGTCTTTACACGCGAAAGTGCAGCAAACAAAGGTTCTACATATTCGCAGCCTTCCTGATAATCACCACCCATCAAAAGAACATCTGCCTTTTGAGCAATCAAAAGATTAACAAGGCTGTTCAAGCCTTGTTCTTTGAATAAACTCTTATAGTGCAGGTCGGAAATGAAAGCAATGCGGAAACCCTCGAATGCTTCGGGAACGTCACGGTGAGTAAAGTCATAGTTCACAACACGGTCTATACCTGCATAGGCAGAAGAGAGTTTGGTTGCCGAAGAGGTTATCTTTGTACCACGAAGCACCCAATCTGAGTGTTTGTCGTCGATAACCGATTCTTGTTTTTTGGGTTTACGTGTCTTATTTTTCGAGACGTCCAAGTCTTTGAGTTGAGAATGGTCGGGGGTGAATATTCCGGCAATGGAAACGGTTGTATCCGTTATATGTGCAGAGACAGAGTCCATGTTCAAGACAGGGCGCGGCAAAGTGGATACGACATTCTTTTTCGATTTACAAGAAACCAGCAAAAGTAACGCCAACAACATAAAAGGGTATATCGTTTTCTTCATTTTCCCGTTTATAAATGCAGATGATTGAATGGAACCAACAAGTTCATATTTTCTTTCAGATTCTCTCTATTTCCCCAATCGGAAGCCCTGTGTATTTGGAAATCACGTCATCAGGCAATCCGTCCGACTTCATCTTCCTGACTATTTCCATTTTTTCTTCTTCACGGCCTTTTTCCACCCCTTCTTTCAGTCCTTTTTCCAACCCTTCTTTCAGCCCTTTTTCCAACCCTTCTTCATGTCCTTCTTTCCGTGCCGTATTCACAGCATTTACGATATCCCGATACGCTTTCACGCTGTCTTCATATTCTCTCAACTGTTTTGGGGTGAAACGGGCTATTGAAGCAGCTTCGAACAAACGGTTGAAGACGCGTTCCTGCAACGCAGCCGGACGTTCCAACAGACGGGACAGATTCTTCAGGACGAATATCCATTTTTCGAACAATGTTTTCAGTTCATCTTCCGTCTTGGTAAACTTGGGGAGTTCCAGATAGATGAATGTAAGTTTGTCGTAGAATACTTTCCGGGTGTTTACATCCATCAATTTTACCTCATGATGGAAATAATCCTTTGAATTCTTGTCTTCATCGAACACAAAATTGAGTATTCCTACCGTATAGACCGATTCGAGCCGATAATCCCAATCTCCCCGTTTGGCCTGTTCGCGGATGGGGAAGGTGGAATAATAGACACTGCGGTCTTTGAAGAATTGCTGGAACACATTTTGCATTTCAACAATGAATTTTTCACCGCTTTCCGTTTCGCAATACACATCAAAGATGGCACGGCGGTCTTCTTTACGAATACCCAGTTGCTCGCTGTTAAGATAAGTAAGGTCTTTGATGATATATGTCCCATGAAAAAGCGCGTTCAGAAAGCCGATTAGCAGTTCTTTGTTCATGGGCGTTCCGAAAAGGTATTTGAATCCGAAATCGGTTCTCGGGTCAATATATCGTTCTTTCCATTCACTTATTGGCATAAACATGAGGTTTAAATAATTAGAGAGCAAAGATAAGTGTTTTAATTTGATATCCGATACACTCAATGAAAGATTATATCGGATGACAGATTATTCATATCTGTTATTTTCGTACGTTTCTTCTCAATCAGTCCACCGCTACCTAATCAGTCCACTACTACCGGTTCTCACAGGAAGCGGCACTTCTCTTCCAGTCTATTAATAGAAAACTTCTTCTCCATTAAATATAAACATCGTCTCATCAAATAGAAAACTTATCTTCAATTAATCATAAACTATAAACGCAAGCTTTGATTATAAAAACGCAAGTTTTGATTCTATAAATGCAAGCTTCATTTATAAAAACAAAACTTGCGTTTATAGTTTGGATTTAAACAAGAAAAAGTTTATAATTAGAAGAGAAGAAGTTTGTTATTAATATAGAAGAAGTTTGCTTTTAATAGACAAGCACTCATCTATTAATACTCTTGCCCGCAACTACAACACCGCATAAGTTGACAAAACTCTGTTTCGCAACACGTCTATTCAATTTATCACTGCTGAATATAAGACAGATTCAGCATTTTCAATATCTTTGTGCCGGAAACGTAAGTATTAACCCTTTAAAACAGTATGCGAATGAATTGAATAAACAGGAATCAGACATTTAGAGAAACATTTGCAAATTTTGCAAAAGGATTTCCACAGAATGAATTAAACAATAAGTAATAATCACGGAAAGCGTTCCTGTTCATACTTGAAAATATTGAATTGAGCTTTTAGCTCTTGTTCTCCTTCATTTGAATACCGCCAATATTCGCTACGCGAGAACAAGCAGACTGAAGGTTCACGTCCATAAGGCGTGGACCATTCTGTGCTTGTTGCGTAGCAGGTCACTTGGCGGTAACCAAAATGAAGACAAGTAATGAATGGTTGCACGCCTTTCTTATAAACAAGAAATAACAATGAACAAGATTTTATCAGTTGTGATGCTACTCACCATTTCTACAATTTTATATGCACAAAAAGACGTGACACGATTTCTTGGCATCCCTGTTGATGGCAGCAAATCGGAAATGATACAGAAACTGAAAGCTAAAGGATATCGATACAATAGTACATTGGATTGTCTGGAAGGAGAATTTAATGGCAGCCAAGTACATTTGAGCGTAGTGACCAATAATAATAAGGTATGGCGAATTGTAGTCATGGATGCAGTACCATCAAATGAAGCTGACATCAGAATAAGATTTAACGCACTCTGCCGACAATTTAAAAAGAATCAAAGATACATACCAGTTTCATCATCTTCCGATTACTATTTATTTGAAGATGAAAATATATCTTATGAAATGACAGTCAAGAACAAACGATATGAAGCTATTTATAACCAAATACCTACCGTAACTGAGCCCATAAACAAAGTACTTCCGGACATGCTAAAGCAAAAACTGGATAATGAGGAACTTCTAAATTTAAAAAAATATATTCTTTCAAAATATACAGCAGAGCTAATCGCAGACAATACAAAATGGGAACAAATTATATATGAATCATTAGAAGCTATTTATAAAAATTCAGTATGGTTTATGATAGACCAACAATACGGCGAATACAGAATCGTGATGTTTTATGACAACGAGCATAACCGTTCAAACGGAGAAGACTTGTAACCATCATGACCGTCTTCATTCCTGTGAATGACGTTGTGTATTCTTTCGACTGGGATGTGAGGTAAAAGTAATAGAGAATTATTTCCCAAATAGTGTTATCTTTGTCCGTCAAAACTTTTATGGAATATAAAAGTACGGAAACAAAAAGAAGATAACAGCATGGAAGAAGCAGAACGCAACAGCAGGAAAGATGTAAAACGTAACAGCATGGAAGAAGTAAAGTGTAACTCATTGCAAGCATGGATATTAGCAGCACGTCCTAAAACACTCACAGGAGCCATTACACCCGTCTTGATAGGTACGGCACTCGCCACGATGGACGGACATTTTCATTGGTTGCCCGCACTCGTCTGCTGCCTGTTTGCGGGTTTGATGCAGATTGCCGCCAATTTCATCAATGACCTTTTCGACTTCCTCAAAGGAACCGACCGCGAAGACCGTCTAGGCCCGGAACGTGCCTGCGCGCAAGGCTGGATTTCTCCGCAAGCGATGAAAACAGGAATCATTGCGACTGTCGCTCTTGCCTGTCTTATCGGTTGCACACTGCTTTTCTTTGCAGGATGGGAGCTGATTATCGTAGGGATACTTTGCGTACTGTTTGCCTTTCTTTACACCACAGGTCCCTACCCCCTCTCCTACAATGGCTGGGGAGATGTGCTGGTTATCATCTTTTTCGGATTCGTACCCGTGGGCGGAACTTATTATGTGCAAGCATTGACATGGACACCGGACGTCACCATCGCTTCCCTTGTCTGCGGACTACTTATCGATACCCTATTGGTGGTGAACAACTATCGCGACCGCGAAGCGGACGCACAGAGCGGAAAACGGACGGTTATCGTCCGCTTCGGCGAGAAGTTCGGACGCTACTTTTATTTGTCACTGGGGATTGCCGCTTCTCTTCTCTGCCTGTACTTTCTTTTTGAAGGACATATCTATGCCGCCCTTCTCCCGCAGCTTTACCTGATTCCGCACGTACTCACCTGGAGACGGATGGTAAAGATACATAGCGGTAAAAAATTAAACAGCATATTAGGCGAGACTTCGCGCAATATGCTGCTTATGGGTATTCTTTTATCAATCGGAATGGTTCTTTAAAAATGAAGAATAAAGAAAACTCTTCATTCAATTTAAGAACTCTTCTTTATTTTCCGTACATCTTTTCGTAATAACCCTGATAATCGCCACTGGTAACTTCTTCCACCCAAGCCTGGTTTTCCAAGTACCATTCGATGGTCTTGACAATCCCGACTTCGAATTTCGTCTCCGGACGCCAGCCTAAGGCATTGGTAATCTTCGTCGGGTCGATGGCATAACGCTGGTCGTGTCCCAAACGGTCTTTGACGAAAGTAATCAGGTCTTCGTTAATCCAGTCGATAGATATTTCACCGTTGGCATCCTTCACTTTCTTCTTGAGAATCTTGCGATATTCGGAGTTATCTGCCATCAGGCGGTGAATGGTAGCGATAGTCAGCTTCACGATTTCAAGGTTGGTCTTCTCGTTGTGTCCGCCTACGTTATATACTTCGCCTTCCTTGCCTTCGCGCACAACGAGGTCGATAGCCTTGCAGTGGTCTTCCACGTAGAGCCAGTCGCGCACGTTGCTGCCGTCACCGTAGACGGGCAGACGCTTTCCTTCAAGGATATTCTTGATAATCAACGGAATCAGTTTCTCCGGAAAATGATACGGCCCGTAGTTATTAGAGCAACGGGTAATCGTAACCGGCATTTTATACGTATCGCGGTAAGCCATTACGAACATATCGGCACTCGTTTTGGAAGCGCTGTACGGGCTGTGAGGACAAAGCGGGGTCGTTTCGGTGAAATAACCTTCGGCTCCGAGCGAGCCATACACTTCGTCGGTAGACACCTGATGATAGCGCACCCCCCTTCTCCAGGTCGGATACCCCTGTTCGTCTTTACCCATCACCCATGCACGACGTGCACAGTCCAGCAGGTTCTGTGTTCCGAGGATATTCGTAATCAGAAACAGTTGCGGATTTTCGATGCTGCGGTCCACATGACTTTCGGCAGCAAAATTCACTACATAGTCAAAGCGATACTCAGCAAAAAGACCATCTACGACATCGCGGTTACAAATATCTCCCTTGATAAAGAAACAGCGTTCGTTGTCAATGTCTTTGGCAATCGTTCCCAAGTTACCTGCATACGTCAGAGCGTCCAGTATCACGACTTTGACATCGCTGTATTTGGCTAAGATGTACTTGACGTAATTCGCACCGATAAAACCTGCGGCACCGGTCACTAGATAAGTTTTCATATTTTATTTATTATGTTGATTTTAGGATTGTTTTGCCAGTTCGATGAGGTATTTGCCATACTCGGTCTTTTCGAGCCGTTGTCCCAACAGAAGCAGTTGCTCGGTCGGAATCCATCCTTGACGCCAAGCTATTTCTTCAATACAACTGACGTAGAATCCCTGACGGTTCTGAATGGTAGCCACGAAGTTGGAAGCCTCGAGCAGACTGTCGCAATTTCCCGTATCCAGCCAGGCGAATCCGCGTCCGAACAGCTCGACTTTCAACGTACCTTCTTCCAGATAAAGACGGTTCAAATCCGTTATTTCATATTCTCCACGAGCCGAAGGGCGAAGAGCCGCCGCTTTTTCAGTCACGCTGCCATCATAAAAGTAGAGTCCGGGTACGGCATAATGGCTTTTCGGAATTTTCGGCTTTTCTTCCAGGGAAATTACATTCCCCTGTCCGTCAAATTCCACCACCCCGTAGGCACGCGGGTCTTTCACATAATAGCCGAAGATGCAGGCTCCTTTCTCCATACTTACCGCCCGGCGGAGCATGACAGAGAAGCCTTGTCCGTAGAACATATTATCGCCAAGAATCAGACAGCCCGGTTCGCCGTTCAGAAAGTCGGCCCCCAGGACAAAAGCCTGTGCCAGTCCGTTGGGTTGCTCCTGAATCTTATAAGAAAAGGACATTCCCAATTCCTCACCCGTCCCCAGCAAGTCGCGGAACATCGGCAAGTCACGTGGAGTAGAGATAACCAACACCTCGCGTATGCCTGCCAACATCAGTGTGGACAGCGGATAGTAAATCATCGGCTTGTCATACACAGGCATAATCTGTTTGGAAATCGCTTTGGAAAGAGGATAAAGGCGTGTAGCACTCCCTCCGGCAAGAATAATTCCTTTCATGTTCGTCTAAGTTAATTCATTAACTGTGTGCAAAGGTCGGAAAGAAATCTGAGATGGCAAAAATAATGTGTCATTATTTCAATGCGCCGCTATGCCGATTCTTGCCTGCAACTCATATGATGAAGCATCATTTATCCGCCAGCTCGATTACTTCCAAGTCGCTGAACGCCCCCTGGTTGATAACAAAACGCACCAACGTCCGCACCTTATGGAAACCGGACATCCCTGCCGCTCCCGGATTGATGTGCAGCATATCCAGTGTTTTGTCATATTTCACCTTTAATATATGAGAGTGTCCGCTGATGAAAAGTTTTGGCGGACGAGCCATCAGGCTGCCGATAATCGAAGGGTCATACTTCCCCGGATAACCACCGATATGCTTTATCAGCACTTCCGCACCATCCACCGTAAAACGGTTGACCTGCGGAAACAGTTTCCGGAGTTCTTGTCCGTCGATATTTCCATAGACGGCACGGAACGGGCGAAACGCCGCCAACTTCTCCGCAACGTCCACTGAGCCAATGTCTCCGGCATGCCAAATCTCGTCACACGGCTCAAAATATTCCAAGTATTTCTCGTCCCAGCAAGCGTGAGTATCAGATAATAATCCAATTCTTGTCATAAAATTCTTTGTTTAATCCCACAAAGATACTATATTTGGAAAAATCTTAAAGTACATGGAAAGCAAATATAATTATTTCAAGCGAGATATAAGTTGGCTCTCATTCAATTACCGCGTATTGTTGGAGGCTCTGGACGAGCGTCTGCCGCTTTACGAACGTATCAACTTCATCTCTATCTACTCTTCCAACCTCGAAGAGTTTTACAAAATCCGTGTAGCCGACCATAAAGCTGTCGCCTCGGGAGCTACGGAAAGTGACGAAGAAACCGTACAATCCGCCCGCGAACTTGTAGAGGAAATCAACCGGGAAGTCAACCGGCAGCTAGATGACCGTGTGCGCATCTACGAACAGAAGATACTGCCTGCCCTGCGCAAGAGCCACATCATATTTTATCAGGACAGCCATGTAGAGCCGTTCCATCAGCAGTTCATCAAAGACTTTTTCAAAGAGGAAATCTTTCCTTATCTCCAGCCCGTACCTGTGTCTAAGGATAGAATCGTCTCCTTCCTGCGAGACAACCGGCTTTATCTTGCTATCCGTGTCTATCTGAAAAACACCGAGCCACACACCCCCTATTACTTCGTCATGAAGCAACCCTATGCCAAAGTGCCCCGCTTCATCGAGCTTCCTTCTCACGAAAAGAACCACTATCTGATGTTCACCGAAGACATCATCAAGGCGAACCTCGATCTCATCTTCCCCGGCTACGACATCGACTCGAGCTACTGCATCAAAATCTCCCGCGATGCCGACATTCTGATTGACGACACCGCCAGCAGCGCCGACCTCGTAGCCCAACTGAAAAGGAAAGTGAAGAAACGCAAGATAGGCGACGTATGCCGTTTTGTCTACGACCGCGCCATGCCACAAGACTTTCGGGACTTCCTCGTAGACGCCTTCCGCATCCAGCGTGACGAGCTCGTCCCAGGCGACAAGCACCTCAATCTGGAAGATCTGCGCCATCTCCCCAACCCGAATAAATCCCTGCACAGCGTGGAAAAGCCGAAACCGATGAAGCTCACCTTCCTCGACGAAAAGGAATCCATCTTCAACTACGTCGCCCAGAAGGACTTGCTGCTTTACTACCCCTACCACTCTTTCGAGCATTTCATCCACTTCCTCTACGAAGCCGTGCACAACCCGGAAACCCGCGAAATCATGGTGACGCAATACCGCGTAGCCGAAAACTCCGTTGTCATCAACACTTTGATAGCCGCTGCCCAAAACGGTAAGAAAGTCACCGTATTCGTAGAACTGAAGGCCCGTTTTGACGAAGAAAACAACCTCGCCACCGCCGAAATGATGCAAGCTGCCGGCATCAAAATAATATACAGTATCCCCGGACTGAAAGTGCACGCCAAAGTTGCACTCATCCGCCGCCGCGGAATGAACGGCGAAAAGCTCCCCGGCTACGCCTATATCAGCACCGGCAACTTCAACGAGAAGACCGCCACCCTCTACGCCGACTGCGGACTCTTCACCTGCCGCAAAGAAATAGTGAACGATCTCTACAACCTCTTCCGCACGCTCCAAGGCAAGGAAGACCCGAAGTTCAGCACCCTCCTTGTCGCCCGTTTCAACCTCATCCCAGAGCTGAACCGCCTCATCGACCGCGAAATAGCCCTCGCTGACCAAGGCAAACAAGGACGTATCATCCTCAAAATGAACGCCCTTCAAGACCCCACCATGATAGACCGCCTCTACGAAGCATCCGAACACGGCGTACAAATCGACCTCATCGTCCGCGGCATCTGCTGCCTCATCCCTGGCCGGTCATACAGTCGTAACATCCGCGTCACCCGTATTGTAGACAGCTTCCTGGAGCACGCCCGCATCTGGTACTTCGGCAACGACGGCAACCCCAAAGTCTTCATGGGCTCACCCGACTGGATGCGCCGCAACCTCTACCGCCGCATCGAAGCTATCACGCCCATCCTTGCCCCCGACCTGCGCGACAGCCTGATAGAAATGCTCAACATCCAACTCGCCGACAACCAAAAAGCCTGCTGGGTGGACGACCAACTGCAAAACATATTCAAAAAAAGAACACCCGGCACACCAAGCATCCGGGCGCAATATACCTTCTACGACTGGCTGAATAAACAATGAGGGGTGCTTCGAGCACCCCTCATTGTAACACAAATGTCACACATATGTCACCTCCCTGCAATGTCGAATCCCGTCCTTTGCAACCAAATAAAGAAACATACACACCTATTTCATTTATGGAGACAATTTATTTATGCATCATCATCTTCCTCTTCGTCCTTGCCGTCTTCGACCTGATAGTCGGAGTAAGCAATGATGCGGTCAACTTCCTGAACTCGGCGGTAGGCGCCAGGGCCGCCTCATTCAAGACCATCCTGTTCATAGCCGGCATAGGCATTTTCATCGGCGCCTCCCTGTCCAACGGAATGATGGACATCGCCCGTCACGGCATCTACCAACCCGAACACTTCTACTTTGCCGAAATCATGTGCATCCTGCTCGCCGTCATGCTGACCGACGTGGTACTGCTCGATGTATTCAACTCCATGGGCATGCCCACCTCCACCACCGTATCCCTCGTCTTCGAGCTCCTCGGTGGAACCTTTGCCCTCTCCCTTATCAAAGTACACAACAGCGACACCCTCGGCCTGGGCGACCTCATCAATACCGACAAAGCCCTCTCCGTCATCATGGCCATCTTCGTATCCGTCGCCATCGCCTTCTTCTTCGGAATGCTCGTGCAGTGGACAGCCCGTGTGGTCTTCACCTTCAACTATAAGAAAAAGATGAAATACAACATCGCACTCTTTGGCGGTATCGCTGCAACCTCCATCATCTACTTCATGCTCATCAAGGGACTGAAAGACAGCTCCTTCATGACCCCCGACAACAAACATTGGATACAAGAAAACACATGGATGCTCATCACCGTCTTCTTCGTATCCTTCACCATACTGATGCAAGTGCTCCACTGGCTCAAAGTCAACGTCTTTAAAGTCGTTGTCCTCATGGGTACCTTCGCCCTTGCCCTCGCCTTCGCCGGCAATGACCTCGTCAACTTCATCGGTGTCCCCCTCGCAGGCTTCTCCTCCTTCATGGACTACACCGCCAACGGAGCAGGCAACGCCAACGACTTCCTGATGACCTCACTGCTAGGCCCCGCCAAAACCCCGTGGTACTTCCTCATCGGCGCCGGCGCCATCATGGTCTACGCCCTCTGCACCTCCAAGAAAGCCCACGCAGTAATCAAGACTTCCGTCGACCTCTCCCGCCAAGACGAAGGCGAAGAAACCTTCGGAAGCACCCCGATAGCCCGCACCGTAGTCCGCATCAGCATGACACTTGCCAACAGCATCTGCCGCATCATGCCCGAGAACACCAAACAGTGGTTCAACTCCCGCTTCCGCAAGGACGAAGCCATCATCGCCGACGGAGCCGCCTTCGACCTTGTCCGCGCATCTATCAACCTCGTACTGGCAGGCCTGCTCATCGCTCTGGGAACTTCGCTGAAGCTCCCCCTCTCCACCACCTACGTCACCTTCATGGTAGCGATGGGTACTTCACTCGCCGACCGTGCCTGGGGACGTGACTCCGCCGTCTACCGTATCACGGGTGTACTGAGCGTCATCGGTGGCTGGTTCATCACCGCCGGAGCCGCCTTTACCATCTGTTTCTTTGTCGCCCTCGTACTCCATTACGGTGGCAACATCTCCATCATCGCCCTTATCGCCCTCGCCGTATTCATCCTGATACGCAGCCAGGTGATGTACAAGAAACGCAAAGCGAAAACGCAAGGCAACGAAACTTTGAAACAACTCATGCAGACCACAAACAGCGAAGAAGCCCTGCAACTGATGCGCAAACACACCCGCGAAGAGCTCTCCAGAATACTGGAGTATGCTGAAACGAATTTCGAACTCACCGTCACCTCTTTCCTGCACGAGAATCTCCGCGGACTGCGTCGTGCGATGGGTTCCACCAAGTTTGAGAAGCAACTCATCAAGCAGATGAAACGCACGGGAACCGTAGCCATGTGCCGCCTCGACAACAACACCGTGCTCGAAAAAGGACTCTACTACTACCAGGGCAACGACTTCGCCAGCGAACTGGTGTACAGCATCGCCCGCCTCTGCGAACCATGCCTCGAACATATCGACAATAACTTCAATCCTCTCGACGCTATCCAGAAAGGTGAATTCAGCGATGTCTCCGAAGACATCACTTACTTGATTCAGCAATGCCGCAAAAAGCTGGAAAGCAACGAGTACGCCAATATGGAAGAAGAAATCCGCCGTGCCAACGACCTCAACGGACAACTCTCACTGCTGAAACGCAAGGAACTGCAACGCATCCAAAGCCAGTCGGGAAGCATCCGCGTAAGCATGGTCTATCTGACAATGGTGCAGGAAGCACAGAACGTAGTGACTTACACAATCAACCTGATGAAAGTAAGCCGCAAATTCCAAATGGAAAACGAAATGCCCTAGCCCCACCGGCTACACCCAAAAAACAGGCAGATACAGAACAAGTCATTGCAAACGAATCTTGAAATCACAACTATGGACTTGGGCAAATGAAGCAGATGAAACCATGTACTTCATTTGCCCAAGTCTTCTATATCATTGGCTTGAACGTAGTACTTGCCACCATCAAGTCTTCTACATCTTCTCTCATACTCAAGTAGATGTTTTTCCTCCCCCAAAAAGGTAATAATTGGTACTCTATGCAAACATACTGAAAACATGTCATCATCCTCGGCCACCAGAATCAGTGGACGGAATCCATTGGTTTGTACGCCTTCCATCTTGTTTTACTATTGTCATTTTATCTGTTTTTTAAAGACAGTCTCCCTTTTCAACACGCAAGGCATAAAGAATATTCATATATTTCGCTATCTTTGCGCTTCAAATTAAAAGAATAGTATGATTTCTGTTGATGGATTGGCCGTTGAGTTTGGCGGCACTACTTTATTTAGTGACATTTCCTTCGTAATTAATGAAAAAGACCGCATCGCCCTGATGGGCAAGAACGGGGCGGGAAAAAGTACACTGCTGAAGATTCTGGCGGGTGTACGGCAGCCTACCCGTGGCAAGGTTTCCGCACCGAAAGATTGCGTGGTGGCTTACCTGCCGCAGCACTTGATGACGGAAGACGGCCGGACGGTGTTTGACGAAACGGCACAAGCATTCGCGCATCTGCATGAGATGGAAGCAGAGATTGAGAGGTTGAACAAGGAGTTGGAGACACGGACGGATTACGAGAGTGACAGTTATATGTCGCTGATTGAGGAAGTTTCCGCTTTGAGCGAGAAGTTTTATTCGATTGATGCCACGAATTACGAGGAAGATGTAGAGAAAGCATTGCTGGGACTAGGGTTCAAGCGGGACGACTTCCAGCGCCAGACAAGTGATTTCAGCGGCGGATGGAGGATGCGTATCGAGTTGGCAAAGTTACTGTTGCAAAAACCGGACGTGTTGTTGCTCGATGAGCCGACGAATCACTTGGACATCGAGTCTATCCAATGGTTGGAAGATTTTCTGATTAATAACGGCAAGGCTGTGATTGTGATTAGTCACGACCGCAAATTCGTGGATAATATCACGACACGCACTATCGAGGTGACGATGGGGCGTATCTATGACTACAAGGTGAATTACTCACAATATCTGCAACTGCGCAAGGAACGCCGCGAACAACAACAGAAGGCGTATGACGAGCAGCAGAAGTTTATCGCTGAGACGAAGGAGTTTATCGAACGGTTCAAAGGGACATACTCAAAGACGTTGCAGGTGCAGAGCCGCGTAAAGATGCTGGAGAAGCTGGAGTTGCTGGAAGTGGACGAAGAGGATACGTCGGCATTGCGGCTGAAATTCCCGCCTTCGCCGCGGTCGGGCAGTTATCCGGTGATTATGGACAGTGTAGGCAAGGCATACGGTGAGAAGACGGTGTTCCGCAACGCAAATCTGACGATTGAGCGCGGAGACAAAGTGGCTTTCGTCGGCAAGAACGGTGAGGGTAAGTCTACACTCGTGAAGTGTATCATGCGGGAGATTGAGCATGACGGCACGCTGACGTTGGGGCATAATGTGCAAATCGGATATTTCGCACAGAACCAGGCATCGCTGATGGATGAGAACCTGACGGTATTCCAGACGATTGACGATGTGGCGAAGGGTGAGATTCGGAACAAGATTCGTGATTTGCTGGGTGCTTTCATGTTTGGCGGACCGGAAGAGTCGATGAAGAAGGTGAAAGTGTTGTCCGGCGGTGAGCGGACGCGGTTGGCGATGATTAAGCTGCTGCTGGAGCCTGTCAATCTCCTGATTCTCGACGAGCCGACGAATCATCTCGACATGAAGACAAAGGATATTCTGAAACAGGCGTTACTCGATTTTGACGGGACGCTGATTGTCGTTTCGCACGACCGTGACTTCCTCGACGGACTAGTGACAAAGGTGTATGAGTTCGGCAACCAAAAAGTGACGGAACATCTTTGCGGCATCTACGAGTTCCTGGAGAAGAAGAAAATGGATTCGTTGCAGGAACTGGAAAAGAAATAATATTCTTTAGACAAAAGAACATAAGAATAAAAGAACAAAAGAACAAAGATTGAACAGCAGTTAAATAACTGCAGCAGGAATAATTTTCTAAGCATAGCCTTTATGTTCTTTTGTTCTTATGTTCTTATGTCTGAATTTACCAGCTTATACTTATAACACCCTAATAAATAATAAAAAGAGGGTGATGGCTAGAAAAGAAAATAAAAGTATTTGTATATTTGCGCACATTAAAACTCCTAAGTCAAAGGTACGCAGGATGGAAAAGTAGTTTATGTCTCGGCAACTAAGTTGCGGGAACGCTTGCGGGAAAAAAGAAAAAGAACCACTAAAAAACAAATTCTCTAAAAAGAAAGGATGAAGGGGAAGAAACGAATTATAGTAACTCTGTTGTTTTTTATCAACATTATCATGTTGATGGCAGCCGTTATCCCCCATCACCACCACTCCGACGGAATGATTTGCATGAAGCAGGACTTGCCGGTAGAGCAACAATGCCCCATGCATCATCATCACCACCCGGCAAACGATTCGTGTTGCAGCAACGAGTGTCTGACGCGTTTCCAATCGCCTGTGCCATCCGTACATACGGATAGCGACCCGGATTATGTATTCATCGCTACGCTGTTCACGGATGTAATCATAGAACATTTATTGCGACCGCTAGAGAGACGGGGCAAGAACTACTACGTCTATCGAGACTCTCTGCATGGTACGGACACTCCCCGTGCCACCCCCCTTCGTGCTCCCCCCTACTCTGTTTTTGCATAAAAACGTGAATGCAAATCTGTTGCATCCGCGTTACTTTATCTTTGTAACGTACAAAAAAAACAGTAAAACTTAGTAGGAAATATCACTTATGAAGAAGATTTTTTTGATGGGAATCCTGGGCTTGTTCGCTTTGGGCTCCTGCACTAACAAAAATGCGCAAGGACATGACCACGAAGGACATGACCATAGTATCGTCACACACAACCACGATGGACATGACCACAAAGGGCACAACCACGAAGCGGAAGGTGCCGGGCACTCTCACGAAGGAGAATGTAACGGCGACCACAACGAAGCCGCCAACGCCCACAGCGACGAAATTATTCTTCCGAAAGCGAAAGCTGACGCTGCCGGAGTAAAGGTGAGCATCGTAGAGCCTGCCCCTTTCCGGCAAGTTATCAAAACCAGCGGACAGGTATTGCCTGCACAAGGCGATGAATCCGTAGCCGTAGCCACAGTAGCGGGGGTTGTCTCTTTCCGCGGAAAGGTGACGGAAGGCATGAGCGTAGGAAGCGGCACTCCGTTGCTCACCATTTCTTCGCACAACATCACAGACGGCGACCCGGTGCAACGTGCGCGCATCGCTTACGAAGTCTCAAAGAAAGAATACGAACGCATGAAAGCACTTGTAGCCAACAAAATCGTATCCGACAAGGATTTTGCACAGGCGGAGCAGAATTACGAAAATGCCCGCATCAGCTACGAAGCGCTCGCAAAGAATCATTCGGCAATCGGACAGAATATTACCGCACCCATCGCCGGATACGTGAAGAGTATCCTCGTGAAAGAGGGGGACTATGTGACCATCGGCCAACCGCTAGTCAGCGTGACGCAGAACCGCCGCCTGTTCCTTCGTGCCGAAGTGTCGGAAAAGTATTATCCGTATCTCCACACAATCAGTTCCGCCAATTTCCAGACGCCTTATAATAATAAGGTGTACGAGTTGGGTGCACTGAACGGACGGCTTCTTTCTTTCGGAAAGACATCGGGCGACAACTCTTTCTATGTACCCGTGACTTTTGAATTTGACAATAAAGGCGATGTCATCTCCGGCTCGTTCGTTGAGGTTTATCTGCTTTCTTCGCAACTGGATAATGTGCTTTCCCTTCCCCGCACGGCATTGACCGAGGAGCAGGGAGTGTTCTTTGTATATCTGCAACTCGACGAGGAAGGATACAAGAAACAGGAAGTCACTTTAGGCGCCGACAACGGCAAGAGCGTGCAAATCCTCACCGGAATTAAAGCGGGCGACCGTGTCGTGACCGAGGGGGCTTATCAGATTCGTCTGGCAAGTGCAAGCAACGCCATCCCTGCGCACAGCCACGAGCATTGATTCAACGGATTAGGGGCTAGTGATTAACGAAGACTATCAGTCGGCCAATCATTAACTAAATCAATCACTAACCATTAATCACCAAATAAGTTTATCACTAATCATTAACCATTAATCACTAAATAACGTGCTTAATAAAATCATACATTACTCCCTGCACAACCGCCTGGTTGTGCTCTGCGCGGCCGTTCTCCTGCTCATCGCTGGAACTTACACCGCCATGAATACGGAAGTAGACGTGTTTCCCGACCTCAACGCCCCTACGGTGGTCATCATGACCGAAGCCAACGGCATGGCAGCTGAGGAAGTGGAACAGCTCGTCACCTTTCCAGTCGAAACAGCCGTGAACGGTGCTACCGGTGTACGCCGTGTACGCTCCTCTTCCACCAACGGTTTTTCTGTCGTATGGGTGGAATTTGACTGGGGAACAGACATTTACCTCGCCCGTCAGATTGTCAGCGAGAAACTGGCGGTGGTCAGCGAATCGCTTCCAGTCAATGTCGGCAAGCCGACTCTCGGTCCTCAGTCTTCGATTCTCGGTGAAATGCTTATCGTCGGCCTGACTACCGACTCGACCTCAATGCTCGACCTTCGGACGATTGCCGACTGGACGATTCGCCCTCGCTTGCTGTCTACCGGCGGTGTGGCGCAGGTGGCGGTACTGGGCGGAGACATCAAAGAATACCAGATTCAGCTAGACCCGGAACGGATGCGCCACTACGGTGTCTCAATGGACGAAGTGATGGCTGTCACCCAGGATATGAACCTCAACGCTAACGGTGGCGTGCTCTACGAATTTGGAAATGAGTATATTGTGCGTGGCGTTCTTTCCACGCCAAAGACAGAGGAACTCGGCAAGGCTGTCGTAAAAACGGTGAATACTTTCCCCGTGACACTGGAAGACATTGCCGATGTGAAAATCGGCCCGAAAGTCCCGAAACTGGGAACAGCTTCCGAACGCGGCAAACCTGCCGTACTGATGACTGTCACTAAACAACCTGCCACAAGCACGCTCGAACTGACGGACAAACTGGAAGCTTCGCTGAAAGACCTTCGGAAGAACTTGCCTGCGGACGTGAAAGTATCCACCGATATTTTCCGTCAGAGCCGTTTTATCGAAAGTTCTATCGGCAACGTGAAGAAGTCACTTTTTGAAGGCGGTATCTTTGTGGTTATCGTTCTTTTCCTGTTCCTCGCGAATGTGCGCACAACGGTGATTTCGTTGGTGACACTGCCTATCTCACTGCTTGTTTCTATTCTGACGCTGCATTATATGGGGCTGACCATCAATACGATGAGTCTCGGCGGTATGGCGATTGCCATCGGTTCGCTGGTGGACGACGCGATTGTTGATGTGGAAAATGTGTATAAACGGCTGCGGGAGAACCGCCAGAAACCGGAAGCCAGACGGCTTAGTACGCTCGAAGTGGTGTTCAACGCTTCGAAAGAGGTGCGTATGCCTATTCTTAATTCGACGTTGATTATCGTTGTCAGCTTCGTTCCGTTGTTCTTCCTGAGTGGAATGGAAGGACGTATGCTGGTTCCGCTGGGCATCGCGTTTATCGTGGCGCTGTTTGCTTCGACGGTAGTCGCGCTCACGCTGACTCCGGTGCTTTGCTCATATCTACTGGGCAGCAACAAGACGAACAAGGAGCTGAAAGAGTCTTTCATAGCCCGTTGGATGAAAGGGATTTACGGAAAAGCGCTCACATGGGTACTGGCGCACAAACGGGTGACTTTGGGTAGTACTATCGGACTGTTTGTTGTCACTCTCGGTGTGTTCTTCACACTCGGGCGCAGTTTCTTGCCGTCTTTCAATGAGGGGTCTTTCACTATCAATATCAGTTCGCTGCCGGGTATTTCGCTGGAAGAGAGCAATAAAATGGGGCATCGTGCCGAGGAACTGTTGCTAACGATTCCCGAAATACAGACAGTGGCCCGCAAAACGGGGCGTGCCGAACTGGACGAGCATGCGCTCGGCGTGAACGTGTCGGAAATCGAGGCACCTTTTGAACTGAAAGACCGTCCGCGCAGCGAGCTTGTTGCCGAGGTTCGCGAGAAGTTGGGGACAATCACCGGCGCGAATATAGAAATCGGCCAGCCTATCAGTCACCGTATTGACGCTATGTTGTCCGGTACAAAGGCGAACATTGCTATCAAACTGTTCGGTGACGACCTGAACAAGATGTTCTCGCTCGGCAATCAGATAAAAGAAGCTATCGGAGACATTCCGGGCATTGCCGACCTCAACGTGGAGCAGCAAATAGAACGCCCGCAATTGAAGATTCAGCCGAAACGGGAAATGTTGGCGAAGTTCGGAATTACTTTGCCGGAATTTTCGGAGTATGTCAACGTGGCTCTCGCAGGAAAGGTTATCTCGCAGGTTTATGAGCAAGGAAAGAGTTTTGACCTTATTGTAAAGGTGAAGGACGACGCACGGGACGAGATGGAGAAAATCCGCAATCTGATGGTGGACACCAACGATGGCCGCAAGGTTCCTCTGGACTATGTGGCGGAAGTGGTTTCGTCCATGGGGCCGAATACCATCAACCGCGAAAACGTGAAACGCAAAATCGTGATTTCAGCCAACGTTGCCGACCGCGACTTGCGTAGTGTGGTGAACGACATCCAGAAACGTATCGACACGTCGGTGCAACTTCCTGAAGGGTATCATATCAAATATGGCGGACAGTTTGAAAGTGAACAGGCGGCTAGCCGGACATTGGCGCTGACTTCATTTATCAGTATCGTCATCATCTTCCTGCTGCTTTACCATGAATTCCGCAGTGTGAAGGAGTCCGGCGTCATCTTGTTGAACCTGCCGCTTGCACTGATTGGCGGTGTATTTGCACTGGTCGTCACTACGGGAGAGGTGAGTATTCCGGCTATCATCGGCTTTATCTCTCTGTTCGGTATTGCGACCCGAAACGGTATGTTGCTTATCAGCCACTACAACCATCTGCAAAAGGAGGAAGGACTGAATGTCTACGACAGTGTGCTACAAGGCTCTCTCGACCGTCTGAACCCGATTCTGATGACTGCATTGTCTTCTGCCCTGGCACTGATTCCACTTGCACTGGGTGGCGACTTGCCCGGAAATGAGATTCAAAGTCCGATGGCTAAAGTTATCTTGGGCGGACTCTTAACATCTACGTTCCTGAACGGTTTCATCGTCCCGATTGTTTACCTGATAATGCACCGGCACCAGCGTAGTGCTGGAGCAAGGGTTACTTCCGGCACGTTGCCGTCTGAGGGGTAAGCATCAGTAAAATGTAATACGTACTTAGCAACAAATAACAGAAAAAGTATGAAACGAATTATTATCATAGGTTCTTTGACTGCCACTGCACTCTTTGCCCCAACGGGCGGTGTGCAGGCCCAGAGCAGCATAGAGCAGGTATTAAAAAATATAGAAACGAATAATAAGGAATTGCAGGCGAACGCCCAACTTATTACTTCGCAAAAATTGGAGTCACGAACGGACAATAACTTGCCCGACCCCACACTTTCTTACGCGCATCTTTGGGGTGCGAAAGATAAGAGTGAAACGATTGGTGAGTTGGTTGTTTCACAAAGTTTCGATTTCCCCAGTTTGTATGCAACGCGCAATAAGCTGAATCGGTTGAAGGCAGGAGCTTATGACAGTCAGGCTGATGTTTTCCGCCAAGAGAAATTATTGCAGGCGAAAGAAATCTGCCTGGACATTATCATGCTTCGTCAGCAGAAAAATATCTTGGAAGAGCGTCTGCGTAACGCGGAAGAGCTTGCCAAGATGTACGCCAAACGTCTGCAAACGGGAGACGCTAATGCGCTTGAGACGAACAAGATTAACCTGGAACTGCTGAACGTGAAAACAGAAGCGTCTCTGAACGAGACGGCACTCCGCAATAAGTTGCAGGAACTGAATACATTGAACGGAAATATTCCGGTGGTTTTCGAGGAGAACCAGTACGTGGCTGTACCTTTTCCCTCTGATTATCAGATTTTGAAATCTGAGGTGATGTCCGCAGACCGCACGTTAATGGCACTTGGCAACGAGAGTCTGGTTGCCCGCAAACAGATTGCTGTCAACAAGTCTCAGTGGCTGCCGAAACTGGAGTTGGGATATCGGCGGAATACGGAGACGGGAGTACCGTTCAACGGTGTAGTGGTCGGCTTTTCTTTCCCGATTTTCGAAAACCGGAATAAGGTAAAGATTGCCAAAGCACAAGCGCTGAATATTGACTTGCAAAAGGATAATGCCACATTGCAGATAGAGTCTGAACTGGCACAACTTTATCGGGAAGCTCAAACGCTGCATGCTTCGATGGAAGAATACAGCAAGACGTTCCAGTCACAACAGGACTTGGCATTGCTGAAACAGGCGTTGACGGGCGGACAAATCAGCATGATTGAATATTTTGTCGAAGTATCCGTGATTTATCAAAGCCACCTGAATTTTCTACAACTGGAAAATCAGTACCAAAAGGCGATGGCACGGATTTACAAAAGTAAGCTATAATGTCTTTATCTCATCCGGCAAATATCCGCTGCGGATACGCCACTCCTGTGGATAAAGATTATTTGCACGCTTACCGATATTCTTTACGAAACCGAGAGGAATATTCCGGTAAGTAAGTAAAATATAACCGCGAGGGGCTGTTGCCGGCAAGGCAATAGCCTCTTTCCGTAAATAGGCAATCGCTTGTTCGTAGGTTATATCTTCGGTCGCAAAAACTCCCTGCCGCAATAGCACGGAACTCATCGCCAAAGCGTGGCCGGGAATTAAATCTTTCCCTTTCACCTCTCCTATGCCAACTCCCGCCGATACGATTTTCAAGCTTTGCTTCATAGCTGCCAATTCGTCAACATATTGCTGCGGAAAGACTTGAATCTTTGTTCCCTCTACCGATACTATATATCCGGGGAGTTTCTCTTCATTCAGCCAATTCTTAGCTATATTCAGATGCTCTTTAGAGACAAGTGAAGGGGTTGCCCCACCTTTCTTATCCTTTCTCTTTGCTGCCTTGCTTTTTGAAGAAGAAAAAGCGGGCATGGTATCTTCTTCTGTCTCCGGTTTGCGAAGGACGGCGAGAAAGAAGCCTTCACCTTTGGTTTTGTGCGGAAAGAAATGGTAGACAGGAGCTTTTTGTTCGGAATTTCCAACTGCTTTAGAATCATCAGACCCTTTATATAGAAGATTGCCTGTAATATTCCAGTCTTCCCGGATTTCCAAAGCCAACGGTTCGGCTCCGAATTCCTGCTGAATCCAATGGACGTTTTCTTCATCTTCTTTTGTATTATAGGTACACGTACTATATATAAGGATTCCGCCCGGCTTCAAGCTAGGCCAAATATCTGCGATAATTCTCCGCTGCCGTTGCCAGCATATTTCCACATTCTCCGGACTCCACTCTTCAACAGCCACCGGGTCTTTGCGGAACATTCCTTCACCGGAACAGGGCACATCGGTCAGAATCACGTCAAAGAAAGACAGCAAGGACGAAAAGTCAGCAGGGGCATTATTCGTGACGACTACATCCGGATGTCCCCACTTTGTCAAGTTCTCCGCCAAAACCTGCGAACGGTTTCGGATGACTTCATTAGCAACCAGCAGACTTCCCTCAGGAAGCACGCTACGGGCATGAGTCGATTTCCCACCGGGGGCAGCGCAAAGGTCTAGCATCACCACCGGCTCTGTAACGTATTGCCGGAGCACCTGCTCTACAAACATGGAAGAGGCTTCCTGAACATAATAGCCCCCCGCATGGAACAACGGATCGAACGTAAAAGTAAGACGCTCATCAAGATAAAAGCCATCGGATGCCCAAGGAACCGGGAGAAGCGGAGAGTCCACTCTCAACTTATTCAACCTTATGCTGACAGGCGGTTCCTGCTGGATAGCAACAGCCAGTTTGTCGTATTCTTCGTCACCCAATAAAGAGCGGGTGTAAACTGTAAAAGAAGCGGGTAAATCCATTTTCGTCTAATAATTTGCGCAAATATCAAAAATATTTCGTCTCTTTGCAACTTTCTTGGATATTAACTACGTCTAACAAACAAAGAAACAAATTAAAAAACTATTTATATGAAAAATTTTCTACTTGCTTTGATGGCCATACTGACCACTTGCACATTGGCCATCGCCCAAAATAATACGACTATCAAACATGACTCCGTTGGAAACGTAAAAATTAGTGTAAAGAAAGGCAGCAAAGCGAATACGAACAATACTGCCGTGACAGTGATTGGCGTGGATACTGCGGATGCTGATTCGGCCGAGATAGATGATGATTCAAATAGTGTCAGTCATGGTAGCACCTGTTTTAGCATAGATACGGATAGCGACGATTTTCCATTCAACAAAATTGAAAATACTATCGATGGTGGTATTTTAGTAGCTATTGTCGCCATAGTTGCCGTATTCGGGCTGCCGGTGTTTATTCTGTTTGTCATATTCTTCTTCCGCTACAAAAACCGGAAGGCACGCTACCGCCTTGCCGAACAGGCACTTGCCGCCGGGCAGCCGTTACCCGCGGACTTTATCCGCGAAAACAGACCCGTCGTCGACCAACGCTCACTAGGTATAAAAAATACATTTACCGGCATAGGGCTTTTCATCTTCCTTTGGGCTATCACGAACAAGTTTGGTATTGGTACCATCGGCTTGCTAGTGGCTTTTATGGGCATCGGACAATGGATTATAGGTTACAAGCAGCAACAGAATGAGCCTAACAAAGACAAGAACGAGGAAGAAAGATGAGTCAACTCAACGATATATCGCTAGTCGCACAGGTCGTGGTGTTCAAAAACACCAAGGCCTTCGACCAGTTGGTGGGAAAATACCAGTCGCCTGTCCGGCGCTTTTTCCTGAACCTGACTTGCGGCGACAGCGAATTGAGTGACGACCTGGCACAAGATACATTTATCAAGGCATACACGAACATCGCCTCTTTCCGAAACTTATCCAGTTTCTCTACGTGGCTGTACCGTATTGCTTATAATGTTTTTTATGATTATATTCGCAGCCGGAAAGAGACGGCTGAGTTGGATACAAGAGAAATAGACGCCATCAACAGTACCGAACAGGAGAATGTAGGTCAGAAAATGGACGTCTACCAGTCACTCAAAACGCTCAAAGAAGTGGAAAGAACCTGCATCACGTTGTTCTACATGGAAGATGTAAGTATCGACAAGATTGCGGGTATAGTAGGAATACCGGCAGGAACGGTGAAAAGCCATCTGTCGCGTGGGAAAGATAAATTAGCAATGTATTTAAAACAAAACGGTTATGACAGAAGTAGACAATGATAAGCTCTTGCGGGATTTCTTTGCGGAAAACAAGCAGGAAATAGCGGACAATGGATTCAGTCGCCGTGTCATGCGCCACCTGCCCGACCGCAGCCATCGGCTGGCGCGTATCTGGAGTGCTTTCGTGATGGCGGTGGCAGTGGTGCTTTTCTTTTGGCTGGACGGTTTCGAAGCTGCTTGGAGAACGATAAGGGAAGTGTTCATCGATATGGTTAACCATGGTATCACAAGCCTTGACCCGAAATCAATAATTATCGCTACGGTTGTTCTGCTATTCATGGCAACACGGAAAGTAGCTTCTTGGGCGTAAGCGCCTATCGGAAGGATATATAATTACAAGCCCGGAGAACTTCTGTATATCTCCGGGCTTTTTTTATTCTTCAGACTAAGAAGTCTTCATTAGTTCTTCATTAGCCGGCCGGTCTGTTAAACAATGGTAAATTTACTCTTTCTTCCGGGCAGCCCAAAACTTAGATGTTGTATCTTTGTTGTCATGTAAACTAAAATAGAGAGAAGAGTTTTGAAACTACATATATTTATTTTATTTCTGTTCCTGTCTTTTGTGCGCGCCCAAGCGGATGTTATCGACAGTTTGATGACACAATCCGGAGACTCAATCAGATTAACAAGTGATTCTCTTGTACTGAATTTCCTGAAAGAATCAGGAATTCCGATCTCCGATAACAATAAAGTGAAACTGCTGAAAAGCGGACGGGAAAAATTTATCGATTTATTTGAAACCATACGCGAAGCCAAACACCATGTACATTTGGAATATTTCAACTTTCGAAACGACTCCATAGCCAATGCCTTATTCGATTTGTTGGCAGAGAAAGTGAAGGAAGGTGTCGAAGTACGGGCTATGTTTGATGCTTTCGGCAACTGGTCGAACAATAAACCGCTCAAAAAGAGGCATCTCAAGAAAATACGCGAAAGGGGTATCGAGATTGTCAAGTTCGACCCATTTGCCTTCCCTTACATCAACCATGCCGCCCACCGCGACCACCGGAAAATTGCCGTTATCGACGGAAAAGTGGCTTATACAGGGGGGATGAATATCGCCGATTACTACATCAACGGCTTACCCAAAATCGGAACGTGGCGGGATATGCATATGCGCATCGAGGGGGATGCGGTCAATGACTTGCAAGAAATCTTCCTCACGATTTGGAATAAGGAGACTAAACAGAATATAGGTGGGGAAGCCTATTTGCCGCAACATGAGGGACAGACAGACAGTACCAATATCGTGGCTGCCATCGTCGACCGTACTCCGAAGAAAAATAGTCGTATGCTGAGTCATGCGTATGCAATGAGCATCTATTCGGCACAGAAGAACGTGCACATCGTCAACCCTTATTTCGTGCCGACTTCTTCCATCAAGAAAGCGTTGAACCACTCCATCGACCGGGGAGTAGATGTGACAATCATGGTTTCTTCCGCATCCGACATTCCGTTTACGCCGGATGCTGCGCTTTACAAACTTCATAAACTGATGAAAAGAGGAGCCACCGTCTATATGTACAACGGTGGATTCCATCATTCGAAAATTATGATGGTGGATGACCTGTTCTGCACGGTCGGTACTGCCAACTTGAACAGCCGAAGCCTGCGATACGATTATGAGACGAATGCTTTCATCTTCGACAAGAAAACGACTGCCGAACTGAATACAATGTTTCACAACGACATCGAACACTGTACCCAACTGACACCCGAATTTTGGAAAAAGCGTTCGCCTTGGAAAAAGTTCGTCGGCTGGTTTGCGAATTTATTCACCCCATTTTTGTAATTTTGTACGGAGAATGATTTTCACCACAGATTATGTAATTTATTCATTATGAAACAATACCTGGATTTGCTTAATCGTGTACTTACCGAAGGCACGAAAAAAAGTGACCGCACCGGAACGGGAACCATCAGCGTTTTCGGTCATCAAATGCGTTTTAACCTCGAAGATGGTTTCCCTTGTCTGACAACAAAGAAACTGCATCTGAAATCAATCATATACGAGCTGCTTTGGTTCCTGCAGGGGGACACCAACGTAAAATATCTGCAAGAACATGGAGTACGTATCTGGAACGAATGGGCGGACGAGAATGGTAACTTGGGACACATCTACGGTTACCAGTGGCGTTCATGGCCTGACTACAATGGCGGATTCATCGACCAAATCAGTGAAGTGGTGGAAACACTCAAGCATAACCCGGATTCACGCCGTATTATCGTAAGTGCCTGGAACGTGGCCGATCTGAACAATATGAATCTTCCACCCTGCCATGCGTTCTTCCAGTTTTATGTAGCGAACGGACGGTTGAGCCTGCAACTTTACCAACGCAGTGCGGACATTTTCCTCGGTGTGCCTTTCAACATCGCTTCTTACGCATTATTATTGCAAATGATGGCGCAAGTGACAGGATTGAAAGCCGGCGACTTTGTACATACTTTCGGTGATGCGCACATCTATCTAAACCATCTGGAACAGGTAAAACTGCAACTGTCACGTGCCCCCCGCCCGTTGCCGCAAATGAAAATCAACCCGGATGTGAAAAACATCTTCGACTTCAAATTCGAGGATTTCGAATTAGTTAATTACGACCCTCATCCGCATATTGCCGGAGTAGTAGCTGTATAACCCTATGAGTAAAATATCAATCATCGCCGCCGTAGACCAACGTATGGCAATAGGCTTTCAGAATAAACTTCTTTTTTGGTTACCCAACGACTTGAAGCGTTTCAAGTCGCTGACTACCGGAAATACGATTATAATGGGACGTAAAACTTTCGAATCTCTTCCGAAAGGCGCGTTGCCTAATCGCAGAAACGTGGTATTATCCTCGAATCCGGCAACCGAATGTCCCGGCACAGAAGTTTTTCCTTCACTCGAAGCTGCCCTGCAAAGCTGCCGGGAAGATGAACATGTATATATCATCGGCGGTGCAAGCATTTATCGTCAAGCGCTCCCTTTTGCAGACGAACTCTGCCTGACTGAGATAGACAGCACTGCTCCGGAAGCCGATGTCTATTTTCCGGAAGTCTCTCCGGAGATATGGCAAGAAAAAAGCAGAGAAACTCATCCTGCGGATGAGAAACATCTCTGCTCCTATGCTTTCGTGGACTACGTGAAAAAACAATTATAGACTACGTGAAAAATAATTTGCAGACTATGTGAGATAGTTTGCCTGTTTTCTCTTTCCGTCTGCCCCGAATATTGATTAATCTTCGTCTTCTACGTCGACCATTATAGGCATTTGCCGCTTAATGGCTTCGTGGAAGGAGATTAGCGTTTCCGTACGCGCCAAGCCCAATGGCTGCAACTTATCGTGAATGATACTCAGCAAGTGATGGTTATTCTTGGCGTAAATCTTGATAAACATATCATATTTTCCGGTAGTGAAATGACATTCCACCACTTCCGGGATAGCTTCCAATGCTTTTGTCACCGAATCAAAAGATTCGGGGTCTTTTAGGTATATGCCAATATAAGCACAAGTTTCGTATCCTACTTTTTCGGGGTCAATAACATATTCCGAGCCTTTAAGTATTCCCAAGTTAGTCAGTTTCTGAATACGCTGATGAATAGCAGCACCGGAAACATTGCAAGCTCTTGCCACTTCCAGAAAAGGAATGCGGGCGTTACCTGCTATCAGCTTCAGTATTTGCTCATCTAAAGTATCTAATTGATGATGTCCCATGTTTTTAAATCAAATTGTCTTTGTCAGTGAATCTTTTGTGCAAAGTTAGCGATTTTCCGGCAACAAATACTATGATCTATTACTTTTATTTGTAGGAAGCAGACAAATCAATAATAGTTTGTATCTTTGTAAAAAACATAAATATACCATTTATATGAAACAAATTTGCTGTATCGTTCTATTCTTCTTCATTGTCGTAGAAGTTCATGCACAGAACTTTGCCGACTATTTTCAAAACAAAACATTGCGAGTGGACTATATCTTTACCGGAGATTCCAAGCAACAGGCTATCTATCTGGACGAACTGTCACAGTTCCCTTCCTGGGCGGGTCGCCAGCATCATTTGTCCGAACTTCCGCTGGAAGGCAACGGACAAATCATCGTAAAAGACCTCGCTACCAAACAGTGTATTTATAAGACTTCCTTCTCTTCCCTATTTCAAGAGTGGCTGACCACGGACGAAGCTAAAGGAACAGCAAAGGGATTCGAGAACACATTTCTTCTCCCATTCCCCAAACAACCGGTTGAAGTGGAAGTGGCTCTCTATTCTCCACGTAGAGAAGTTATAGCGAACTACAAGCATATTGTCCACCCTGATGATATTCTGATTCATAAACGTGGCGTGTCACATGCCACTCCACACCGTTATATGCTCCAAAACGGTAATGAGAAAGATTGTATCGATGTCGCTATCCTTGCCGAAGGGTACACTGAAAAGGAAATGGATTTATTTTACCAGGATGCGCAAATAGCCTGTGAAAGCTTGTTCTCACACGAACCATTCCGTTCCATGAAGGATAAGTTCAATATCGTTGCCGTCGCCAGTCCGTCTACGGACAGCGGTGTCAGTGTCCCCCGCGAGAACCAGTGGAAACAAACAGCCGTCCACTCACATTTCGATACTTTCTACTCGGAACGTTATCTGACTACAAGTCGGGTGAAAGCCATCCATAACGCCTTGGCGGGTATTCCTTACGAGCATATTATTATTCTTGCCAATACCGACGTATATGGTGGCGGTGGAATCTACAACTCCTATACGCTGACTACCGCCCATCATCCGATGTTCAAACCGGTAGTAGTCCACGAATTCGGACACAGCTTCGCCGGATTGGCTGACGAATATTTCTATGAGGACGATACAATGACAGATACTTATCCGCTGGATATTGAACCGTGGGAACAGAACATCTCAACGCGAGTGGACTTTACTTCCAAATGGGAGAACATACTCCCTTCCGACACGCCAACACCCACTCCTATTGCTGAAAAGAAAAAATATCCGGTAGGTGTCTATGAAGGGGCTGGTTATTCTGCCAAAGGTATTTATCGCCCCGCCTATGATTGCCGTATGAAAACAAACGGATACCCTGAATTTTGTCCGGTTTGCCAACGCGCCATCCGCCGGGTAATCGAATTTTATATTCCTCAATGATTAGATTATATTTAGTATAAACTTAACCCTCAACCGCATGATTAGACTTCAACCGATTAACACATCGGATTTCCAACATTACAAGTTTATGGAAGAACTGCTTATAGATGCATTTCCACCAGAAGAATACCGCGAGTTGAACCAACTGCGCGAATACACCGACCGCGTGGGCAACTTTCACAACAACATCATCTTTGATGATGACCTGCCTATCGGCTTTATCACCTACTGGGACTTCGACAGTTTCTACTATGTAGAGCATTTCGCCACTAATCCCGCCCTACGAAATTGCGGATACGGGAAACGTACTCTCGAATACCTATGCAACTACTTGAAACAGCCCATTGTTCTCGAAGTTGAACGCCCAATAGAAGACATGGCAAAACGCCGCATCGGATTCTACCAGCGCCAAGGTTTTGTCTTGTGGGAGAAAGACTATTATCAGCCGCCTTATAAGCCGGGAGATAACTTCCTGCCTATGTACTTAATGGTACATGACAATCTTGATCCTGAAAAAGATTATGAAGAAATAAAACATAAACTTCATACAGTCGTTTACGGGGTAAAAGAATAAAAAGGTAAGCACATCAGTAATCACATAAAATGGCTATATACAATCACAATCCTACAACTTAACCAAAGAATAGAAGACTGATAAAATGAAGATTACAAATAAAAGATTAACCAAATAAAGAAAGGGCTTCCAAATGATTTTGGAAGCCCTTTCTTTCATATAGTTGAATTAACTAATTATTTTTCACCACGTTTAGTAGCAGAGTAGTTAATCTTCAAAGCGTAAGATTTTCTAAGAGCATTTTTTACGTCAGTAATAATACCCATCTTAGTCTTTTGGTCTACTTTCAGAGACACAGTCATTTTTGCTGCGTCACCCTCATTCATACTAGCACGTTCCTGGAAGATAAAGTCTTGTACCTCGCCAACTTCAGCGTAGCTGTCGTTGAGCTGAATACGACTTTCAGTACCCATTTTCGCGCGATATTCCTGAGTAGGTTCACCTACATAAATGAATGTCACCAGTGATTTCTTCTCCAGTTTTTCGAGTTCAGTACCTTGCGGAAGTGTAAACTGCACCTTTAATGTTACCTCACGCATTGTTGTTACAATCATAAAGAAGAACAACAAAGTAAAGATAAGGTCAGGCAACGAAGAAGTATTCAATGCCGGCATTTCACGTTTACCAGTCTTATTAAATTTTCCCATTACTTACTTCTTTTTTTCTCCGTATTTTTTAGGTTCTGCCTCAGAAATTCTCTGCGGGAAGATTTCACGAATAGCTTTCTGCTGTTCATCACTCAAATCCGCATAGGGTCTTTGCCATTTTTCCTGAGCTATCTCGTCTCTCAATTCATTATATGCAGCAACGAGTTCGTTCTGCACACTGATGTATGCCTGATAAGAAGATCCACGGTCATTCTGCAAAGAAATTACATGCTTGTCGTTAACCAGATATGTACCGAAAAACTCCACATTTTTCTGTGTCTTTTCAGGCATGTTCTCTGCGTTATTAACGTTAGCAATAAATTCTTTAGCCTTATCTCTCAACTGATCAACGCCGATATAATCATTACCGCACATCAAAGCATCATCCTTATTCAGATAAACCTGCAAGACGTTACGTTCTTTGATCTTATCCGTATTCTGTTGGTCTTGATCTTCGGGTGGCGGTGGCAAAAGTCTTGCCAAACCACGGTCCGTATCCATTGATGTCGTAATCAAGAAGAAGATCAGCAACAAGAAAGCGATATCTGCCGTAGAACTTGAGTTAATATCAGGAACTTTTCTTTTTCCTTTTGCCATTGTTATTACTTATTTAATTGAGTCTCCCCAATTGATTACGATAATTTTTTCTTTATACCACTTGCGATGATTGCAACAATTGTCACAAACAACAAGATGTAAATAGAATAAAGGAACATATCAGTCAGTTTCAGCCAGAAAGGAACGTTGTCCGTACCGCTATAACCCGGAATTTGCATCGGTGTACCGTCACCCATAGACCAAGCTACGACTAAAACAACAACCAAAAGCACCAAACCAAGTAAAGACTTAATTGCATTTGCCGGACTATCTTTCAAAGCTGCGCCAAATTGGAATACAGCAGCAATAACAGTAGCAGCAACAGCCAAACCAAACAATACATAAATAAGAATCAGCAAAGTATTGGTATGTGCCGGTTGCCACATTTCAGGATCTACTCCTACAACAACATCCGCACCCTGAGCATCACCACCGAGATAGAAAAGTCCCAGCACAATGAGGATGACAGCAAACATCGCATACAAAGCATAATACGATATTCTATATGTTAACTTACTCATTTCGAATTATTTTTTGTATTTCAGATCATATTTGATTACCATGTCAAGCAGAGAGATAGAAGAATCTTCCATTTCGCTTGTAAGAGCTTCAATCTTAGCAAGTACGTAGTTGTAGAACACTTGAAGGATCAAAGCAACGATCAAACCGAAGATAGTTGTAATCAAGGCAACTTTCATACCACCAGCAACAACCGTCGGAGAGATATCACCTACCTGTTGGATTTTGTCGAACGCTTGCACCATACCAATTACAGTACCCAAGAATCCGAGTGACGGAGCCATTGCGATAAACAGTGTGATCCAAGAACATCCTTTTTCAAGGTAACCTGCCTGTACACCACCGTAGGATACAACTGACTTTTCAACAACGTCAATACCCTGGTCAATTCTCATCAGACCTTGGTAGTAGATAGAAGCAACCGGACCTCTCGTGTTACGAGCAATGTCTTTAGCAGCTTCAACATCACCTTTTTCCAAAGCAGCTTCGATAGATGCCATAAATTTCTTTGTGTTGATTTCAGCCAAACTCAAATAGATGATACGTTCAATACAGAAAGCCAAACCGATCACCAAAGCGACAGCTACCAAACTCATGAAAGATGCAGTACCTTCAATGAATTTAACTTTCAGTTCTTTGTGAATACCACCTTCTTCTGCAACAGGAGCAACAGCGGTAGTCTCAGCAGCAGGAGCAACAGCTTGTTGTTCAGTTTGTTCTGCTGCAGGAGCATCTTGAGCCTGAGCAAGTTGAATAGAGCCAAATGTAAAGGCACCAATCACAGCAACAATTGCGAATAACTTTTTCATTGTGTGTCTAATTTTTAAGATTAATTAATTGATTATTATTGTTATTACTTCTCGTTCCGTTTTCAATTCTGCGGAGAGACGGGGATTCGAACCCCGGATACGCTTTAGGCGTATACACGCTTTCCAGGCGTGCCTCTTCAACCACTCGAGCATCTCTCCTTATAAGTTTTCCGCATTTTCAGCTACAAATGTATCCTTTTTTTTCTTTTCTTGAAGCATTATCTCTTTTTTATCTTGAATAAATACTGCAAATTAATATAATTTAAAACCTTTCGAACCTTATTTGCGGATTCCAAACACTTTTAGTGCATTTTCCGAAGTGACCTGAGACACGTATTCAGAGGGCATCCGATAAATTTCCGCCACTTTTGCGAGAGTGTCCTTCACATTCGCGCTTTCATTCCGCTTGCCACGGTTCGGAACCGGAGTTAAATACGGAGAGTCTGTTTCGAGCACGATACGTTCCAAAGGAACTGTCAGCAATGTCTCCGGCAGAGTTGATTTTTTAAAGGTGACTACTCCATTAATGCCTAGCATGAATCCTTCAAATTCCAGCAACTTTGAAGCTTCTTCAGGCGTACCGGTGAAACTATGAAAAATACCGGTGAGCGAAGTATGTTTATAGGGTTCCATTACCTTATATATATACTCAAAAGCATCTCTTGAATGAATGACAATCGGCAACCGATATTCGAGCGCCCATTCAATCTGCTTTTCAAAGACCAGCAGTTGTTCCTTCAAGAAGGTCTTGTCCCAATAAAGGTCAAGGCCAATTTCACCGATAGCGACATACTGATTGAAGCCAGCCAACTGCTCCTGCACAACTGCCAATTCCTGTTCATATGTTTCATTGACCGAGGTGGGATGCAATCCGACCATCGGATAGCAAAAACCCGGATAATCAGCACATACAGACAGCATCGGTTCAATTGTCGTACTATCTATATTCGGCATAAAGATAGACGAAACGCCGACTTTGCGTGCACGCTCCATCACTTGTGGCAAATCTTCCGAAAATTCTTCTAAAAAAAGATGAGAGTGAGTATCTACAAGCATGATATTTTGTTTTCTTCTTTTACTTTTTCACTGGAACGGTAATAATATATCAAACCGTAATCACGGCATTTTTCCAGTCGAGCTTCATTGGGAGTAACGTCCTGATAGTTAGCTTCAACCTGATTCCAAATATCCAATATCAATTCGTCGGCACGATCGCGCATGGAAGCCAGTTCGTCAAGACTCCGACTCGTCAGTGCCTGATAATTCTTCTGGCGTTCGTAACTGTCAAGAAAGATATCATAATGCACTTTCACACGGGCAATAGTAGGATTATAAATAGGTATGCCACCTTGGGACATCCGCCGTTGCTCACCATCAATGATTCTCTTTCCCCACTCCACCAACGCCGCTTCGCTCAGCAAATCCGGCACAGTGTTCGTATCGGGCAGACCGTATAAATCTTTATGTGCTACTTTTATTTCATCGCGAAGCACAGCCAGATTGAGCACTTGGATAAAATGAGAGATATACAGCCGGGCGGTTTTCACATTCGACTGATGTTTTCGGCTCGCTCGCGACTGGTTATCATAGCATTGCGTATAATAAATTTGCGCCGCTTCGAATCTTTGCAGGAAATTGCGTGCTTCAAACAAAGTCTTTAGTGTAATTGCCAAGTCGCGTACATTATACAGTTCTCCTTTTTCGACCGCTGTTTTCAACGCCCGCACCCTTGCCTGGTCTGTATTTGGTAATCGTCTGTATGGCATATTTCAAGAACTTAGTTACACTTCACGATACATCAGTAATTTTACCAAGTTTTTCAGTTCTTTTTTTCTGTCCTCTGGCACAGCTACCGCCGAAAGGCTTTCCATGGCAAGTGTATAATATTCGCGCATCTTGTTTTCGCAGACATTACGAATATTCAGTTGATTATACAGTTCCGTCACTGCCGCTATTTTCTCAGCAGGCTGACAGGTTTCAGCATTCAGCCAACGGTCCAGTTCTTCTCTTTGCTTTTCGTCCGCACGATCCAGTGCCTTGATAAGCATATATGTTTTTTTGTTACAAAGAATATCGCCGCCTATTTTCTTACCGAACACTTCCGAATCACCATAAACGTCCAACAAATCATCTTGCAACTGGAATGCGACTCCTATATGCATTCCGAAATTATACAGGTTGTCGGCATCTTCGGCAGTCGCTCCTGCCAGAATAGCACCAATTTTGAGACTACCTGCCAGCAACACAGCTGTTTTCAGGCGAATCATTTCGATATATTCATCCTCGGTGACATCACAGCGGGATTCAAATTCCATATCCAGTTGCTGTCCTTCACAAATTTCAAGTGTAGTCAGGTTGAACAGTTCCATCACTTCTTTCAAATGCTCCGTCGGACAAGCTGTCATGTAGCGAATCGCCAAAATCAGCATAGCATCTCCTGAAAGCACGGCAGTGTTATCGTTCCAGACCTTGTGTACGGTGGGCTTCCCCCTGCGCATATCCGAACGGTCCATCAAATCATCATGCAGCAATGTGTGGTTGTGATAAACTTCGATAGCTATGGCAGGATCGTAGACAGATGCTACATCCTCACGATACAAGTTATACGCCATCAACATTAATACAGGACGTATCCGCTTCCCCCCTAAAGAAAGAATGTATTCAATTGGTTCATAGAGCCCTTTCGGTGTCCGAGTAAACTGTATTTCAGAAATATGATTGTTTATTTTATCAAGTAGTTGAGAAGCTGTGAACATGATGGATGAAAATATTAATGAATGAAAAAAGAGGCTGCCGTAAGCAGCCTCTTTAATTATTGAGTTACAAATTACTGCAGTCTGAACATCACAGGAACTGTAAATTTAACACGTACCGGTTTACCACGCTGCATACCTGGTTTCCACTTCGGCATGGTGTTTATCACACGGAGAGCTTCTTTGTCCAGATACGGGTCAACACTACGTACAACTTTTGCATCTACAATACTACCGTCTTTGTTAACAACGAACTGTACGATAACACGTCCTTGAGTTCCGTTTTCCTGTGCGATAGTAGGATATTTGATATTCTTAGCCAGATACTGCATCAAAGCTGCCTGTCCGCCCTGGAACTCCGGCATGTTTTCTACAACTTCAAAAATGGTTTGTTCTTCCGGCTCTTCTTCAACAACCTGTACCGGCACGTATTTTACCTCTACAGGAGCGGCATTATCTTCATTGATAATGGTTGTTGTTTCATCAATCTCGGCTTTATCATCGACAATCTCCAACAATTCGGCCACTTTCGGGGCTTCGGGTGGTGGTGGAGCTGCTTGTTCAGGGGTTTCGGTAATAGGAATAATTTCCTCTTCAAACACGACATCAGCTACAGCCTGGCTTGTATCAATCTTCACGTCACGCTGGGTCCATTCGAACGCCACGAACATGAAAGCTAGCACTACCACGTAACCAACGAGCAACCATGTAGACTTCTTGCCTTCCAGGTCTGCTTTGGGTGATTTTTTAACTTCCATAAAAATAATTAATATAATGATTAATAAAAAAAAGTGTCTTCCTATGTGTCTTTGGGCAAATATAGTACATTTTCAGTTAACCATCCGTCTCTTCCTGTCTTTTTATCCGGCTTTTTAACTTTTTTAATTCTTTCGTAGTTACTTCACTCTTTTTTATACCGATCGTTCGGTCTGTTTTCAAAATAAACGTATCTTTGGCGGACAAATTAGATGAACTGAATATGAAAAAGATAGTAATAGCAGTCGACGGTTTTTCCTCTTGCGGAAAAAGCACTATGGCCAAGGATCTTGCCCGTGAAGTGGGGTACATTTACATTGACAGCGGAGCCATGTATCGCGCGGTCACTTTATATAGTATAGAGAACGGAATTTTCGACGGTGACGTCATCGACGTGGGAAAACTGAGAAATGAAATCAAGAACATTCATATTTCTTTCCGTTTGGATCCGGAAACGGGACGCCCGGACACCTACCTCAACGATGTGAATGTGGAAAGCAAAATCCGCACGATGGAAGTTTCGTCCAAAGTCAGCCCTATCAGCGCGCTCGACTTTGTACGCGAAGCAATGGTAGCCCAACAGCAGGCGATGGGAAAAGAAAAGGGAATAGTAATGGACGGCAGAGACATCGGGACTACCGTTTTCCCGGATGCAGAATTGAAAATATTCGTAACTGCCACACCGGAAATCCGTGCACAGCGCCGTTATGACGAACTGAAAGCGAAAGGACAAGAAGCCAGTTTCGACGAAATATTGAAGAACGTGAAGCAACGGGATTACATTGACCAAAACCGGGAAGTAAGCCCACTGCGCAAAGCCGAAGATGCTATCTTACTGGACAATACGAATTTGACAATCGAGCAGCAGAAAGAATGGTTGTTCGAGAATTTTAATAAGGTCAGCAAATAGTCTTTCTTCATTGCTTGAGACATATTCTTTATAATACGAGTGATACCCTTATAATACAAGTGATATTTTTATAGTATAAGTGATACTATTCAATATATAAGTAGTTTTCTATATGATTAAAGTAGAGATAGATGAGGATTCAGGTTTCTGTTTTGGAGTAGTGACTGCCATTCACAAAGCGGAAGAAGAGTTGGCAAAAGGAGAAACGCTTTATTGTCTTGGAGATATAGTACACAATAGCCGGGAAGTGGACAGGCTGAAAACGATGGGATTGATTACCATCAACCGCGAAGAGTTCAAGCAGTTGCGGAATGTCAAGGTTCTGCTCAGGGCACACGGAGAACCACCGGAAACTTACATGATTGCCCGCGAAAATAATATAGAGATAATAGATGCTACCTGCCCGGTAGTGCTGCGTTTGCAGAAGCGTATCAAGCAGGAATTCCTGCAAGATGGGAAGCAAGAAAAGCAAATTGTCATATACGGCAAAACCGGTCACGCAGAAGTGTTGGGACTGGTGGGACAGACAGACGGAAAAGCGATTGTCATCGAAAAAGCCGAGGAAGCGAAGAAACTGGACTTAAGCAAGAACATCCGGCTTTTCTCGCAGACAACCAAGTCGCTCGACGAATTTCAGGAAATTGTAGGATATATCAAAAAACATATCTCACAGGACGCGACTTTCGAGTATTACGACACGATTTGCCGCCAAGTTGCCAACCGCATGCCCAAGCTCAGGGAGTTTGCAGCTACACATGATTTGATATTTTTCGTGAGCGGAAAAAAAAGCTCGAACGGAAAGATGCTGTTTGAAGAGTGTCTGAAAGTGAATCCTAATTCACATTTGATAGACAACGAAAGGGAAATAGACGTTTCTTTACTCCAAAACGTACAGTCGATTGGTGTATGTGGAGCTACTTCAACTCCTAAATGGCTGATGGAAAAGATATACAACCACATTCGGGCACTTATAAATAAAGAATAACAGCAAAGTTATAGATAAAAATGAAAAGCAACAGATAAGAATAAAAAGAAAGCAAAGAACGGATATTTGAACATTTTTAATGGTTTCGCCATGCGAAAAAAAACTTCATAAACATTGCTTTCAACTTTTTATTGTACATTTGCCACATCAAACTAATTAATGAAAAGATTGTGTTATGGGAACAGTAAAGTGTATCGGCATTTTGACTTCCGGCGGTGATGCTCCGGGAATGAACGCAGCTATACGTGCAGTGACACGTGCGGCTATCTATAACGGACTACAAGTTAAAGGTATATATAGAGGATACAAAGGCTTGGTGACAGGTGAAATCAAAGAATTCAGGAGTCAGAATGTGAGTAATATCATCCAACTGGGTGGAACTATCTTGAAAACAGCCCGCTGCAAGGAGTTCACCACTCCTGAAGGACGCCAATTGGCTTATGATAATATGAAAAAAGAAGGCATTGATGCCTTGGTTGTCATTGGTGGAGACGGTTCGCTGACAGGTGCACGCATCTTTGCACAGGAATTTGATATTCCGTGTATCGGTCTGCCGGGAACTATTGATAATGACCTTTACGGTACAGACACTACCATCGGATATGACACTGCATTAAATACGATATTGGACGCTGTGGATAAAATACGTGACACGGCCACTTCACACGAGCGTTTGTTCTTTGTTGAAGTGATGGGACGTGACGCCGGTTTCCTTGCACTGAACGGAGCGATCGCTTCGGGAGCGGAAGCTGCTATTATTCCAGAATTCAGTACGGAAGTCGACCAACTGGAAGAGTTTATCAAAAACGGATTCCGAAAATCAAAAAACAGTAGTATTGTATTGGTAGCCGAAAGCGAACTGACCGGAGGAGCCATGCATTATGCCGAACGTGTGAAAAACGAATACCCGCAATACGATGTACGTGTGACGATCTTAGGTCACTTGCAACGTGGCGGTAGCCCGACTGCCCACGACCGTATCCTGGCAAGCCGCCTCGGTGCTGCTGCTATCGACGCTATTATGGAAGATCAACGTAACGTAATGATCGGTATCGAACATGATGAAATCGTTTACGTACCGTTCAGCAAGGCTATCAAGAATGACAAACCGATCAAGAGAGATCTTGTCACTGTATTGAAAGAGCTTTCAATCTAATCTTTTTGTTTTTAGGAGTTCAGCTTATATCAGTATTATAAGATAAAGAGCGGTGGGTGAACGGGAGGTTTTCTAATCATTCACCGCTCTTCTTTTTTCATTTTCACCACAGAGGACACGGAGGACACAAAGGTGAACTTTGTTCATGACTATACTGGAATGAATGAAATTTTGTTTTCAATTACTGATTTGCATAAGTATAACATGAACTTTTGATTCATAAGTTCCACCCGTTTCACCTTATAGCTGAAACATCGATGAATAAGGAGATAGCGGGTGAAAGCGTAGGAAAAAAACAGGTGAAGTCTTCCATTATCGCTTTCACCTTTTGAATTTATTTATACCGATTACTGGACATATATAGCCATCGTGATAGACATATATAGCCACCATGCTGAATATATAGATGCAATACGGTGAGTATATAGATGCAATACGGTGAGTATATAGATGTACCAATTCAAGTATTAATAGATGAGAGCCAAGGTGTTAATACCTGACGGCTAGGCTATTAACATCTGACAGTTCATCTATTAATACCTGACAATGGATTTGCTATAAGCATATTTTCATTAGCTATAAGGATATCCGGATTAGCTATAATGATATTGATTTTAGCTCAAAGGATATTTTGAAAAGCCAAGGTGAAACCGATAATGTTCTGTTTCACCTGATTTCACCCCTCGCTTTCACCCGCTATAGCCTTATTCATCGGCATTTCAAGAATCAGGTGAAAGCGATGAATGGCAATAATCTTATAGTGGCATTGATGATACTTTATTTATAAAGAAAGAGGCAAGTTACGCAGTATTCCGCTATCGAATGAGTCAGAACTGCACAATTTAGCTCATTTTTGTACCGTTTTGAGTTTTTTTATCCATAAATAATATCCAGTCAACGGCAATGCAGCCCCAATCAAAGCAGCAATAAAGGCAAGTATGCGGGTAAACATTCCTCCCCAGTTACCGACATGTATAGAATAAATCCAACCGCGAATCTTTCCTGACTTGTCTTGATGTTGATAAAGACTTGTTTCTGTAAATTCACCATTATCCGTATTGAAAGAATAACGGTCAGATGCCCGCTGGTTCCCAAAACGGTTGAAAGACACGCTTGCCGTACCGGAAGAAATACTGATTTGCTTATATTCCGGATTCTGACGGCTTAGTTTATCATAAACCTCCTGCCAATAAGCGAATGGTTTCTTTTTCTGATGAGATGCCGGTTTGGTACCACCTTTTTGAACATCACTTTTCTGTTCATGTCCTTGGGCGACACGTTGCTGTACTTCTACCCCGAAGATCTTATAGAAAGCCATCCGATACCACGGAAAAGACCAGGTCAATCCCGTCAGTGCCATAGCCAACAGAAAGATCAGAGCATACATTCCACCTGCCACATGCAAGTCATACCAAAACCTTCGCCATCCTTTAGTTGCTGTTATCTTCAAGCTATTCTTCAATGCTTTACGTGTACGCGGCCACCAAATGACAATTCCCGAAATCAGAACGAATACAAGTAAAAGCGTACTGACACCTACAATCATCTTGCCCCAAAAGATCCCTTCATTTCCCGGATTCATACTATCCAGCAGCCAGCGATGCATTCGGAACATAAACATAAAGAAGCCGCTACGCTCGCTTTTTCCTTTTACTTCACCCGTATACTGGTCTACATACAAAGATGCACGGCGTGGTTTGGAAAGACTAACCTGATACGCACGTCCGGGATCAGAAGATATGCTGACACCGGTCACTGATACACTGTCAGGCAATGTCATTGCTACTTTTTCAAGCAGTTTATCCATAGGTAGAGAAGATTCCTTTACCGTTTCCACGTAGTAAAGGTCGGGTCGAGACCACTCATTCACCTCGTTTTCGAACACCAGCATGGCACCGGAGAAACAGATTAGAGTTATTACCAGCCCGAAAGGGACGGAAAGCCACAAATGTATTTTTCTGAATATTTTTTTCATGTTTTCAATCCTATTTCTTGAAAAAGCCTGCAAAGCTTTCTGCTCGGCAGACTTTTATCTACAACAAAAGATTCTCTACTTAACCGGCTGTATTATTTTGAAAGATATTCCATCTTACCTACCGTAGTGATAGCGTCAGCCTCCACCGTCAAACCTTTGACTGCCTTGCCTGTTTTTACGTCTATTTTATAGAAGGCGGGGTTCTCGCCCGTAGTCACAGTGACAGCCATATAAGCATACCCTTTTTCTCCATAAGGCTCGCCACCAAACTTCCCGTCAGCCGGCAGACCTGTAACAGGCATAATCGTCTTATCTTCCGCCTTGAAAACAGCCAATTCGCTGACATCTGCATTTTTACCTCCACTAATCATATCTTCCGCTCCCTTTTTATACAATTGAAGCAAGAAGTAATCTTCAGAGATGTGCCAGCAACGGAAAATAGGATGTTTAGTGCCTATCTCTTCAAAATTTACATAGTAATCCGGGTCGAAATCTGTTGCGCCTGCTTTGATACGCATTGCGCCCGAAGGCTTCTGTCCTGTCACCTTCTTCAAATCAGAAGATGAAACTGCCGTACGTCCATATCCGGGAGAGAACACATAGACGTCACCATTGTCAGCCGCCCAAATGGTCTGATAATATTGTGAGCGCATCCGACCGCATGCATAACCTATTTTATCAGTTTTGGCAATCACCGGAGTCTCATTGAAGTTCGTGCCACTATAAATTGCCACGTAAGCGCTATCCGGGTATTGTGTAGAAGGAATGACCCCGGCTGTATATGCACCACTGCCACTACCACCGTCAGTCTTAGTCACAAGTTCCTGATCTGTCACAGCTTCCGGCCATTTTCTAATACCGTACTTACTCATTCCCATTGGAATGACAGATGTATAAATCTTATTGTTAGCTTCAACCAGACCTGCCCATGAAACTTTTTCACCATTACCCAAGTAATTTTCGGCAAGCAAGGTACCCTCTTCCTGACTGCCATCGGTCGCATCCAGATAGTTGAACAACAATGCTTGGGCCACATTCTGATCCTCATCTGTTATTTTCGAGTCTCCGGTGGAAACAGTCACCACTTTATTCCCCCAGGTTCCATAAGACGTGATACGATTATAAGTGTATGTGTACTTTTCTTTCATTTTACCATCTGCACCCAGATAATAGGAAGCGCCTGTACCCGCACCACCTTTATTATAAACTAACGCAAACACATAATCCAATCCTTTATATACCCAATAAGTACCACCAATCACTTCGGTTCCATTCCCTTGGGTCGACACTGTTCCTTCATCCAACGAATTGGCTACTACCAAATAACTTGCTTCACCAGTTGTGGCAGCCACCACATAAGCCGTTTCTCCATCAATCGGCGGGTTATCCACCAGATTATTATCATCGTCGCAAGATGCGACAAACACACCGCTACTCAAACAAAAAGCTACGGCAAAAGCCTGCAATAAAAACTTCTTCATATATTCTTTATTATTGATTGATACTAAAAAACTTACTCTTATTATTTACCGAAAAACACTCTGAACTTTCCATAGAATGCGCGCCCCGCTTTTTGCAGGCTAAAATTGTCAAACAGTTGAGCATCGGTGAAATTCCGACATTCAAATGATACATTATAACGTCCATTCTTCATGGTATAAGACAAAGACAAATTATGCGAAAACTGTTCCGGCACCATATTCTTTGAATCTTTATCTCCGAGATTCTCCCAGTAAAGAGGAAAATCGTGCTGCCAGTAGCTATCATAGCCGATGCTCAATACATTTCCTTTGACAAACAGGTCATTCCAATAAAAATTTGCATGGATATTAGCATAACGATAGGGCAGATTCGGCATACGCACTTTATAGTGCATGCTTTCTTGCAAAGAGGAACCCGCCAGAAACTTTTCGTAATCACGAGTATCGATATTATTGAATGTCCCTCCTATATCAAACCAACGCGAGAAGCTATAAAGCAATGACAAATTATATCCTTTAGTCCTTACGTGACCGTGGTTCTCATAATATCCGTAGCTTGTTCCTCCCAATACGTCCAATCCTCTTTTTATATAATCTTTCGTATCCCGATATATCAAACCGGCCTCGGCATACAATCCATGCTTGCCAAACTGATGATTATAGCTGAAACTCAAATTAACATTATCACTTCTCTCCGGTTTCAGATTCATTTTGCCAGCTTCAAGGTCTTCATCTCCAAAGAGTTCGTCCGTGGTCGGTAGGCGGAAGGCTTTTTCGTACGAAAGTTTCACCTGAAGATCTTTCCATATAAAATAGGCACCTGCCGCTCCATATCCAAGAGCGCTTGCTGTATTGGACAGATTGATATAATTGCCTATTCCATCCGTATTCTGCGATACCGGTCCCTTATTGTATTGCCGATAATATTTGGCAAATGCCGACACATTCCATCTGTCCGACGGCATCAGACGGTAAGAAAGTCCGCTGACGTTTTTACGTGTGATTTTAGGAATAGAAAAGTCTGTGAATTTGGAAGAAGCACCAATGATAGAACGGCTCGTACGTTCAAAATCACTGATTACATGACTGAAAGTAAATGTATGTGCCTGTCCGATATGATAATTCATCTTCAGCGTTCCATTCCAGTTTCTATTTTTAGATTCACTGTTCTGGTAAGACTGTTCTCCCCGGCTGCCTTTTTCATAAAAATCTCCACGCCAGTTGTAAGCCCGCGAAGCGGTATCGACATTGTTGGTGATATTATGATTGTAATTGGCAGTCAACAGCAAATCCAGGTTTTTCACCAGTAAGTTCTTTTTATAATATTCTAAAGAAGGGACCAACGAATGTCCTTGGCGGAATTTTTCACCGAACACGACATCTTGATAAACGCCTGTTTGTATCTCTTTATAGAAATGAGAATAATTGAAACTCAACGCCAGACGGTCTGCCCATTTCTTTCCTACCAGGCCGATTTTTCCAATCACGGCTTCATTATGATACTGGTCATTAAAACGTTTCAGATGATAAATCTTATTTTTGTCAAGGGGCGGGAAACGTACGCTTCCATCCTCTTTAATCTCAAATTCGCGCACATAAGTGTCTACATAATAATCATTATCCGAAAAGTTTTGAAAAGCATTGACCTCATACATGAAACCATTCTTAAACGTTTGTCCGAAGCGCACGTATGATTTATGAGTATTAAACGATCCGTAAGAATAGGAAGCATCCATAAACCAGTTTCCGGGTTGTTTGTTGGTGACAATATTAACCACTCCCCCAATGGCATCGGTTCCGAATCCTACAGGAACCACTCCTTTATAGACTTCTATACGGTCGGCAAAATTAATGGGAACATTGTTCAAATCGAATGCGGCACCGGCTCCCTCCTGTGGTACGCCGTCAATGAAGATTTTCACATGTTTCCCGCTAAAGCCATCGATATACAATTGCATATCCGACCCCACTCCACCTGATTCGCGGAGTTTCACACCGGGCACTTTAGTCAGTGCACCCGCCAAAGTCTGCGTACTGTTATGCAATTTCTTCGCATCAATGGCTACCGCATTAAAAGCAGACTGATTCACACGACCGACGCCGGATGTCGTGACCAGCACCTCTCCCAGTTCTTTTACCGCCGGCGCAATAGTAACATTTACTTTTATTCTTTCTCCCTTGGCTAATTTAACTTTCTTTTCTACCGTTTGATAACCGATAGCCGAAACGACGAGTGTATATTCACCTGTTGTAGTTTTCAAATGATATATCCCTTTTTCATCTGTATAGCATCCTTGGTTGGTTCCTTTCAGATAAACTGTCGCAAAATCCACCACTTCTTTTTCTGTGGACATCACTCTGCCCGAAATTAAACTACTACGATGACGCCCCTGTTGTGAATATACGGATACGGAAAACAAGAATGCCAGAAAAGCCAAAAAATATTTATTACTCATCTCCTTTTTACCTTTTTACTTTATAACCTTTTCATTGTTCTAAAAGCGATGCAAAGGTAAGCAGAAAAAGAAGTGCCAAACAATCCCTATCTATTGGTAAAAATAAGACAACAAAAATGAGATATATAGATATGTACAATACCTATATATAAGTAAATACTGGATAATTTAAATAAAAAAAGAAAAGAAACCCTACTTCAGCCAACTCGCTAACGCACGTTCCGTTACCTCCCACAACTGCTCTTTCTGCACATGATTCGTGTATTTATCAGACAAATTTTTCCGGTGGTTATTGACATACAGTTGTCCTGTCACACCAGCTTCCTTCTCGTCCAACAGTAAACCGATTGCCGTAGAAGCCCCTTTCTTCGGTTTACGGATAAAAGGACGGAAAAAAATATCGGTCAACGGATCGAACCACTTGTGCATAGTGATGATATCAGTAGAAACAATTCCCGGGTCGGCAGCATTGACGGTAATCCCCTTCTCCCGAAGTTGTTCGGAAAGTTCGAAAGTGAACAACAATAAAGCCAGCTTCGTGTTGCTGTAAACAGATATTCTCCAAAACGTTCCCGTTTTCCCCCTATGAAAGAAATCCGGGAAGTCGAGCTTGCCGATTGCGTATGTACAGGAAACCATATTTACGATACGCGCTCCACGCACCATCAGTGGAATTAATTTCCGGGTAAGCAGATAAGGTCCTATATAGTTCACACTTACTGTTCGTTCGAATCCTTCGGAAGTAGTATGAAAGCCTGTCTCCATTGTTCCGGCATTATTCATCAACAAAGCGATAGGAAGGTTCCTCTCTGAGATCCGGCTGACAAAAGAAATCACGGATTGCATGGAAGATAAGTCAAGAGCCATAACCTCCAAATCCGGGTTTCCGGTTTCCTTGCTCAAACGTTCACGAACAACCTCCGCTTTCTTCGGATGATAACAAGCCATAATGATTCGATAACCGGCTTTGGCTACGGCACGTGTTATTTCTGTTCCCATCCCTCCGTCCGCACCGGTGATGATTGCCCATTTCATTTCACTCATTTTTTCTCCAGTTTATCAATCTCCTTTTGTAAAGAGGAAGGTAATTGTTCTTTCAAATGTTGATGACAAGCCATTTCTATCGTATACATACGTCCTATACAATAATTACTGTGTCCACAGTTGCAGCGTGCTTGTTCTTCCTGCTTCATCCGGTTCACGAATCCCGGTTCGTTGAGCAAAGCTCTCGCCATCTGCACAGCATCAAAACCGGAATTGAGCACTTCATCTATTTTCTGACGGGAAACAAGACCACCGACATAAATCAACGGCGCATCCGGAAGAGCCGCACGGAATTTCAGCGCATCTTCAAGGAAATAAGCCTCTTTAAAAGGCACAGAGGGTATCATCCATTTGCCAAACATACGGACTCCGCATTTCAGCCACCAACAATTCATATAGTAAGACATCGAACGAATCGGCATGGCACCCCTCATTACATACATGGGTGCTTTGCTGACAAAACCACCGCTCAACACCAATCCATGAACGCCAAGTTCCAACAGACGTTTGGCCACTTGTATGGATTCGTCAATCTCCATTCCTCCTTTGAAGCCGTCGCGCATATTCATTTTGACGAAAACAGCCATATCATTGCCCGCCGCTTTCATCACTTCTTCCATCACCATATCCATAAAACGCATCCGGTTTTCGAGCGAACCGCCACATTCATCTTTCCGGCGATTGGTGTAGGGAGACAGGAATTGACTAATCAAATAGCCGTGCCCCGCATGTACTTCAACGGCGTCAAACCCGGCTTCCCTCGCCAGATTGACTGCATTTCCATACGCTTTCGCCATCTCCGGCAACTCCTCTTTTTCCATTCCACGCACAAACGTAGGAGAATAGAGGTTGAAGCCTGAAGATGCGGATATAGGAGTGACACCACATATATTTTTATGGGACATATTTCCACAATGCCCGATTTGTATACCTACTGCGGCACCTTCATCGTGCACGGCTTTTGTCAGTTCGTGTAAACGGGGAATAATGGACGGACGCAACCACAACTGACGGTCGAAAGAGAGTCCGCTTTGTGTCACGGCAGCATAAGCCACTGTTGTCATACCCACTCCGCCGGCAGCTACCGAGCGGTGGTAGTCCAATAACATTTGTGAAGGATTATTCCCCGGACACATGCTCTCGAAAGCTGCCGAACGAATCGTTCGGTTCCGCAGCGTCAAAGGTCCGAAAGTGACCGGAGTAAAAAGCTTGTTTCTCATAGTAGTCGAAATTTATTCAAATCTCATTTAATTTGTGATAATATTCATTCTTTATGATTCATCCTTTATGGTCTATTCTCAATAAAGGAAAGGGAATACCCGTTTCCTCTCTCCCACCGCATCACCGAATTCTTCACGGTAACGGCACCAAATAGCGTTAGCACGGGGAACAAGGTTAGCAATCGTCCACCAAAGGAAGACCATACCGGAAAGTGAACAAGTGAGTATCGCCCAACCTGCCCATTCTACTATCTCACCGAAATAGTTGGCGGACGTGACATAACGGTACATACCTTTCTGCGGCAGATAATGCCGTGTATCTCCCGGTTTGCGCAAGTGGCGGATGACATAGTCCGAATGCCAGTTGATCAGCATACCTGTGAAAAACAACAGAGTACCTATGATAAACCACGGAGACGTAAACCATTCGCTCTGATACATCGTTCCGGGAGCCAAATAAAATATCCATTCGCCTTGCATATAACCATTCAGCAGGTTAAAAAGAATTCCCATCGACATGATTGCCAGCGGCATCTTACTTTTCCCTTTCAATAGCAAAGGGAAGATGAAAGCACGCTGAAAATAATGAATTTGAAAGAAGAGAAAGAAGGCCAATATCGCCGGTTCAAAACGGCGGTCGGAATGCATCCACATGAAGCACATCACCAGAAAGACGGGAGCTTCCATCAATACCCAAGCTAATTTGTTAGATATGGCCGCTCCCCACGATGCCGTGCGAAAGATGCCGTATCCGGCTTTCACAAAGTAAAGGGCAACGAAGACAAATAAAGCAATCAGACTCATTATACCCAAAAACAGATTAAAAGCAGTCGTAGTCATATAGAAATTCTTTTGCAACATGCAAAAGTAAAAAAAATGGGGAAATTTGTAGCACAAAACTTCCTAAATTAAAAACTCCATGATACATAAACAGTTTTCATCACAAAGTTTTAGTTAATCAAACAACACCTATCCCTCTTTCCGCTAAAATAACCCTCCCCAGACCGTTTCGCCTATTTTCACAGATAGCATCTTGATATACAGAAGAAAAAAAACGTTCTTGTAGGCAGGACGGATGATACGTTTGCTGTCGACAATGCAATCCTTTATACGCTTGTATCAAGTGGTCGCAATGCACCGTTGAAGGTACGGCTGACCGGTCTTTACCCGCATTCATGAATTGAAGCAGAGCCATCTGGGCGGTAGCGTCCTGCATAGCTACCCGTTCAGGGCGGAAATTCACATAATCCTCTCCCCGTTTGTAGTCTTTCACATCAGCCGCATCATAAAGATGGGCATACAAGATTTTCTCGGCTAACGTCAAAGGACGTTTCAATACAGCACGCACGTGTTCCAGCTTTCCTTTATAAGCAACATAGAAGTCTTCTAACATAGTCACACCATATACCATATCGCTTTTTATTTTTTTTAGTCCATCTATTAAAACAACGAACATCGTTCAAGCAATGTTTAACAAAATGAAATATTTTTCGACCCGGGGAGAAGAATTATTACCTTTGCATCTATTATGAATAACAATCCGAAAAGTCCGACAGCCGACCTTCAGCAACAACAGCTCCTTCTACGGATGGAGTACGAATATGAAAAAGAGGAGTTCAAACGGCAGACCGAAACGATGGGCATTGCCCGGAAAGTGAAACGCGGTCTGTGCTGGTATCCCGTTTCTCCCGGTCGAAGTTACTATAATTCTCTAAATCAACTTGTAATAGATATCACACGCACCGAAAATAAAGAAATAGAGCACTCTTTTGAGTTCGGGCGTCCCGTCTGCTTTTTCCACCAGTCGCTTGAGGGGAAGATGAAGTACATGAATTTCATTGCTACCGTCAGTTACGCGGATGAAGAGCGGATGGTGGTCGTGCTGCCCGGAGCAGGGGCTTTGGCAGAGTTGCAAACTCCTAATATACTGATTGGCGTACAGCTTTATTTTGATGAAACGTCTTATCGGGCCATGTTCGAAGCGTTGGAAGATGTAATCCGCGCCAAAGGAAATCGGTTGGCAGAACTGCGCGACACATTTCTCGGAACGCAAAAACCCAGATTTCGTGAGCTATATCCGGTACGCTTCCCGTGGCTGAACAATACGCAGGAAGCAGCCGTCAACAAGGTGCTCTGCACGCGTGACGTCTCCATCGTACACGGTCCGCCGGGAACCGGGAAGACGACTACGCTTGTCGAAGCCATTTACGAAACGTTGCACCGGGAACCGCAGGTGCTTGTCTGCGCGCAGAGTAATACCGCTGTCGATTGGATTTGTGAGAAACTGGTAGACCGGGGAGTAACAGTGCTCCGTATCGGCAATCCGACACGGGTAAACGACAAAATGTTGTCTTCCACTTACGAACGGCGGTTTGAGAGCCATCCGGCCTATCCCGAATTATGGAGTATCCGTAAGTCTATCCGCGAAATGAATGGCCGGATGCGTCGGGGAAGCTACACCGAACGGGAAGGCATGCGCAACCGCATGAACCGCCTGCGTGACCGTGCTACGGAACTGGAGATACTTATCAACGCTGACCTCTTCGACAGCGCCCGCGTGATTGCCTCTACATTGGTGAGCAGCAACCACCGCCTGCTCAACGGGCGACGGTTTCCTACCTTATTTATAGACGAAGCCGCCCAGGCACTCGAAGCCGCCTGCTGGATTGCCATCCGCAAGGCCGACCGGGTCATCCTCGCCGGTGACCATTGCCAGCTTCCGCCTACCATCAAATGCATAGAAGCCGCCCGTGGCGGACTGGAACATACATTAATGGAAAAGATAGTCCAACAAAAGCCGTCTGCCGTCTCATTGCTGAAGGTGCAATACAGGATGCACGAAGCCATCATGCAATTCCCTTCCGACTGGTTCTACCACGGTGAACTGGAAGCCGCCCCCGAAGTGCGTCATCGGGGAATCCTTGATTTCGACACACCGATGAACTGGATAGATACCTCGGGAATGGATTTTCACGAAGAGTTTGTGGGCGAGAGTTTCGGACGTATCAACAAAGAGGAAGCAAACCTGCTCTTGCAGGAACTGGAAACGTATATCAACCGAATCGGAAAGGAACGGATACTGGAAGAGAGGATTGATTTCGGACTGATTTCACCTTATAAGGCACAAGTACAATATTTGAAAAGCAAAATCAAAGGAAGCAGTTTCCTGCGCCCTTTCCGCAGCCTCATCACCGTGAATACGGTAGACGGCTTCCAAGGACAAGAGCGGGATGTTATTTTCATCAGCCTTGTCCGCGCCAACGAGGACGGGCAGATAGGGTTTCTGAATGACCTGCGAAGAATGAACGTGGCTATCACCCGGGCACGGATGAAGCTCGTCATACTGGGAGATGCAGCCACCCTAACCAGACATCCTTTCTACAAAAGGCTGATGTCGTTCATTAAAAAACAGTTTATTATCGGGTAAAAGAAAAGGGAGACCCCAAAAGTTCTCCCTTCCTATAAAACTTACATCATCCGGTCGGATTAATTATTTTCAGGACGCAGTTTGCGTACTGTCACAGCAGTCTGCCACATTTCGCTTTCGCGAAGTTCTTTCAGTTCCACTTCCAGCTTCTCACGATAATCCGGTTTGGAGTTGGAGTCAATAGAAATCTGGGCTTCGTTACCTGTCTTAACACTGTGGTACAACTTCTCAACTACCGGCTTGATAGCATCGTGGAAAGGTCCCATCCAGTCGAGAGCACCGCGTTGGGCAGTAGTAGAGCAATTTGCGTACATCCAGTCCATACCATTCTTTGCGAAAAGCGGCATCAGTGACTGAGTCAGTTCTTCTACTGTTTCATTGAACGCTTCGGAAGGAGAGTGACCGTTTTCACGCAATACTTCGTATTGTGCCAGCAGCAGACCTTGGATAGCTCCCATCAATGAACCGCGTTCGCCTGTCAGGTCGGAAGTCGCTTCACGTTGGAAAGTGGTTTCGAACAGATAACCAGAACCGATACCGATACCCAGCGCGATTGTCTTTTCATAAGCCTTACCCGTTGCATCCTGATAGATAGCGTAAGAAGAGTTCAAGCCACGGCCTTCAAGGAACATGGTACGCAACGAAGTGCCCGACCCTTTAGGAGCAACCATGATAACGTCGATATCGGCAGGGGGAACTACACCTGTACGGTCGTTCCAGGTGATAGCAAAACCGTGAGAGAAATAAAGAGCTTTTCCGGCAGTCAGGTAAGGCTTGATAGTAGGCCATACAGACATTACTGCCGCGTCAGACAACAGGCACATTACGATAGTACCTTTCTCGCAAGCTTCTTCGATTCCGAACAACGTTTCACCCGGAACCCATCCGTCTGCCACTGCCTTTTCGTATGTTTTTCCTTCACGCTGTCCAACGATTACATTGAAACCGTTATCACGCAAGTTCAATGCCTGTCCCGGACCCTGCACGCCATAACCGATTACAGCAATTGTTTCATTCTTCAATACTTCACGAGCTTTTTCTAATGGAAATTCGTCACGGATTACTACTGTTTCAACAGTTCCGCCAAAATTCAACTGTGCCATTTTCTTTTTTGTTTTTAGTTTTGATGGCTTATGCCATCCGTTATTAATTGATTTTATATTCTATTTACTCAAATACTACTTTCGAGCGACAGACTACCTCGCTGCCATTCTTCTTCACTTCGACATGAAACTCGTTCTCATTAGCTTCGTCACAGAAAAACGAGAGTTCATCCCCGAAATAACTTTCCGCCACATACGCCATTTCAAAACGGCGGATACGTTTGGTCTTATACAATTCTATCGGAAACAAATCGAGGATATGCTCTATATAGCGGATACTGTTCACATGACCGTTGATGTCAATGTCGCTGTATTTGGCCGTCAGCGTAGCCAGCGGCTTGTCGCTTGTCACCTTGATGTGCGAGGGCTTGTCTATCGGACAGGGCTCGTCGCACACATAGTCTACGATACTTCCGCCATGCAGTGTCAACAAGTCGGCAGGCTTACGGGTATTCAGGTTTATCATAGCCCATACCGAACGGGCGTAACCTATCTTCTTACCATCTTTGCCGATAACGGCAAAGTTACGGTCGGTGAAGAGGCGATACACATTCTCCACCCATGTCTGAACGGAGAAGTCCTCATATTGGTAAGGCATTTCGTCCAGTTCGACAGCCAGTCGGGAAAGTACCCAAGTATAATTGTCCTCGTTCAGTGTCGCGATGCCGAAGCCACGGTCGCTGGCGTGAAAACCTGCGCAATTCAGTAGATGGTTGCCCAGCACCCCCATTGTCAGTCGTCCGTTGAAATCAACGTGAAACGGTTCCGCAATAAACTTATAAGTTCCTATTTTATCTGATTCACTCATTATTCCTGTTGTTTTTTGCTTTGGTTATAGCCGGCTTCCCGTCCGTCAAGAAACTCGTTCACTCGTTCGAAGCAACTGGTAGTGATAGCTACGCGTCCCGAACGGACAAATTGCAGAACACAATTCAAGGACTTCAGTTCACCATAAAGCGAAGTAATCTCTTCACTCATGCCGTTCTTCTCGACAATGGAGAATACGGGATTCACTTCTACCACCCGGGCGTTATATCTGCGTATCACCTTAGACGCTTCCGGTGTCTCCTGAAACTCAGTTGTAGATACCTTATATAAAGCAATCTCATGGAAGTAAATCTCATCTTCCGTAAAGTAGTGCGCCTGGATAACGTCAATCTTCTTCTCTATCTGCTTCACCACCTTCTCTATCGTATCCTTATCAGTCCAGGCCGTAATTGTATATTTATGTACGCCTTTAATCGACGACGCGGATACATTCAGGCTTTCAATATTTATCTGCCGACGGGTAAATACAGCCGTCACCTGATTCAGCAATCCGGCGATATTCTCCGAATGAACGATGATGGTATATAATGTTTTATCACTCATAACTCTAAATTTTAAATGCGAACTCTCAACTCTCCATTCCCAACTCCCAACTTCCCCTAGCACTCCAACAACATCTGATTTACCGATCCTCCCGGGGGAGTCATCGGTAAGACATTGCCCTCTTCCACCACACAGGCTTCGAGCAGGAACGGGCCGTCCGTAGCAAGCATTTCCTTGATGGCTTCCTTCAGTTCTTCACGGGTGAAGACGCGTTTGGAAGGAATATCGTAGGCCGAAGCTATCTTCATATAGTCCGGATTCAGCATCGGCGTAAATGAATAGCGGCGGTTGAAAAACATGGCTTGCCATTGGCGTACGTTGCCAAGGAAGTTGTTGTTCAGGCAGATAATTTTCACCGGCGCTTTCCGTTCCATGATGGTTCCCAGCTCCTGGATATTCATCTGGAGTCCGCCATCACCCATAAATGCGCATACGGTACGTTCCGGTGCGCCGAAAGTTGCGCCGATAGCGGCAGGAAGACCGAAGCCCATGGTTCCGAGTCCGCCGGAAGTGATGATGCTGCGTTCTTTCGTATATTTAAAGTAGCGTGCGGAAATCATTTGGTTTTGACCTACATCCGTCACCAGGACAGCTTCGTGGTGGGTTGCGTCACTTACTGCACGTGCCACTTCGCCCATACTCAGAGAGTCCGTGGCAGGATGAAGCTCGGGACGGATTACTTTCTCTTCTTCTACTTTTTCATATTCCTTGAAACTGTCTATCCATTCAGTATGAGTATTCTTCTTCAGAAGTTCCGTTACGGATGCCAATGTATGCTTGCAGTCTCCCAGGACAGCTACATCCACTTTTACATTCTTGTTTACTTCCGCAGGGTCGATGTCGAAGTGGATTACTTTTGCCTGTTTGGCATAGGTAGCGAGATTGCCAGTCACACGGTCGTCAAAACGCATGCCGACAGCAATCAAGACATCGCATTTATTGGTATTGATATTCGGTCCCAAGTTGCCGTGCATACCCAGCATACCCTTATTCAACGGATGCTCCGTCGGCAAAGCCGAAAGACCGAGCAGCGTGCAGCCCGCAGGCATGTCCGCCTTTTCTATGAAAGCACGCAATTCGCCTTGCGCATTGCCCAGCTCAACGCCCTGCCCCACCAGCACAAGCGGACGTTCGGCTTTATTAATCAGTTCGGCAGCCGCTTTTACTGCGTCCTCATCCGTATCGGGCACAGGAACGTAACTGCGGATAAAGTCCAACTTCGTCGGTTCGTATTTCGTTTTCTCCACTTGCGCGTTCTTGGCAAAGTCCAGCACTACCGGGCCGGGACGACCGCTACGGGCAATATAGAACGCACGCGCCACTGCCCAAGCCACATCTTCCGCCCTACGAATCTGATAACTCCATTTAGCGATTGGTTGGGTGATGCCTACCAAATCGACTTCCTGAAAAGCATCCGTTCCGAGAAAAGCAGTTCCTACCTGTCCGGCAATCACCACAATAGGCGTGCTGTCTATCATTGCGTCCGCAATGCCGGTAACCGTGTTCGTAGCACCGGGGCCACTTGTCACCAGGCAAACACCTACTTCACCCGATACACGGGCATAACCTTGTGCCGCATGGGCAGCTCCCTGTTCGTGACGAACCAAGATGTGATTCAACGTATCTTGATGGTCGAATAAGGCATCGAACACCGGCATAATAGAACCGCCGGGGTATCCGAAGATGGTGCTTACTCCTTGATGTTCCAAAGCACGCATCAGCGCCTCTCCACCTGTTATTAAGTCTTTACTCATTCTTTTTGATATTGAAAGATGTATATCAGTCGATTATTCTCACTGCTCCCTTATCGGCGGAGCTGACCATGCTGGCGTATGCCTTCAGACTCTTCGGCACATAACGGTCGCGAGTGACAAGTGTCATCGGGCGGGCAGCCAATTCTTCATCCGTCAGTCGCACGTTAATCGTCCGAGCGGGAATGTCGATTTCAATAATATCCCCATCAACAATCTTTCCGATATTCCCCCCTGCTGCCGCTTCGGGCGAAATATGTCCGATACTCAAGCCGGAAGTTCCACCGCTGAAACGTCCGTCGGTAATCAAGGCACATTCTTTCCCGAGATGGCGGGATTTTATATAAGAGGTAGGATAAAGCATTTCTTGCATACCGGGGCCACCCTTCGGACCTTCGTGCGTAATGACGACAACGTCGCCACTGACGACTCGACCACCGAGGATGCCTTCACAGGCTGCTTCCTGCGAATCAAACACTTTGGCAGGGCCGGTAAACTTCCAGATACTTTCATCTACGCCTGCCGTCTTTACCACACAACCGTCCTGAGCGATATTGCCTTTCAGCACTGCCAAGCCGCCGTCCTTGCTGTAAGCGTGTTCCAGATCGCGGATACATCCTGCCGCACGGTCTTTATCCAACTCCTTATAGTACATGCTTTGAGAGCCGAGTATGAGGTTGAATTTGTTGGCGGCTGCACTCGAATATTTTTTGATAGCTTTCTCACCGACATTCGGACTGGTGATTGAGTATCCATTGATAGCTTCCGCCAGGGTCATTCCGTCTACGCGGCGGACAGATGTGTCAATAAGTCCGGCTTTTGCCAGTTCGTCCATGATAGCGATAATACCACCGGCACGGTTCACATCCTGAATATGGTATTTCTGTGTATTCGGGGCTACCTTGCAGAGACAGGGAGTTTTGCGGGAAAGCATGTCGATGTCATCCATCTTGAAATCAACTTCCGCTTCATGGGCAACAGCCAACAGGTGGAGCACCGTATTGGTGGAACCGCCCATCGCGATATCGAGTGTCATTGCGTTCAGAAAGGCTTCGCGGGTAGCGATGCTGCGGGGGAGTACGCTTTCATCTCCCTCATTATAATATCTCATTGCATTTTCCACAATCAGTCTGGCAGCGTCTTTGAAGAGTTGCGTGCGGTTTTCGTGCGTAGCCACGATAGTCCCATTTCCGGGAAGAGCCAGTCCGATAGCTTCGTTCAGGCAGTTCATGGAGTTGGCAGTAAACATGCCGGAGCAGCATCCGCAGGTAGGACAGGCGTTCTGCTCGATATTGGCCACTTCTTCATCACTTACGCTTTGGTCGGCAGATTTAATCATGGCGTCGATTAAGTCGAGGTGCCGGCCGTTCCACTCTCCCGCTTCCATCGGGCCGCCCGATACGAATACGGTAGGGATATTCAGACGCATAGACGCCATCAACATTCCCGGAGTGATTTTATCGCAGTTGCTGATACACACCATCGCGTCCGCCTTATGTGCATTGACCATGTATTCTACACTGTCGGCAATGATGTCACGCGAAGGGAGCGAGTAAAGCATTCCATCGTGTCCCATGGCGATGCCGTCGTCGATGGCGATTGTATTGAATTCCGCAGCAAAGCATCCCAGCTTTTCAATCTCAGCTTTCACCAACTGGCCGATTTCATGCAAGTGCACATGTCCCGGCACAAACTGCGTGAACGAATTGACGATAGCGATAATGGGCTTGCCCATCTGTTCTTTCTTCATGCCGTTGGCTGCCCATAACGCACGGGCTCCCGCCATCCGACGGCCTTGTGTACTAAACGAACTGCGTAATTGCTTTTTCATTTCAATCTGTCTTTTAATGAAAGAGCCTCTCTCACATCAGCGAGAAAGGCTCTAAATTTTATCTTTTATGATACGAACACATACAACACAAAACCTTTCTCACGCTCTTGATGGCACCACCACGACGCGAATAATATGCAGGACTGCTAGGTTAATAGATGTATGTAACATATTCATATCTTCTTTTTCTTTATTTTTGTGCTGCAAAGGTAAGGGCTTTTTTATTATCTCCAAACAAATCGAAGAAAAAAATCACTTAAAAGCTAATAATTGTAAGATAATGGTGGCATTATTTCTCTATTTTATTACTTAAAGGTTGGATTTACAACCATTATACAAGCATGCGCCCCAAAGAAGCTTTCTAACAAAAGCACTTAATAATCTGAAATTTACATTCCCTATGTCCGCGCACAAGCAAATTATTCGTATCTTTGTCAACCCGTTTGCCGGGATTTATTAATTTAGAAATATAAAATATCAGATGGAAACAGTAGAAAACAAGTACATTACCGTTGCATACAAACTATATACAATGGAAGATGGTGAAAAAGAGTTGTTCGAAGAAGCAAAAGCAGAACATCCTTTTCAATTCATTTCAGGATTAGGAACAACACTCGAAGACTTCGAAAATCAAGTAACCGCTCTTTCTCAAGGTGATAAATTTGAGTTTACCATCACAGCAGATAAAGCATACGGCCAATATGACGAACAACACGTGATTGACCTTCCTAAAAACATTTTCGAGATTGACGGTAAGTTCGACAGCGAGCGTATCAAAGAAGGCAATATCGTACCTTTGATGACCGGTGACGGTCAGCGCGTGAACGCAAGCGTAGTGGAAATCAAACCGGACGTGGTAGTAGTTGACCTCAACCACCCGTTGGCAGGTGCCGACCTTATCTTCGAGGGTGAAGTGATTGAAAGCCGTCCTGCTACCAACGAAGAAATTCAGGAGTTGGTGAAAATGATGAGCGGTGAAGGCGGATGCGGTTGCGGATGCGACAGTTGCGGTGGTGGCTGCGGTGACCACGAATGCGGCGACAGTTGCGGTTGTGAAGGTGGACACTGCCACTAATTAAGAAATAGGGCTGTTGATAACAGCAGCCAATAAAAATAAAATGGATAATGAAGCCGGAAAACTCATTATCCATTTTTTATTTACCTACCTCTTTATCAGTCAGTTCTTATTTCAGCATCCTTTGTGCGTCATAATATCGAGCACCATTTTATCCGTTTCGTTCATGGCTTGCGAGCCGATTCTTGTCAGGTTGCAGATGCTTTGGTCTACGTCTTCATCAATAATTCCTTCTACGGAAGTCACACAACGGTTTTCCATAGCCATCATGGCTGACAATACGGCTGTTGAAACTCCGGTGGTCACTTTTAGGGCGCAACTCGGTTTCGCGCCATCGCAAATCATTCCCGTCAGATTGGCAATCATGTTTTGAACGGCAAAGGCCACCTGGTCGTAGCCTCCACCCATCAGCCAGGTAATTCCGCAGCTTGAGCCTGTGGCGGCCACTACACAACCACACAAGGCGGACAGGCGTCCCAAGCTTTGTTTGATATAAATCACCGTAAGATGGCTCAACATTAAGGCACGGATAAGTTCTTCTTCACTCTTATTGTTTTCTTCGGCAAAGACTACGACGGGTAAGGTAGCGGATATACCTTGATTACCGCTGCCGGAATTACTCATGACCGGAATCATGGCTCCTGCCATTCGGGCGTCACAAGCGGCTGAAGTATAAGAAAGAATATGCGAAAATACACTGTCGCCCATCACCTTATGTTCATAAGTGCCACGAAGCATTTTTCCTAAAGAATGTCCGTAGTTGCCTTTGAAGGCTTGTTCGGCGGCAGCTTTGTTCAAGCGGGCAGTGTCGAGGATGAAACGGATTTCATCAAGAGGAGCTGTCAGGGCGAAGTCATAAACTTTACGCAGGTTCAGCTCGAGAGAAGCGCCCTCTTCCTCTGCACTGGCAGTATGCTGTTTGTCGAGCAGCACTTTTTCGTCTTTGGCTATATATATAAAGGTAGTGTGGCCGCCAGCAATGACAGCTTTGGCAGTTTTATCGCCGGTCTTGCAAATCACTTCGATATATAGCTTTTCCTCAATACCTTCCTTTAAAGAGACACTGATTCGTTTTTCTGCGATAAACTGTTCACCTTGTGCTACGGCTTCGGGTGTGCAGTCTCTCAGGACTTCCAACTGGTATTCTGATTTGCCTATTGACGCACCCAAGGCAACAGCAATAGGAAGCCCCACCATACCTGTGCCGGGAATTCCTACCCCCATGGCATTTTTCAGTATATTGGCACTCAATAATACCTCTATCTTTTCGGGTTTCTCACCTAATGTTTCTGCCGCTTTGGCTACACAAAGTGCCACAGCAATGGGTTCCGTGCAACCAATAGCCGGAACTACTTCTTTTTTTACCAGCTCTATAATTTGCTGTCTTTCAGATTGAGTCATGTGCTTTTAAAGTTTTGTTCCCACAAAAATAGAAATTTTTTTTCTATTCTGTACATCTTAGAGCCTGTTTATATTTTCCTGAGATTATGTTAGATAGGCTTTACCGACCTGTTTTTATTCGTCACATAGTCTCCGTCATGCTCCTCACA
>NZ_JANJZR010000180.1 GCF_024623065.1 Bacteroides acidifaciens
TATCTTATCTACGGGTGACGAACAATTTGTGGCAATCAGACCCATTTGTGAAGCGTTGGGTGTTGATCCGGAAGGGCGGCGGCAGCGGATAGAACGGGATGAAATACTCGGTCCAACTGCCTGTATGATAAAGGCGGTTGCCAGCGACGGAAAAGATCGTGAAATGTATGCTATTCCTTACTGTTATGTTTTCGGCTGGTTGTTTTCTATTGACATCTCAAAAGTAAATGAAAACGTAAAAGCATCGGTTCTGGAATATAAACTTGCATGTTACAAGGCTTTGTTTACACATTTCACGGAGCCGCAAACCTTCCTGAAGCAAAAGCAGACCGTTATCGAGCAGAAAGTAACGGAGTACCAGGAGTGCCAGCGTCGTTTTAAAGATGCTCAAAAGTTGATGAACGAAGCTAAGACGGAATTAAACCAGGTAATGAAAATAACGATCGATGACTGGCGGGCTAATAATTGCCAGTTGGATTTACCTTTTGTTTCCGGTGAAATGGATGATTGACTTTAGAAGCAGATAATAAATAACTGGGGCGGCTTTTGCCGCTCCATATAATAAACACCGGAGTGTGGAGATAACCCCGAAGGGCGAAAGCGGGTGTTATTGGTAGTTCGATGCTATCCTCCGGCACAAATAAGAATAATTATGAGTAAAAGAACAATTCAAATAGATGTTATCGGTCCGGTCGAAGGAACCGATTTGATGAAATGTAAATTGTATGTTGATGGTCGTGTATGTGTAATCGGAATGTCACGATACGACTATGAAGAGCTAATGCGTGAGAAAGTGTTTATTCGTGATGGCAAGAGTGTTGATTCTGCTGGTGTGATAAACACAACTAACACCTTTGTAGAAGAAGATTAACATTCAAAACAAATTAGAAATGAACATCGGATTAATAGACGTTGACGGTCATAACTTCCCAAACTTGGCATTGATGAAGTTATCTGCCTGGCATAAGCTGCAAGGCGACATCGTAGGGTGGTACTCCGGCATTGAGCATTACGACCGTGTGTATATGAGCAAAATATTCTCTTTCAGCCCAGACGATAGAAGAATTATACAGGCTGACGAAGTTGTGAAGGGGGGATCGGGGTATAAGTTGTTCGACCAATGGTTACCGAGCGATATTGAGCATATTTGCCCTGACTACTCTCTCTATCCCACACACATAGAAGCCTACGGATTCCTTACCCGTGGCTGCATCAATAAGTGTTCCTTTTGTATCGTTCCCCGGAAAGAAGGGACTATTCGCAAGCACGCGGATATATCGGAGTTCCTGGATGACCGGAAGTCTGCTATTCTGATGGACAACAACGTCATCGCATCGGAATGGGGCCTGCAACAGATAGAGAAGATTGCTTCCATGAAGATAAAGGTCGATTTCAACCAGGGTATTGATTGTCGACTTATCGCAAGGGATAAGAGCATAGCTAAATTGTTGGCCCGTGTGT
>NZ_JANJZR010000181.1 GCF_024623065.1 Bacteroides acidifaciens
GTTACCTTATAAACCTGCTGGGAACCTTCCTTACCGAACAATTTGATACAGGCCGATGCGTCGTCCTCTGACGGCCGGCGTTTGAAATGGCGGTTGGTTCCGACACAATCCCGGGCTTGCGGATAATAATGTAGAATTATATCCAGCCCGTTGTTGGTCACTTTGTAGATGTCTTCTGCCTTTATCATCGTTATAAAGTTACATAGTTACTTATTCTTCGTTGTTTTTCTCCTGTTTTGTTTTCAAGTCTCCCCAAGGTTGGTACAGGAAAACGAATAATAACAGCCAAAGAAAAGCGGTTTTACCCGTATAATAAATGACAAAGGCGATCAGTCCCATAAAGGCAACCACGATAATAGCGTGGGCGATGTATTTTAAATTTTTATCTTTCATTGTTCAAACATGTTATACTGAATTGAAAAACCGAATTTGCTTAATCTCCTTTCCTGGAGAAAAGAACGTTTGTCATGTGAAGGCATAAAATGGCTACCAGGTTCTTTGTATCGAACTGGTAACCTTTCTTCCGCATCTGATAACGTAGGTTTCTTAAGCGTCTGTCTTCTTTCATGGCATTTCGTTAAGATCGTCTTAGTTTACAGAAGACACGGCACACTATCGCAAAGGATAGCGTTTAAATCCTCCTGTATGGTTTCCTGCTGCTCCCTGTTCAAGTGTACCAGGAAATAACCTTTTCCGCCGGAAAGATTCTTTATCTCCGCCAGGTTATACTTCCGGTCCACCGCATCCACGAACGCAGGGGATTCCATGGGGCGGAAGCTACTGAATATTTTATAAGTTCCACTACTGCCTTCTATTTGTAGCGTGGTTAATTTATCGGGGGTGGTAATTGTTGATTTCATTGCTGATTTTATTTGAATTATTCCATTTCTCATATATTATATCTCTGTTTACCTGTATAAACGCCAAGACATAGCCATTCAAACTCAAATTCCCTGCTATGTAGATTGATATTTATTGCTGGGAATAACGCCCAAAAACGAATATCAAAGTCAATATCAATTTTATAAGTTCTTCTATTCATATTTATTATGGTTATTAGCCAAATAAACTTGGCTGGGTTAATATTTCTTTTCCTCTTGTTGCCGGATTAAAATCTTTAAACTTGCAACTCTTAAATGCTTGCCGTTGGTTACACCACCACGCAAAGCGGTGTTGTTCGTCCGATACTGGAGTATTCTTATCTAAGTCCCGGTAAGACATGGCGAACGGTGTACATCCCAAAGAATCAAGGAGCAAAGCCCTCTTTTCTGCATCCTCAATCTGCCCATCTTTCACAAGTATATAGAAGAAGAGCCTATGCGCTGATACGCCGGATTCTTTCAGATAGGCTATTGCTGTGACCACTTCATCCGTAATCGACGAACTGTCGTAGGCCATGCGCAAGTGTCTTATCCAC
>NZ_JANJZR010000182.1 GCF_024623065.1 Bacteroides acidifaciens
TTCAGCGGAAGGGGTACTTTATCCCTTCCATTTTATAACCTTATAAATCATTAAGTTATGACATACGTAAAAGCAAGCGTAAGAAGGCCGGCCGGTAATCCCGGTAACGGCATTCAGCCCAAGGATCAGCTCGTAATTTACGACGTTGACGATATTCTTTCCTTCCCGCAGAGAAACGATGCCGGCGTGGTTATCGAGGATGATATCGTAATGAAGGCGGGACGTTACGCGATTGGTATTTACCTGACACCCGGTACAGCTGAAATCAGTTCCAACAGTGACGGGGAAACGGACGCCGAAGGTTATACGCCTTCCGTTAAGTTCAATCATCCCGGTAATGAACAGGAAATCCGCGAGTTTAAGACAAACTGGCTGTCTAAGAAATGTATCGTTGTGCTCCGTTATTGTAGCGGAAAGCCTGCCGATCTGATCGGAACACCCTGTAACCCGTGTAAGTTATCCGTTTCTTATACCGGTTCCAATGAATCGAATACGAACGAACTTACTTTTACCCAGATCAGCAAGGGGGATGATATCGCCATTTACCGGGGTACCGACACCCTGGAAGAACCGGTGGCCGTAGTGGAAGCCGGAGCCACAGATATAGATTACCAGACGGACGGGCAGTACCAGCTTTCCGCAGGTGCGGCCAAAATAGCCGGTGTTACCGGTGGAAGTCATGGATCGGTAATTACCCTTATGGGATGTTCGGGCGTTGCGCCTACGGTGGAAGCTGGCGGTAATTTCCTTCTGAAAGGTGGTAAGACGTTTACCGCTTCCGAAGGTTCCCAATTGACGTTGCGGTCGTTTAACGACGGTTCGGAGGCTATGAAATGGATTGAACAAAGTCGTTATGAGGCGTAAGTGAACGACTTTATTAGAAAAAGAATCCCGGAACTTTTCACAGCTCCGGGATTTTTTTTATTTGACTTCTAATTCGATAGGTTTGCCACAATGGGGACAGGTTATCGTATTTTTTGTTTCCTGTACTTCCTGACTGGATGCGAATAGTTGCCACGTGGGGACATCTAAGGCGCTGGCAATCTTTTCTAAAGTTGGATATGAAGGTGATACAAGCATTCGTGAAAGACTTTCGCGTGCAATTCCTAATTTTTCAGAAAGGCTTGTTATTGTATATCCTTTCTCCTTAATTACTTCTTTTATTCTATTCATATTTCTTTTTTCTACAAAAATACGGTTATTATAATAGTGTGATATAAATATATCACTAATATTTGTTAATAGTGATAATGTTTATCACTATTTGTTTGTATATGTGATATATATATGTTACATTTGTAACATCAAAAAGGAAATAAAGAATAACAATAAAAGATATAGAATCATGAAATATTCAGTTTATAAATCAGAAATGGAGTATATAACAGCTGGTTTTTA
>NZ_JANJZR010000183.1 GCF_024623065.1 Bacteroides acidifaciens
TAACACTTCGTTAATTTTATAACTAATCCGTTGATCACAAATAAGTTAATTGATAAAATTTAGCAAAACAAAATAGGTCAAGTGGCTGCTTTTCATTATCTTTAATGGTCTCTTACCACACATTAAAGCAATGAATAAAACAGCACTTGACCAATATGAGGAAATCGTAACCGATGCTTTGAAAAGTTGTCCGGCGAAGTTACGCAAAAGTTTTAAAACAGCATTCATCCAACTCATGATTTTGTATATGGTACTACCAAGAAAAATTAATTTCACCCAAATGGGGCGTTACTCATATAGCTCGGAACAACGCTTCCGGCAGTTGTTTGAACGTGAGTTTGACTGGATGCAGTTCAATCTCTTGCTTATGCGGCAGCGGTTTGGTGAAAGTGTCAGAAAAGCCATTGTCATAGACGCAAGCTACATTTCAAAGTCGGGAAAGAAGACTCCTTATATCGGCAAGTTCTGGTCGGGATGTGCTTCCGCAATGAAACGGGGATTGGAAATTCTCGGTATCGGCATTATCGACATTGATAGTCGGGATTGTATGATGCTACGTGCGGAACAGACACCGGACAAGGCGTATTTGGAAAAGCAAGGCAAAGATTACAACCTTGTGGACTGGTATCTTGACGTGCTCCGTAAATACAAGGACAGGTTACTCGGCATAACACGTTATGTCGTTGCGGATGCATGGTTCTCAAAGGCAAAGTTTGTCAATGAAGCCTGTCTGCTGGGATTCCATGTCATCAGCCGCCTGCGTGATGATGCCGCCTTGTGGTATTCACATGACGGTGTCCGCACAGGCAGACGGGGACGACCGCGTGTCAAAGGCGAGAAGATTGATTTTGAGAAACTCGACCTTCAGCATTGCGAGATTCTCGACATTGAAGGAGGAAGGGGTTACTCTGTCAAGGCCTATTCAAAAGCAATGAAACGCAACATCAAAGTAGTGGTTCATTATCCGGAATCAGGAGGACATAAAATCTATTTCTCCACTGATCTTGACATGTCGGACAAAGACATCATCGAATACTACCGTACACGATTCCAGATTGAGTTTTGCTTTCGGGATTCCAAGCAGTTTACAGGACTCAATGATTGTCAGGCTAGAGACTTGAGGAAACTCGACTTCGCTTTCAATGCTTCACTGGCCTCGGTAAACATCGCAAAGGTCATCAGGAAACGATACTATCCGTCGCTTTCCATCGGACTGCTAAAGACCTATCTGAGTAGTATTTATATGCTCAAAAGAATTTTTAGCATGTCCGGTCTGAAAACGAACAGAACTTTTAATACTAAACTTATCAAAGAACTCTTTGGCATAGTGACAGAAGCCGCTTAGCCAATATGTTGAATTTTTAACGGACTATTA
>NZ_JANJZR010000184.1 GCF_024623065.1 Bacteroides acidifaciens
AGATTTCAACAATACTTCTGCGTCCGACTTATACCCCAAAATTCGATGTTTTCAAATTTTTGTCATGTACTTAAATCGTTAAATTTAAAAATAAAGATTATGACCTACAAGGAAGCCAACAATATCAGTATCAAAGATTACCTGAACTCTTTGGGAATCCAGCCCGTCACGGAAAAGGGAAGCTACGGGATGTACCGCAGCCCCCTACGGGAGGACAACACACCGAGTTTCAAGGTGGATTATAACGCCAATCTATGGTGTAACTACGGAACTGGCAAGGGCGGGACGCTCATCGACCTTGTGATGAAGCAGAACGGGTGCAACGCCTACGGTGCTATCTGCCGACTGGAGCAAGGCGACACCGCCTCTTTTTCCTTTCACGGGAAAGACCTGCCCGAAAGGGACACGAAAAGGCAGGCAGCCAGCCCGATAGAGATACGCAGAATACAGCCGTTACAGAATCCGGCACTCATGCGCTACTTGCAGGAAAGGGGGATTTCCCCCGGAACGGCAGCCCCATACGTGCAGGAGATGTATTACCGCATCGGTGGGAAGCCTTATTTTGCGCTGGCGTTCAGGAATGATTCAGGAGGTTACGAGCTTCGCAATCCCTGTTTCAAGGGCAGCACATCGAAAGACATCACCCATATAAGGCAGCAGGGAGAGCCGAGAGATACCTGTTTCGTGTTCGAGGGCTTTATGGACTATCTTTCATTCCTCACTATCCGGCAGCGGGAAAGCCCGGGTATGCCCTGTACCGACTGGCAGGACTACGTTATCCTGAACTCCACCGCCAACGTAGATAAAGCCTTATATCCGCTGGCTGGTTACGGTCATATACACTGTATGCTTGACAATGACGAGGCAGGCAGGAAAGCGGTTGAAGCCATAAGGCAGGAATACAAATGGCGTGTACGTGACGCATCACACCTGTACAGCGGTCACAATGACCTGAACGACTATCTGCGTAGCCTTAATGTGAAGCAATCCCAAGATTTGACAGTTACCGACAAGCCCCAGCCGGAGCATGATAACAGACAAAATCCGGGTGAAAAAAGAAAGAGAGGGCTAAGGATGTGACCTGCAAGGCTGGCGGCATGAACCGATGGCAGGCTGTGTGATTAGGGAGAGCAAGGTTATGTTTCGGTAGACCGAAACACCTTGCTTTGCTTGGCAGCAAAGAAAATTGCGACCAACGGGAGAAATTTTTAAGATACCACCTAAAAGCAAAAACGTATGACAGGGATAAGGAACAAACCGGGAGGTCGCCCGGCAAAAAGCCGGATAGACAAGCAGAACCGGGTAGTCAGCACGAAACTGACCG
>NZ_JANJZR010000185.1 GCF_024623065.1 Bacteroides acidifaciens
CTTTTTTGTCCTATACGATTCATGTGTTGTCCCATCGGGCACACACAATAGTCTTCTTTTTCGTTATAATAGAAATTTTCCGAACGGAAAGGGTCCTGCACATAGCGAGGACGCTGTTCTATATGGAAACGGTTGTATTTGACAAACGCTTCAATTCCACGCTCTTCCATGAAACGATAGTTCTCCTCTGCTCCATACCCTGAATCAGCTATTTCTGTAGAGGGGAACGCCCCATAGCGATTTTTGAAGGACTCCATAAAGGGAATGTAGGTCAGCGTGTCTGTTGGATTTGGGAAAAGGGCGAAATCAGTAATGAATTGTTCCTCTGTCCCGATCTGCAGATTATACCCCGGCTTCGTCTGCCCGTTGTTCATGGCATCTTCTTTCATGCGCATGAATGTGGCATCTTTATCAGTCTTTGAATAGGAATTGCGTTCACCGAGAGTGTCCAAATGCTGGTTGTATTCACTTAGCTTCCTTGAATGCCTTTCCAATTCTTTGGATGTCTTTTGAAGTCCCTTTCTCCGTTTCTTTTCTTCCTTGTTCGTTGTGGCTGGCAAGGAAGAAAGAGCCGCGTTCAGCTCCGCTGATATTTCTGAAAGTTGAGTGGGGGTGAATTCCACCTTTTCATCAACGTTACACTTGTCTTGTGCAATAGCTTCATCCACTTGCTCAAGAAGTATCTTTATCTTCTCAAGCAATCTTGTACGGTTACGTTCAACCGTCTTGCGCCAAACAAAGGTGTACTTGTTTGCTTTCGACTCTATTTTTGTCCCGTCCACATACTCTACGTCAAGACTGACAAATCCTTTTGCGGATAACAGAAGTACTATTTGGGTGAAGATGTCGCTGATCTCCTCCTTGACACGATTGCGAAACCTGTTGATGGTAATGAAATCAGGCTTCTCACAGCCGGATAGCCATATGAAATGAATATCACGATGGAGAAGCTTTTCTATCTTACGACAAGAATAGATATTATTCATATAGGCGTAAACGATAACCTTGAGCATCATGCGGGGATGGTAGGCACAACGGCCTATTCCGTGATAGAGCTTATGGAACTTGCTCAAGTCAAGCTGGTCAATTATGGCCGAAATGATTCGTACAGGGTCATTACCTGCGATATCTTCATCTATTCTTTGTGGGAAAAGAATGATTTGGTTGGGATTGTAAGAACGATAATGTAACTTTGCCATATTGTAAGATTTCAATGTCTAAAGATGCAAATTCTTTTGGACATGACAAAGCCCTGGCTTGGGAAAGTCGGGGCTTTGTTTATACAAAAAAGAGGATGCATCGTTTCGACACACCCTC
>NZ_JANJZR010000186.1 GCF_024623065.1 Bacteroides acidifaciens
CTTAAGTGTATTTCACTAAAGTTGCGAGTTTTGATTTATATTGAGGGCGTTTTTGAGCTTTTGACACACCCTCATAGGATATCAAGTACACCTGAAGAAGAAGGTTTATAAGGAATACTCTCTTTACCCTACATAACGAAGATACTAATTTTATATAAATAAAACTATTGCTGTCCAATAAAACTTTTCGATTACCTATAGCTTATTGATATATACACAATTATAAATCAATCTCAATTTAGAGAAGGGACTTGTACATAAAAACAATATTTATAATAACCCCCCATCAAATATATTTATCAGACACTAATAATAAAACAACTCCCGAGGGATTTGCATAACATCTTTAACCTCACAGCCATTATGCATCATTAGATGCGAGGATGTAAATTAAACTGTGTCAGCAAAGAATAAAATATTAACTTTGCTAACATAGTTTTTTGTATGAAAGAAGAATTTGATTTTGAGAGAATCAAGAACAAGGCAATTGAACAGCTGAAAGCAGGTAAGCCCTTGTTAGGTAAAGACGGTGCTTTTGCTCCCTTATTGGAAAGTATCCTGAATGCAGCTCTGGAAGGTGAGATGGATGCACACCTTACAGAAGAAGAACGTCAGATGGGTAACCGCCGTAACGGGAAAATGCAAAAGCAGGTTCAGACTCCATTAGGTGAGGTAACTGTATCCACTCCCCGCGACCGTAATTCAAGTTTTGACCCACAATTTATTAAGAAGCGTGAGATCATTCTGGCAGAAGGTGTTGCTGACCGTATAATCGGCCTGTATGCTCTTGGTAACAGCACACGTGAGATTAGTGATTGGATGGAAGAGAATCTTGGTAATCGTGTATCGGCAGATACAATCAGCGCCATTACAGACCGTGTACTTCCGGAAATAAAGGCATGGAAATCACGTATGCTTGATTCTGTCTATCCTATAGTCTGGATGGATGCCATCCATTATAAGGTAACAGATGAACGTGGTTGTGCTGTTACACGTGCAATCTATAATGTGCTGGGTATTGACCGGGAAGGACATAAGGAGCTACTCGGCATGTATATATCAAGAAATGAGGGAGCAAACTTCTGGCTCAGTGTTCTAACATGATAGTATCGGCGAAACGGTACCATCATAGCGCATGAATCGGTACCAACGTAGCGGAGGAATCGGTACCAGCAAAAAGATTGACAATTCAGTTCTGTAGTTTAGTATAAACTTCTTTAGTAGATGACAAAATTTAAATTTGTGCTGTTAAACATCTAATTTTTAAGTGATTAAATTTGTGAAAGTCCCTGA
>NZ_JANJZR010000187.1 GCF_024623065.1 Bacteroides acidifaciens
TTCATATGCTTTGCAAAGAATGCCCATAAGTACTTTCTCCTGTAAGCCTTGCCTTCCTTTGTTTCGATGCCTACAAGTTCGGTCGTCTCATCAACCATAAGATATTCAGCCTGCTGTACAAACCCCTTGAAGACATCTTCCATGAACTCCTTTAGCTTGGCGATTCCGTTATGGATATAGCTGTTCAGTGTAGTATTGCTTATGTGGATGCCCTCTCTGGCAAGCAGTCTTATCTGTCTGTTCTCAGGCATACTGAAGTCATATTTCAGACAAAGTAGACGGGCAAGCAGTTCAGGGGAGAAAATACCTCCAAGTTTTTTCAGCGGATGTTCCATTGTGCTTACAAAAGTTCCGTCTGCAAGCTTTACCCTTGCCACCTTATACACATGCTCCACGTTATGAGCCCTTACATGTTCTATAACCCTGTATTCCCACACATCAGGCATACCGTTGCGGTTCATGAACCGTCCTCCTTCGGGAAGCGTGTAATACTCGTCCACTTCATGTACTACCACTCTGTCAACTTTCAATTTGGTTTTCACGGCACGTGGTGCAGTTTCCTTTCTTCTTGAAGGTTGGATGTTCTGTGCAGTTGCGTTATCGGAAGAGGTATTGCCGCCGGCTTCGTTACCATCGGCCTTATTATTATCATCATCATCCTTGTCAGAACCGTCATACTCGGACTTATGCAGTGCAGACTTGTCAATGTTACGGTTGTTCAGCAGCCTTCTTTGCTCGGAAGTACGGCCAAAACGGTGTTTTCTGCTGTCCTCAAGCTGAAGCCTGAGATTGGAAATCTCGTTTGCCAGCATCCGGTTCACCTCGTCTTTCGCTTCAAGCTGCTTTCTCATAAGCTCCATTTCTTTCCTATAATTTTCAACCGTAGTTGATTGCTTTTCGAGGGAATCTTTGAGGTCATTGATTGTATCAACCAGAGCCTTGGAGTTCTCTTTATTGGAATCTTCAATGACCTTAAGCCTCGCAATCAGTTCGTTTACCTGTTTGCGAAGCCCTGCCTTTTCCTCATTCGCCAGACCCAACTGGCAGCAAAGTAACTCGTATGCCCTTTCATCAATCATGATATAAAGATACGAAAAATCAGGCAGTTACGCAAACTTTTTACTGTTTATTTTTATTATTCCATTGGATATCAATACCTTGTTATTCATCTTTAGGGCTTACATACATCCTGTCGACTACG
>NZ_JANJZR010000188.1 GCF_024623065.1 Bacteroides acidifaciens
TTTCTTGCGGGCATTTTTATTTTATCGGCTGAAAAACAGCCGATAAAATTGTCGTGGCGGAAAATAGAATGATTACCTATTTTTGTTTTAGTAGATAAGAAGATGATGGAAAAAGAGTGATTAAGAGTTTGATTGTGGAGAAACAGCGTGAAATTCCCCAGATGAAAATCATGAAAAGGAAACTTGAACTCGAAGATACGTGTAATTATGTTTTTGTTGGGTTGAGGCGTGCCGGAAAATCTTACCTTATTTCAGCATATATAAGATTTACTTGAGAGTGGGGGAGCGCAAATTGAGGATATACTATATATCAATTTTGAAGATGAGCGAATAGCATTTATACAGGCAGAAGGATTAGGATTGATATTAGAAGCCTATCAGGAAATGTATAACAATAAGCCATTAATCTATCTGGATGAAATTCAAAATGTGGTAGGTTGGGAAAAATTTGCCCGTCGTCTAGCCGATTCAAAATATAAAGTATTTATTACCGGAAGTAATGTTCAAATGCTTGGCAAAGAGATACATACAACTCTCGGAGGAAGATATGTCGCTATGGAAATTTAGCCGTTTTCTTTCGTTGAATATTTGCAATATGATCATTATTCATTACCTCATCATTGGGAATATGACGTTGCTGTGAAGACAGATTTAGTAAAGCGGTTTCAACCTTATTTTTATTATGGTGGTTTTGCAGAAACATTTCCGCTTAAAGATAAACGTTCATGGCTGAATTCGCTGTTTCAAAAGATTCTTTTAGAAGATGTCATTGTGAGGAATGAGATAAGAAATGAAAGTGAAATCCGATTGCTTGTGAAGAAGTTGGCCGAAAGGTGTTATGCAACCTTTAGCGTTGGCACGAATTCTGGGAATTATAAAATCAGCCGGCTGTTCTCTGTCGCATGATACATTGGTAGATTATCTTCAATATCTGAATGATGCTTATCTTGTTTTGGCATTTCCAATTACTCGGATAAGCTGAGTGAGAAGGAAAAGATATTTCTTCGATAATGGGTTACTTAATGTCTTTATTATTGAGCTGGAAAGTAAATTATTGGAGAATCAAGTTGCTATTCTTAATCTTTGCTTCTCGTAATTAGGCACATTTACTGAATATCTCTAAGAGCCTGTTTAAATTCTCTTCAGTCATAATATTATAGCTCTTACCCCAGCTTTTCTTGTCGCGTCCGTCTGTA
>NZ_JANJZR010000189.1 GCF_024623065.1 Bacteroides acidifaciens
CGTGCCGTGGTAGGAAACGCTGTATTTGATTACCTGCTCAAAGAACGTCCCCGAAGCCCGGAACCATATGTTTTTCTCACAGTACAGGTGCCATACAGAAGGCTTCATACAAGCAATCTCGATGCTATATGCTCAAAAGTCATGTGCAAAGCAGGAATAAGACAAGGTGAAAATGAGAGAAAGAGTCTGCATCTGTTCCGCCACAATGTGGCAACGGCCCTGTTGCAGGGCGGTGTGCAGCAACCTGTTATAAGTGCCACCCTCGGCCATGCGTCCCCGGATTCTCTCAACCGCTACCTTAGTGCGGAATTCAAGAGGCTGAAGGAATGTTCATTGAGCATAGAATACTTTCCCGTAGGAAAGGGGGTGTTTGACGTATGAAAACTATTTCATTCCTATCCAACGCTATAGAAGGGTATGTAAAATACCGCAAGGCTTCCGGGCGTAACAGCCATAGCTATGTCAAGAACGTAATACTGTTCGATCATTTTTGCGCAAGGGAATATCCGGGACAAACTGAGCTTACCCAAGAAATCGTGGACAGATGGTGCAGGCAACGTCCGACTGAATGCACAAACTCCTGCGTGTCACGTGTCTATCCTGTCTTAGACTTCATCAAGTACATGAACAAGCGTGGAATGACGAAAATTGACTTGCCGCAAGTGCCAAGGTCTGTGCCGAGGACTTATACGCCGCATCCTTTTACACACTATGAATTGAAACGCTTCTTTGACGCTTGCGACAACATAAAGCCAAGGCGTGGCAGACTCGCGGCCATCCAGCGCATGACACTGCCGGTGTTCTTCCGTTTACTGTACAGTTCAGGAATAAGGACAACCGAGGCCATCCTGCTGGAACGCGATGACGTAAACCTTGAAAATGGCGTGGTATCCATCAAACGTGGCAAAGGGTATGACCAGCATTATGTAGTCCTCCATGACACAATGTTGCCCCTGATGCGTACTTATGACGGAAAAATAGATGGGCTGATTCCGAACCGTAGGGTGTTTTTCCCGACACCGGATGACAAGCCGCACCCTCCTGTATGGGTAACGTACCACTTCAGGGTGCTGTGGCAAAGCTGCAATTCATCCCGCGCAATCCCATACGAACTAAGGCACAACTACGCCATAGAGAACATAAA
>NZ_JANJZR010000018.1 GCF_024623065.1 Bacteroides acidifaciens
GGACGCGACAAGAAGAGCCGGGGTAAGTTAAAATATCAGCTATAATATTATGACTGAAGAGAATTTAAACAGGCTCTAAGGCATTTGAATATAGGTTGTATTGATAAATATTCAGGCACGGAATTATACAAAATCCCGTGCCTGATAGTAGTCATACGAAAGTATCGTTTATTATTTCTTGGCGTAGCTGTCTGCTTTGGCTTTTGTACGTTCGATACGTTTTTGAGTGTCCGGATGTGAAGAGAACATTCTTTGTGCATAGGATGCTTTAGGAGCATCTTTTGCAAGTTCGGCCAGTTTAGTCAAGGCATTTGCCATTGCATACGGGTCGATACCGTTTTTTACACAGAATTCAACACCGTAGTCATCGGCTGCATTTTCTTGCTTTTGTGAGAATTGTGCACCGGCAAGAGCTTCTGCCATGGCTCCCAGTTCAGAGTCTGTCAGTTTGGCCACTTTGTCGTTGGCTGCACCTGCCGCGTTTTTCACTGCTGATCGCAGGTAGGCATTTTTCATAGCGTCTTTGGAATCGGTGTGAACCACGTGACCGATTTCATGACCTACCACTGCCATTACTTCTTCGTCCGTCATAACATCCATCAGACCGGCACAGATACGTACACTACCGTCACCGCAGGCAAAGGCATTTACGTCTATCACTTCATATACACCGAAGTTCAGTTTCAGTCCGTCCACTTCTTTGATGTGTCCCGTAAGTCTCTCTAACCGTTTGCCATATTCGGTATCAGGTTTTGTCAATGGATTATGGGTATCCATCCATGCCATATATTCCTTACTCATATTGGCAATGTCCGCATCAGATAACGTAACGGCTGATACCACATCTTTACCTGCTTGTAAAGCTTTTCCTAAATTAATCTTCTTGCCGAATTGTGCAGAAGCTGTCATTCCCATGCCTAACAATATGAAGGCAATCATTACAATTTTTCTTTTCATATTCTTTTCTGGTTTGATGTTTTATGTATAACGTTAATGAATTCTAATGGCTGACGGCTGTTTTTCTCAATCGCCGTTCCTTTTATTGGATGTACAGGCTGTGTCTGTAACAGGGAAAGCAGAATGTTAGAAAATAATAGCAACGTCAACAGTTTTTTCATGTGATTGCAAATTGTCACCGCAAAAGTACAAATAAAGTATTAAATAGTGATACCTTCCGTGAATAAAAATAGAAGCACTTCTGATTTGGTTCGTTTTACCTATTGATAAAGTTGGTCGGATTTTGTTTCACATTTCATTTTTATATCTTATTTTTGTGGGACATATTAAACCAGATTCTTTATGAAGACTGTAAAATTGATTACTTGCAATGATGCGATGAAGGCGCATATCCTTCAAGGCGCATTGGAGAATGAAGGCATTGAATCTATTTTGCACAATGAGAATTTCTCTACTTTGTATAAAAGTTGCGTGAGTAGTATAGCAGGGGTGGATATATTGGTGGCGGATGAAGATTATGCAAGGGCTGTCCAGGTGTTGAGAGATAACGAGAGTTGGCCGGAAGAGTTGACGCTTTGTCCGTATTGCGGTTCGTCGGATATTAAGTTCAGATTAAAAAAAGGAAAGAGGCTGCGTGCAATAGGGGCGGCAATCTTTTCGATGTTGGCGGCAGCCCCTCCTGGAGATAATCATTGGGAGTATACCTGTGTACAGTGCCATAAGACTTTTGAAGTGCCTGTTTCCAGATTTTCTTCTTCGGAAGAGAAAGAAGAATAACTTTATATAACTATATATACATAATGAATAAAAGAATTTTTTTGTCAGCTTTTTTAATACTGGTATTGGCAGCGCCTTCTTTTGCTGCCCGGGTAGATACTTTATTAGTTAATAGTCCTTCCATGAATAAGGATGTGCAGGTGATAGTTGTTACGCCGGATGCTGCGCTGGGGAAGAAAGCGGTGGCTTGCCCTGTCATCTATCTGTTGCATGGGTATGGCGGGAACGCAAAGACATGGATTGGGGTGAAGCCGAATCTTCCGCAGATTGCGGATGAAAAAGGAATTATCTTTGTTTGTCCGGACGGAAAGAATAGCTGGTACTGGGATAGTCCGAAAAATCCGTCTTACCGTTACGAAACTTTTATCTCATCGGAACTGGTGAAGTATATTGACGAGCATTACAAGACTGTTGCCGACCGGAAAGGACGTGCCATCACCGGCTTGAGCATGGGAGGACACGGAGCGATGTGGAATGCTATCCGTCATAAAGATACGTTTGGTGCCGGTGGTAGTACCAGTGGCGGGGTGGATATCCGGCCGTTTCCGTTAAACTGGGAGATGGCGAAACAGTTGGGCGAATTTGCACATAATAAGAAGGCATGGGACGAACATACTGTCATCAATCAGATTGATAAAATAGAGAACGGGGATTTGGCAATTATTATCGACTGTGGTGAATCGGACTTCTTCCTAAATGTGAACAAGGACTTGCACAACCGTCTGCTAGCTAGAAAGATTAATCATGACTTTATTACCCGTCCGGGTGGACATACCGGAAAATACTGGAAAAACTCTATTGATTACCAGATCCTGTTCTTCGATAAGTTTTTCAGGAAATAAAGTGGGGAATACTTGACTTTGGCTTTTTTGATGTCGTATCTTTGGACACGTAATCATTAAATAGATTGAGGTTAAACTATGATAGAAGGAGAAAGTGGGAGCTTTCTCCTTTTTTGTTGTAGGCCAAAGGAACGGAGAGCTTTCTCCCAGTTCATAAAGGGGATAATCCCAGGGATAAAGAGGTGTTAGCTGCCGGATAACAGTAAATCGAACGGCGTAATACTTATCTTTTATATTATATTTGAGGATACGTTATTTATTATTTGATTCTCAGTCCGGTTCCACCCGTAAACCGTCTGCTTGCCGGACTGCTGACACTCTTCTCTATCTTGAATTGTGCTTTTGATTTGTCTTTCTCTTTCTCTTCTTGCGGTGGATAAGTACCTTCGATAACTCCAATTGCCACTTTCAATAGTCTTTCATTGGGGTCACCAAATGGCAGGTATTCACTATAATTGGTAACTCCGTCAATGCTTGTCTCGCTGACTTTTAGCTTGTCGTTAGGTATGATAGCTCCCCAATTGTCGTGAGTGGAATTATAAACCGTGCAGACTACCGGATTCACAGACCATCGGAATTCTTCATTGATGAACTGTTCCGTTGCCACAGTTTGCCCTTTGGTGGAACTACCGATAGTTGCAATAGGATAACTGTCTTTCAGGAAAAGACTTCTGATTAGCATTTCCGGTGCTCCGGCAGTTGTTGAACTGGTGATGGCATATAGGCTGGACTGATTTAAATTAACGCCGGTTTTCAATACGTCGGGGTTAAAGTTAATAGTGACATCTTTATCCCTGTTTTTATCATTGTATTCCAGATAAGCCATAGGCTCGTTTAATCGGGCGCTTGAAGTTAGGATTGTGCCTAAGAGTTGGACACAATCCAATGAGCCGCCGGCGTTGTAGCGTAAATCAAGTATAACGTGCTTCACACCTGCTGCTTGGAATTCTTGTGAAACCCGACGCAGTTCGTCATTGTACTTTTCCGGTTCGGCTTTTGTTCCGGCAGTGAAGCTGTTGTACATGAGATAGCCCACTTTGATATCCCTACCATTTTCTTTTACTGGCAGAATCTCATATTTATGTACCGGATTATCTTCTACAACTCGTGCAGCCGGTAAATCCAGTGTTCTGTCATCCGGCACCACTTTATATTCATATTTCGTTTCTTCACTTTCTTCTACCTCTTCCGTTTCAACAGGAACTTTCTTCCATATTCCCATCACCAAATCCCGGGCTTCTGTCCCTTGCAGCAATTGGGTCTCATATTTCTTGCTGATATAAGAAGTGTCTACTTTCATAATCCAGTCGCCACGTACTAGTCCGGCTTGTGCTGCTGGTGAACCGGGAATTACATAAGTAATCAACGCATTGTAAGCCGTATCAATGTCCGCGCTCCTAACAAGTGAATAATCAAAGCCATACGTAGGCAATGGAGTCTCCATCACGGAATCCACGAATGAATAACTGTCGTTTTTTGATTTTACATTAGACAGGAATGTGGCGGGCTCCTGAAACAGGTTCATATCGTCATAAGAAGGCAGGTCTTGATACCACAGATAATTCTGTTGCATGATGTCGTACATCCATGTATCCAGTGCAGTCATGTGGGCATACTCCGGCCAACGGTCGACACCGCAGGAGAAAAAGCCGCTGATAAATACGATAACCAGGGCAGGTATGAGGATTATCTTTCTTAATTTTGCCATCATAAAAAGCTTTTCACTGTGCAAATGTAGGAAATACTTTGCTTATCTACCACATTTATGGTATAAAAATGCCTTTAATGTGTGATTGGCCGTTAGAGAATTCGGCCTTATCTTTGTAACGTTGAAGCTTTCAATAAGCCTTGGTTATTATTAGGTCTTTAATTGTTATAGAGTAGGTTATTAATAGATGGATTATTTTTCATGGATATAGCTGCATTATTATCAGGGGGTGTCGACAGTTCGGTTGTCGTGCATCTCCTTTGCGAACAGGGATACAAGCCAACCCTTTTCTATATTAAGATTGGCATGGACGGAGCGGAATATATGGACTGCTCGGCAGAAGAAGATATTGAATTGTCTGCTGCTACTGCCCGAAAGTACGGTTTGTCTCTGGAAGTGGTGGATTTGCACCGCGAATATTGGGACAAGGTGGCGGCATATGCTATTGACAAGATTAAGAAAGGGCTGACGCCGAACCCCGATGTAATGTGTAATAAACTTATCAAATTCGGCTGCTTTGAACAGCGTGTCGGGAAAGATTTTGATTTTACAGCAACCGGTCATTACGCTACCATCTTGCAACGTAATGGTAAAACTTGGTTGGGCACGGCAAAAGATCCCGTGAAAGATCAGACAGATTTTCTCGCTCAGATTGATTATCTGCAAGTTTCCAAACTCATGTTTCCCATTGGAGGGTTGATGAAGCACGAAGTGCGTGAAATAGCGCTAAGTGCAGGCCTGCCGAGTGCCCGCAGAAAAGATAGTCAGGGTATTTGTTTTCTCGGAAAGATAAATTATAATGATTTTGTCCGCCGTTTTCTTGGAGAAAAGGAAGGGGCGATAATTGAACTTGAAACCGGAAAGAAACTGGGTACGCATCGCGGCTATTGGTTCCATACCATCGGACAGCGGAAGGGACTTGGGTTGAGTGGCGGCCCCTGGTTTGTGATAAAGAAAGATATTCAGGAAAATATTATTTATGTATCCCACGGTTATGGCGTGGAAACGCAATATGGTAATGAGTTCCGAATCAACGACTTTCATTTTATTACGGACAACCCGTGGACAGAACTGAATAAGGAATTGGACATAACCTTTAAAATCCGCCATACTCCCGAATTTACCAAAGGTAAACTGGTGCAGGAAGGAGAAAACCGATTTCGCATCTTGTCTTCTGAAAAGTTACAGGGCATTGCTCCGGGACAGTTCGGAGTTGTTTACGATAAGGCTGCGCAGGTTTGCGTAGGGAGTGGGGAAATCTTCTGTTAAATAGTGCTGGGATAATGAATGTCGGATAATGCTCTCAAATATAATATTCCGCCAAATCCACAATTCCCGCCCGCATCGCATACTTGGTAGCTTCATGCACATTGTTCACCCCCAACTTACGAAAGATATTCTTGCGATGGCTATTAATCGTATGAAAACTGAGATTCTTCTCTGCCGCAATCTCTTTGGTTGTTTTTCCTAACGTAATTTCTTTTAGGATATTCTTCTCTGTTTGCGTCAGTAAATGGTCGTCCACTACTGATGAAGCTACCGGAGAAGCATGTCCCGAAAGCAACAGATTGCTGACGTGATTGCATATATACCGTTGTTTGCGGGTAGCGCATTGTATGGAAGTCATGATTTCCTCTTTGGAGTTATCCTTCATCACCACTCCGAAAGCCGTGCTGCTGAATAGCACCTGTCGGAGAAAGCTAAGGCTAAGCTCGTCAGAGAATAGAATCCAGTCGGCTTCTTTGAATCGTTCTTGCAGGACGACGAGTTCATCTGCTCCGGCAAAATCGAATAGGGTATAATCCAAGATAATCACCGCTTGGGGATACAATCGTAGCTGCTGAATCAGCTCCGCCTTGTTCTCAGCTTCTAAAAGGAGGGCCACTTCCTTTTGCTTACTTAGCAGGAACATCATTCCTGCCTTGCTGATATCTTGGTTGTCTGCGATGATGAATTCTCTCATAATTAAAGAACGGATAAATAAAAAACTCCGTTACAAATGTACGCATTTTGCGCGATTTGTAGCGGAGTTGTGATAAGATTCTTGTGTCCGGATTACCAGGAACGTCCTTTGAAGATGTTGGACTGGTCGAGCGGGACGATATTTCCGTTCAGTGTCAGATTGTTGCTGTTGAAGTTCGGGCTGATAGTAACTGAAGCGTTATTACTTCCATTGCTCATAGTGATAAATACCTGGGCGGAGATACCGATACCCTGAACGCTGAAAGAACAGTTCACGTTGCCTTTCTTGTCGACATTCATTTTCATGTCCGAAGAGTTACCGTCTACCGTGATACCACCGATTCCGTTAGGGCCGGGATAAGGAGTGTTGAAAGCGGTCTGTACTGTGGATCTGTTGCCGTTCATCAGAACGAAGTTAGTGTTTGAAGTAACAAACGCGCTCATGCCGTTGCGGAAGATAACCTGATTGGCTTCCAGAACGAACTGTTTGTTCTTCAAAGCCTGTACGGCTTGTTGGTAAGCTGCCATGTCCTGTACTTGTTCTTCTGCACGGAGTTTAGCTCTTTCCGCATCTCTTTGAGCTTTTCTGTCTGCGCGGCGTGCTGCTGCGTTACTCTCTTGTGCATACATCATAGTGCTTGCACTTACGAATACTAATGCTAATAATGCAATAAACTTTTTCATAACTTTTTTTTGTTTAGGTTTAATACGTTGTCCGTTTATTGCAAAAACAAAGTCTATGCCAGATTGTTCACAAGCGTCGCGCGATTTTGTATCCGATAGCTGCGACGATGATACTCATTAAAGGGCTGATAATGTTGAAAAAACAATAGGAAAGATGCACAAGCGTCGGTACACTTGGGATTGTGGTCTGAGTCATTCCGCAGGTGTTCCAAGGCATGTTTTCTTTTAATGGCTGTTTCATGGCGCAAAGATAGTAAAATTGATGCTCACTCAATGAAGAAAGTAGTCGAAACTGTATTGCCTTCTCCATCCACTGCTGTCAAAGAATGTTTTCCGGGAGCGGGCTGCAGGGAAATCTTATGAAAATCCTGTGTTTGCATCAGATAGGTATCATCGAGATGCCAGAATACGGTTGCGTTGGGGTCTGTATGTGCTAATTCGACGGTCAGGAATCCTTTGCTGCCGTCCAGTTGTTTCGGCAATTTGATGTGTGCATTGATTGGGGGATAAATGAATTGCATGGGCTGGAAAGTATCTTCTCCGCAACCTGCTTTGAAGGGTGGAAGAGGTCTGTACTCCGGATGGTGTTGTTTATAATACCATTCCCATACGGGTGGGAGGGTGAACCATGATTTTTGAAAGACGGGTTCTGTGTTGGCGCAATTCTCATAGACACGGTGTTTCTCGTCGGCAGCTAGAGTGATAAGGTGATGGTACGGGCAGGCATCCGTGCGCAGTCCGGCAGGAAGAATTAATACGGTATCAGTTTCTTCACAGAAACGACCTTTCAGATGACCGGATTGACGGCACACTTCCGCGTCTACAAAGACACCGGTCGGACGTTCAAACCAGGATGAAGCGGGCAGATAATTGAATATATCGAATAATACGGGACCAGCTGTTTGTGCACCAACCAATCCGGGCTTTCCTTCTCCGGTTGCATTGCCTACCCACACACCTATTGCATAGCGCGGAGTCACCCCCACTGCCCACGCATCCCGGAATCCGTAACTGGTTCCTGTTTTCCAGGCAATGGCCTGCATGGACGGAATGGATTTCCAGTCTATTTCTTCGGGACGGTTTACTTCTTTCAGAGCGTTGAATGTTTGCCATACAGCGCCTTTGTCCCAAATGTATGTATGCCGGGCTGTCTTCTTTTCTTCCTTTTCTTCTTCATCTTCATCTTTCGCTTCTGTAATCTTAGCTTCTTTTTCTTTGGTAAGTCTTGGAGTCAAGTCGGGGACAAGCGCCCGTCCCATTTGGGCGTAAACATTTGTCACGTCCCATAAAGTGGCTTCCGCTCCTCCCAGAATCAGTGATAATCCGTAATGGGATGAGGGGCGGGTGATGGTTTTGAACCCGGTCTGTTGCAGGAAGTTGTGAAACTTGGGTACGCCGTATCTTTGCAACATCATCACCGCAGGGATATTCAGTGAGCGGGCAAGCGCCTCCGAAGCCGGGACAGCTCCTTCATATTGCAAACTGAAATTTTGGGGAGTAAAGCCGTTTATATTAATAGGTATATCCGGCAATAGCATATCCGGCAACAGGGAACCTTCTTGCAGCATGGCATAATATAGAAAAGGTTTTAAGATACTCCCTGTACTTCTGGGGGCTTGAATCACATCGACTTGGTTGCCGCTCTGCTTGCGGTCGAAATGTACATTCCCGCAATAGGCTATCACTTGATTGGCGGGTATGTCAATCACCAGAATGGCCAGATTGCGGATATCACTTCGGTTGAACTCATTACTCCATCGTTCTGCCAGGTCTTCTATATGTGTCTGAATTCCCCGGTCGATGGTAGAACGGGTATATTGTCCGTTTCTTTCTTTATAAAAGTGGCTGACCAGATGGGGGGCTATCTGCGGAAGAGGATGCGGCTCGTCGGGAAGCGGTTCGGTGACAGCCAGTTCGTAGGTCGATGAATCTATGATTTTCTCTTCAAGAAGTTGTTTCAACAGACGGTTGCGTTTTGAGAGTAGCATTTTCCGCCCTTTGGATAGATGAATCATGGCGGGAGCATTGGGAAGCACGGCGAGCATAGCCGATTCTGCCCATGACAGCTCTTCCGCCGAATGCCCGAAATACCGCCAGGCTGCTGCATCCAGTCCTACTACATTGCCACCGAAAGGCGCATGAGATACGTACATGGATAAGATTTCCTCTTTGGAAGCTCGGAATTCGAGCCGGGTAGCCCAAATCATTTCGATTATTTTCTCTCCGAAAGTTCTCGATTCGTTCCGGGAAAGCCGGATAGTTTGCATCGTCAGCGTACTTCCACCACTGATGATGCGCTTATGCTTGGTATTCTGATAGATAGCTCTTCCGATGGATAGCGGGTTGACGCCCCAGTGATGGTGAAAATGCTTATCCTCGAATGTGATGAGGCATTGTTTAATTTTCTCCGGAGTTGTCTTACGTGGGGGAAAACGCCATTGTCCGTCGGAGGCGATACGTGCGCCTAATAGTTCTTCGTTACGGTCGGTGACGACTGTGGAATAGGGGACATGAAACAGTTGGCGGGGAAGACAAAACATATACCCGAACACGAGAAGAGTAATGATGCCGAGCATTACTTTCCTCGTGACGGATAAATTCTTGAAGAAACTCAATATCTTGACTTTCATGCGTTAGGTTTGTTCTATGAACCGGCCGGACTTGCCTTAGCGGCTCACCGTCGTTCTTCCCGCTTTGCTTCGTGCCTGTACGGTTGCGTCATACATAGCTTCGCATTGAACAGCCGGAAGAATGAAGTTTCCTGCATAAGTCGCTTGCAGTCTGACTGTAAATACTTTTGTTTCGCCACGGCGCAAGTTGAAATAAGTCAGTACGCGGTCGTCGCGAATATCCTGATAAGAATATTTGCTGATTGAGTTTCTTGAAGTACTTGCCATATTGTCGGGGCTCTCAGTGTCGGCAACCAGCATCCGTTCATTATATATCTCCCAGCCGGACGGTATGATATGTGTCAGTGCCAGATTAGTGTAGTCCGAAGTACCACTGATATTAGATATGGAGGCAATGGCGATAAAATCGGTTCCCTGTCTGATATCATCTACTGATATAGGCGTACCGTTCATATCTGCATACCTTATATCCATCCGTATATTATCCGAGATAGCAGGTAGTGTATCATTCAGCAATTGTGTGCGCGTGATAACATCTACGCCCAGTGCCCCTTTACCTTGGTTCTTTACAGAGATTGTTCCGGATTTCGGAGAAGTGGAGATTGCTTTCTCAAATACTGCCTTCGCAGATTTCACCGCAGGCTGTTGTTTACCGTTCCATGTCCACGTGAAGTCCAGTGTACCTGACAGCTTTTCTGCCAACCTTCCCATTGCCATCAAAGCGAATGCGGTAGATTGGGTGCTGAACCAGTTCTCTTGCGATAAATTCTCAGATACTTTCTTTGCCTGTTGAAGTGCATCCCGTTCGCGGTTCATCAGAAGCAATGTTTCCAGAATCATCGCTTCGTCCCGGTCGGACGAACCATAAATCCGGTTCATAGAAGAATAGGGGGTGACAGTAGTCTCCGCATTGTACACCAGTTCTTCGGCAGGCTTCATCTTTCCCGTCAGGGCATAAGTGGCTGCCAGTCTCCATTTGGCTTGAATGGATAGACCTTGTTGTTCTTTCATTCTGTTCATTGCTCCGTATTCCGGTGTACCCGCCAAAGCTAATGTATATAAGCGGAAAGCCTGCATCAGTTCCGACTGCCATTGCTGCCAGTTGTTTGCATCCTGAGGCATTCGCCAGTTCTGGGCCGCTGCACGTTGGAAGCGTTTCCACTTATTCAGTACATTGGAGTGGACGGCATACCCTTTTTCTTGTGCCAGCGTCAGGAACATTCCCGTGTATGAACTAATCCATTCGTCAGCAACGGCATTTCCCGGCCAATAGATAAATCCACCGTTAGGAAGCTGGCGGGCATAAATTTGCCGGATAGCTTCTTGTACATTTGCTTTTATTTTCTCCGCTTCCTGTTCGTCTATCGCCTTGAATTGAGAGACGAATAAGAGTGGCAGGGCTTTGGAAGTCAATTGCTCCGTGCAATGATGCTCGTAGTTATACAGGAAGTCGAACCGGCGGCTGATGTCTACCGACGGGATACGGGAAACTTCCAGTTGGATATGATTATCATCGGAAGAACCGGCAAGGCTGTATGACAGTTCACCGCTTTGTCCGGCTTCTACCCATTGGCTGCTGCGTAATATTACAATCGGGTTCGGGTTGCGTACCTCTATTTCGATGGTTTCTTTCGTCTGTTGCCCGCCACCGCTTGCAGTGAGGTGGATGGTCGCTTTTCCTGTCTTACTGCCGGTTTTTAGTGTGAAGAAAGTAAGCTGGTCGCCCGGTTGGTTGAAAGTCAGTAGTTTTTGTGTGGAACCGACAATCTGCACTCCGCCACCGGTAGTTTGGATGGATACGGTTACATTTTTCACTTGCTTTTCCATGGCAAAGATATTCACCGGAACAGTAATTTCCTCTTGGATGCTAAGTACACGCGGCAAGGTAGACAACAGCATTAACGGTGTCCGTACATAAGCCGTTTTTTCCGCATTGCCGTATGCTCCATCCTGGCCTGCCACTACCATGGCACGCACTGAACCCACATACATCGGTAACTTCAGTGTATGTGTCTGGTGCTTGCCTTTTCCCAGATAGAAAGGTCCAATGAATTTAACAACCGGTTTGAAACGGTTCGCCTTTGCGTCGGCAGGCTTCAATGAAGCGTCTCCACCTGTGCTGAAAAGCGAACTGTAACTTCCGGCGGAAGCTCCTAATACATTATCATACATATCCCATGTCCGGATGCCGAGTGCCTCGCGTGAGTAGAAGTCATTCCAGGGGTCGGGAGTTTTGAAGTTCGTTAAATCCAGCAAACCGTCATCCACGATAGCCAATGTGTAAGTCATCGGTTTCCCGTTCTTCTCGCTGACAGTGACATTGAAACTCGTTTCCGGTCGCAACACTTCCGACATCTGTATCTGCGGTTGCAGTATAGTCTGATTGTTAGTCACGAATACCGGGACAACACCATACATGCGAATCGGCAAGTCATTGACCGTCTGTGCATGAGGTTGCAACAGGCTGATGTGCAAATATACGTTCGGTGCCATTTCCGGCGTAACCTTAAAGCTATATTTCGTATCACCCTGATTGGATACCTCTATCCATTCCTGTTTAAGTATCGTCGAACTGTTTTCGATGGATACCAACGCACGACCGCCGGCTGCTGCGGGGATGATGGCGGTAGCCGTTTCGCCTATTTCGTAAGAATCTTTATTCAGTGAGAATGCAAGCATTTTGATACCGCTGGGATCCGATTTGCTTGAACGTCCTCTCCAATCCGGCCAGTCTACATAGATTGTACCACCGGTGGCGTGTCCGCTCTCTTTATCTTTCACATATACGAGATAACGTCCCCAACTTGGATAATCGACACGGAACTTGAAGGAAGCCTTTCCACCGTTGGTTTGCAGGTTGCCACTGGCTACCGGAGTGATGGAACTGCTGTTTATATAGGAGCTGAAAGATTCGTCACTGTTCTCCCACCACCAGCTCCAACTGATACGGTATATTCTATATTCCAAATTCGAACGGCTTACCGGTTTTCCTTCAGGATTTACAGTAACAACATCAAATACATGGTCTTTATCCGTTTCAATGTATTTCCCTTTCGGCTGATTCAGGTTGATACCCACATACGATGTGAACGGTGAGAAAGGAACGCTTTGTGTGTAAATGCTCGCGTCTCCGCCCGGTTCGAATACACGGGTAGTGAAAGAGGCGTTCAGCATGCCTGGTGCATTTGCCGCTGCCGGAAGTTTCAAGGTAACGCCTGCTCTTCCTTCCGCGTCGAGCACACCATCGAATACGTCCGTTTTGATGGTTGTGAAATCCGTAGCCGGGTTATTGAAGAGATATTGCCCGTAATTCTTGAACTGCGTATTTACTCTGGACAGTGACATTTCGACTTTTGCTTTCAAGCGTGTAGCGGTCGCCCCCGTCAGCCATGCGGAAGTGAGCGGGGCATGAAACTCTTTGTCTGTCGCTTGAAGCACCTTGGGTAGTGCCAGCGTTATTTTGAGCCGGTTGGGCTTTATTGTCTCGATGCGTAATCCTTTATGGAAGGTTGTCCCGCCCACTTTTACGTAAGCATTCCAAAGTCCGGTAGGAACATCCGCCTGAGTGGGAACGTCAAAAGTATAGAAACCGTTCATACCTTGCGTCGAAACCATCTTGGTATAGAATTGTCCTTTCGGATTATAAATCTCCAGTGCTACCGGATGCTTGTCCGGTATTCTTTTCTCGCGGTCTTCCAGGATAAAGGATATGTGCAACGTATCCCCCGGTCTCCATACACCTCTTTCACCATATATAAATCCTTTCAGTCCTTTCTGAATATCCTTTCCGCCTACATCGAACCGGCTGACGGATTGCTCTTCTCCGTCTACCACGCGTACATAGGCTTTTTGTTTATCCGATTCGGCGACGACAATAAAAGGTGTACCTTTCGGAGTAATTTCCACCAGGCCATCTCCATTGGTTTCTCCTTTGCCTATCACCTGCAACTGGAAGTTATAAACGGTGACTTGCGCCTTGCCTACCGGTTTTGTATCTAAAATATTGCTGACTGCAATCCATAAATCATTCAGGGAGTTCTTCTTCACAATCATTCCCAGATTGGAAGCGAAAACATTGCAAAAAGCTGTCCTGTCCGATTTCATATAATAGGAGGGATGGCAAGGGTTGTCCCGCTCTTTCCATCGGTATAAGCTCCAGTCCATTGTTGCACCGTAATAGTAATAATAAGCCTCGGGAACATCCCACATAGCTTCGTCTTCTTCCGACAAAACGTTTCCGCTTACTTTTGTCAAACCGTCGGAAGCATTATCGGCAAACTTCATTTCCTGATTATCGCTTCCGCCGCAAGGATATGCTGAATATTCTTGCCGGAAAGATAAGACAACCCGGTAGATAGCGCCCGGTTCCTGATGAATCAGTCCGGCAAGGTCTATCGAGTAATCCTCCCAACGATGGACGTCTTTGGATGAATCTTTACCTAACCACAATGTTTTCTTATAAACCAATCGTCCCGAACGGCGCAATTCATTGGCAGAAGCCAACGAGTTACTCTGCATGAACATCAATACATTGTTCTCGAAAATACGTATCACGCTCAAATCCACCGCATACAGGTTGACAGCCCGGAACGGGATAATCAAGCTTTTCGAATCGGGGAGAATGGCTGCCGAAGTAGACATTTCCACTTGTGGCTTTAGGTTCAGCTCACTGAACGAAATAGAATGTGAAGTCCCTAAAGTCTGCTCCTGATTGCTTTTTACTCCTTCATGGATATTTAAAGTCAGTTTATTAATCTTGTTCGTTTCGAAATAGACAAGCACTTTGTTGTCCTTGATTTGAGTGATAGAGGAAGATACTTCCGGTATTTCAATCAGTCCTTTCAAGTCTTGTGTGTTGGATACGGGAGCGGAGAATACGATTTCGATCCCATTCTCCGGTTGGTCGATGCGTTCGGCGGTCAGGAAACGAAAACTGTCTTTTGCCGGAATCAAAACCTCTTCGCTTTGTGTCCGGTCGATTCGTGCGGGCTTCCCGTTTGCCTTTATCTCTAGTTGGTAATCTTCCGTTTCTCGTGGAATCCGGTTAATATTGAATTCATAACGGGTAGAGTTGTCGGTGGAAGTAACTTCTACCGGATATCTGTTGCTTTTCCCATTGCCGGCGGTCAGCATCTTTTCTACTTCTTCTTTTTTCACTACGTCGCTGAAACGTATTTCTCCTTTTATGCTTACCTCGTCGGGCTGGGTAGCTGTTATTGTTATAGGTTCTGTATGGATGGTAAAATTACGCTCCTGCACTCGGAATGAGAATTTGAACTCTTCCAGTTTCTTGTCTACTTCTATAAAATCTCCGAGTTGGAAAGTCCCTTCATAAAACGCTCCCGGTTTTAGTGTGCCTTCTTCCGGCACAAATTCAATGGTGTTATTGCTAACCCAATACGCTTTGCCTTTTAATGAGGGTGAAAAACTAAACGGATTATCTTTCAGTTCGTTGTTCATATCCACCATCGGCCGGTCGTGCGTCAGTTCGATGCGTATGGTCGAACCTTGTGAGATGACTCCGCCTGTATATGCATTGACGTATGGCGCGTATTCTGCAGAAGGAGTGATGTCTTTCTGGCTGTTTGTACATGCGGAAAAACTCACAATCATCATTACAAGGAAGAATAATCCGATAGCAATGTTGCTACATATAGCTTTAAATTGTCCCATAGCGAAAAAGTTTTTATGATTCAACAAACAAATATACAGCTTTTATAGTAGATTCTTTTCATTTCTTTTTATTTTTGTATGCTTTAATGAAATTATTTATGGGAAAAAAGAAAGAATATAAAGAGACTAACAGGATGTTCCTGAAAAGATTAGCTTCTCAGGAAGGTGTTTTTGCATTGCCGGGTGGTATCTATTATAAAGTGTTGGAGACTGGTGGAGGAACTGTTTCTCCGGGACCACGGAGTATTGTTACCGTACATTACAAGGGAAGTCTGATTGACGGGCGGGTATTTGATAATTCTTATGAGCGTACCTGTCCGGATGCTTTGCGGCTTAGTGATGTAATAGAAGGTTGGCAGGTAGCACTTCAGAAAATGCACGTTGGGGATAAGTGGATAATCTATATACCTTATGCAATGGGATATGGTATTAAAGCTGTTGATTCTATTCCCGCTTACTCGACATTGATATTCGAAGTGGAACTACTGGCTGTCGCATAGGGATGGATTTTCCACATAATAAGGATAAACCACCGACTCTTACATATCTCATTATGAAAGGTAGGAGAAAGGTGAAAAAGTAGTTCTACGAACGAGCTTGCTGAAGAAAATAAAAATCCCCATAACCTTGTCAGTTATAGGGATTTACTATATGGAAATTGCTTAAATTACTTGCTCAAAGCCTGAGCTACGTCTACAGCACAAGCTACAGTACAACCTACCATCGGGTTGTTACCAATTCCCAGGAATCCCATCATTTCTACGTGAGCAGGAACTGATGAAGAACCGGCGAACTGAGCGTCAGAGTGCATACGACCCATAGTATCTGTCATACCGTAAGAAGCAGGACCGGCAGCCATGTTATCCGGGTGAAGAGTACGGCCTGTACCACCACCTGAAGCTACAGAGAAATATGGTTTACCAGCAAGAACACGTTCTTTCTTGTAAGTACCTGCAACTGGATGTTGGAAACGAGTCGGGTTAGTAGAGTTACCTGTGATAGATACGTCTACACCTTCTTTCCACATAATAGCCACACCTTCGCGAACGTCGTCAGCACCATAACATTTTACTTTTGCACGAGGACCGTCAGAGTAAGCGATTTCGCGAACAACTTTCAGTTCACCGGTAAAGTAATCGAATTGAGTCTGAACGTATGTAAAGCCGTTGATACGAGAGATGATCTGAGCTGCGTCTTTTCCAAGACCGTTCAAGATACAACGCAACGGTTCTTTACGTACTTTGTCTGCTTTAGCAGCGATTTTGATAGCACCTTCAGCAGCAGCGAAAGATTCGTGACCTGCCAGGAAAGCGAAACATTTAGTTTCTTCGCGCAGCAACATAGCAGCAAGGTTACCATGGCCGATACCAACCTTGCGGTCGTCAGCTACAGAACCCGGGATGCAGAATGCTTGCAGACCGATACCGATAGCTTCGGCAGCTTCAGCAGCGTTTGTGCAACCTTTTTTAATAGCAATGGCAGTACCTACAACATAAGCCCATTTTGCATTTTCAAAACAGATAGGCTGAGTTTCTTCACACGTTTTATAAGGATCAAGTCCATGAGCTTCACAGATAGCGTTAGCTTCTTCGATATCTTTGATGCCGTTAGCGTTCAAAGCAGCGATAATCTGTTTGATACGACGGTCTTGGCTTTCGAATTTTACTTCTCTAATCATTGTTTCTTTCCTCCTTATATTATTCGTGACGTGGATCAATAGATTTAACTGCTCCCTGTTCTGCTGTTACGCGTCCGTAAGTACCTGTAACTTTCTTCAAAGCTTCGTTAGCATCAGTACCCTTCTTGATTTCGTCCATGAACTTACCCATGTGTACGAATTCGTATCCGCAGATTTCGTCGTTCTTGTCCAAGAAGATTTGTTTGATATAACCTTCTGCCATTTCAAGGTAACGAGGACCTTTAGCCAAAGTACCATAAAGAGTACCTACCTGGCTACGCAGACCTTTACCCAAGTCTTCCAAACCTGCACCGATGATCAAACCACCTTCAGAGAAAGCCGATTGAGTACGTCCGTATACGATTTGCAAGAAAAGTTCGCGCATTGCAGTGTTGATAGCATCGCAAACAAGGTCAGTGTTCAATGCTTCAAGGATAGTTTTTCCCGGAAGGATTTCGGCAGCCATAGCAGCAGAGTGAGTCATACCGGAACATCCGATAGTTTCAACCAAAGCTTCCTGGATAATACCTTCTTTAACGTTCAGTGTCAGTTTACAAGCACCTTGTTGAGGAGCGCACCAACCGATACCGTGTGTCAAACCAGAAATATCAACGATTTCTTTAGATTTTACCCATTTGCCTTCTTCGGGTATGGGAGCCGGTCCGTGGTTAGGACCCTTCTTTACAACACACATGTGTTCCACTTCGTGTGAATAAGTCATAATTAGCTCTTTTTTTAGTGATATAATTAAAAATACGTAGTTACGATTCTCTAAATCGCCCACAAAGGTAGTCGATTTATTTGTTTCTGCAAATCGCCTTTTATTACTTTTTTGTGAAAAGAGACAAATCTGTTTACGTTTTTTCGCTGTTTGTAAAGTCGGGATTGCATTTGCGGAAGATTGAGGGTGACGAACTATCTATTTGCTGCTTTGTTATTAAGAGCCTGTTTAAATTCTCTTCAGTCATAATATTATAGCTGATATTTTAACTTACCCCGGCTCTTCTTGTCGCGTCCGTCTGTAGTTGGCGGAAGGGGTATTAACAGTTGCGCTCTTGGCTATTAATAGAAAACTTCCCGCCCATTAAGTATAAAGTTCCTTCGGACAGGAAGGAAACTTTCTTTTCATTCGATGCAAACTATAAACGCAAGCTTTGATTATATAATTGCAAGCTTCGTTTTTATAATCAAAGCCTTTGTTTTTATAAACGAAGCTTGCGTTTATAGATTATAATTAACGAAGAATAAGTTTACATGCTGATAATAAGAAGTTTACAATTAATGAAAGAGAACTTTTTTATTAATGAATGAAAAGTGGGTTATTAAGAGCCTGCTCCGAGTTTTGCCCGACACAGTTTTGAGAGTTGCTTTCGAGTATGTTTTCTGTTGTTATGAGGAGCATGACGGAGACTATGTGACGAATAAAAACTGGTCGGTAAAGCCTATCTAACATAATCTCAGGAAAATCTAAACAGGCTCTAAGCTATTTTATCGGTGAAATTAATATTTTTGTCGATTATTATTTGTCAAACCCCGTTTTATCCCTACCTTTGCAGAGAACAGAAAGGGATTGTGAAATTCCGAGAATAGAATAGTTTAGTTAAGTCTAGTTTAGTTTTTGTGTTGAATGGCTTCCTCGTCGGCGGACGAACAAGGAAGCCATTTTATATACTATAAATCAGCTATTTACATATCGTTTCCGAACTTTTTTCATCTTCATTAGTACCTATAATTGAGAGTTAAAACGTCACTTTTGACGCTATTTTCTTGTCCGATTCTTGTCCAAAACACAGTTTTTGTTGCTGTTTTCTTGTCCGGGAATTGGCGATTATTCTTAAAATAATGATTATGGCAACTTTCTCAATAGTTATTCTGCCTGCAAAAAAAATGGCAAATGACAAACACAAGGTTAGGATTATGGTTTCCCACAACTCACAAACCAGATATATAGTAACAGATATTATACTAGACTCTATTTCTGAATTAAAAAACGGGAAAGTAGTAAAACGTCCCGATAAAGATTTCTTGAACCTACAAATCAAGAAACTATACGATATCTATTTCGATAGATATATGAAATTAGAATATGCTGACGCTCTTACATGCTCCCAATTGGTCAAAATGATAACCAACCCGTTAAATGGTGAGAAACATCGCAAATTTGAGGACATTGTAGATGAATACCTTTCTCAAATTGATGATGAAGAACGCGCCTCAACATACAAACTTTATAAGTTGGTAACAAACAAGTTTCTGCAATTCGTTGGTACCGGTTCTCTAATGGAACACATTACACCTATCAGAATAAACCAATATATATCATGGTTGACGAAAGCAAAGCTTTCAAGCACAACAATCAATATCTACATCACTCTATTGAAAGTCGTCATCAACTATGCAACAAAAATGAAATACGTAAGCTATGAGGTAGATCCTTTCATTACTGCCAAAATTCCATCAGCGAAAAAGAGGGAAACACAGATTACAGTTGAAGAGCTGAAAATAATCAGAGATGCAAATTTAGAGCATTACAATCTCAATGTGACACGGGATATCTTCATGCTTACTTATTATCTTGCCGGCATGAACCTAGTAGACATACTAGCATACGATTTCCGGACGGATGAAATAAACTACATCCGAAAAAAGACCAAAAACACCAAAGAGGGGGACTCCCTGATTTCCTTTTCCATTCCCGAAGAAGCAAAGCCCATTATAAAAAAGTATATGAAAAAGAATACAGGGAAAATCATATTCGGGAAATACAAGAACTATACCTCCTGCTATAACCTGCTGGCCAGAAAAATCAGTCAATTAGGCAAGGTGGCAGGAATCAGGCATAAATTCACCCTATATTCAGCCCGCAAATCTTTCGTCCAACATGGATATGACCTGGGAATTCCTCTTAGTACACTGGAATACTGTATCGGGCAATCAATGAAAGAAGATAGACCAATCTTCAACTATGTCACAATAATGAGAAAACACGCTGATAAAGCAATCAGGGAAATACTTGACAATTTGAAAAATGAATAATCACATATAAAATAAATCACTAAGAATTTGCATAATAACCAAATGCTTATTATCTTTGTAGTGTCAAATAAGAGTTCATAATTTTAATGTTTAACTGATGAAAGATGAAGAAAAAAAAGAATTAGAACAAGAGTATGAGAATTTAAAACTTCTCGCTTCATTTCACGAGGCCTATGGGGTTCCTGAAAATGCCAAAGAACGGGAAGCGCTTATAAATGACATACTCGATCGGATGAACGAAATCCAAGAGAAATTAAAAAAGTTGTAATTAACATCCCTCCCTTCGGGGAGGGACAAACATTAAAAGCTATGATAGATTGGAATGATTGCCTGCCAACAAAAGAAATGCAGGCTGACTTTGAAAGATTCAAAGAACTAAAAACCACAGAAGAAAAAGAAGCTTTCAAAAAGGAAATGCAGGATAAATATAATAAACTACCGAAAGCCCAAAAGGAAGCCTACAAAAAAGCATCTGAAGCTGGGCTAAAAGCAACGGTAAATGCCTGCAATGATTATATAGAAAGAGCGGAAGAAGCCATATTACGTGATAAACTTGGAGAATTGCCCGAAGCAATCTCATTCAGTTATATTGCAAAGAAATATTTTGGTAAAAGTAGAAACTGGCTATATCAGCGTATTAACGGAAATATAGTCAACGGGAAAAAGGCTCGCTTTACTGACAATGAACTCAAAACGTTCCTGAACGCTTTGAACGATGTTAGCGAAATGATTCATCAGACATCATTAAAAATCAGTTAAGCTCTTATTTGACACCATCCCTGCATTTGAGCCGATGCAGGGATTTTTATTGCTTTATCAGAAAATAGTAGTATCTTTGCAACATCAAGATAATACGGACATAATTCGGATTATTTTGGTTTGACTTTGGTGAGGGGGTGGTTCCCCTCACTTTTTTATATCCTTACCGAACATTCTATAGTATATTATTTTCTGAAAGAATCACATCATACAGTTTTTCTAACAAATCACTAGACATATATTCATTTTTGTTTGCCTTTTGAAACAAGACTGGTGGAAAATGTATATATTCCATTCGGCGGGATACAGATTCATCATTTATCCCCTCTTTTAATCGCACATCCTTCAACTCAAGATTATTGAACAAATCAGCATTCAAGTATAACCTTCGTGTCTCAATTGTTGAGAATGAACTAAATGAGTTAAAAAACAATAACACAAGTTCATACTTTGACAGTTGCGCTCGAAATATATTCGAATATTTTAGGGGCGAAGTGAATTCCGAAGTCATTTCCAAAATATAATAAGCATTCCTAAAATATGTACCAAGCTGATTTTTATATGGGGCGAAACAATGATCAGCGGCTTTAGCACAAGCTTCAGCTATAGGCTTGAAATTATTTTGTTCAAAATAGATTTTAATCGCATTTAAACAAAGGCAATCATAGGTGTTTATATGTACTGGATAAATATTAACCATCCCTTTATGTACTCTAAACTTATGCTCTGAATAAATGTTGTTAATAGCATCATTCAACTGACTATATGTAAGCATCCATTGCTCTTTAGACATCTTTTGGGGAATAATCCTCCTTATAAATTCCTCTTTGGAGAAATTTTCAGGAATACCTCTTCTTATTTCCAAATAGAAAGTATGGTATAACTCTACATAAATCTGTCGATAAGTTTTTTCAGGTGTACAAAACTCATTATAAGGAGTTATTTTCCATTCACATTGTTTTTCATCATATACCCAATCTATTCTTTTCACTTGCAAGGCATCCCGATATGAAATGAAAATCCTAAGCAACTCAAAAAAGACAGCTCTATCCTCGCTATTCAAGAATTGCTTTTTATTCTGTCTTAAAGTAAAAAGAACTCCAACGAAAGCTATTAATCCTGCAATCGCTCCTAATAGACTTCCAAACTCACCCCAGTCGGTCTGTTTATCCGCAAACTTACCTTGAGTCTGAATAAAATAGAAAGCTAAAATGACTATTATGATTAATGTGGAGATGCCAGTTCCCCAAACTAGCCAGTCTTTTTCATTTCTTTTCATTCTTATCACAAATCAAAATTTTATAGTTTTAAAACAACATTACCAATTCAAATATAATCATGATTTTGATAAATAAAAAATATTTCCAGAAATAATAGATTCCAAAGGTACTAAAGTTTGTTCTTATTTATCACAGCAAACAATATAATATAAGTGCTCACCAATTATAGCTATACTTGACTTAAAAGAAAAGTGCTCACTTTTTTATATCCTTACCGAACTTTTCAATTATATATTAGTACTATCTTATGTAACCCTTCTGGAGAGTTTGTTGATTCATGTGTTGTTGATTAGAAGGATTACAAAATAAAAGAGGTAGCCAAATTGTGGCTACCTCTCATTTTTTCTTGTACAATAATGAATTATTAATCAGTTTCTAAAATAACCGCATCTATTAATTTTTGCATATCTTCGATAAGATACAGAGGAACACAAACTATAATATCTTTCACACCAATGTATTGGGCCATTATAGCTCGATGTCTTCCTTCTTTTATGATGAGATCGTTTTGTTTCATCTCCAAAATAGGAGGATCAACATATTCTTTATTAAGCCATCTGTTTATAGTTCTGGCAAAACGAGATTCTTCAGGCCAATATCCATCAAATGTTTTGTTAAAAACCACATCATCCAAATTACTTGAATGTTCTATCAACTTTTCAAGATTACATCGCATAAAAACACAATTTGAACCAGGATATGCAGGATGATAAATTGGCCCTTGCATTTTTTCAATATTAGTTGTCCAAACAGGAACTATGTTTTTAAGTTCCTCATCACTCATTTCTCGACATTTATTCCTTAATAAAATATCTTCTTCATCTAAATCTTCATCATCATTTTTTTTCCAATCTTCCATAGTTATCACATTAGTTATAAAAAATAGCAATATTATGCTATGTTACAAAATACAACTACAAATTTAGAAAGCCCCGTATCCTTGAACGGGGCTAAATTCTAACTAATCATTTTCAGCTAATTTCCGAATAGCTTTTAGTCTTTCTTTTATAGCTAAAATTCTTTGTTTATCATCCGAAGAAGATAAGGATTTTAGCTCATCTTTAAGTAAATCGGCTTGTTGCCTTTCAAGTTCCCGAGCATCTTCCTGACTTATCGCTCCAAAGCCAGTAATTCTACAATTGTCATGTTCCATACAAATAATTATTTAAGTTAAACATTTGTATTCCGAGCAAAAAAATATGCCGGAACACATTTTCTTTGTATTCCGGCACGAAGGCACTTGTTTATACAGTTGCAAATATATATATTATTTCTCAAATATTGTATTTTTAACCATATATTTTTAATCAAGAATTGTATTCTCAACAAAATGGCTTCTTTCTTAATCCATACGCTAGCCAACAGATAATAATCAAAATAATTACTCCTATATAAACTTTATCTTTATGTAAATCCCACCAAGATAACTCGACTACCTTCTCTCTTTGATTTAGTAAAGCATTCACCTTGTTACTTATAGTATCAAGTCGATTCGAGAACTGCTGCAAAGTAATGGATAATGTTTCATCAACTTCACTCCGTTCTTGCTCCTGTTTGGAAGCGGTGGTAGTACTTTCTTTGACTAGATACTGTTTTCCGGTTGAATCCGGAAGCGACAAGTAAACTGTTTTATTCTCAATTTTCAGATCACTCAACTTGTCAGTAGTAACTTTCGTTTGCTTATTCACATCCAGCTGTAATGATTCAATTAAGTTTCGCAAATACAAAAAATCCCCTGAATAGTCAATCTGCTTTTGTGACTCAATGTTATGAGAAGTTTTGCAGGAAGTAAACCATATTCCTGACATCAGGAACATGGTTATATAGATTAGCATTTTCATACTTTCAGATATTTACAAATACCTTTCACATGAAGAGAGACAATAGTCCGTTTACCCTCCTCTGACAGCAGAAAATCCACATCTTCTTTGTTATCCTGAAACAGATTCTCCGTCAGAACAGCCGGACACTTCGTATGCTTCAAGATATAAAAACCACTCTCCTTATCTGGATCACCGTCTGCCATATCCTTCCGTATCTTCATTCCAGGCAAGCATTCTTCAGCAGCCCCATACAGATAGTCAGCCAGCTTATCGGCTTTAGTCTGCCCCACACTAGTCCATGCTTCCCAACCACGTGCCTGCATCCAATTTGAACCATTACCGGCTGCATTACAATGGATAGAAATAAGAATTGCTTCAGAAGCCTTATACTCGTTCACTCTCCGGCAACGTTCTGCCAATGGCACATCCACTTCCTCTTTCACGACCAGTTCCGCATCAATACCTAATTTACGCAATTCAAATACTACACGCCCGGCTATTTCACGGGTATAGGCGTATTCTTTTAACCTACCATCCGGGGAACACTTGCCCGGAGTATTACTACCGTGACCGTTATCAATCAATACTTTCATTTTTTTCCTCCTTTTTATTAATTAGTGCAATTCTACGTGGTGGAATACGACGACCGCATTCACTATCAGGCCGGTCACAGCGATTATGTTCAGCATCTTTCAACTGCAATTCCAGCTCATGACATTTATGTATCCAAGACAATTTATCATTTTGTTCATTACGTAATTCAACATAGATAGTATCTATCTTCATATCACGTTGTGCAATACGATCCTCTAACCAATCCACCTGCTTACGCTCATTCTCATCTTCCATAGAATCAGCAGAAGCATCTTCTTTACGCGCATTTGTTTTGCGATTCACGTAAAAATTAACGATCCATTTAATCGCTTCAAACCCGCCCAATGCTCCTAGTACAGCTAGCCATTCATTTAAGCCCATTATTTTCTCAATCAATAGAAATGAACAAGAACAACCAGTACAGCAATTATACCAGGAAACAAGACAGTAGCTAACGCATCCAGCCAATCAAAGACAAATCCACATTTCTTTTGAATGTACTCAACCACTATTGCAGCAATAACAGTTGTCGCTAAAGAAACAATAGCAGATTTACAGAAATCAATGCCTAATAGAAGGAAACAGAAGGCAAGCATTACAACAAAGACGAACATCCCGGCTTTAACGTGTGCCGGCCGGTTAGATTGCAAAATCCAATCATACAATACTTTTATACCCATACTCATAGCGTTTAATTATTTAATAAAATATTCTGTATGAGACAAATGTATCGAGTATAATAACCAGTTTTACAAAAACAGAAAATCTTGAGAATCAATTCTATGATAAACCACTATAAAACAAGTCATTATAATTTTCGCTTTTTCTTAAATAAAAAAGGGATGCTAGAACAGCACCCCTAAAATAACCAACAGATTGAACTATTAATCCGTAAACATATACATAGAAAGGTCAACCTTTTCTATTTCATCGGAAATTGTCTCCCCATACATGGTCAAACAAACCCGATAACGGTCAATACTTCTTTGAATCTGTTGCAAGGTAGGTTTCTCGGGATATTCCGAACTGGCAAAAGTTACCAGTTCCTCACCATTCTCACTGGTACCAACCACCCGGAAGTGATGACGTACAATCCAGGTTCCGTCCGGCTGTTGCTCAATAGGCTTAGCAATCCCACGCGGTAAGATATTTTTTTGATCCATGTTTTTTGATATGTTTAATTAGTTGTTTTCTATGGTTATATTTATTCTTCAATACAAACTTTTCAAAATGTCCTTCGATATAAACATACTCCCACCATTCAGGAAGTAACATCGCTGCAATTTTACGGCGGATATTGTACGTTGCAAAGTGTTTCATCAGACCATAATAAGAGTTCATTGTACTCACAAACTTCTCAACATACGCTTCTGCAAATCCGTTTTCAGCTATTTTATTAAATTTCCTGACAGCATTATATGTGTTACCAACCACCCTGTTAGATACATAAATTCTACCCGGCAAAATGAACGCCCCAACAAACAAGACTCCTTTTTTATAATGCTGAAGATACAGTTTGCGTGGATGCAACTGTAAAAGGAGTTGTTCTTTCAGGAAGCCATCAAGAAGATGGACTTTGGACAATATTTCTTCCGGAGATTTCACCACGATACAAAAGTCATCAACAAAGCGTACATAATGCCTGAATCCTAATATCACCATTACATAATAATCGAAAACAGACGCCAAAAAGTTGGCTATGAGTTGTGACGGCAGGTTCCCGATAGCCACTCCCCTGTCAGGGTCATTATGAAACAGACTTTTATTACTGGGAAGTCTGTCCCACATGGAGACAGGAGAGCGTCTGATACACTTATTTTGTGGACAATGAAAGATAGTAACGGCTAGAAGGTAAAGCAGACATTCAATATCATCGCCTTTATAATTGTCCCTTACGAATATGTTCAGCATTTCCCATACCAACGATTTCGAGATAGACATGAAGAAACTGAACAGGTCATCTTTGAAAATGTACGCATCGGCAGTATAATTCTCACTGACCTCGACTATCATGTTATTCAGATAGTGCACGGCAGACAAGCATCCCTCACCCTTCCGGCAGTTCTTGGAGACGTTTCCTTGTTCCCGGAAGCGTTCCTCTAAGATCGGCTCGATACGAAGAGCGATCCAGTGATGGACAACGCGATCAATAAAAGCGGCGGCAAAGACTTCCCGATATACAGGGTAAGTCCGTATGAATACTTTTGAAAAGTCCGGTACATATTCACCGTAAATAATAGAATACCATAGCCGCACCAATGCAGACTGATAATCATTATAGAACTCAACACAATCCGTACTCGTTCTTTTCTGTCTGGCACAATCTTCGGATGCTTCGAAAATACTGCTAAGAAGTATGTCATAGATTATATTACCTGTTGCGGCGAGGGGACGAACCCGGTTCGCGTTCTGGCGGTTGTTCGTGTTGACGTTGCCGTTGTTGAAGTTCACGTTCCAACTGCTGGAAGCCGTTGCATCCGCTATCTTAGTCTTTCCCGGCTCATCACCGGGGGGATGCCCAATAAATAATTCTAATTGCTCACTCATAATCCCCTTGGCGATTATGACTCCGGCTTTGCGACTTGTTGCGACCCATTAGCTTTTTGCCGTTGGAGATCTGCAACCGTTTTTTTGTACCAGCCGGTACTTTGCTTACCGATACTCTCTGCAAGCAGACAGATTTCGGCTGTTTGAGTCAGGCTGGTCAAATGTCGTTCTTCACACACTCTTAGCAGTAATTTCAATGCATCAAACTCACACAAAAACTTCATCAGATAATCTGCACGGTGCTCAAGGTTCATATCTGTATTTGCATAACGGATATATTCGCAACAATGGATGGCAAGCATCATCAACTCTGTACCAAATTCATACCGGAACGCCTTGGGGAATTGTTGCCGGGCATCAATGATAAGATTCAGAAGCTTATACATCGAATTTGATATAGGAAGGTCTTGTGTAAGTGCCATGTTAATTTTTTAATATTTTAATGTATGTATTAGAGGGCGCAAAGTTAATAACTGTAAAGTAATTAACACAATTTTAGCTCAAAAAAGTGAAACTAAAAAGCCCCTGCCGGGGCTTTTATTTAGCTAACTCTTTAAGGGATAAAGAATTAAAGGGATAAAGTGTTTATTGCGGCGAGGGGACGAACCCGGTACGCGCTCTGGCGGTAGCCCGTGATGACGCCGCCGCCGTTGAAGTACACGATCCAACTGCTGGAAGCGTCATATTCAGTACTAGACCAATACCAGTCGTTTGTAAATATATTTTGATTACCAAACATAGAAGTTATGAGCTCATTGATTTCGGTTTTATACTTGGCCATAAGCATAAGTTCGCCCAGTGCGGGCAGGTTCCACACGGTTGTATCTTCAATTCCGTCAGATTCAAGCGTACAGGCTTTATAGGCTCTGGCAGCTTCGGCGGCAGGGGCGCCGACAGTTCCCTGGGTGTCCTTGACGCCTGCAAGGGTTTCTATTATAACATCGGTATTTTCCTTGCCGTCGAAGGTATCATAGAGTCCTTGATTACCACTGCCGTAGTTTTTCAGGCCGCGTAGGTCGGTTCCGTAGCCACCCCATTTGAACGTTTTATTGCCGCCTGCGTCAACACAGTCGCTTTTGGCGATAATGAACTGGTGGCATTCGGCACGCATACGGATACCGATACGGATATACTTGGAGCGGTTATTCGCGCTCATGGAGTTCCATTCGGCTGCTGTGAAAAAGACCTGTTCGCCGTCTTCGATACGGAGCGTAGCCAAAGAAAGGTCAAGAAGCGTACCTGACCATTGCATATATTTGGCGATGTCACTTGCCGATGTATTTTCATTAACAGTTGTAAAACCTATTGACTGCAAAGCTGAAACTTGATCTTGTTTATTCAGACGCAAAAGCATTGCGTTTGCGATATTTTTATCCATTTTATTGTATAATATTAAATTAATACTATTCTGAAGCAATAGCTCTCACATGGAGAAGGACTGAATTTTTGTTTTGAACCGTAAAACGCCCGGTATTCAATTCGAATGTCCATGCAGAGTTATTGTCCCAAATCGTTGACGACCAATAGTACTTATCGGTCATCAACATACTGTCACTGCTCCAAAATGTCCGCATCATCTCATTGATTTTATCGCGGTAGCGGTACATCAGAAGCATTTGACCCGATGACGGAAGGAACCAGTTGGATTCGTCATCGATACCGTCACTTTCAAGGGTATAAGCACGGTATGCACGGGCGGCTTCAGCAGCCGGCGCACCAATCACGCCGCTATTGTTCTGGTCTTTCAGGATAGTGATAATCAGGTCGGTATCCTCCTCACCCGTGAAGCAGCCGTACATGGCACCCAGTCCTTTTTGGTTCAGGCCGTCTATGGCTTTACCCTGACCGCCCCAATAGAAGGTAGTAGTCATATCGGCATTATAGCACTCCTGGGCGGCGATTACGAAGGAGTGTCCATGGGCACGGATACGAAGCCCGCGTTTGATGTACAGTTGCTTGTTGACAGCGGTTAGGGAGTTCCATTCGGCAACGGTAAAGTATGCCTTGGAGTTATCAGAAATACGGTTACAGGCAAGAGTAAGGTCAAGCAAGCCAGCGGCCCACTTGATACGTTGTCCAAATTCAGATGCGCGGGAATTCTCGGTAATATCCGAGAATCCAACGGCGTTCAGTGCTGCTACTTGTGCCTGTTTGTTCAAGCGAAGCAGCGTGGCGCTTTGTTCATTAGTCATAGTTACTTGTTTATTAAATCATTAATATCCATATTGTCTTCAGCAAACCGTTCGAGATATTCCTCGTAGGTTTCGCCGTTATAATATTCAAGGACTTCATTGATGTTGTCCAGCGTTACGTTATCATAGTACGGTTCTCCGCCATAAGACTCATTATTGAACCAGTTGATAAGGTCGATATAGGCATCGATGACGGTAAGGATGACAAGGCCGTCGATGCCGGATTCAAGGGATTCGATTTCACCTGTCTCACGGATAACAGTCAAGTGGTACGTGCCATTGACTACCGGTTTGTCCTGTCTGTTACCGTCCTCATCCATACCGGCAACGCCATACTCAAGCAATGCAAGAAGCTCGGAGCCGTCAGCTTTCAGTGTCATGTTCGAGATACGGAGCATGGAAAGTTTATGGGATTCCGTTTGCGAAGCGAGCACGTCACGGAGCATTTGGATGGCATTAAGTTTCGGAGACGTTTCAAGACGCAGCCGCCCGACGTTCGGCATGGATTCTATTTGCAGGCCGGACGGGGCGGAAAGACCGGTATAGGTCAGTTCAGGAAGACCGACAAAACGGAGGCTTGTCATTGTTGGTGGAAGAGAGATGTCATTAATCGGAGAAGTCTCTGCAAGAGTGATGTTCTCCAGTTTGCTACCGGACGCATTGATATGGGCGATACGTGGGCATTTGTCGGTAACGAGCGTAGCGATTTGTGTGTTCCGGATATCGAGTGATACGAGGAAGGGCATTTCGCCGCAGTTCAGCGAGGTAAGCGGTGCGTAAGAACCGATGGATTGTTCTGTATGGGTGTCAGAGCCCAAGATAAGGGTTTCCACAAGTTGCATGGCGGAGAAGCTCACCGTACTTGACAGGGAGATTTCAGACAGGTCGAGCAGCTTCATGCGGTCAGCCTGATAGATATACAGCAAGGCGCCTTCCTCATGTGAGAAGTTGGTGAATACATATTCTTCGCCCACTTCAAGGAAGCAGCTTTCGGAAAGGTTGCCGCTAGCGTCATTGCCGACACCGAAGTAACCGTTTTTAGCAGCGACAATCCGGATGGTGGCGTTTGATTTGGAAGATACGCGCCCGGAAATTACACCGCTGAAGAAATCACCGGTTTGGAAATAGCCGTCACGAATACGCCAACGTCTTTCGATGAAAGACGGAAGGGCGGTAAGTCCAAGACCTTGCAGGGCATAGAAGTAAATAGCATCAGAGGTGGCGGTATAGGAGATGTATTTCCGTTCACCGTCGTAAGAACTAACCAGTTTCTGCCATTTTTTGAGCCGTTTGTCAATGAAGAAATGCGTAGCTCCTTCGGGTGAGAACGGGTGCAGGGTGACGCCGTCAATGGTCGCCTGAACGTTACGCATGGCGGCGGCAACGGTACGCAGGGAGAGTTCCGTACCGGATGAGTCAGTCCACACTACTTGCTGGAGATAGATGTTATTAAACAGAACGGAGCCGTAGCCAGCATAAGGGTTAGTGAATGTTTCATCGCTCGTCCGGTTGGGGTCCACCTCGGCGTCAACCGTGCAACCACCGTCGTTGTCCTTGCTATTGAGCGTATCGCAGTCATAGATTTTATTCAGGTACATGCGCATGGCATCCTCGGAGCTGTACACACCGTCTGTTACGGAAGCATACTCTTCCAAGAACCACATCGGCTGCATATTCTTGGCGCGTTGGTCAGTGGCGGCAAGGTAGTCGGTGAAGATGTCATAACTCAAGACACTTTCTGGGCAGGCGAATTTATACAGGTTTTCCTTCCATGTTCTTTGCCAGTTCCCGCCTTTGGAGTAATCGCAGGAATCACAGAAGCGCAACCATCGGTAGAGGTTATAGGGCACTTTCTTACCCAAAGCGTAATCAATGGCGAGCTGGTCATCATCGACAAGCGATTCAAAGTAGTAAGTCCATGCCGGGAAGGTATCAGCAGAGATAGTTCCGTTATCCACGAGTTTTTGAACCCATGAGGATTTGTCCGTTTTCATGGCCATCATATCCTGAACAGAACCGACGCCCTGAAACCAGTCCATACCTTGGTAGTTAAGAAGTTCGAAACCTTCAACCGGATTCAGGACGTCACCGGTGACATTCCATTTGCCGTTTTCATACTTCATGGAACCGGACTGCTTTTTCCATGAGCTGTCCTGATACCTCATTATCCGGTACGAACTACCGCAATACAGGGAAAGCAGGTACACGCTGTCCGTATCGAGTCCGTCAGTCTGTTTGAAGCGTATCTCAATTGCGTCTAAAGTTTCGTCAGGAGTACCGAAGAACTCTATGAAGTCACCATAATTCAGGCAACCTTTGTTATAGCCGGGGGTATCTTTGAAGCCGAGGGCGAACTGTTCCCCTTTGTCTTCTTTCCAGTTGCCTTTGGCATGGAAATAGACGTTTTGCAGGCTGTCATCCTTACACCGATAGGTGGCTACCGGGTGATTGGCGGTAGAGTGGTTCATCTGCAAGTCTTCGATATGCAAGTCACCGCTGTCAAATGTTCCGTCAAATGCACGTTGGACAGGTGTCATATAGTTACCACCTAAGGCACGGTATGTAACGTTCATCATTTCACAGGCGCCGCAGTCGTTCGCATTGCCGGAATCGGAGTAATCGACTTTTACGGTAATGACATCGACCGGGATTGTATTATCACCGACCTGTACTTTGTTGATGGTAGCCAAGGCTATTGCACGGCGTCCTTCCTCCGTCGTATCGTCCGGATTAAGTAGTATGATTCGAGTGTCCTTGTTTTTGCCTTTGCTCTTGGCGAGGTAGTAGCGTTTATTCTTTACCGGGCGTTTGGCAGAGGTGGTTCCCTGGTTGCGGGTTTGGACACTCACGGCCTTGAAGTTACGCCACGGGCGTTCGGGGTCAAAGTAATAGAGCGTGATGTATATCTTCGTACTGGTGGAAGTGGTGCCGTCCAGTGCTTCTATATCGGAGCCTTCATAGGGGCATTCGACAATGTAAGGCATACCGCGTGAATAGATTTCGGCAGCCGACGGGCGGCTTTGGGTACTACCCTCGGCTGTCTGGCTTTTAAGGATGTCCTCAAAGGCGTATTCCTTCACCATTACCTCTGTATCGGTCAGACGGACAAGGTAGTTCTTGAACGCCTGTGCCCATTCCATATAGGAGTTCCAGGCCATCATGTAATAAAGATACAAATCACCCAGTTTGCCGTCCATCGTTATATACTTGGTCTGAATCAGGGAGCCGCCGCCCGGAACATAACCAAGGCAGGCGACTTCCTCACCGTTGAGGAAGAGTTTCATCATGGAATACCGTGTGCCGTCACGTTCAACGTAGTTGCTTGCAGGTTCAACAACCACGGCTACGGTTATCTTTTCACCCTGTCGGTAGGCGCGTTCTTCACGACGGGAAACGCCATTGTTACAGAAGATGCCGACCACCCGGCCGGTGACATAGAAACCAGCACCGGACGTTTCGTCATAGCAGCTAAGGAGCAGGGCATCATCATCGGTCACGTTCTTGGAAGCGAAAGCGAACTGGATGGCGGCACCGTTGGATTCGATGGACGAGCCGGCAAACGGGGCATGGTTTAATGACACGCCCACATTCTCGGCTACGCGAAGGCAGTTCTCACCCAAGAATGTGCCAAAACCGTTGGTAGTCCAGTTGGCACCGTCCACTTTCATTTCATAATTACCGCTGACAATGCTATGGTCAGTTTCCTGATTGGTACGGGATGAGAAGTCAAAGTTATAGATGGCGCCTTCTTTTATGGCGGCGTCAATGGCGGAACCGCTAACTGTCACCCGGACAGGTTCGCTAGTCACGTCCTTGCATACGGCGGTATAGTTGACCGTATCGGTGCCGTCAGCCTTGTAGCCCTGCAGTTGTTGTTTGACCTGATAGGTTTTGTTACGACTGGCAGCAATTTGTGTTATCTGCACGTTATTGGCTTTCACGCTGACGGGTGAAGTCATTTCCAACGGGTCATAACAGGCAACATCAAGTTCTACGGTTTCGTACAGTCGGACTACTCCACCGTTTTTATCATCGTATCTCAAGGCGACAAGAGGTGTGGAACTATTCGGGTCAATTACCATGACAGCCGTGTAGATGACATTTCCTTTCACTCCGGATGCGACATCCGTTCCTTGGATGCGCAAGGGATAGGTACCGTGTTCTAGGCCGAGGGAAGCAGGGCGGATTACAACGGAGTGCGAGTAGTTGTCATTTACAACGGTGGTAGACAGGGATTGCCATTCACCATTAATCTTGATGTCAACCTGGGCACTGATACCTTTATCAGAGGTGTTGTTTCCGAACTTATAGAGTGGAAGGCTGAAACTTTCAGTTGTCGGAGTAAGCAGAGTTTCAGGGGTATAGTTGAGCACCTGCACACAGGTACAGGTAATATCAACAGCTGTTACATTGACATTCTTGGAACCGGTATTGCCGCTTTCGTCAGTGGCTATCAGCTTGAATTTCCGAGTACCGGCAGCCGTAAAGTATGCGGTGAAGTCCAGTTCAAAGGAGAAGTCCTTCATGTCACCGGAAGATGCTTTGTTGACGGTTTCAGTCCAGACGGTAAGCCCGCTTTCACGGTCTACGAGTTCCAGTTTCTCAATCAGGTTGTCAGAGGATTCGACACCGTTCGAGGTCACGGAACGAATGGCGGCAAAGGTTCGTAGCGTGGAGCCGTAAGAGCCATAGACAGGTGTCGACTGGAAAGCAATGGCAACAATGGTACCACCAGTTTGACCGCCGCCACCCGTGCCGATAGCGAACTGCACTTCATCGCCAAGGGTTTCACCGGCAGCGTTCTTCATCTGAAGTTTTACAATGCCTTCTGTTTCCACGTTTACGTCGAGGTTGGCCGGAACATAAGCATAGGCGCCACCAGTTGAAAAGGCGTCCTTCCCCCCTTCTGCCGGTTCATCGGAAGTTTCAACAACGGAACTGCCGTCACCATTCCCGAAGGGTTTCCAAAGAGAAGGGGTCGCAAAATCGGACACGGCACCCTGGAACTGCCGGGTTTCCATTTCATACTCGCCTGTTTTGTAAGTAATGATGAGACCCGTTCGCTCATATTTGACGCCAGATTCCTGTTGATAGGAGACAATGGCGGCAATAGCGGTTTCAAGGGTATAGTAGCCGTCTTTCAATGGGCGGATCTCATCAACAATGACGATGGGGTGTGTTACATCGTCAGCGGGCGTGCCGCTCTTCATATCCTCAAGGGCTTGCTTATCCTCGGCGGACAAAAGGCCGGCTTGTTCAAGGGTAGCAGAAGGCAGACGGAAGCTGTCATCCGTTTCTTTACCGGTTGTTTTGGACACTTTCTTAAAATACACATTGAGATAGGAAGCGTCAGACAGGACGGAGAAAGAACCCGGTTTGATTATATCGGAAGGGATATTTTTCATTGTATCTTCCAAAGACTTTCCACGGTTGCCGGGGAAAGCTTCTTCTTCACCTTCCCCAAGAGACAACGGTTCAGGCAGACATTCAGAAGGAACTTTACTTTCTTCGTTCAAAGGAGCGATACCGTTCGCTTTTCCTATCCTTTCCTCAAAGTCATTTATTACAGAGGTCCATTTGTCCCATGTAACACTCTCATTGGAAACAATACCTATTCGTGAGATTGTACAAACTGTACCCAAATACACGCCTTCTGCATTGTCTGACATGGTAGCCAGTTGTATACACGAAGTGAATGATTGACAAACCTTATTAAGCTCCAACCGTTCAATTTGTATATTTACAGGAATCTTAGACGAATCAACAGACAAAATACACCGATAATTCCCAATAGCAGAATCCCCGGAATACATTGTCTTCAATTTATCCTTAAAGCTACCAATAGCAGTAAAAGTACCGATACTCTTAAATGGGTCAGTCAAAGGGCTGGATTTATCAGACACTCCTGTTAGACGTTTCAACAACTCGGCGTCTCCATCCGACAAATCTTTCGCAATCTTATTGACATTCTTCACTAATGCATCAAAATCACCATTCACCATTTTTGCAATGGTGCTTGAAAGTAAATCAATAGATATCTTCCGACCACCACTAACCTCAACATACATATCTTTAGATAACTCGGCTGTATCAGTCAGTTGCTCTATTGTAAGACTGTTTGTCTTCAACGCTTGCAGCACAAGGCTAACAATCTGTTGTTTTTCCGACTCTGTCATTTTATTCTATCTTTATTGTTACAAACTATTTAAATACATCTCAATTTGATGGAGGGTCAGGAGTTTCACCTGGAGCAACCGGCAAATCTTCAAGAAACTCACCATCCCAAGTTACTTCATAAAAAGTCCTGTCATTTTCACTTGACACAAAATTCAGAATTTCTCCGGCACGTAAATCTACTTGATAGCTATTCTTACGACTACTGAAGCTCTGTTCATCAGAATAATACCCATTTATAACGGACATTTTCCCCACAGTATGGACAATGTTGCCATCTACTGTTTCCACAAATGGCACATCAAATGTTACATTCCCATTTGCTGGTTTATCCAATATCACTCTAACATAATAATTGTAGCTGGTAAAAAGACTAGTAGCTATTACTTGGTATCTTATATAAATTTTACCTGCAATTGCAGATGTATATTCCTCATCAACTTCACTACCAGACTTTATGCTTCTCAATTCCCCACTATCAGACGTTAACCTATAAGTGTCATTCTGAATCCTTCTCATAGACACTTGGTTATTCCATTCCAGGACAGGATTTATAGTTTTCACCTTCTGCAACATCTGATTGAATACAAAACTCTTCAATCCTTCGATTTGCTGGTTTAGTTCCGGAACACCACTTTCCTTTCTTGCATATCGAATACCATCAAAGTAGACGTAATTACAGCATAAAACACGATTCAGCAATTCAGCAAACCACACAGGGCATCCCATCCCATTTCCAAGCGTAAATAATACAGTTGTATATTCATGGCTGAATAGTTCAACAATATCCTCATCAGCAGTCACAAACTGCTCATTATCCACACCGAACGCCCATCCGTTATCTTTGAAACCGCCAGGAACACGAAAATCAAAAAAGTATTGCATCCCATCTATCCACCAGACAGCATCAAGACGCTGCTTATTATCTTTCATTGAATACTGGATAAGACTGGTTTCTGATAATTCACATTCATCGTCTGTAACTTTAAAAATCTCACTCGTATTCCCATTAATTGTTACAGAATAATATCCACATGGAAGCAGCGAAATATTATAGAAAAAGAGGATCTTATCATCATTCATCTTCCATGAGCTCAATGTTACAGGAGTAGATATATTACTTAAAAGATTATTAATGTAAACAATAGGAGCCTGTTCTTTGGGCGTTGAAATCAGTTCAATAAAAATCCTGTCTGTACGTGCGAATAACTGCACATATTTACTCTTCGCTCCAAACTTATCGGTAGACGGAGAAAAAAACAGTGGGGTAAACGGGCTTATAATCATATTCTAAGCTTTTGTTATTGAACGAACAAATAAATCATATTTCACTCCTGCGAACCTTTCAATCACCCTGCTTACTTCTTTAATGTAACCTTCATAAGCCAGACCATCTTTCAAGACTTTAATCGTTTCATTATCTGTTGATGGAATATCTTCATCATAAGTTGTGAATGAAACGTCTCCACAAGTAATAATACCACTTTCGACGTTAAAATCATCTTTCATCCCTATACCATTGACAACAACATCACTATTGCCATCAGAAGAAGAATAAGACAGTTTTTTAGTGAACATACCAATATAGCTGGCATTTGCCTTGAGCATCTCCCCCTGCCAATACATAGTATTAAACATCCGAGATGAATCAAGCACACCGTCAATTTCCCATCCGTCCCTTATCATTTTATACCTCTTATCACTTAGATCTAAGTTTACTCCTGCAAAAAACACATTATTATCACTCTCATTGTCTGTGGTATCCTTTCCCCTTTTTTGAGCTAAAAATTCAAAACCGTAAGCATCTGCACGATAAGGACTAATAAGTTCTAATACATTTTCAGTTATATCTACACCTGTAGTATATTCAGTTGTAAAACGAAACTCATCACGCCCATTAATACTTTCATAATCCTGTTTATCATATCCTATTCTAATACGTGAATGGATTCTCGATGCATCGATTTTATACTCAAAATCAGAAATATTGTTTGTCACTTTTTTTATATTACTATTCCCAAATAAACTATCCCGATGTTTAAAGCACACAGTATTCCCATTAATGACAGGAACAAATCCAAACTCTGCTTCCATCCAATCTTTAAATTCTGTATACGAAGTATATAACTTGGCTTTTTTAATACCACGAATACTTTCAGCAGCCAATATTACACAATTATCTAAATTTTCATTATACCCATAATCAATTTCACCTTTTATGCCATCATTTCCACCATTCATACTCTTTAATAATTTACATAAAACCGTATGAGGGGTTATGGCATCTATATGTATAGGAGAATCAATTGAATAATAAGTTATCTTAAATTCATTTATTTTCTTTATCCTGAAATTCGCATAAGTAGTATGACTAGCCTTCATACTGATAGAAAAATAGAACATTTTCCTTTGGCCATAGGCATTAAAAGAATTCCTATCAACCCTAACATTCAACTTAACATTCTTATTTTCTCCATTGAACACACGCACAACTTGTGTGTTTCCACACGTAGAAAGAGTTAAATCTATATATTCTCCATCTCCACCATTTTCATATTCAACATCCATATCTATATACGCATTGATTCCAGATGAAGGAACATCCAAAATATCAGCAATAACCCCCTTCTCTCCTTTATTAAAATCCAAATATCCTCCCTTTGCTATTTCTGTATTATAACTATATACATACACATCAGCAAGTTCAATAGGATTGATGACGTATGTATCATCAACTGTGAAATTCAATAGATTTTGCATATTCAACCTATCATAATAAAGCTGATATGCATCTTTTATCTCATCTACCGAATATTCGTATTGTGTTCCTTTATTAGCCTTTATGATATTAGCGACACTATCATCTATCGAATTAATAGAAACAGTATTTCCATCATAGGTCAATGAACTGAAATCCAGCCGGCAACTGAAAAATTCATCATAAGTATGAGAATTGGTTATAGTATAAACGGTGATACTGGCATTAGAAGCCAGGTACTTGCTCAAATACTCCTCCAATATGAGATCATAGGCTTCTCCCACAAACTGGAATTTTGAAGTAAAGGTTCTAGTTATTCCTTCAAGTCCGGAGCGTTTACGGGAAAACTTTATTTCATCCCAATTCTGAATACAAGATTTGGGAATATCATAGGAAATACTATCAACTGTAAGTACATATTTACAAAGCATTTTAACTCGTTTTGAACGTTCACGAGCAAATATATAGAAAAAGCCAACCGGTTTCCCGATTGGCTAAATTCTTGAAAATTGCATTTTGCAAAAGCAAGACATAACTATTTATTTTTCAACGCAATAGATAAAACATAAAATAATTATGACTTTCTGCATTCTCAATTTACAAATTAATACTTTCATAAAAAAGCTCCGAACCCATATATAAAGGAACGGAGCCTGCCTTTGTCTTAAAACGGTCTCGCTTCACAGCGGTACACTATCTTTAGAAAGTGGCTGCGGAAAGTTCTTTAGATATACGTTCCACCGCTACCCGTATCTTATCATATTGTTTTTGTCCGGCTACTGTCACACCGGAAGTATATTGTCTCATCAATGAAGCATTGATACCTGCCAACTCTGCAACCTTAGTAACATTCAGGAATGAGAAATAGTTGAAGAAAGACTGCATATCATATTTGTAGATAAACTCCAATTCCGGCATTTCCTTGCCTTCTTCTGCCTGCATCTCCTTTATTTCCTCATATGCTTTCATCATATCCTCTTTCGCGGCTTCCGCCGTATCTCCATACCCTGCCAAACCAAAGCCGGGTAAATCTTCCTCAACAAAGCATGAGTAATACCCATCGCTCGCCTTTTCCATGATTACAGTTACTTTCATATCCATTGCTTTAAAAATAGGAGTACGGCAATATACCGTACCCCATTGTCTCAACATTTACAGTCCTTTAGATAATAAAGCGCAAAAGGTAGGGGGATTACTCCCCCAAAAGAACCTTTCTTGCTTTACGTTCCATTCCGGTAGGCACTTCCTGTTTGCCATGCCTTGACAGGGCAAATTTGTTTCCTGTCTTGGGGCTGTACCAAATATCATGATTAGCCCCATGCCTAAGAACGTAACAACCTGCTGCGGTAAGTTCCGCAAAAAACTGATTGTACTTCATAATGTAAAAGACCGTTTATTTAAGACGATACAAATATAGCGTTTTTGCTATAAACAACCAAATAAAAACATAACTATTTTGCTATATTTATGAAAAAGTTATTTCCATACACTCTTAATCAATCGTCAATACCCAATTTCGTGAAGTATAAACTTCCGAGCAGAAGAAATACGACTTCTTACAGTTCCAACAGGAATGTTCAGGATTTCACTTATCTCATCATAAGAATACCCACTAGCATAATATATCACACTATCAATACAACGGGATTTTTTAGCACACCGTTGTATTGTGGAAACCAAATCATCAAACAGTATTGAATGAGCTGTACAGTTAGAAATGGCACTTCCGTCTACCATATCAAGCCCTGTAAAATGTATAAGGGAATTTCTATTGTATCTTATTATATAAGTATTCCTCATTATAATAAGGCACCACGGTTGAAGTGGTTTAGAACAATCAAATTTATCACGATTCACAAGTAGCTTATAAACTGTATCACCGGCTAAGTCTTCAGCATCTTGCATGGAACAGCAGAATTTTCTTGCCACCTTTAATATCCAAGGATATATTTCTGATAATTCCTTTTCAAAGTCCATTGTCAGCCCTCCTTATTAGGTGTATCTTCGGTTCGCCATTAATGCACCTTTCCACGTATTCCCGGTGCATGATACTTTGCTCGTGCATTTCCTTAGCAGAACGCTCGATTGAACTAATAAGAGTGCCTATATCGGGGGGCAATAAGGCAATCATTTTTTTTACCTCGGACACTTCTGCTGTTATCCGATTACACTTCGTCTCTAATGTACGTAATTCTGACAATAAAACATTGTATAAATGCCTATTTATACAATGGATGCTGTTTTTTCTATTCATAAAAAAGTCGTTTGTGATTCTAAAGGAGATGTACAAACGACTGTATGAAATAATTCGCTTTAATTAAAAATTAATCGAATTACAGCATATATGTAAATACCAATATTATCATGTGCTTCTTTTTCTGAACGATATTTCAACATCGGCTTGATGAACGATATTTGCGTAGACAGCAGCGTTAATTACACGGGAATCTATACTCATTTTAAAGAATGTCATTAGAAAAGCAATCTCAGCATCGAAAGAAGAACGAATTTGTTCAGGAGTAACCTTATTTCCTTTATGTTCCTCACTGCGTCTTTCCTCGTTCCGTTTTTGCTCAAAAATTGTAGAATGAAGCAAATAGTCAATCTTCGATATTACTTGTTCATCACTCATATTTCGGGTATCTACATTTAGTTGACCCAATACCTGACGAACATCATCATAAAAGCCAAGAGAAACAAGAGCCTGACAAATACGAAGACTCAATAGTTTGGCACGTTCTTTCAGCATATCCTCTTTGTCCATTACCATAGCCTTCATATTTGAAGGATTAACAATACTTCTGTATTCGACAAGTAATTTAGACGCTATTTCTTTAAGCGTGCTTTCTGACATAGATTTGCAGTCCGAAAGCAAACAAGCATAGTTTCCGCAAGAAAGCTCAATGAAATCATTCAATGTTATCTGATTTAATCTTTCAATCATGACTATTTCAGTTTAGATAACTTATACAGTTCAAATTCACGGTTAGAAGCATCCTGACGCTGCATTTTAAGACTCTTCATCAAAAGGAAATTTGTTCTATCAACCCTTTTTTCTAATCGGGAATAATCATTGAAAACAATGGTATCACCGGAAGAAGATGCAAAATATGTCGGTGAAAATGTAGGAAAGTCCCAATCCGGCATATCAAAATTAGAGATATCTACCTTATCAACATCAGGAAAGACTTGCGCACCTTTAGGAATATCAACTAAAGTTGGAGTATCAGGAGTAATCCATGCTTTTCCGGAATACATGATAACTTCATGTTTACCGGCATCACCAACCAAAGCAGCACCGCCGGGGTGCCTATCATTACCTTTAGTACCTTCTGCATAAGAAGGAATAGGAGTAGCAAGAATTGTTGCTACTTGCATAGCCCCCATTGCCCCGATAACAGCAGCCATAACAGCACCGGCAATCGGACCTAACTGGAAAGCCTCCATAATACCACGAGCCGTCGCAATTCCCGTTTCTGCTACTTGTACCCCTTTGTTCCAAACAGCTTGCTTATGCGCAATCTCTTGCTTTTGCCTTTCCAGCTCTTTATTCTTGGCTTCAGTCTGATCCTTTGCTGCACGTTTACGTGCTTCTGCTTCCTCTTCAGATATGGCCCCCGATTCTGCTAAGTTCTCTATTCGTTCAATATCCTCATCATACTTTTCCTCATTGGCTTCCCGTTCTTCCTCTATTTTCTGAATCTGTCCATCATAAATAGAAGAGACTAAGTTTCCAATGGTCCCCACAGCTTGAGATGCAGTTTGAAGCCACTTTTTCAAGTTTTTCTGACGCTCTTTCTGAGCTTTCTCATCCGCTTTAGTAACCTTATCGATAGCCTCAATCTCCGCTTCTGCTTCTTTTTGGGCAAGGTCTGCTTTCAATTTAGCAAGTTTCTCCTCTAGTTTCTCCCTTTTATCCGTACTCAAATTGGCAGTAGCAAGTTCGGACTCCAAAGCATCAATAGCTGCTTCAGCAGTTTTACGTGCATAGTTTAATTTTAGCTGATATTCAAGTTCTGCATACTCCTGCTGAGTTATTTCCTTAGAAGCTAACTGTTTTTTAAGAGCAAGCGTATCCATAACATATGCAGCATCCCGGATTTCCTGCTCATGCGCCGCATTCTCTGCTATTAATTGAACCTGATCGGATGCATGTCTTTCGTAAAGTTCTTGTTTCTTTTTTGCATATTTTTCGTCAATGAGAAAAACATCTTCACCTGTTTTCTCTGCTGCATCAATTTCTGCTTCACGTTGCAATTCCAACTGGTGCAATTTCAAATCAAGTTCTTCCTGGGACCCCTTTTTTACAACAGCAAGAGCGTTCTCAACATCCTTCTTCTCACGATCAGAATTATACTTAATAGTAAACTCATCTAGCTTTTCCTGCATTTCCTTAGCTAAATTCTGACGTGTAGCAATTTCCTCTTTGCTATTACCCTTGACGGCAGCAATCTTCTTCGAGTAAGCAACACCAATTTTAGCAAGTTCTTTCTCCAGTCCTTCATCCATAAGAGCTAGTTCTGACTCCTGATAAGTTTCACGAATCTTCTGTTTTTCCTTTTCTGCTTTTTCAAGTTCTCGTTTCTCCTTGTCTGTGAGAGTTCTTTGACCTGATGCATTTTGAGATACTTCTGATTGTTTGAGGTCTACTTTATTTAAGTCATCAATTATTGACTCAGTTATAGAAGCAATAGCTTTTTTCCCAGCGGCAACAGTAGTTGCCGTTTTTATATCCTCTTCGATTATTTTTTTAGTACGCCCTATTCTAGTTTTATCATAAATCCATCCATATATAGTCCATTTTCTGAAAGAACCTCTATCCTCAACCTCTTTCTCTAGTTTTTCTCTTTTCTTTATTCCATTTGAATATTCTTTATTCTCTGAATCCAATTGACTTTGCAAAGTTTGAAGATATTCGTCTTTAGCTGCTATAGCGGCTTCATCTGCACTCATACCTTTTTTCAGTTTCTCTTTATACAATCGAATCATATTCTTACGATGCTTCTCTATAACATTAGAAGAAGCCATTTCTTTTTGTGCCCTAGCTACTGCTGAATTATCTGCTTCATCTTGCAATTGAGAGTAAGACTTTAATTGTGACGCCGCTCCTCTTAATCCTTTTGCCAAGAAATCTAGGACTTCTTTCATTGGTCCTTTAGAATTATAGAAAGAGAGCATAAATGCTTCCCACGCAGAAGAAAGTCCCGCAATAGAACCTTTAACATTGTTACTCATAGTATCTGCCATATCTGCTAGTTCTTTATCCACGCCTGTAATTTGGTCCCTCAATGGAACAATCTTATCGGCAGCGGTAAGAAACGCATTGAAAGCAGCAACACTCCGTTTATCAGTCATTTCAAGAGTACTATTCAAATCTACTCCCTGCTCTTTCAATTTTTGCAATCCAGCGACCAACTCAGGTAATGTTCTTACAGGGCCACCTAACGACTTGGCAAGTACACCGTTTGTATCGGCTAAATTTAGAAGAATATTACGAGTAGCAGTAGCAGACATTGAAGCGTCAAATCCTGCATCTGCTAATTTACCAACCAATGCTAAAGTATCTTCAATAGAGAAATTAAAAGCCTTAGCTACCGGTCCAACGATTGGAAGTGCAGTAGCAAGATATGAAAACGATAACGCACTCTTTGTTGTAGCAACAGCCATTGCAGATACATAACGTTCTGTCTCACGAGTATCTGCATTGAACATTCTCAATGCAGCTCCAGTTAGCGAAGCAGCTTCCCCTAACCCTGCACCGGTAGCTTGAGCAAAACGTAAAACCGATTCTGTTGCATCTAATATTTCTTTCCGTGTAAAACCTAACTTGGCTAATTCTATCTGCAATTCGGTAGCTTCAGAAGCTGTATATTTGGTTGTAGCTCCCAACCTTTTAGCATCAGTGGTTAATTCTTTAATATTGTCAGCCGTCGTACCTAAAATCGCTGCAAGTTTGCTATTAGCAAATTCAAATTCAACAATGGAGCCAACACCTTCACGCAGTTGCGTAAACATCTTAACAATCCCTCCAACAACAGCCTGTGCACCAATATAACCGGCAGCCCACCCTTTCAAACCAGCACTAACCTGATTTAATCCAGGAGCCATCTCCGTTTTAAGTATTTTTCCTGCATTCCGAGCAATAATACCCATATTCTGCATGGACTTATTACCGTTCTGTATCTCAACCCATGCAGCCTTTACTTCTTCCCGATATGCACCAATAGTCATTTTCTGCTGAGTGTACCGATCAGAGTTACGCTTTATGTAATCAGTGTTGATTCCGATTGTAGAATTAAGACGGGCAAGTGTACGAATATAATCCTCATCAGTATCTTTCAGTAAATCAACAGCCTTTTGAAGTTGCTTATTCATTTCCTTTGCCTGGGAACGGCTGTGTACTTCCTGATTAGTTAGTGTTATTGCTGACCGGATAATCTTTAATCGCTCCTCTTCCGATAGAACAGCTTTCTTACGTGTAATATTGCCGGCATTCTGTGCTTTTGTCAAGTTAGCTTCCGCTTTAGCAGCCTTTTCCAAGGACGCAGCATTATCCGAGTTTGCCTTGGTTAGTTTCTTCAGTTCAGCAGCAGATAATTTCTCTACATTTAGCTTTTCCTCTATCTTCTTACTGACAGTTTGAGTTATTTCAGACTGTTTTCTAAGAGCCTCGGTTAATTCAGCAGATGCAGAACCAGCCGTTTTTGCTTGAGTATTATAAAGATTACTCAACTTTTCAAGATCAGCAACGCCTTCTACATTTAGTTTCAAACCTTTTGCTAATTCTTTGGCCGCATTAACATAATCAGCCCTCACACGCTCAATAGTATTATCAAGCTCCACCAATTTCTGCAAATCGTTCTCATCAACGAAATCTTTTAATTTTAAATCTGCCATAATTACAGGTAATGTCTATATTCAACAATCTTTCCTTTTATCTCAACTCCTAGTTTATCAAAAGCATAGGTACCATCTTCTTTCTGATAAACGACATACATGCAACCATCCAAGACAGCTGCTTTCTTTGCAAGATCACTGATACGTTCCAGTTCACTCTGCATCTTTTTTATTTCGCAACTACAAGCCATTTTCTACCGATATCCACATTCTGAAAAGAAACGTTCCATCCAGGGACGGAGATACATAATATTAAAGTACTCTTTAGCTGTATCACCAATGCCTAAAATCTGCTCACCGTATTTCTTCTCAATAGAACTACCGTCCGTAAATCCTTTCGTTGAGAATCGAAGCCCGGAATCAATTCTATCGGCAGTTATGCTATCATAGAAAGTACCAGTAATAAAGAGGTTAGGTACCTCAACCGGACGCGGTGGCAAATAAAGCATCTCACTTCTAAGAGGTGGAGTTATCCTCTCCTTCCATCGTTTATATTGTTCCGCACGGTTCTGCCAGGGACCGGGCTCGTTAAAATAGGTGTCAGTATCATAATCAGGATTCAATAGATGTTCAGTACCGTCCAGACCGGAATATAATTGCTCCTGAATGCAATCAACGAGCACATTCTTATGTTCTTCCATACACCTAATACATTCCTCTTCAAACCCGGATGCAATGGAATGAATAACTCTATGTAATTCATCAAAATCTGCCATACAGTAAAAATATAACGGGCCGGGCTGTAATCACACCCCAGCCCGTCGGTTACTTAGTTATCGCATCGTACACTTCCGAGAGCTTCTTCTTGCGGTCAGCTTCCTTCAGTTCCTGCCACACGACTTTAATGTGTGCATTAATAAACTCTTCCTTCGTCATGCCCTTCACAGCAACTTCGACGAACGTAACATTATCTACCTTCATGCCACCTGCTCGATACCTCTGATTCCTTTTTCATACAATACAGAAGGAGCTTTCAACGAAGGAACCGCCCCGGCTTTAGGAACAATGGTAATGACACCATCCGAATATGTAGCGGAAGTTACGTTATTCATAACTTCAGCAGCACCATCAGCAATAAGACTGCCAAATTCTTCTGTACGGTCATAACCACCAACAACTTCAACAATTTTGTAGGTATTTTCAGTCTCCAACTTTTGAAGCACAACATCAACCAAACCTTTAACGAAATTTTTGGGATTGAAGTCTAACTGAACGTAGTCAAAGTGCAATTGGCTGTCTTCCACATCTTCATGTGAAAAACTAACAGTCATCGCAGACTTAGCACTACTGGTCGGGTACTGTGTCACGGTCGGGTAAACAGTAGACATCGGAATACCGGCAAGGATATCTGTGTCATCATTATAACCGATCAACATATTATCCTGATTCCAAAAGTAAACGTCCCATCCTTTATTGGCACATTTCAGAAGCTGAGCATTCAAAACCTCATCAAATTTCTTCAAAGTGAAGGTGTCTGTTTGAGCACTAAGCCCGTTGTATTCACTTGCACCGTACCCTACAGCATTAACTTGGGGCTCTCCACCATTCTTGGCATACTCCAGGAATGGCAAAATAGGGTAAATACGCCCGGGACGGTCTGCATGGCACAATTCGAGCAACTTCTCACCTGTTATATCAGCAGGGAGTTTGACACCATGTTCTGTCAAGATAGCACCTTTGACTTTTTTCCAGTCAATGCTACAAGCAGAACTACCAGTGTTCATCCGGGAACCCTTACACGTTCTAATCTTTCTCATTTTCTTCTACAATTAAGATTATTAATTTTTATTTCCATCGAGCGTATATTTATGGCATCAATCGGCTCGCTCACAGCCTCACCGGAATCTGTATAGGCTCCGTATCTGCCATATGAATAGTTTTCTGAATAACTATGTTTCACTTTTTCGTCATAGTCACAGTCGAACCGAGAATCTTCATATAATACTTCCAATAAACGTTTATAGATTGGCCGAAGGATATTTTTAAAAGATGTGGTTCTGCGCATCTCATTGCTCCACTCTTTACAAGAAGAGCATGCTATAATTAACGAAACCTTTGCTTTTGAAAAATAATCCGCGTCACCTCTATCCTCACTAATTGGAGTGAATAGTGCAACCAATGGAAACTTCCTTTCAGACTGGGCAGAAGACTTACTGTATTCATCTAAAATATCTTTGATATATTGACTGCTACCGAAGATGTAATTCAACCTTGGGGACTTCACAACTTTAGTTCCCCCTTTCCCATTTGGATAGAGGATTTCAAGCCCTTCTGGAAGTTCCTTTACAATCTCCTCAAACAGTTCTGTTATATCTAAATCTATCATAAATTGAAAGCATTAATTGGGGTCAAAAGATTCTTGGTTATTTGCACATCGAAAGGACAATCATTCGACATAGCCCATTCAACAAACTGTTTATTCTTCTCTACCATGCTATTCCATGTGCTTACTTGTCTCTTCAAAGGAGCTACATATTCATTAGCACATTTCAAACGGACAAGCCCGGTTATTGTAGCCTGGGTGTTTGCGTCACGAAGAATATGATAAAAGACATAGTCAGCGAACGGTTCACACAGCTTCTCGCATAATACTGCATATCCGGACTGGGGGGCTTCCTTCTCTTCTGAAATATCAACTTCATCTGAAGAATCTTCCTTTTCCCGTTCAATAAGCTCCAAATAATCTGTGATAGCTTGGGAAAGAGTCACACCAACAACATTCCGGAGAAATTCGGGCTGAAATGCCTTAATATACCCATTTATCACCTCATTCACAGCAAGAGATTGGGGCGAAGGCATTTCAGCGACCGAAACATTCTCAATATGCCTGGGACCTGACATAAAATATGAAACATCAATCAACATAGCGATAGTTATTTAGAAGTCTTGCTTTTCCCGGTTTTCTTTTCATCTTCCACGGAAACGGCTTTATCATCTGTAACAGTTACCTCCTTGGCATCTTCCTCTTGCAAATCTTTTGAATCGGCAACCGGAAGATTCTTTTCATCAGAAGGCACCTGTACTTCAAGTTCTGCAATGCGAGCTTTCATTGTTTCACGCTCTTCTGTCAGTTCAACAATTGTCTTATCTTTCTCTGCAATGGATGCAGTAAGCCTGCCAATCTCTTCATTTTTCTCTGCAAGCATACATTCCAATGTCTTTCGGGCATCTTCTTCTGTAACAAGACCACATTCGGAAATAGGGATGAGTTGAATCATCCCTCTATTAATCCGAATGCGTTGCTCTTTAAGCACATTGGTTACATCCTTATCGTTACCTCTAAGTATGTAATCCATAATCCTACGCTTTAGTTATTGCAGTCTTCAATGCGGCCAAATCCCCATAAGCGAAAGCCCACGGCATATAAATCGGGAAGATAACTTCTTCTTGTGCCATCAGCACAACCTCATTGCAAAGCTTGGTCTCCACATCTTCAGCCCATTCAAGTGTCAAAGTGGTATAATCAACCAAATTTGCGGCTTGGTTAAAGTCACCCAAAAGATACTTACCTGGAAGAATACCACCATACTCGATAATCGGACGACCGGCAATATATTTCACCCCATCAACCATTTTAACGATACCAAGATTACGTCCTGTCGTATCTTTCTCTGATTCCATACCGTTAACAGTCATTGGATTAAGAATAATAGCATTCGGAAAATACTGGGCATATGTCATTGCGGCGAAAGCTGTTTTCACTACATCTTCAGAGTTGGGTTCCTCAATGTTCTTAAAGCCGGCTTCATGAACACTGAATGTCATTTTATCCGTAGCCGTTTCAGCACCGGAGAACGCGACACCAGGAATAAGGATACGACCATCTTCCATTTTCACAAGAGCGTGTGTTTTGTTCAGTTCTGTAAGAACAGCGGCGCCAGCGAACGTGATACTCATTCCATCAAGAATCAAATCCTGTGGTTCTGCAAACTCTACAATCACATCCTTATCACCGTTATATCCGGTAATAGCTTTTACAGCACCAGCGGCACCTGTAACAATGGCTGTACTAATAATCTTCTCTACAGAAGTCACCCCAGTATTATTAATAATACCAAGCAGATTCTCACCATTACCGTCACCAAACAAAATGTTCCAGTCTTCTGCCATCCAAACAGCTTCAGGAAGCATGTTCAAGATGTAGGAACGAATGTACACTCTTGATTTCAACATACGTTTTGAGATACGGATATGAGTACCAAGGCGCTTAGTTCCTGTCTGTATCTCTTTTACCTTGATACTTGATTCCGGTAAACGACCGTTCTCTGTTACAAAACGGGCATTGCGGTTGAAAGCATATACTTGCGCATAGGCGAGTTGAGGATATGCAGGATCAGCTGTCAGCGTCGTTAATACATCACGCATATGCAACTTTTTGTTGGCAACCTGAGTCACAACACGTTTCTGTTGTTGAGTAATCAACAAATCACCGGTGTAATTGTCAGTCATGGAAACGACATCTTTCAAGGAGAAGCCGTCAAATTCTCCTGATTTGCGTGTTTTTCCTTCTGCGAAATCTCTGAATTTTTCAGAATCAAGCATCTCGTTCAACTTCTCATCGAACTTGTTGATAGTATCCATAGAAAGACCTTTCTGCTTCATTTTCTCGATACTTTCACCTAGAGTTTTAACTTGTTCTACAAGTTGCTCGTTGTCCTTTATCAATTGCTGGAACTTTTCTCCATCATAGGCTTTCAATAGATTATTGATGTCACCAAACTGTTTCGTTACCTCCTCCGGTGAGGCAAATCCTTCAAGTGACTTGTTAACTACTTCACACATCATGCCGACGATGTTTTCCATAAACGCCTTCTGTTCTGCCGGCAAGCCGTCCGTTTTCAGATTAAAATCTGATACTGTAAATTTTCTAATTGGCATAAAATTTAAATTTTAAGTTATTTATTCTCGAAACAGCTATTCAAACTCTTAAAATCGAGTAAAGTGCCATTATCAGCGGCTTTAATCGTCACTTCATCGTTCCCATTTTCCCCGTCATTCTTTTCTTGAGTGTCAACAGACGGCTCATTTTTTCCGGTGGTATCTTCAGAAGTGTTTTGCAGAATAGCATTCGAACGATATACTTTTCCCCAACAGTGGGGACATCTTACATAATTCATAAGGTCTTGTAGACCCTTTTGAGAAAATTCTTTCTTTTCTGATTTGACAGAATCAATAAGAGAAATTACTTGGGTTCTAATCTCCGGAGTGAGCTTCTCCATTTCTTCCCTTACAATGTCCTGTGTTATCCATCTCTGATAATCAGCAGCATAATCTAATACCTGTTGGGCAAAGGTATGCTCCGTTTCTGCATCATAATCAAATTGATGACCACAATGAGGACATGAGACAACGGCACCACCGTTGAGGCTCTTCAGTAATAAACTTAATTCCATATCGTATCCTTTTAAACGTTCATCACTATATCCATGCTGCAAGAACGCTTTCCGAACGAAATCAACAGCTTCCTTTACCTGGTCGGCAGTAGCAGATTTGATATTCACAAGGAATGTTTGAGGATTACTTCCCCAACTTGTCAATGTTGAATATTCCATCATACGCCATTCAAGCACCTTACAAGGATCGATAGAATCCCTTTTGATGGCTTTTACTCCGATAGAATGTTCAAGTGTTCTGCCATTCTCTGCAAACAGCTTATAATCAGCCAACGTGTCACGTCCAATCTGTTTTTCAAGATTTAACTGACCGACCATAACCAAATTACCTTCTGTTTCCTTACCACTCAACGGAACACCTAACAACTGGTCTGTACGATGATTCAGGAACCAACGCATCCGACCAATATTTTCTTTCAATGTCTTATTGAATGAGCCGGGCATAGATATGTCATTTTGTGAGTCCTTCACACCGATACCGTTCACCGCAACGGTAACGATACCCTTCTCATCAACATCATTTGCCTTTGTCTTGTACTGAAGGCTTTTGATTTTCTCTTCCATCTTTTTCATCTCCACTTTTAGTGTTAAAAACTCGATTTACTTTATCCAGTTCCTCATCTGACATATCAAATTTCAATTTGTCAAACAAGGGATTTTCTATCATACTTTCGCCTATTTGGGCACGCCAGTCATTGAGTGTTATAAGCCCACATGAGAATTGTTCACGACAACGTTTATTTATATTTGTCTTTACGTCCTCGGATTCTTTCAATCCTTCCTGCAAACAATCAACATCAGAGAAATCACAATCCAAATAATATCCCCCTCCTTCAAGACCAAGGAAAGCTGTAAAATCCTTGCAGAATTGTTTGGCCATAGGAATAACAGTTGAACAATATACGCTCTTTTCAGCAGTAGCCTGATTGCTAAATGTGGACTGGTCTTTTCGCGGAACAAGAACGGCTGGGATGCCATATGCCCCTGCAATATTTATTGCATCAGCCAAGGTTTCTTCAAACGGTTGTAACTCTGTAATAGAAAGATTAGTACGAACAAAGTCAATATCTGCGTCTGAAATACCATAAGGAACCTGGCCCTTTCTTACACCATACTTCTCGAAGTTTTGCTTCAAAAGTTGTTCTTTTTCATCGTCATTTAACGCTATTGAACCGGTAGCATCCGTTTTCTTACTTACAATAAAACCTAATCCACCCCGCTTTACATAAATTACATTTCTAGCTTCATATACAGCAATTAGGTTTGATATTGGCTTATTTTGTGAATCCAAGCGACTTTTGGACTTCAAGAACATAGCTCCTGAATAGAACTCTGCACTTCCGTCTCTATCATGCCATATTTGGTATGGGGGAATTTCCAAACTACCATTCCAACCATACTCCAAACGATAGCTACGAATAATATCTTCTGTTTGGGCAATACCAAACAATGGCATATTCCCGTAAACAGGTTCTACAATAGTCTTATCAGAAGGTAGCACCCAATAATTATCGCAATATCTCCATTTTTCAGCTGTAGAAAAGACATCAGGCATAGCGGCACGAATAAAGCTATTCCCTGTACACAATTTATAAATATGGTGCTGATAAATCAATTCTTTCCAACGCATCAAACAATTAGGACGACTAAGTATGCCATTCATTCGTTTATTCGCCCATACTATACTGTCATCCTTAGTTTTCTTCAATTGAAAATTAGCACCTGCAATTCGCGATGCAATATAATCGATCGGGAAAAATACTTCAGGTATCGTACTGAATAGCGTTAGATAGTTACTGCCCGCTACAATAGGACTAGTAAGGTCCTCAATGTATGCAACTGACCATTTTTCAGCCTTGCCACTTTGAGTATCTATATCCTTATTTTCAGATGAAGTAACTATTTCAACTTCACCTTTAGTCTTAGATTTCTTTCCAAATAGATTATCAAAAAAAATATTCATTGGGTTCCTTTTTGAGCAAAACTAAGTAAAAAGAAAAACCGTTTTCCAAAACACTAAAATCTTGAAATTACGAAAACATAACTCCAACGATATAACACACTTATTTTCAATCACATATAACACAATTCAATTCAAACCTAATTTTACAACGAACTGTACTAGCCCACTCAAAACAGCACTGGCCTCTTTTGTTTCACTATCTTTATTATAGTCCATCAGGTTATTCATGAAGGCAACATATTCCGTATCAGATTCTACTTTTGATGCAGAAAAAAGAATACTATTTTTCACATAATCAGATGTTGCAGCAATACGCTTGTCTACATCCGGAAACTCTTTCATTACACGAATCTCCTTGTTTGTACTAGAACGGAGTCCCCGGATAAAAGGGAAATAAGCATCCGTACATTCAATTACACATGAATCAGATTCATGGGACAAAATAGAAGAACGTATATCTTCTGTTGAAGTAGTTTCCATAAATACGACATCAACAACATGCCATTTATTTCCACATCTAAACGCTTGTATAAGGACAAATTTCCCATTAACATTCGGCATCACATATAGAATCTTCTTAGTGTATTTACATTCGGTATCTGGATTGAAGAAATTAATAGTGCCATTACAAGCATACAAGTTTCTTTTTCGCCGGTTACTAAACTCTATATACTGCTCACTACACAAATCCACAACAACATAGCGAAACGTATCGGATAAATGACCATGTTCCTCATATGTCTGCAAGGTAGTTTTATTCTTGACCTTAGTTTTAAGAATGGCACCGTTAGCATCTTTCTGTACGCTCATGTAGTCCTCAATAGATACCGAACATGATTCGTCAATGTATATCTCTATACCGGGAACTGTACAATCAAAGATAGCATTGATAAACTCACCGGTCATCGCTACACTCGGATTCTTGTTGCCTACCTTATCCTCAATCTCAAACCCTTCTTTCTGTAATGTGTCTATGAATAAGTCCATCCAGGAACGCTTCTCATCGTCAATGCTGTTTGCCGCTTTCGTTGATGCATCACCATGTACATATAACCTATCAGAATATTGGATAGATTTCAGATACTTTGCAACAAGTTTGGAAGCTTTCTTTACAGTATTGTTGGGGCTTTCAGCGCACGTTTCATGGAATTGCCAAACCTTGGTACCAGTTGAGAAATCGACCTGCCAATATGATACGCTGATATACGGAAGCACGTTGTTATCGACAGAGATATGAATAGGTAAGTCTGGAACATACTTATGTTCACCGGAATGTTTGCCACGATTGAAAGAACCGAAGAACTCGCTACCGGTACGAATGACACCCCACTCTCCCAATGCGTACACATTGTAATAGTCCGGGTCGTGAACTCTATCATACTCAAAATCGGCAACACATTGCTCATCATAGAATCCATACGTACCGTCAGGACTACCGACAACCCAAAAATTATTCAAATAGGTAGATTGGATAATAACTGTATTAGGTGCCTGTTCCTCGATTTGCTTAGTACGAAGATTAAGTATTTGCCTGGGTGCATTCTTCTTTACGGATTTGACCTTGGTAAGTTCTTTCGGCAACTCTTTGCCGGCAATGGTAACAGACATTGGCACATCATGCCATTTGTCTTTATCAATGAACTCTTTCTTTATCCAGTGGCTTTCACTGATCGGATTAAAGGTACAAATAATCTGCTGCCCTTTCTTACCACGCAAACGCTTACGTAGCTGCTTGAAATCCGGATGCTCGAACTCTGACCATTCTTCTAACTGAACACGCTTGTAGTTAGAGATACCTTTTATCTTCTCCGGATCGTCAAGACCGGAGAAATCTATCTTCGCACCATTAACCAAACATTTAATAGTATTCTGTTGGAACTTGAACAAATGGGATATGCCAAGACCGGCCGCAGCGACTTTATAATCTTCATAAATGGTTTTGAGAATAGAAGCTCCTACCTTACGCATAACAAGAGTGTTCTCACCGTCCTGTAATGTCTGTATCAGTATGGTTTGTGCCACACTATACGACTTACCGGAAGATGAACCTCCATAGAGAATGATAAAACGGATAGTCTCATCATTCAAGTACTTCAATAGATAGAATCCGTTAGGATTTAGCTTCTTATAATTTATAACCATATTGTTCTAAAAGTAAGGTTTCTCTGTAGGGTGAATACCGGATTTTGCAGTTCAAATTGTTCTATTCTTCCGAATCTCCATTTTCATCAAAGCCGATACGAAGTTCACCGACTTTATTTCCGTCTCCACCTTTGATATTGACATTCTTATCGGCTTCCCATCCATTCCAGGCACCAAGCAAACGAGCGGCTTCTGTTTTACCGTTGAACTCATAGACAACTTCCCCTCTCTTATTCTGAATCTTCTTCAATGCATTACGGGTACGCTTTGGAAGTTGGGACGGACTTCTCATCTTTGTTTTCCCGGTAACAGGGTCTACATAATGTAAATCATCGGGATCAGCGAGTACAATATCCATTAATACCTTTTCGACCGTTTTCCTCTCTACTTCAGTCTCTTTCGCCCTCTGTTGCTTAATCTCACTTATCCTTGCACTAACCTTGCTATTGGCTAACAATCTGCTAGCAGCACTCCAAATCGTTTCAGGTTTCATCTTTGACGCATCATAAGACATCCTATATGCTTCACTAGCATTACCTTCTGTATCAACGTAGTATTTACAGAATTTCTCTTGCTTGAATGTTAATGGTTTCTCTTGCTTTCCCATATCAATTGTTATTTATTCCTACGAGAAAAAGAAGCTGCTCTCTATCCTTTAAAAGCTCATAGGTGGCAAGCAGTGTGCTGCCAGTTGTTAATATGTCATCATACACTATTATTTTCTTTTCCTTTATCGGACGAAGAAGAAAGAATTCCGGATTCAATCTATCTTTAGTTAGGCACTGGATTGCATTCTCATAGAATGGTATTTTCACCGCCCCCGCAATTTTCGTACAGATAGAGGTTGAAAAATGAAAGCCCTCGTTGTGCCTCCGTCGCGGTGTGGTGACTATACACCATCCTTCATATCCCCCTACTATGAAGCGGTGGAGAAACTCACACGCTCTCTCTGCAAAGAATGATGCTAGTTCCTCCGACTGTTTAATTTCTGAAAAGCTGGTACCAGTCTTGGAACGAGTGAACTGGGAGATGTAATAGATATCACCCTTTTTATGAAGTGATACCTTTTCTTTCAGATCACATAACCGTTCCTGATGAGACCAGCTCTTACATTTCACCGCTTCCGGCTTATCCCAGTCATCAATACGACATATCTTTCCCTTTCCTTTCATCAAAAATCTTCTTTACTCCGTCCTCGACAGATGTGTAAGACAAAGGTACTAAATAGATACCCCGATTCACCGATTGCTCCAAATTGTCAAAATCCCGTTTTTCATTAATCAGCTCAATTTCAAGCGATTTGTAGTACTTCACTAAAGTAGCAAAATACATAGTAGTCACTGGTTGCACATTGCAGATGTTGATTAGCTGACGGTTACAACCTATTGCATAGATAAGGCCTTCGACAATATCATCTATGTAAGTGAAGCACCGGATATTCTGACCGCAGTTGTATAAAGACACGTTTTCCTTTTCCATCAGGAACCAGAGAAGAGTTCTTTTTCGCGGATTAGGTCCATATACATTATGCAGCCGGCATCCGGTCGCAGCCTTACAATAGATAGATGCATACTGTTCATCGAAATACTTGCTTATTCCATACATGGAAGTGGTATTCTCCGGATTCGCCGTTGACGAACTGGCGTATACTAACTTCACATGATACTGGTTACATGCATCAGCTACTCGCATGAAAGTATCAATGTTATCCTTCCTGATTTGTTCCAGGTTTCCATTAAACACACTAGTTTGCGCCGCTAAATGAAACACACAATCAATACCCCCATTTTTCAAGAGCTCACATACTTTTGTGGCTTCAATACCAGACTTTCGATCAAGTCCTATGACTTCGACATCCCTTTTAGCTAATTCTCGGCAAAGGGCTTTACCAATAAATCCCTCACTGCCGGTTACAATCATTTTTCTCATCATCACAAAAACTAAAGGTGCATCTTGTTTAAAGACACACCTAGGTTCAACATAAAATCCTAAAGATTAAATCTTATTTTTGAAAATACTCCCTACACTTAAAACCCTTTCTAGGAGTAAAGTCTTTAAATTCACAGCTTCTAAACACCCACTTCTTATCAGCCCATCCGGCTAAATCCTTTTGCCATTGAGGAATAATTTGACGTGGATTATTCAAATCCCTATAAGGCTGGCAATGCGGTAAGAACCGACCGCCTTTGTTCTTCCAATGATTGACACGCTCAAACGATTCTTTGAAGTCACTGAGCAGGATACAATAAAAGAAGTATTCGCCTTTGTACCCGTACTTGTCAATCAAAGCCGTGGCACGATCACATTCTGCAATCTGTCCAGGTGTATCGCAACCAAACCTTATATGCTTCATCCACTTTACCTTTGCAAGCAACTTGGCAATATCATCCGTTACCAGCCGGGCATCTAATCCCTGATTAAAGTCAACCCGCACGCCCATGGAGATTATTTTTTCAATCTGCTGCAAACCGTAGTCGGATGCAAGAATGTTGTTATCCATGAGAATCACATTTTTTCGCCCAGCAGATACTTCCGCAATATCCATGTAAGGAGTGATGTTTCCTTCTTTGACAGGTACAACACACCATTTACAACGATTAGGACAGCCCCTTGTCAAAAAGCCATAAGCCAAATTCTTATCAACATTGTACAGATCGTAATCAGGAATCATTCTATCAATTTCCGGTAGAAGAACCTTTTTTATGTCATACCCTGTACCGCCTTTCTCGACTTGATCGGCATTGATGTAGTAGCCGTAATCCGGTGTAAACGAAAAGACCTTTGCTGAATAAACCTTATCATAAGAACAAAGGGGATTATACCATTCTACATTATCACCTCTTGCCTTGTGCCATGCACTTATCTTCATCAAAGCTAGATTAGGATAATTACTGTCAACTGCTAATATTCCGATGTTCATTACTAAAACAGTTATACTCCAATTATCTCATCATTGATACGAAATATGCTATCACTCACAAAATCGTATATCTTATACATAAGTTCCGGTTCTTCCTTTTTCGGAGAATAAACCATCACCTTTTTACCTGCACCTTTCATCCAACCCGCTTCTGTGTTAGCAGACCGACCACAAGGGAGAACCATAACGCAGACATCAGCCCACTGCATACCGTTGAAATCCGAATCAAAACCTTTCTGCGCAATTGGGTGATTAAGCGCTTCTCTATATTGCTCTGTTGTCCAGTTCTGCCAATCAGGGTCTATATCAGACCATTGGAAACCACCATTACCATGTGGGGGATTCTTAAAATCGTAAACCTCATGTCCTAAATCACGGAGAATATCTACAACGTCCTGTTGAAATACATTTCTCCAACTACTTGCTACATAAATTTTTGCCATATTATTTTAAATTGTTACTTTTGGATGTCGTTTGCACGGTGCAAGCGACTTAATTTTATTTTTATGAAAAACATAATTTTAAAAGGACTCCTATAGCTTTACTACCGTGGGGCTATATGGATGTCCAAAATCAATTAGACGGTAGGATGGGAAGCATTTTTCAATCTCGTAAGTGACAGTTATTAGTTAATTGAATACGTGACAGAGTGTGTACCCATCTAAAATAAACAGGAGGCGGCTTTGCAACCCGCCTTTTGCTTTTATTCATTACAGACTGTATTTTGAGTGTTATTTAGAATATTGTTGACTCTTTGTGCAAGTTCCGGTTCCAAACGCACCAATCGGACAATCATCACAATAAAAGGTTACACTTCTATAATCTGCGCCACTTCCACATGGATGTTCACTAAGCTCCATAACTTTATCATTAAGAAGCTGTACTTCTTCTTTGAGCTTATTTACCTCACTAATAGGGGTCAAAGCTCTATATTCTTGTTCTGTTAATATGTATTGCATAATTTATTCCTTTCTGTTATTTTATTCCTCCAATAGTTTTAGCAGTGATTTTTTATACTCGTCTATTTCCTTAATAGCATCTTCTTGACCTGATTTTGCATCATTTATCATTAAATCTGCTACTCCCTCCATTATTTCATCCTTATGCCTATTCAGATATTTGATAAAGTATTCCTGCATCAAATCAGTATCCATATTTGCTATATCCGAATATGTGTCTCCACTTCCATAACTGCCAGAAAAAGAAGAATAACAAAGATTACTTATATTCATACTCTGAATACTCTCCCTTCTGCCAAATCCATCTGTATGCTTATCTATTCCACTATTGCTATGGCTTGGAAACTCTTCTCTGATTTTAGGGAGAGTTTCTTTAATAAACTTTTTCAGTTTTCTGCCAGTAGTGATTAACTTACTTAATTCTTTTGCTGTCATCATCAGTCTCCTTTCTTTTTAATCCGTTCTAGTACATCTCTGTTGGCTTCCAATATTTCATCGAAAGATAGAATAGGCATCCAACATATAACCTTAATATCATCCTTTTCGACACTGTTTTGAAGGTTATTTCCACCTTGTAACTGTTGAAAAGTCACAAGGTGAATTGAATTTATTAGTTAATATATACGCTGCCTTATAATCGTTTCTTAATGTATCACCATGAAATACTATTCCGGTGATTGTACCAATTTGAAATGAGCATTCCGCCTGTTCCGGCTGTTGGCTCATAGGTTACGCCCGTATCACAACCTAATAATTTAGAAACCAAAGTTGAAATACATTTAGGAGTGAAATCCTGCTTGTTGTTCTTTCGGTCAGCATGTTCATCTTCAAAGTATTCATGGAACCAATCATAACTAACATCACATTTGAAGTAGTCCAAAAAGTCTTTGAATACCTTGATTCGTTCTTTTTCCTCTCCAAACAAAAGATTCATTATCCGTTCCGGTGCTTGATAACTATCTGTTATGTTCAACATTACATTTATGTCAGATAATATATTTTTCATGGGCTAATTTAACTTCGTCATTGGTTGATTGTGCATAAATAGTAGTTGTCTCAATGCTTTCATGACCTAACATCTTCTGTACCTGTTCTATTGGCATTCCTCGTTTTAGGGCTGTAGTTGCCGCTGTTCTCCTAAGTCTATGAGGATGTACATTGGATATACCCGCCTTTTTTCCTAGATTCCTTAGCATGATTTCAACTGCTCCCTTGGATATCCGGGATAGTTTATTCATATCTTTTATCTGCTGGCACATTCCCTCATAATCAGATAAAAATAGGGCTTCTAAATCATCTGTTCTTGAATCAACATATTCCTGAAGAGCTATTTTACAACGAGCAGACAAGTAAACAGTTCGGTACTTACGCCCTTTTCCAAGTACATCAATCTGCCCATTTTGCCAATCTACATCACCGAGATTCACATTTACCATTTCGGATACGCGACAGCCGGTGGAAAACAAGAATTCGATTATAGCCTTATTCCTTTTTGTCCTAGCCAAAGACCTTAATCTCTCCATATCATCCTCACTTAATGGCTTCTTCAATTTCTTCACTTGTCGCACTCCCTTGATTCTAAGCATTGGATTCCTATCAAGTACACCTTCTTCTGTGCACCAAGTAAAGAAGCTGCTCAAAGTTCTTCGAATGTTGTTAAGAGTATTATCACTACATTTATTAATCTTCTTATAGGCTAAATAGACACGGACATCATCGGTAACGATTTCCTTGATATGTTTTCCTACATGTAAGATAAACGCTCTTAAAATGACACGATAATAGTCTAATGAACTTTGGCATAATCCTTCCACGGCTTTGGCTATGAAGAATTTACTGATAATTTGAGAATCGGAATTATCATATACTACAACGGACGTTTCCTTTGCCATTATATCATAATTCCTTAGGCAGAAAGATACCGAATCAATTACTGTCGAAATTTCTTCATTGGGTATCTTACCGTACAAAGTATCACGTATTTTAGTTAAAACATATTCTTTCATAATGATTCCTTTTTGTATTGCTTAAATATATTTATCCAATTCCTTTTCTAGCAATTCTCCATCTATTTCAGGAAACAGTCTCAGAACTAAGTCCAAAGATTTACAATAATTGTTACTGTATTCTTCAGTATCCATTAATCGAAGTACCATAGAACAAAAGATACTTTTTGTGTCTCTTAATTCGCCTTTCATCAGCAACTTTGATAGTTCGATAATTTGACTAGCAGGATTATGAAATTTTCCGTTTATATATTGAAAAATTATTCTTCCTTCAAATTGGCATATTTCACAATCTAGTTCACAATCAATGTACTCTATTTTACTATCTATGAATTCACAATAAACACATTCACTATTAGAAGCAAATAAAATTGCAAAATCATAGATATCATCACTATTACCTACAATTATTGAAGTAGATTCAAGAGTTTCCGAAACACCATTATTACACCTTGCATCTTCAATAAGTTCCCTCACATATTCTTGAACTCTTGTGATGTTCTGCTCTATTAAATCTTTTTTACTCATAATTTCAATTCAATTAAGTTAGATTATTTTTTTGCAATATTCTCCCAAAAAGCAACGCCTTCAGGAGTACCATTAAAAGGGAATGAAATAGCTAGAAACCGATGAAAACAGCAATCAACATCTAACAAATTGTTCATCCGCTCTTCATTTGTCATTGAGAAGTCAGGACACTCAATATTAAATGTCTCATTTGCCCTTTCTGTATTATATTTCCATTGATTGAAAATACCTAGTCTTTCTAATTTTTCTATTTTTTCATTCCTCTTCATGTTGATTGACTTTTAATGCTTTACGTCTATAAAGGTAATCGTTATTGACAAGTTTAGCAAACAGAAACTTCGCCTTTTTAACGCCATTTTATTCAGTCTTTTTCTTCAACAATTCAAGTACTTTTCTTTCCCCTTCTTTTAGTCCATCGACGTAGCCTTTTGCATGTTCACCGGCATTATATACTATAAAAGAGAGGATCAACAAAAACAGTCCGAGCGAACGATGCCAGTATAGAAGTTGGACTGTGAACGGCTTGATTGTTATAGACAAATGCCCTACATATAACAGGAACACAAACAAAATCACACATGAAATAATTGTTGTTTTCATATTACGTAAATAAACTAAGTTGGGTTGTAAATTCGGGTTTATAAATTCTAAACTTACGGCTAAAGAAAGTCTCAAAGGCTGTTACAATTTCAGAGATGGTATTATCAGTAATACCTAACAACTTGTCATCGGCAACTATAAGGGACAAAGCCTTGTCAAGAGTCATCCTCTTCTCAATAAACAGGGAATATACCAAATATCTATGAGTGTATTCTCCTGCCTTGAGTGACGCTACTTCTTCAGGTGTAGCCTTTCTCTTGTATAGCACTTTGTACCAATGCGTTTCAGCAGTACGAGCACGCTTTTGTCTCGGTAACAAGTCATAAAAAACAGCTATTTCATTCTTCTTAATAGACTTGTGTTTTTTACGAACTCCATACATTACGTAGGGAATATCCCAATCTGGATGGGTTCTTCGATATTCAAGCTCTTTCTCCCGGTCAATAAGGTCTTGCTCAAAGTCTTGTTTCATTAACCATTCCTCGAACCAGGCAGTAAGTGCTTCTTCTCGATTATAATAATCTTTTCCATTTACACATATGGGAATCATAATAACTCTTTCTATTGCATTTCACGTTTAAATCTTTCCTCTAAATCAAAAATGGTTTCTCCACTATTACGCCGATAGGGCCTATCGGTATTTAACTGAAGTTCTTTCAGCTTTTTCCAATACCATGGAAGGTACAAATACATATTCTTCAACTCCTTCAAGTTCTTATTTCCACAACACCAGCAACTCACACGATCAAGTAGCTCATATAGCCTTACTCCATCCTCATGCCAAACAAAGCCTTTTGTGTAACAATACTGGAGTGCATCTGCTTCAGTAATGCCCCAATCACGAAGTGGTAAAACCCGATTTGGTCGTTTTTCCTTTTCAAAGCGATGGGTCTCATCGGCAGCAATACCGACATAATCAATTCCGTCTTTTGTGTGAGCTTTCAACGCACGAAGTTTTTCACTCGTTCCCCACCGGCATGTTCCCCCACACCAACTATATCCTTTTTTATGGATAATATTGGTCCCTCTTTTCTTAACCGGCCTTTCAAACATTGTCCAAAGAAAAGGTTGCTCCGGATGCAGTTTTGTATATTTAATGCCAAGTTTTTTAAGAATTGGAAGAACAGCATCACGAGTGTTATAGATTGCCTGAAATTCCATACCTGTATCATAGAAAACGACTTCATCCAACTGATATCCTTTATCTATTAGCATGAAAAGCATTGCCAAGGAATCCTTTCCAAAGCTGACTGAAGCATAATATTTCATACAAAAAATTTAATAGACAAGTCACTTTTTCTTCTTTGCCCTCTGATTATTAATCTGTGACATACACATACGGCACCAGGAAGTCAACAAATGGTATTCCTTACCTTTTCTCACCACTATACGATTGTAGAACCGGTTCAAGTAGAAGTAATTTCCGCAATGGGTACATCTTTTCATTTCACGTCCTGAATCATCTATAATCCGATTACGCGGCTTACGACGAATTAGAGTACAACTTTTACACTTCTCATCAGTTTCGCGGTGCCGCCGGCAATGTGATAAGGATTTTGCTCCACATTTAGCAAACACCTTGCAATCTCTACGAGGTATTGATTGACACACATTCATGGCTTCCTCGCATTCAAGAATTTATTTACTACACGAGAAAGTACATCCTCATTCTCCGGCATCAGCCATTCTTTTGCAACGTTCCAAGCAATACTCATAGCAGGATTGAAGTTATCCTTCCTGACAGTGTGATGAGACAAACGTCCTTCAGTGGGCTTCAAACCCTTATCATGTAAGATACACAGTCCATTCTCGAAAAAAGCACAATACTCCTTACCAGCAACGGGCTGAATCATCGGAATAGCAATATTAATAACCCCTAAGAATATACCAGCAGCCCAGTTCGTCAGCGCTAACCTGTCGGCATAACCTGCATCAATAATTCGTTCAATATCATCAGGAGTACCTAAACATGGCGTATGACATTGTTGTTTACAAACACTGCATGAGCATTGTACAGGTACACGACCTGAAGCCCTCATTACCCTTTGTAATGAGGTTTCTTTTGATAATTCTCTCATAGTAAATTATTTGAAAACATCGCCCCACAGCTTTACTGCAAGTTCGTATTTCTTTTGCAACTCATTCACTTCTTTTTTTGCATAAGTGAGAGTGTAAGAGTGGCTACGTAGATATTTGCCGGACTGCAATCCTTCATGATATTCTTTTGCTTGTTCCAACTTATGTTCGTAGAAATCTATACTTTCCGGCATGGACAAGTTTATCGTATTAGCCCTATTTTCCCAATACTTCGCAACTCTTTCATGTTCGGCAGCCTTATCGCTAAACTCAACGCTTTTCCCCATGTTATTCCAGGCATCATCTATCATTTTGCGATGTCCTCGTTCGCTATGGTGTCCAACTTTGATAGGCTCACCCAAAGAAAGGAAATCGCGATGTTTCTTTGATTTCTGAAAATACTCATTACTTTTTTGTACTGCCGATGACGCCCATTCATGCCTGCGTTCCGCTCTTTGCTTAGCCCATTCTTGAACATTAAAGCCGTCAGCTCTAACGATGGAATAATAGTAAAACCCATCTTTTTCGAAGATTAGGTTAAATACTATACTTTCGTTCTCCTTACCATACTTGGTGGTAACTTCAATAGTTTCACCTTTTTCGTGCTTCTCATCACACTTTGCCAAAAATACATTTGGCGCAAATTTGTAATACGTGTTCATTTTTTTAATTAAATTGGTTTGACTTATATGAAAAATGAGAAACCACAGCTACTTAGCCGTGGTTTCATCATTAAATAACTTTGGTTGACTGGGTTGAACCAAATCATCGAATAAACCAGGAACACGAGGTTGTAACGCCTTGTATTCTTCCTGAAAGAATTCTTCTTTGGTTCTCCCATGTTTTTTACCCTTTCGTGTATGTACATCGAAAGTGTAATCTGGAATAGGAATAGGGTAACGCCTGACATCATTTATCCACTTTTCTATATCAATATCCTTTCTATCATAGATGAAGTTTTGCAAATGATCCGCATCACGATTCTTTCTACATTCACAAAGGAGAATAACAGCTTTACTGACAAATATCCTCCCTTTGGGTTCAGTAGCAGTCTTGTTTACCAGCTCATGCCCCTGCCACAATGCTTCTATCTCTTTAGTGATGATTCCATAGCAATCTTCAGCACTAATGGTAAACAGACGCTTCCACACATAGTCGCGGTACCCACTCGCCCAAAGTTCCAATGCAAAAAAGCCGGCTACCCCGGTGTCGGCTCGCCTAATGGCTTTCTGCATTGCAGAACTCACCTCAAAGAAATCATATCCGCAAACTGTTCTTATAATCATAATTCTAATTTAATGGTTTGACTTTTAGTTTATTACATCAGTAAAGTTAGCTAAAAAAGGCGAATATGACAAACAGAATGGACGCCATTTAAACGCCTTTTTTACAGACTATTAGAATTTGAATTTGCATGATATATTATATTGAACGAGCTGCTTTGTTTTGTCTTTCCCATTAGTGGTTGCACTCTTTAGCAAAATACTATCACCAAAATTCTTTTTGATAAAGAGGATAGATTTACGTTCCTCTTCCTGATTCCTTATAGAAGCAAGCCCGCCAGCATTTACAAAAGTGTTCTTTTGCTCAAAATTATACCGCAAATCAGTTAAAACCTTACGTTCTTTGTACTTCATATAACAAGAAATCCAAAAATCTTCCTTCAAACGTATTTCCTCATTCCACCAAGTGTTTTTGTTATAGATTACTCCATAACTGCAACCGGTTATCATTTTCGAAAGAGAAAGAAAAGCGGATTCATCATACATAACCGGCGATATTCGAGCGGTGAAGCCAAACAGATGAACATCCATCATACTGGCCATTTCATATAATGACTGAATGATGTTAGTTATCTTATCTTTATCCTTTATCCGGCTAGGTTCTCCTTTTTCCACATAAATAGGTTTGCAGGCATGGACATCATCATCAAGCATGAAAAGTTCTCCAAAATGCTTTGCCATCCAGTTACGTTTCGGGATGAGGCCCATAACGTCGTCAGGATGAGTAACAATTTCACATTCCGGGTTAAATTGTTGATATAAGTCAGCTTGACTTTCAGCAACGCAAATGATAGGATCGTTCACCAACTTTTTAGCGAACACCCGGTCATGGCGCTTATGACTTGGTATTACTATTTTGCAAGGCATGGCGAACGTCTTTTATGTCGATTACATTACTCTTACTTACTTTCCCGGTCTTGTACGACTTCATGTGCTGCATATCCAGCCTTTCACGAAGCCAATTACTATCTACCTCATTACTTGAGGTGATGATAAACAACTCATGTTTTTCGTCATACTTTGGAATGAGAGGATAAATGGCTGTATCATCCGTGATGGCATCGAAGCGCTCTTTAAATTCATCCTCTTTCTTCTCCGGGGCAAATTCGATACCCCAGTCTTGGAGTTCCGCCTTATTCCACTCGTTTTCCATAACGTCCAAATCATTCTCACCAAAATTGACATTATCTTTAGTGGCATATTCCCTCAACTTCTTAACGGGGGTATCAGATGCCAGGATTTTACAGGGTAGTTCTTTATAACCTAACTCCTTGCAAGCTCGCAAACGTAAATTGCCACAAACAACAATATATCTGCCATCATTGTAGGGAAAAACTATAAGTTCTCGAAGTTCAAGCATCTCTGGCGAATCCTGAATGCTTTTCTTCATCGCTTCAAAGCGGTAATCACGAAAAAAACGTGGATTTTTCGGCAATCCCATGAGCTGCCCCTTATTAAAGTCAAGTAGGCAGACTTGAATAATCTCTGTCATAACTAACTATATTAAAATCAACAACACAAAATCAACAACACAAACAGTCAGTAACAACACCTAATCATTTTTTCTATCATCGAACTCTATCTTATCTTTGATAAGCTGTTCAATGTCCTCACAACCAAATCTTTTTAAATAGGCAACAAGGTAAATTATCATCTCGGCTGCCAATTCTTCATCTTCCGAATATTTAGGAAGATTATCACTCCTATATTTAGAAGCAATATCGAATTTTCTCCAAACGGCTTCAATTCTTATGCTAAACGCTTTTCTTGAGCTATGCTCATTCATCTTAAAGCGCTTCCTCATGATATTCAAGCATCTCTGGGCAAACCTATTCAATGTTATCATATCGATCGGGTTAAATTGTTAGACTAAGAATAATCTCACACTATTTAATAAAGGCGGTGGTCTGTTTTTATACAAATACATATCCATTCTTATTTAGATTAAATAGCTTCCATCAAATCAAATAGCGTCGGTGCATTCACTTCAATTTCAGCTTCATGCAAGTATGAAAGGCTGTCTTTCCAATAGTCATAATTCAACTCGGTAGAGAGCCCTTTACGCCCCAATCTAATAGCACAGTAAGGAACAGTACCGATACCGCCAAATGGGTCGAATACCAAGTCTCCTTTATTTGAATACCGTTCAATCAACCTCTCAACAATATCAAGCTGAAGAGGACAAATATGATTTTGACGTTTTTTCTGTGACTGCTTGGTATTGAGTGTACGCATCCGGGTAACGTCATCCCAAATCCAAGGTTTCTTACTTACAGGATCTACGGCCATAAATGTTTTTGGTAGTTTACCGTAAACTTCTAATTCTTCAGCGAAAGCAACATGTTCTTCATAATTGTATATATGTTCACGCTCATAGTTTCTAAACAAATGGCGTATCTTGTCAATACCGGCAACTTTCATATCTTCATAGCTTAACAAAGTATTACCTGAAGATTTCCAACTTGCATGAGCATCTATTTGCCAGCGGGCTAACGAATATTCATTCTTATTCTTGGTTACTGGCAAATCTGCATAGGCACGTGAAGTATCAGAAGGCAGTTTACGGAAAAGAAGCACATATTCAGGGCAACCAATACCCATCTTAGAACCATCTTTGCACATCTCTGTATAGCCAAGGCGGTAGGTCTGGTTATTCTCCCTTACCACATCGGTATCTACTGTGATACGCCCCATGTAGCGGAATCCGTGTTTCATGTAGTGAAATACCGTCATTTCGGAGAACGGGTCGATGGTGGGCATACCGTCACCTGTGGCATTACCGAACAATACACGGTCTTTCACATGGATGCAAGCCAGCCGCCCAGGCTTCAATATCCGCATCAGTTCTGGTGTGAGGTAGTCCATCTGCTCGAAGAACTTGTCGTTGCTTTCATTATGCCCGAAATCGTTATAGGTCGGCGTATATTCGTAATGATTGGAAAAAGGGATGCTGGTTACAACCAAATCCACCGAGTTGCTTTCCATTTTCTGACACTCCAAAACATTGTCGTTATTGATGGCTTTCCACAGTTTACCGGATTTTTCTTCACGGCTGGCAAACATCCAGCGCATCATCTTCTCCTCTGCCTGCAAACCGAACAGACCGTTCTCACGGACGATATCAGTCATTTTAGAAACCATTTCACGATGCTGCGCCCATTTCTGCATAAAGCTTTTGAATATCTCTCCTTCACTTTCTGCATAGACCAAGTAAAGGTCTACAGGATGTTTTTGCATGAAACGGTAGATACGGGCTATCGCCTGAAACTTGTCATTGAACCGGTAGTCGATGAACATGATAGCCTTATGACAATGGTACTGGAAGTTCAAACCCTCACCAAGCATTTCAGGCTTTGCGGCCAGGTATTTCAATCTCCCGTTTTTGAAGTCCGCTATCACCTTGTCGGCTTCCTCATCATCCTGCGAGCCATAAACAGCTTTGCAACCGGGGATAGCCTTGCAAAGGGCTTCCCGCTCACTCTCAAGGTCATGCCACAAAAGGAAATGCTCGTCCTTGTTTTCAGGACGATTAATAATCTCTACGACACGGGCAATCTTCTCTGCCATATTGTCCCGACGTTCTTTCGCTGCATCAGCAAGTCCGAGAGCAGCCTCACGAAACATCTTCACTTGTCCGTCACGGTCTGTACCGGCAGTGGAATTGTCAACGCTAACCACTTCTTCATGTACCCGCAGTTCCGGCAATTCATAGCCGGTATCAGGATAACCGAGGTCGGAAGGCTTGGTTAGGAACAATGCCCAAGTTGATACCCACAGCCAAAATTCTTTTTCTTTGTGTGGATAAAGCGTTAGATTATTAGCTTTGGTACTATCACGTTGAAAAAAACGTGTAAGGGCTTGACCTGTATCCATCACTCCAAGATATCCGGCATAATGTATCAGCTCCTTGTATCTGTTAGGTGACGGCGTGGCAGTGGCAACAAAGCGGAAAGGCACATCGGCGAACAGCGGTAGGAACTCTTGGTATGTCTTGGTGCCGAACCCTCTCAATACGCTTGCTTCATCCAATGAGGTAACGGTAAAATAGGAAGGTTCTATTCTTACGCCGTCTTCTCCGTCACGGACACGCTCATAGTTGGTAATCATTATATCACACTTGCAGGCTCTGACTTCGCTCATGGTCTTGACATACTTAACTGTCATGTTCATGTGCTCCTTAGCTTGGGTGATAAACTCTACTACTACACGTTTAGGACAAACGATAAGAGCTTTACCAAAATACTGGTTGATTATAACTCTGCATATCTCCAATTGGGTAACTGTTTTTTGCATACCGAAACTGGAGAATATGGCACGGCAACCACCGGATACCGCCCAACGAACGGTATCTCTTACATGAGGGTAAAGAGAAGTTGATATTTCATCAGGATTAACTTCAAATCCAGTATTGTGGCTAATAGCCATCTTGTCTTTTAGAAATTCTATATAGTCTTTCATTTTCATTTCAAATAAAGAGAGGAAACCGTTAGGCTTCCTCTGTGTTATCGTTATTTAGCTCTTTCAGTCTTTCTTTGAGCTTCTTTTCTTTCTTATCATATGAATCCGCAAGTTTCTTAGAGAGCGCTTTGAAATCATCCGGATATTGTTCTGCAAAAAGGATTTTCTGACACTTCTGCAAATAGGAGTAGAAATTCACATTATTCGATGATAAGCATTCAGCAATAAAGGCTCTATACCATTGATGCCGGTCGGCTTGGTTGTTCTTGACATAATTTACAAAATCACTCTCACCATTCCATTTTTTCAAATTCAGTTTTTCAAGATAAGTACTGCTACAACCGCTAAGAACCAGCACATCAAAAACTAGTTGTTCATTTTCAGAGAATTCTTTTGTTCTCCGATAGTACGGTTTCTCTTGCGCCCACTTGCGCATTTCTTCAGCAGACTTCTCCTTGACTATATCCTTCGCTCTTTTTAATTGGGCGTTTATTTTTTCCCTTTCTATCTCTTTTAGATCGGCAACAGCGGCAGTACTAGAAACCAGTTCTTTCTTTGTGTAATAGAATTTTATATTAAATTCTGGATTATAATTACCAAAGAATGAGATACAGCGATAAATTTCACCTTCATCAAGCATTTTTAGTGTCCGTTCATCATCAGCACTATAATAACATAAACTCCTAAACACCTCATCTGGATTAACTACTTCAAATCCAAGTTGCTTTACGGCTTCTAAAGCACTTTCATATTGTGCTTTTCTTTCATCACTCCAATAATATTCTGCTTTTGCTACAATAACAGTTTTTCCGAATGAAAAAGGTTCACCTACTTTAACAAGATTCTCACTCTCAAGCAGAATCTTTCGGATTACATATGCAATCCGCTTTCTATAAAAACAGGCAGCATTGATACAGCGAGCATTCTTATTATTCATCTCATAGAACAAACAACCATGATTACAGGTATTAGATTCACATTGAGAGCACTGCTTAAATTCGCCATTTTCCCAATTGTCAGCGTCTTCTTTAATCCAATCCGCTTTATCCAGTTCTAAAAAGGAATTACTAACATAGTCACGTATCATAGATGTCGTGCATTGTTCATCTTCTTCCTCATTGAACTCCTTTTGAGTTTCTTCGTCAAGTTTTGAAAGAATCATAGCACCGGATAATGGTATGTCTCCATTTCTTACACGTTCTTTCAGTTCCGGGATAAGACCGTTTAGCTTTATACGGTCAAAGACAAAACGAGTAGACTTTCCAAATTTAAGAGCAATATCTTCCAAAGTCCGTCCTTTCTCAGTCAACTGCGCAAAGGCAAAAGCTTCTTCGATGGGATCAACATCTTTTCTTTGAAGATTCTCGGTAATCATCGCTTCAAAAGCCTCATCATCTGTCATTTCTCTGACAATGCAGGATATTGTCTGAAATTTTTCCGACTTTTTTCGATGGGCTTTGATTTTTGCAACATTCGCTTCATCTTCCTTTGCTTTCAAAAGTGACACAGCCCGAAAACGACGCTCACCGCAAACAATTTCATACGAACAGGGAATTGTCGTAACACCGCCAGTCTCTAAGTCAGTAAAATCTTCGGATTTGGCTACCCTGACGGTGATAGGCTGCAATAAGCCTTGCTTTTCAATGTTGCTTGCGAGCTCTTCAAGAGCTGCTTCATCAAAAGTCTTTCTCGGATTCAAAGGAGAAGGACTAATAAGGTCAATTCTAATGTTTTGTACTTCCATAATTTAATTATATTGGTTTGACTTTTAATTCATTACATCAGTAAAGTTATCGTAAAATGACAAGTTATGCAAACAGAAACTTCGCCATTTTAACGCCATTTTCATGTGGGCTTATTACGTATTTGAATAAATCCTCTTCTTTCAGTTTTCCGAAGAAGTTCCATATCTTCTTCTCGTATTTCAGCAGGCGTTTCACCGTTCACACTTCGATACGTTCCAATACCGAAACGCTCTCTGATACGAGCAATTTTATCCGAATCTTTAGTAACCCAGTAAATTGTAACTTTCATAGTAGCTATATTCTACGACTCTCGCCACACAGGGGGAGAACATTAAACGTTTTAAAACGATCCACTAATCTTGGTCCGAAACGTTTCTTAAATTCGGCTATGCCAAGATTCGATGTTATATGATACTTCTTGCCATATTGCTGAAAAATCTCATACCGGGCATAAAGAAATTCATCAATAACTGAATCGAGACTGGTACCATACGATTTTTGATTTTCCGTTTCCAGACCGATATCATTCAAGCAGATATTAAAGGGATTTGGTTTAAATCCTTTGGATTGATTCTCATTGTAAGTGTACAAGTCAATATGCCCGTGAATTTTATAATAATTCATCATTTGAGTAACAGACAAGTTTTCAAAAGCATTGGGGTTACAAGTGAGTTTCAAATAATCTGCAAAAATCTGCATCAACATTGTTTTTCCGGTACCAGGTTCACCAACAAGCAAAAGATTCTTATGAACCTTGTAATTCTCTTCCGGAAACACATTTTGAGCATACCGACATCCGTTGAAGTAGTACAGAAGAAACTGAATTAGTTTAGAGTTGTTATCATCAACATCAAATTTTCTAAACTCCCGTTCCGTATAATCCGTACCAAGGTTAGAAATTAAATTCCAATGACTGTAATACTCTTGCGTATCAGTTAAATCATATTCAGAAACGTTCTGAATACTTTCTTTGTGCCTTTTTATCAGATTCTCTATCTGTTGGATCGTCAGTTTGCGCTTGCCGGCTTCCTTCTCCATCAAATTTTGAAGTTTGCTTGATAAATTCTTTTCCTCTTCCGTCATGGTCTAATTCATTTTTTCGATTTTCACGAATACGATCCAGTATCCAAAGGTTTGCTTTGGAATCCCACCGCTCTATTTTCACTCCATTGGCATTCTTCCACCCTATCGAGTCAAAGTGATTGAAGAATATTTCTGCTTGCTCTTGCCAGTCATCTAACCGTTCCGGAGCATTTTGCTTGATGAAGTGTTGAATAACCTCATCAAGCGTAGGAGATATAAATTCTTTTGCGACTCTTTTAGGTTTCTCCGGTTTAGAGGGTGGGAAAAGCTCGCCAGAGCTACTTTCTTTCTGGGGCTGACTAAAAAGCCCCCCTCATCTTTTTCCTCAATTTAAATAATAGTCCACACAATAAAAAGTCTCCCTTTC
>NZ_JANJZR010000190.1 GCF_024623065.1 Bacteroides acidifaciens
TAAGTAACTAATCAAAATTAAGCAGCATTATGTTTAAGTTTAATACCCAAGGTATCCCCGACAGCCGCCAATGCCCTATTGACGGTGTAAAAGAGGTTGTCGCTACTTGCATAATCCTGCGGTCTGATCCATTTAGTTTTCATTATTCTCCACAAGGTTTCCGCAAGGTTCAGGTGAGGGGAATACGGTGGAAGGTAAAAGAGAAAAAGTCCGCGTTTCTCCCACAGTTCTCTCAATTCCCTTATTTTCTTGTTTCGATGTACGCTCGCATTGTCAAGCACGATGAACGTATCTTTCTTTATGTTCAAGGAAAAGGTGTCAAGGTATTCAACGACCTTGTCCGCGTCAATACTTTCAGTCGTGGTGAACCCATGATAGCGGTTGTTCCTGTCTATCATGCCGAAGATGTTGACCCTTTGTGCCTTTTGGGATGGGATATACACGTCTTCGTTACGGAATTGCCAGCCGTAAGGCACATAGCCTTCGGTGCACACATGGCTTTCATCGGCGTAATAGAGGTCTATCTTGCCGTTTATGTTCAGATGTTCAAGTTCTTGCAACTTCTCGGTCTTATACGCATAGAGTTGCGGCGAGGGTACTCCCCTTGGGCGTTTTCTTATTCGCTTATATCTTGCGCCAAGGCTGATAAAAAACGCTTGAATGTCAGGTCGCTCGCTTCCTTGCCAGTGGCCTTCTGCCAGGCTTCCCGAGCTTTGCTGACGCTCTGCCTGTCCTGTTCTATGGCCTTGCGAACAACTTCCTCGTCCGTACAGTCCATGATAGGTTTTCGCCCACGGCCGGGACGGGTCTGCAAGCCGTCGATGCCTTCCGACAAGAAACGTTTTACCCAAGAGTTGACAGATACATGTGACATCTCCGTCTGCAAACCTATGGCCTTGCTGGAAAGTCCAGTCGATTTGAGCAGTACGGCACGACAGCGCATCCGAAAGCAATGGCTGTCTCCCTGTCGGAAACCCGTTTCCAACGCCAAGCGTTCGGAATCCTTTAATATGATTGATTTGATTTTGCCCATAAGTGCATATTTGAATTTTATGAGGCAAAGGTATCAAAACCTTATGATATAAACCAATTATGAACATCTACTTA
>NZ_JANJZR010000191.1 GCF_024623065.1 Bacteroides acidifaciens
AATGTTGCGTAGGGCACTTTCAACCAACGCCGGATGTAAAGTAGTATCCACTTTTCTTGCACGTGACGCTCGACAGCTTTCATTAGCAGGTCATGGTCAATGGTATCAAAGAACTTGCTTATATCCATATCCAATACCCAATTATAATGCCAGCAACGCTCACGGGCTTTTTCTATTGCATCATGGGCACTACGATTAGGACGATAACCATACGAGTCTGCATGAAATATCGCCTCCAATCTTTCCTCAATCAGCAATACGACCGACATTTGGGCTATACGGTCACCAACCGTAGGAATGCCCAAGGGACGAGTTCCTCCGGAGGGTTTAGGTATATCTACCAACTTTACAGCTTCGGGAAAATAACTTCCCGAACTCATGCGGTTCCACAACTTGTACAGATTCTTTCCCAGATTACTCTCATAGTCCTCTGTACTGACATTGTCGATACCGGCACTCCCCTTGTTTTCTTTTACCCGTTTCCAAGCATTCATTATCAAATACTTGTCGATTGTAAACGGTTTTGTGACTTGATGTTGCATCATCCTAATAACATTAATCAATTAGTTGTACAAAAACAAATACACCGGACAAGCTGCCCCCTTTGCTCCATTGCCATTACAGCAACATCAACGCTACTACGAGGCAGTCCGCCCCCACCATAGGCATCGGTACTCAGACCTTACGGGTTTGCCGTTCTTGGTCGCTCCCTTAACATCCTATGGTGAGTTCCCGTGTTCCCACAACACAGCCTCCATACAGGTCATGCCACCTCTACGCCGGATGCCGTTCAGACAGTAAGCAGGTAACCTCTGAACTTATCCCATACTCCTTGCATAAGCATGGTTTTGACATCACCCATTGCATTTCGACGCATCATCAATGGTTCCCTTACGGTCATCTCCTGTATGGTTACCTGACAGTTCATCACTGCCTTTTAAATGTATCGTTCACTACCTTAACCCTTTCGGGAGAAAGCAGCATACACCGGTTTGCAACCTCTTCCTGCAAAGCGATTGCGAGAGACCTACTCTCATCTGTATCGCAGTTACGAATGTGACAGCCATACCACATTCTCACGGCACACTGCAAGG
>NZ_JANJZR010000192.1 GCF_024623065.1 Bacteroides acidifaciens
CCGATAACCATGCTTTCCGTCAAGTCGTGATTGACGCAACTTTCAGCCACTTGTTTGGTAAGTTGCAGATAGTGTTGGTTAAACAAAGATAAGTCATCACAGAAAGGAATATCACACGAACTTACCTCGCCCTTTCTGTTGGCGACAATGGTGTTTACTGCAATGGTATCGTACTGCATCAGTTTACCGCCAACGGGCAGCATATAAAATTCTTTCACGTCCCTTGCGGCTTTGCCGATGCACCAGCACATCAACATATTAAACTTCATGCCCGATTTCCGGCTGATTTTCACAAGGCGCGACACGTCGAGGGTCTTAAAGAACGTCACCATCGGCATGGGTGCGTTCATCCACATTTCAAAGGCGTATGCCCGGCCGGTTTCTTGGGGATTTACTTCTTTCATACTTAATGCTATTTTCATTTAATGAATCAGGAAGCAAAAGTAGGAGAAGCGTTTGACCCCGGATAGAACAAACGGGACATTTATACGGGATTGGTAAACAAATCGGAATACGGATTTGATACTTTCAGCAAAGACACGGGCGTATATCCGCAGAATTTCTTGAACTCCCGGATAAAGTGCGACTGATCGGCATAGCCGCTGACGTATGCTATTTGTGCCTGGTTGATTTCTTTGCCCGCTTGATGCTGCATCTGCGCCAAAGCCTTTTGGAAGCGGACGATACGGGTATATTCTTTGGGATTGATGCCTACAAATGAATGAAACAACCGCTCGAACTGTTTTTTGCTCAGGCAGGCAATGGAAGATAATTCGTTTACAGAGATTTGCGGAGTGATATACATTCGCTGTATGGCGGCATCTATCCTTTCCATTCTGTATGTGGTATCAGCTAAATTATCGGCAATTTGTGACACCAGCCATTTTTCTATATAGCTTATGCAAATAGAATTATTCTCACAGTCGAATATTCGTATAGCCAGTTCATTCAAACTTTTGTTTTCAATATCATAGCCCGAAACTTCCCGGTTGTAAAAAAGGGATGTCGGTATGTTCAGAAACATACTCAT
>NZ_JANJZR010000193.1 GCF_024623065.1 Bacteroides acidifaciens
TTGCGAAATGAGAAAATATGGATAGAGCTATTTCGATGAAAATCAGTTAACTGATATTATTCAGGAAACTCTAATTAAATTCCATAAATCCAAAGTATTTAAAGAAAGCACTTTTATTGATTATAAAAAAAGAATCAAAATACTACATGAATACAATCAAAAACGCCTTACCCCTATGATATACATATATCAATTTGATAAGGTCTACGCCAGCGATTTTTTAGATTACATCCTCATAGATCGTGATTCATCGGCCCGTACCAGGAATAATTATCGTACCTGGTTATCTTCTTTTGGTAGTTGGTTATTAGAAAAACAGTATATAGACAGAAACCCAGTAGAGAACATTAAATCACTAACAGAAGACAACAAAAAAAGAGAGGCCCTGTCAATCAAGGATCTCCAAAAACTAAAAGATTATTTAGAAAAAAATAATCCCTACTTTCTATTACTTTGCCAATTTGAATACTATACACTTATTCGCCCTGATGAATTATCAAATATTCAGCTATCAGATATATATTTGAAAGAACAGAAAGTTTTTATCCCTTCAAGTATTTCCAAGAATCGTAAAGACGGTATGGTAGGTTTAAATGATACTTTAATAAAATCCATGATCAACTTAAAGATATTCACTCATGGAAACGATTGTTATTTATTTGGCAAAGACTTTAAACCATCCAAGGAGAAATCGACTTCACGTGTCTATAGAACCTACTTTAATAAAGTTCGTAAAGTTCTAAAATTTCCAGATTCTTATCAATTTTATTCCCTAAAAGATACTGGTATCCGCGATTTAGCAAATTCGGCAGGAATTGTTATAGCTCGCGACCAAGCAAGGCATGCAGACATATCTACTACAAATAAATACTTAAAAGGAGAATCACTGCCTGTACACGAAGAAACCAAACATTTTGAGGGACTTTTCTAACGGAACCGGCCATAACTCGGCCGGTTCCGCCGCTTTATCTTCTACAACGTCAGAAAAACAAGTAGAATCGTAAATACGGTAATACAAACAGGCACTAA
>NZ_JANJZR010000194.1 GCF_024623065.1 Bacteroides acidifaciens
CGGACGGATATACAGACGGTCGTAACGATTAAGACGGGATTCAAACGCCCGCAGGAAATACGCTTCCTTCTTGATCTGCTTTCCTCTGATGATGTTTACCTGGCGGGTTACGGCCGGGAAGAGATAAAAGTAATTCCTTCGGCGGAAGAGTTTTCTTATCGTGTCCATCCGGAAACACCGCAGAATGTGACGTTAAAACTTACGTTTGCCGATAAGGAGTCCAACTGGACCGGAGAAATTGCGGAAAGCGGCTACCGGAAACCGAGGGTTCATTCTAAAGAGTTCAGTAAACAATTTAATTAATACAGCTTATGAAGACGCAGAAACAGATAGATGATCTTATCGAACAGATCAGGGCTGCCGAGGAAAAGGAAAGCATTACCAACGAAATGGAGGCGGACGTACTGGAGTTCCTTAACGAAAAGATAAAGCCTTTCGATAAGAAACACGAGGTAATGAGCGAAGAGGAATACAGTAAAATTAAAAATCCCGATTCGAATACCTTTTATTATACTTATGAAACGGAGGAATAAAGCATGTTGTTTAAGGGAGGAAGAAAGATAACGGGGATATTTGCCGAAGGAAAGGTTATTAAAGCCGTGTATTATGCCGGCCGGCTGGTTTGGGAAGCAATACGAAGTTGTTTCGGTTCCGGCAAATGGGTGGACAAATACCCGTGGTTGGACAAGGAACTATGGAAAGATAAATAATTGATTAATGCCTAACTATTTGGAAATATGGATATAAAGAAATTTAAAGACGGTGATTCCGGAAAGGATGTCCGCCAGACTATCGAAACGAATTTTAATAACCTGAATGAGTTTAAGGCAGGTTATCAGGACAAAGTGGACGGTCCGGACGGCAAATCCTCTATTTTGCGCGCTTTTGCCTCCGAAGCTGATAAAGACCTGTACGAATCGGATATGGAGAAATACGCCGCCAAACTATTGTACCAGGTTATCATACCGGCCATGAACGCTTCTTCCAGTATAGCAACTTTACGGGTATCAGTGACGGAAGCACCGG
>NZ_JANJZR010000195.1 GCF_024623065.1 Bacteroides acidifaciens
GTTTGCTCCATGTGATTCTTAAAACAGGTTCCGTCATTGGAATTCTGATGAACACTGACTCCCGTAATATACTGATTCTCGGAACCGACCATGCCATTATAGGCGGGACGGAGATCTTCCTGACATTCCTTGGTTCGCATAGGGGTAGCTTGAGGATCTGTTTTGCTGTATCCTCCACGATCACCACAAATATGTTCTTGTTCTTCATAGATTCTCCTGCGTAAATCAGCCTCTTCCAATTCATTTTTCAGGCGGGAAGCGGTACGGGACTTTTTACTTTTCGCGCTGTTCTCCTTGTTGATGATACGATTTAGTTGGGATATGGACTCTTGTATACGATCTTTTCGAGTGGAATCGGCCTTACCAAGGATTTCCAGATCATCCTCACCATACCGTTCGTTTTCCTCTTTGATTAGTTTGTCGATTTCAAGCAGCGTAGAGTCAATCCGGGCTTTCACCCCTTCAAGATAGCGGGAAGAGTTTTTCTTCCAGACAACCTTATGTTTGTTGGCATCCGCCTGAATAGTGGTACCATCGCAATAATATTCTTCCAAACGGATATAACCTTCAGTAAACATGAGAAGAAGCAGAGATTTGAATACAGTATGAATGCTATCTTTCAGACGGCCACTGCGGAAATTGTTGATAGTGCGGAAATCAGGATATTGTTTACCTGAAAGCCACATAAAGGTGATATCGGAACGAAGAGCATTGGCAATCTTACGACCAGTATAGAGTTTAAGACAGTAAGCATACAAAAGGATTTTGAGAAGCATACGGGGATGGTAGGCGGTAGTACCACCGCCGGAGTAAGTGGAGATGAGAAAGGTCAGGTCAAGCTGATTAACGGTATGATTGATGATACGAACAAGGTGGTTCTCACTGATGGTGGAGTCTAAACGATCGGGGAATAATAAAACTTCGCCCTCATTATATTGTTTAAATTGAACTTTTTGCATATCTTTGACTATGTATATTTACATTGGTTTGGTAGCCTAAATATACATAAA
>NZ_JANJZR010000019.1 GCF_024623065.1 Bacteroides acidifaciens
TATTGTTTAAATTGAACTTTTTGCATATCTTTGACTATGTATATTTACATTGGTTTGGTAGCCTAAATATACATAAAAGTTCTCTCATATCAGCGGATAGAGAGAACTTTTTTTTCGGTGGGGACTTTTTAGTCAGCCCCTTAGTCGGCTGATACGATGTCGGCTGTTTCAATCCGGTATCCGGTCATATTCTTCTTACGTCCTTCCACATAAGAAAACACCTGAGCTTTTGTTTCAACCAAGGTTTTCTTAAAAGTGTGAACAGTGTGAAGGATGTGAGGAGTTTAAAATGGGGTTGTAAAATCACAGCAAACATCTGTTATTCTACAGTTTATGAGACAGTGAAAAGCGTGAAAGATAAAAGATGAACTTTTATTACCAAGTTGGTGGAGAAGTTGAAATACTTCATAACCTACATAAGAGAAACAAACTTTTGGTGCGATTGCTTTAATTAACAGTTGATGTATTGAGAAATAAAAAAAGCGAGGCTTCCAGGGAAACTTCGCTTTTTCGTTATTGGAATATCCAAAAGCAATGTATGGCTTTAGTCTTTTATTTTACGCAACTTTGCTTTCTTGATGAAGAACTTGGCAAGTTCTCTTCCTGCTTTGGCATACGTTTCCTGAACGCGATATCCGGAAGTAAAATCAGTACCCCAAAAGTTATTGGCTGAGGCATTGCGTATTCGGATAGAGGCTACTTGCTCGCCTGTTTCAATATGCTTCACTTTGCAACTTAAGTCGATCGAGGCATTTTGTCGCATGACACCTACATTCCAGCCGGGTTCTGTGAAGTCCGTATTGATTTCAATTCGATATTGCGCTCCTTCTGTACCTGCTGTGATACCTACCTCACTCATATACTTGTCGAATAATTCAAGGAATTTTGGTTCAAACCGCTCTTTGCGGTCACTATGCCAAGCTTCTTTCCATTGGTCGCCTTTGCCCTCTTCTTTCTTGTTATACTCGGACACTTTCTTATCTACATATTCTTTTTCGGTTAGCTTGCCTACCAACATCTCTTCATAAGAGAAAGAAAAGTCAATGGTTTTCTGGGCTTTAATGAAATCAATAGAACCGGAAGTCATAACAATGCTTTGTGCGTATGAAAGGATAGTAAAGCAACTTAATAATACAACTGTTGTTATTCTCTTTTTCATGCTTTTATTTGGCTTGTTATTATGGATATTAGTTACTTAAATCTACTAGAATTCAAATCCTACTTTAAATCCAAGGCCTTCCAAATCCGCTGTGTCGTCATAACTAATATAATAGCCACTGTAATAGTAATCATATTGCTGATAGTTATATTCCAATTTGAGATTTAGAGCTTTTTTGCCTTTTAGGGAGAAACGTACTCCGATACCGGTAGAGACATACAGTCCTTCAACATCGCCAACTGAATATCCTGTTTTGATATCAGCAAACGGAGTTACTTTCTTGTTGATAAAGTTGGCTCTGAAATCAACAAAGATAGGTACGGCTATCAGGTCTGCATCGGTATAGAAATCTGCCGCAACACCACCACCCAAGTAGAAATAGTTATTGAACTGGTATCCGTGGGAAGTTGAAATTTCTACTTTGTTCGCATCATAATCACTAAGGTCAGCTATGTAACCGAAGTCAATGAAACCTTTATAGCCTTTCAGTGTATTTCTTGCTGCTTTGCGATTGTTGGCATCCTTGCGGTAATCCCGTGTGTATCTTTCTTCTTTCGTAATTTTCTCCACATCGTTCATCTGACAGATGATGAGGCTGCCGTCGCTAGTCTTAATCTTTAAAGAAACATTGGGCACTTGCTCAATGATGACTCCTTTGATAACACTTCCGTTTTTCAGATATACAACTTCTGTGTAGTTTTGAGCTGCAACATAAGTACTGATACTCAGTAATAAAGTCAATAATAATAGTAGTTTTCTCATAATTCTATTTTTATTTGTTTATAATTTCTTGAGTGCGCTATGGATGGAACCGGCCCAGTAGTTACGCAAACCGAAGCCACCGGCTTTTCCTTCTGTAATCCATTCCTCGATGATTTCTTTAGTTTCGGTATTGAAGAATACAACTTCATAAGTACCACTGTTTTTTGACTTGTCCAAGAATTGTGCGATAAATACCATGCCTACGCCGGGCGTTTTCTGAATAGGCAGTGCTTCGATGGCTGTCTTGATTTGTTCTTTGTCGAGACTATACTTTGTTTTAGTAGTCATCAGTTCAGACTCGTTAATATTGCGATTTACCTGATTAACGGCGTCCAGTGAAATTTCCGTCACCTCTTTTCTCAACTGTTTGCCTACATTATACTTCTTGGCTTCCGTGATAAACAATTCATTGATACGTCTGAAAGCATCTTTGAATTGTAGCGGTGATTCATCCGCACCGAAAACTTTGACCTGAGAATAGTCTACACCATAGAATTTGATAGATTGAACATCTTTCAATGCACTTTTGCCTTGTCCGAAACAGAACAGGCTTGTGCTTAAGAATAAGAATAGGATAAGTTTTTTCATATACGTTAATGTTAAAGTGAATTATGTATATTGTTATTGATTCCCAAAAGTAGAAAAAAGTTATCGTAAATCAATGAATTTAATCGCTTTTCGACTCATGGGCGGCATTTGTATCTTGGCGATATACTCTGCCGACTCGAAATTGATGCTTGGCGCCACTCTGACTTTCGAGCGGAACAAGTCCTTTATCTCCTTGGCAAAACTCTCGCTGCGGTTCTCGCTTCCGATGCGAATCAGAATCTCATCCGTACCCAGTTCGTTGGTGTAGACCTCTATAATGTAGTTCTTTACCAAAGGAATATTATCCAGAATATCGAATAATGCGGGTGGATATAATGTCGTGCCTTTGTACTTTATCATTTGCCCTTTCCGACCGAGGATGGAACTCAGGCGAATCGTGTTTCTTCCGCAGGCACAAGGTGAGGTGTGATGGTAACAGATATCACCCGTTTTGAAGCGGAGCAGCGGCATCCCTTTGACACCCAATGTCGTAATGGTCACTTCGCCTGCTTCTCCCTCGGCAACAGGCTGGTTATTATCATCCAGAAACTCGACGATGATAAGTTCCGGTTGCAGATGTCCGCCGTGGAATTCGCTGCATTCGGTGAAGGATGACTGCATTTCGGTGGAAGCATACGTGGAATACAGTTGCAAGGCAGGCCATTTATCATGTATTTTCTGTCCGAGCGTATTTAACTGGAACTCCTGGTTGCGCAATGCTTCACCGATACAGATACATTTCTGCATGGAACAGGCATTATAGTCGATATGGTTTTTCTCGGCGAACTCTATCAGTTTGATAAGAAAAGAAGGAACCACCATTCCGCAAGTGGGTTGTATCCGGCGAATCGTATCCCATTGCAGCTCGGGGATGCCGTTGCCTACACGGATAACTCCCATGCCGAGTTCGCGTGCCCCCATATAATACGCCAGTCCTGCCATGAAGCGGCGGTCGATGGTAGTCATCAGTTGCAGGATATCCTGCCTGGTGCATCCGGTGGTGGTGAAAGATAGAAACTCGTTGTAGGATAAGCGGTCGAGGTCTTCGGAAGTGAGGACGAAAGTCACCGGGTCGCCTAATGTGCCGGAAGTCGTCACGTAGTCGATGATTTCTTCTTTACCTACGCAGATGAAATCTTCATTATGAAGTTGCAAATCCGTCTTCGTGGTGACGGGGATTTGTTGCAGGTCTTCTATCTTCCGAATCCGGTTGATATCGATATGATGTTCCTCGAACATCTGTTGGTAGAACTTGGAATGTGCTTGCAGATAGGCTAACGCTTCAGCTAGCTGTTCTTCCTGATAGCATTTTATTTCTTCCGGTGAGCGGAACTGAATGTCGGGATTCTTTTCCATCTTAAGAGTGTTTTTGTATTTTCTGTTGGATACGTTCTTTTTCTTGTAGTTTGGGAATCGGTCTGGTCAATGCCTTTTTCCAATAGCCGACGGCTTGTTGAGGCTGGCGGATAGCTTCGTAGTAATTGCCCAGTACTTCATACACATAATAGAAAGAAGGGTTGGACGCTTCGTATTCCTTGAGCAGACTGTCTTCCACTTTCTCCTTTGCTTTTATCTTTTTCAGTAGCAACGGAGTAAGCCTTTTGTAAGTAAGGAGTTGCTCGAACTCCGGTTCCTGCATGAATTCATCTGCGGGAATGGTCAGTTCCGGAATGTATATCTCAGCCCGGAGAGCGATGGCTTTTTTGAATATCAGGTTCAAGTCGTAAGCTATGTATTTGCCGCATTGCCACGGAGAGGTGGATACCCACATCAACTGCTTCTCAGGTTGGAAGATGACGGAGTGGTGGGCGATAAACTGGTTGATAGCCATTTCGTTTGCCAGTCCCAGGTCGGCGTTTTGCCGCCCTTTGTGATTACGCAGGATAGAAGCGGCTTTCACCGGATTCATCGGTTGGTTCTCGCTAATCAGTTCTTCCAGACGTGCATAACGGTAAGGACTGTCGGAAGTCCGTATGTTTTCCATATTCCGTTCGTCCTTGGCAAATGCATCCGATTGGTAATGATTAGTGCAGATAATCCTGTCTTTTTCCTTTCCGTTGAAAAGGACGGTCTTCTCGGGAGATTTCTCGATGATAGCTGCCCTGCCGTCTTTGGCGGAGCCTATCAAGATAGATTCGGAGACAAAAGTTTTCCGCTTTTGGGCGATGGCGAAGGCTTCGTCGATAGTCGATGCATATTGCAGGATTTCCCGGGTAAGGATGGAGATGGGGGTGGCGGAACTTGTCGGCATGGCGGACTTTGCCGCGTTGATGGTTACGGTAAGCCCGGCTTCGTTCATGCCGGACAATATGCCTATCATGCCCGGCCATCCGATGGAAGCAAATTTATACCCTTTGGACGGTGCGCAGAAGGTGACCTGCTTGTTTTCTGCAAAGGCATCCCCGACATAGAAATCGAAGTTGCGCCCTATAAGCAGCGACGAGTCCGCACTTTGAGTTCCCCAAGTAGCGAACGAGCTGCATCCCACTAACATATAGTCCTGCATGGCATGTCCCAAGTCGTGTGCCGCATGGTAATTCAACTGGCGTTCGTAAGGAGTGCCGATAAAGTCGTAGTCGTGGGTGCACGATAGTGAGATTCCATAAATCTCTTCCCGATATTCTTCAGGGACATTCTCACCCAAATTACGGTTGAACAGTACAATGAAGAACCGCAGAAATTTCAGATAACTGTCTGAAGGTATAATTTCACGAATCTGGTCAACGAATACTTTCTCTTGGTGATGAAGCAAATCGGCAGACAGTTTGCCGATGGCGTCCCCTCTTTCAAGGGCATCGCCTCTCACGAACAATTCCCACAATCCGCTTTCACTGCGTCGCATAAAGTTATCAGCATAATATCGAAGATCGAGAGTATCCTTGTAGAGCACTTCTGCCGGAACCAGAGCAATAGTATCTGCATAAGGTACTTCTGTCAGGATGATATTAGGCTCTTTTGGCGGTGTCATCATATCCGCTGAAAAGTAGAGATAACTGATTCCGCCTGCTAATACGATGACGAGCAACAAGAGAATGCCGCTCGTATATTTGATGGTCTGTTTGATAACTTTATGCATTTCCTACTTTTTTAGCTAAATATTCCTGTCCCACAAATTCGGTGCACGTAAGCATAGCTGTCAGTGTTACGCCCAGTGCGCCATGTACATTCAGGTTTTGACCTGTAAAAAAGAGATTTCCCAATCGGCTTCGTGTAGATACAAAACCGATTTGCGGGCATTTATAGTCTTTGATGATTCCGTATGCGGAACCGTCTACCGTACCTGTGTAGTCACGATAACTCAACGGAGTAGTGGTGAATAGTTCCTCTATGTTTTCAGAGAAATCGAAACCGTGTCTTCGTAGGAAACGGAGTATTTGTTCCGCTTTCTCTTTCTTGAAGAACTGGTAACCCTCGCCGCGGTGTTCGGGAGAGGAGTCCTTCCATGCGGACAATTCATCCATATACATCGGTGTCAGGATAGAGATGACACTGGCATATTGGCTGTCCTCGGAAGAGGCTTGCATCGAAATCATGCAGTTAGTAGTTCGTCCCGGATAGAGCAACTTGTCATACCACACTTTATTGTTCCCATGCAGATAGATGTTGCGGTTCTGGTACGGAGTACTTTTCTTTTTCATTACCAGATAAAGTGTGAAGATGCCGTACGTGTTGTCGAGCGAACGGATTCGGGAGATAAAGGCATTTTTGATACTGCGGTTCTTGTCCAGTATTTCCAATGTCCGTTTGGGGTGTATGTTCGATATGACATAATCGCTTTCCAACCGTTCTTCACCGTTGACAATGACTCCCTGCACTTTCTCGTCCTCGACGATGATGCGGGTTGCTTCGCTGTTGTTGAGAACCGTACCGCCATTGTCCCGGATTACGTCAATCAGTTCCAGACTGACCTGCATGCTTCCGTCTACGAAACGGTAAGCGCTTTCAATATAGGAATGGTTAATCATGGCATGCTGATAGAAGGTGGAAACATCTTTCAGGCCGCCATAGAGCAAAGCGGAGCCTGCTAACACATTTTGCAGGGTATGGTCGTGGGTGATGTCGGCAATCAGTCCGGCAGCGGAAGTGCAGAAATACTTCATGCCTTCCAACGCAATGACGCCTTGTTTCAGATGGTCTACGCTAATCAAGTTTCCTACCGCTTGAAGCTGCTCGGTATAGCGTTTCAGGTTCTCTTTCTCGTGAGGGAAAGACCGGTGGAGCGTCTCGATAAATTGCGGGTATCCCATTGCGTAATCATACGCTTGCCCTCTGTAGTGAATCGTATCGAAAGCTTCGGCGTCCAACCGCTTCACTTTTAGCTTGTCCATAATGCCGAAATAGCGGAAATACTGGTTCATCACCTGTCCCTCATCCAGGCTTCCTACATAATGAATGCCTGTATCAAGCAAACGTCCTTTTCGCTGATACGTCTGGAAGCATCCCCCGAACTGCGCATTTTTCTCTATTACGCATACGTTGAATCCCTCTTTGCTGAGAATCGCTCCACATTCCAGTCCGCCCAGTCCGCTTCCGATGATGATAATGTCATATTTACTCATGCTAGTCCGGTTTTCTGAATATATAAATGGTGTTTGATGTATATTTGTCGTTTGGTATGGTTTCGACGTTCATACCGCAGGTTGCCGCTATCTCCCGCAGTTGGGCTTCCGTGGTGAAGGACAGTTCTTCGGTTGCCCGGTTGAATTTGAAGATGCGCGTGGACAGTAGCTCTGTGAACCGGGTCAGACGGTGCTTGGAAGTGTTGGCGGAGTTCCCGTCACGTATAATCATCATTCCTTGCGGGCGCAGCCGGCCGGCACATTTCAACAGCAATGACCGTTGATGTTCATAACTCATATAGTGCAGCATATCATTCAAGATAAACACGTCGCTTTCCGGCAACGGATATTCAAGTGCGTTGCCGTGCCTGAACTGAAGACGGTCGCCGCGCAACCATCCGTGTTGTGCTACGGCTATTTTGTCCTCGTCATAGTCGATGCCCAGAATATCCCGGTCTTCGGACAGCAGGGACAGCATATAGCATAACGGGCCGAATCCGCAGCCTATGTCCGTGATTTGCCCCTGAGTGGGAATCAGCCGGTTGAACAACCGGTAATTTCCTTCCATTTTCACCTTGATACGGATATACCATTCCACGATAGGGCCTTTGTAGATATAGTTCTGGATAAGCGCCTCATAAAAAGCGGGGTTGTCCGTCGTATTCTTTTCTCGGCAGATACGCGCATATTCCTGTTGCATATAGGTGGATATGCGTTTGGTACGTTCCTGATAGGTAGTTCCGAAAGACGGGTCACCTACGGGTATGCGCGGAAGTATCTCCGTGTAGATGATTCCTTTGCGGACATTGAAAGGCTGCGCTTTGGCGATAATCTTGTCGTTGCCGTATAACAGAATCGGGAGAATATCCAGTTGCAGCGTTTCCGCCAGATAAAATGCCCCTTTATGAAAACGCTTCATCTTTCCGTTATAGGTACGTGTGCCTTCGGGGAAGACCGCAATGGAATAACCCTCTTCCACCTTTTTCTTCATCCGTTCTATATATTGTTCGTATCCTTCACCTATATAATAGAAATCGGCATAGCGGATGATGGCTCCGAAGAAAGGGGAATGCCATACCCAGTGATTGGTCATCATCAGGACTTTGGACGAAAGAGACAACAACACGAGAATATCAATAAACGACTGGTGGTTGGCTATGATAATGGCCTGACGGTCAAACCGTTCGTTGGCTTTGTTGATATGTTCCTTTTTGACGGCGGTAGCCAATAATAGAATCCCTTTGCAGGTAATCTGTATCAGGCGGCAGACGAAATGCTGCTTGCTGCTCTTGCGTACGGGAATCAGATAGAGCAAGGCTATCAATATCCGGAGAAGGATACATCCGATAAAGAAGAGCAGAAAGAGCGCGACAGTCCGTAGCAGCCTGATAAGCGTATAAGGCGGCAACCCTTTGAATGCCGGAGATGCAATGAAGAACCGGAAGATAAGCGGCTGGATGGTATAGGCTACCAACACCACTGCTATCATTCCAAGTATGGAAATCAGTGAAATAGATTGCAAGGCCGGATGCTTGGCGAAAACGAGCGCACCCATTCCGACCACCGTAGTGAAGGCAGAGAAGAAGATGGCCGTTTTGTGCGAGTTCAGCACTTTCTGGCCTGTGCGGTACTTGTTTTGCAATCCGTCCATGATGAAAATGCTGAAATCATCACCGATACCGAATATAAAGGTAGACAGGATGATATTGATGATATTGAACTCAATACCCAGGATTCCCATCAGCCCGAGGATAATCACCCAACTGACTAGCATCGGGAGAAAACTCATCAACGTAAGTTCGATACGCCCGTAAGAGAACCACAAGGCAAAGAATATCAGGAAAGAAGAAAGATATAGAATCAGGTAGAAGTCATCATTGATGGCGGACACCCATTTGTTGGCAAAGTAGGAACGGTCGAAGATGACGACATCCCGGTCTTTGTTGAAATGCGCATATACCGCTTCTTTATTTGTCTCGCTGATTCGTATCTGGCTGATAAGCATCGTTATGGAATCAGCCGATGTCTGCCATTCATTCAATAGCTTGCCGGATAAATCGTCCTCTTGGGAAGAGTAATGATATTCGCCGAAAGGCCGTGCGAGCCATTGGCAGAAGCCGTCGAAACTTCCGGGACGGAAACGGAATTCGGCAGCGGATGCTTCCAGATGCTCACGAACCTGTTCCTTCTTCTCATTCGTCCAGTAATCTTCCCATTTCTTCAGGCGTTTCTGCTGTTCTTGTGGGGAGATAAGGAACTGTGAGGCGGAAGCGTATTCTTTTATCAGCCCTTGTTCTTTCAGGGTGGATAGCTTTCGGTTGGTCGCTGCATAGGTTTCAGTAGCTCCGACCATATCTTTGCCTACGCTGACAAAGAGGACTGTCTTTTCATGGCTGTCGAAGAGGTGCAGCAGTTTCTCTTCCGATTGTTTGAGATGTTGAGGCTCGTAGTTGAGACTCATCATATCGTTGTTGAACCCTACTTTCTGCGAGGTAAACAGGCAGATGACGGTGACAAGGGCGATGCCCCCGACCAGCCATTTATTCTTATCGAAAGAATAAGCGTTTATTTTCTCTATGATACGTAGTACACGTCCTTGCTTCACATCTGCCTGTCCCTTTAGGAAATGAGGCAGGTAAATCAAGCAGAAAAGAGTAGTGCCTACCAGTGCTAGGGAAGCGAACATACCGAAGTCGCGCAGCAGGTCGGAACTGGTGAATATCAGTCCCAGAAATGCCCCGATGGTCGTAAAACTGCCTACCGTCAGCGGGTAAGCGATTTCTTTAATCAGTTGTTGCACCGTGGATACATGATTCTGATGCGCCAGCATATGGATGGAATAGCTGAGTGCGATGCCCATCACCGCCGAGCCGGCTCCTACGGCAATAGCCGAAATACTTCCCTTGATAAAGAAAATCAGGAACAGGGCAAACAGTCCGCCGAACAGTACAGGGGTAATAATCAAAGGTATCGACCTTTTCCGTTTGAAGACGAATGAGATGAATACAATGATGATGAGCAGTGCGATAGTAGAGGTTAGTATAGTGTCCTTTTTTATCTGCCGGGCATTGTAGACTCCTACCGAAGGACCGCCGAAATATTCCGCCCGAATCACAGGAGACTCACTTTGTACGTGCCGGAGTTCTTCTTCCAGTATTCTGACGAGTTCGTCATTCTTTCCGGTGCTTCCTGTGCTGAATACCGGAGTGATGAACATCAATAAGGTAGAACCGTCTTTGGAGAAGATATGTTCGTCGTAGATTTCGTAGTTGGCTTCCAACTGGAAATCCTGTAAGTGCTTCAGGACTTCACTGCCAAGTCCGAGCGGGTCCCTGAGGATATAACTTCTTAATGCAATGCCGGCAGGAGAAAGAAGGTTGGTGTAATTCTTCTGCATGGCGGCGTGTATTCCCTTTTGTGTCAGTAGGGAGTCGAACCGCTGGTAATCCGTGTCTGTCAGGAAGAGTGGAAGATGGTCGTAAACGAAGTCGGTGGCTCCGCTGACGAGATTCTGGTCTACTTGTGCGAAGATACTTTTTATCAGTGTCCCGCCTGCTTTTTCGGTCAGAGATTGTTGCAGTTGTCCGGCTGCTTCAATCAGGGAATCCGGTTCTACGGCATTACACGTATCCGCAGAGGAGAGCATGACAATGATTTTGTCCTTAATCTTGAGATTATCAAAAACCTTGATGGTATTCTGTGAATCTTTGGTGTCGGGGAAGAACTGTGTGATGTTCTCTTCAAACTTCACTTGTAGGGCAAAGTAGCCCATGAACAGGATACAGCAGATGAGGGACAGGTAGAACAGAATCTTGTGTCTTTCAAAATAATCATATAGTCCGATAAAAAACTGGGTCATATCTTTTTTCTTCTACAAGTCGTGAGCAGGGCGAACGAAATGATTCCCGCTACCAGGCTGCAAACGACTGCAAATATAATACTTCCTATCAAATATTGCTCTATGACTGATTTTACATTTGCGAAAGAGAGCTCATTTAAGTGCAGGTTGACGGGGTCGCCCAGCACTTTGCATCCGGTTGCGTAACTTCCATACAGCAAAAACGGAATCATCGGGGGGATGCTGATGTTGGCCGCTACAATAGCGATGACTTTGTTCAGCCGGAGCAGATGTGCCAGAAACAGGGTTGTCAGCATTTGGTATCCCCACACCGGAACGATGCCCATGAATACTCCGAGCACAATGGCTGCCGTGATTCGCAGGTTGGATTCTGGTGAATGGGTGACATGTTCGGAGAAAAAACGCTTGCAGTTCTTCCAGGTCAGTTTGCGGAAAAAGTTGCGGGGGATAATCCACAAGAAAGTGATAAATACCAGTACCGTATTCAGGATGCTGATACGGGTGAAATCACGGAACGGGCGGAAATGCGAAACCCGCTCCTCTTGTGGCGGATAATAGACATGTACCGGTATGTTTTTGACTGCGATATCTCCCCATGCCGCAAATACGAGGGCTTCCAGTTCAAATTCATATTTGGCGGTATAATACCATTTATGGACGTTCATCTGTTGCAATGGATACAGGCGGTAACCGGATTGTGTGTCCTGCAACTTGATTCCCGTTTCGAGGGTGAACCAGAAGTTGGAGAATTTATTGGCAAATGTATTTTTTTCCGGCATATTGTCCGAAGCAAGGTTGCGCGAACCTACCAGCAGAGTATCCGGCTCTTTTTCGATAGCTTCGATGAACGAAGGGATATCCGAAGCGAAGTGCTGCTCGTCCGAATCAATGGTGATGGCATAGCGGAAGCCTTGTGCCTTTGCATGGCAGAGTCCATGTTTCAAGGCTACCCCTTTTCCCCGGTTGGCGGGGTGGGTGATAACTTGCAGGTTGGCTTCCTGGCTGAGTATCCCGGCTGTTTCGTCCGTTGAACCGTCATTGACGACGAGAATGTCCGGTGCATAGGAGCGTACACTCTCTATGACGTCCGCCAGTGTCTTGCCGTTGTTGTAACTTGGGATGATAACGATAATCCCCAATTGTTTCAACTTCTCGTGCCAGTAGGCTGTACTTTGCGACTCCTTCATATTTTAGTTGAGGTTAGTACGGCTTTCAGCTTGATAAAGCATTCGTTTTCTGCGGTTTCTTTCGCTTCTGTGGTTCCTTCAGTTGTTACGGCTCCTTCCGCCTTTACAGTCCCTTCCGCCTGCAACTGAAGTTTGCCTTCTTCCGTATCTTTGAGGGTCAGCGTTACCGACAGGCAGGGTGTATTGACAGGATTGACGACTGACAAGAACTTGCATGAAGACACTTGTGTATATTGCAACTTGTGCCGGCGGATATCCTCTGCACATTCTTTGATAAGTTGCAGTAGACAGACTCCGGGAACTACCGGATGCTCCGGAAAGTGTCCCTGATAAATAGCGTGCTCCGGATTCAGTTTTACCCGGATAGTCCAGGTGATTGAATCCGGTGATTCGGAAGAGAGAAGCGTATAGAAGTTATCAAGTAGCATATATTAAATCTCTTTAGATAGTTTGTCCAGGCGAATTGTCAATCGTATCCATGGATGCTTTATTTTTATTTGTACCGGGTCGCCCGGAATATCTCCCGTGATATATAAGACAGATTTCCCGAAGCCCTTTCCACTGGCTCTTTTTTCCGTCAAACCGTCTTTGGACATCTTCGCCCGGATACTTTTCTCGCTTAGAAACAGGCGTTTGAAGTCCATCTCCAGAAGTTTCAGTACCTTTTCTTTCTTCATGGGTTCAATGCAACTGTTGACATTGAACTTACCATCTTGAAGGGAGAAGTCAAAAAGGCTTAGCCCGAAATAGGTGGACGCCACTATCCGGATTTCATTGTCGGGCATACGGCGTACTATCAGCATGCCGCTCATGTGATGCTTCATGAAGTCCAACTGGATATTATACTTTTGCGAGCTTTCTCCTTTTGCCAGTTCGATAGCAGGCGGCACTATGCTGTTTTCCCCGCTTATGCGCGGAGAGCAGGAAACCGGCAACTGCATCACTAAGAAAAGCAGAACCGTCCGATTAACGAATCGCAAACTTCGTATCATTCTTCAGGGAGTTGAACTTTTTGTTATAGAATTCGTATTCGGTATAATTCGTGGCTGTTTCGGACAGGCGGAGTTTGTGTACCGACATATCTTTCTTGTCGAGGTAGATTTCTATCCCGGTGATATAGGCTTGTACGGCTTTATTGACCGGCTTTATCTTGACCAGGTAGAATTGTGCATCTTCAAAGTATGCCAGTTGGTAGTTGGACGACATTTTGGAGAGGTCGCCTATCATGCAGGCGGTCAGCATATCCTGCATCTGTCCCATCATCTTGTTGGCGTTCAGGTTCATGATGTTTTTCTTACCGTCCGAAACGATTTTGAGCTTACTGCCGTTTATCACGATGAGATAGTCCATCGGGCGGAAATATTCCATGCAGATTTTATTGCTCTTCTGGTAGTAGAACTTCCCTTTGGAAGTAACTTTTTCGTCGAATATGTCGAGGTATTTCACTTGCGTGAAATCACTTTCGATAGATTGTACGGTCTGTGCTTCTTCTGCCAGGCGTTTCTCAAAATCCTGAAGTTGCGTCAACTTCTTCATGCCTTGCGCATGGGCAGAGACAACGGACAGAAAGATAAGTAATGTATATGTAACTAAAGTTCTCATACGTTTTTATTTTATGCCAATAGTTCGTCCAGCCGGACAATGGTGTATCCCTGTTTTTTCAGTAAATCCAGTATCTGCTTCACCAGTTGCCCGCTGTTTGGCATTCGGTCGTGCAGCAAGATAATAGAGCCTGGTTTAAGACCTTTCCGGATTCTGTCGAGTACTTTCTCCGGTGACGGCTGTTGTGTATCCAGTGTACGGATGTTCCATCCTATAGAGGTGTAACCCAATTGTCGGACGGCTTTCGCAATCGTCGGATTGGTGACCCCGAATGGCGGACGAAACAAAGTTACCGGCTGCGAAGTTACTCGTTCTAGTTCAGACTGACAAGTTTGCAGGTCTTTTTTCATCCTGGAGAGTCTGTATAGCGGGAATAAGCCGGAATGGGTAAATGAATGATTTCCAATCAGATGTCCTTCCGCTACCATTTGCTGCAATAACTTCTCATTTCCTTCAATCTTGTGTCCGATACAGAAGAAACAGGCTGTTGCTTGGTGTTCTTTCAGCACTTTCAGTACTTTCGGAGTCTGTATAGGGTCGGGGCCGTCGTCAAAAGTCAAGACTATTACCTTTTCTCCAGTACGCTTTCTGCAAAACGAGCGGAGATAAATCTCCGACCGGATGCTATAAGAAGCATAGACGAGAAAAGACAGTATCAGCAATGAACCAAGAACGAGACAGGTGATAATCATACGCTTTTCCGGATTAGAATCAAAGAATGATTGATGGAGTGGTGATGATTATAAATCAGTATATTCGTAGGAGTGGTGCAGTTCTCCGATTCTTTCACAGCTTTCCATACGGCATACGATGAAGCGGTAGGATACTCGCCACATTCGTCTTTGAAGCTGAGATGGATACTCTCCAGGAAGAGGTTTGTTTCTAGCTCTTCATAAATGGTATTGCTTTCAGAGGTGATTGCTTGATTCAATGGCGCATCTTTCTCAGATATGATTGTCTGCTTCGGAGAATTATCCTGCCAGGATTGTTGCTTATTCTTTCCGGTCATAAACCACTGAATATCCCGGCTATTTAATCCATTCCGTTGCAGAAAACGCATAATACGGTTTTGGATTTCTTCTGTCGTTTGCTGCCCGGCGAAAGTTTCTATCCCTTTTATTTCCGCGAGCGGGTGTTCTCCGGTTTCTCGGCTCAATAGGAAGAATTGTGCGCCTTCTCCGGCTTCTATCCCTTTTAGTATCCCCAGTCGCTGTTGGATGGCGTGACTGGTATCCGTCATTTCGTCCATGGCTCCTACAAGTATATACCCGCTTCCTTCCCAAATCTTCATCATGGCATCCAGCAAAGCACTTTCGAAACTTAGACCACGATGTACATAAGTCATGTTGTAGGCATGTATCCCACGTATCAGGGCGATTTGCGCACCGATTGTATTGAATGTCGACTGGATGAAGGGGGTAGGGTTCAGCATCCGTTCTTCATTGTCTATCAGTGTATTCAGAAACTTTTCCGTATCGACCAGGCAGCCTAGTCCTGTGGCTGTGATAATTCCCTGTATCTCTTCGGGCGGCAGTTCGCCTATACATTCCAATCCGCAGGCTACCCCCATTTTTACGATACGGCTCATGCGTCTGCGTAAGGTCGCATTGGTAATGATGTTCTTATAATCAGGCTCACAGGCTTGCAGATAAGGACGGCTGTCATCCGGTTTCTCTTGTGGATGAATCGAGGCGATGCGTTGGATATAGACTGGCTGCATAGACATAATAACTTAAAGGTTCGTTCCTTGCGGAATATTAGTTGCAGAAAAGAGAAGCGATGAATTGTTCCCACCGAAACCGAAAGAGTTGGATAATACATGGCGGACGGGGATTCCTTCCCGGAAAGTCGTTTCCGGTATCAGTCCCGTTTCGGGCATCGCGTCCGTGAAGTTCAGGTTCGGGTAAGTCATACCTTTATATATGGAAAGAACGGAATATACCGCTTCAATCCCTTCAGAAGCTCCTAAGGTATGTCCGATAAAGGCTTTCACCGAACTGAACGGTGGAACGTGCTCTCCGAAGATTCTCTGTAATGCCATTCCTTCCGATGCATCGTTGCCGGGAGTGCCTGTGCCATGCACATTGATATAGTCTATTTCTTCGGGAGAAATACCGCTTGAAGCGATTGCTTCGCTCATTGACAGAAAAGCGCCGTCTCCTTCGGGAGAACTTCCCGTCTGGTGATAGGCTTCGTTTGTATTGGCGTAACCGCTTAGTTCGCAATAAGGAGTTCGCCGGAGTGAGCTTTCCGGTTGAAGCACTAAGTAACCTGCCCCTTCTCCGAGGTTGAGTCCCGTACGCGAACGGTCAAAGGGACGGCAATGTGCCTTATCCAGAATCATAAGAGAGTTGAATCCGTTCAGTGTGAACCGGCAAAGTGCGTCCGTTCCCCCGACAACGACAGCATCCAATAACCCGTGTTTAATCATCCTTGCTCCCAGCATGATGGCGTTGGCGGCTGACGAACAGGCGGTACTGATGGTTGTTATGAAATCGTTGATACCCAGGTGGGAAGCAATCAGTTCCGTACTGGCTCCGCAGTCGTGGGAGATGACTTCACGCAATCGTCCCCGTTCGGGATTCTCTTTGAAAGATTCATAGAAATGCTCGCTTAAATCCATGCCGCCGACAGAAGTTGCAGAAATAAAACCGATACGTAACGGTTGAGAGTCCTGCTGTGTATGCTGAGTGTCCTGTTGGGTATACTGTGAGTCCTGTAGGGTATGCTGAGACGGTTGCTGTGCATGCTGTAATGTTCTCTGATTCAGTCCGGCATCTTCCAGTGCTTCTTTAGCCGCCACCATTCCCAACAATGCTGTGCGTGAGACAGTCCGTTGCGGAGGGATGCCCAGCAATTGTTTCAGTTCCTCATTGCTATGCTTCACTTCGGATACGGGCACGTCGAGGGCAGTCGGGAAAAGAGTTACTTTTCCGATGCCATGTTTCCCTTGTCTCAAAGCCTCTATGTTTTCGGAAACTCCGATGCCGATGCCCGAAACAACTCCCAGTCCGGTGACATAAATCTTCATGCGTCAGGCTTTACGATTGGCTGCAATGTAATCAGACAGTGTGCGTACCGAATAGAAGATTTGCTTTCCTTCGCCCGGATTTTCTATTTTAATACCATATTCACGTTCCAGAATCAGTATGATTTCGAGGGCGTCGATAGAGTCAAGACCAAGGCCTTCATCTCCGAACAGGGGTGCTTCGTCGTCTATATCTTCCGGAGTGATTTCTTCCAGGTTTAACTCTTTGATGAGTTTACCTTTCACTTCGTCCATCAGTTCTCTTGGGGTTTGATTTGAATTATCCATAAGTTGTCGATATGTTATTAATAAGTCGTTGATATATTAGTAAGTTGTTTAAATTCTGCCTGATATTGTCCGTCCATCAGTTCGCACCAGCCTATGATGCAGGTGCGCAACTTCCCTTTAGCCATTACGATACGTGCGTAATCCTCTAAAGAATCAGGCTCGTAATGCGGACAGACAAAGAAAGTATTCTCTCCCTTTATCTTATGCCGGATGCAAATCTCACCCAGCACTACATTGGGGAGCGTATAGACAAATACGGCAGGACTGGCGGCTTTGTCTCCTTCCTTGCTGATAAGGGTCTGATGTTTGCAGTCCGTATCCAGCGATGAAGAAGCGTTGGCAAGAATAATTCCAATCTCTTCTGGCTGATAATCAGTTTCTTTCAATAAGTAGCCGGCAGCCACGTATCCCAGTTTACACAGGTCATCCATTTTATAGAACTTCATATTGTTGTCTCCCAAGTTCTTATAGGCTTCCCGGATAAACGGTGCAAAGTCCGTCTCTGAAGAGTTGAATATGACTGTTCCGTCATGTTCTACTACTCCCGGTCTGATAGTGATACTGTTCACAGATTCGGTGAGTGCCTTGGAAAAAGGAACTTGTTTTTGGCGGCGACGAGCGGCAGGAAGAGATAATACAACTGCGGCATTGCATCCGCCGAAACCGGAAGCGGTCTTGACGCAACATTTCATCGGCATCGGTTGATGCGTGCCATAGACGGCGACAGGCATAGGGACACCAAGTGTTTCGTATCCTAAAGTCCCGTAAAGTATTCCTGTTTTCAACTGCTCCATACAAAGAATAGTTTCAATAATACCCGAAGCTCCTAACGTATGTCCGAAATAAGGCTTCAAACTATTCACCGGAACTGTTGATAATCCTGCCAGATGGATAGCTTTGGATTCCATTTCATCATTATAAACGGTAGCTGTCCCGTGTGCATTGATAAAGCTGATGTCTCCGGGAGTTACTCCGGCTTCTTCCATTGCCTGACTGATAGCTAGTGCCAGTCCGTCTCCCGTTCGGGAAGGACCGGATATGTGGTTGGCATCATTGCTGACAGCTCCACCGGAGAGAATAATATCGTTGGTGTTTCCTTGAGTTTCTAAAAGAACGGCTCCGCAGGCTTCACCCAAGCTCAATCCGTCCCGTCGGATATCGTAAGGTCGGCAGCGCTGTGCGCTGACAGACCGGAAAGACAGGAATCCGCTGGTGATAAAATGAGATAGAATATCTCCACCGGCAACGATGACCCGTTTGTAACGTCCCGATTCTATCTGCCTTTTGGCTACAATGAGTGCCGAAACTCCTGATATGCAGGCATTTGAAATGACGTCTACCTGATTGCAGGCTCCGAAAAAGTTGCCGATTCGCTCCGCCATTTTCCAAAGAAAGGCAGGACTGTCCGTTGGAAGCTGTATAGACGAACCGTTCGATTCACCCGAAGCAACCAGTTCGTCCGAAGCAACCTGCTTACTTAATAAATCGACATTCCCTTTTGTCGTAGAGAGCAGTAAGGCACAATCCGGTTCACGGAGACTGGCTCCCGACTGGGAAATCACCTCTTGAACAGCCAAGATAAATAGTTGTTCCATACGGGTATAATCCGTTATCTGCATCTGTTTCGCCCGTCTTTCCAATTCGGCAGCGTCAATCATACCTGCCAATAGCGGGCTGTCGGATATCCGTCCGGCCTCCTGAATGCGGATACCACTCCGGCAGGCACGGATAGCTTCCGTATTTTCCTGTATGTCGAAGCCCAGCGAAGTAATAAGCGTATGAGCTGTAATATATATGTTCAGAGAATGTTCCATTTCTTTTTCCATTCCATATAAAACGGCGGATTAATAAGTTCCAGTTCTTTATTCAGGTTCAGGAATACTTGCATTGTGCTTCCAGTAGCTACTACGCTCTGGTCGCTAGCCCGGTAGATAACATATTCGAACTTTATCTTGGCGGCTTCGCAGGCGATATAGCGTGTCTCGACAATTGCCTCTTCACCGAAAGATAACGACTGCTTGAACTGGCAGGTCAAGTCGACAATGGGAACCATGTACCCTTCGCGGTAAATACTCATATAATCCAGACCGTACTGCTTGCCGAAGGCTTCCCTTCCGTCTTCAAAATAACGCACGTACTCACCGTGCCATACGATTTGCATGGAATCTATTTCGCTGAACCGTACTTTGAATGTAGTCCGGTTGGTCAGAGCGGGCGTATGTTGACTCGTTTTCCGTTTCATCCTTTCTTGATAAATATTTTCATCCGACATTCGGCTATCAGCTTCTCATCGGCTTTTACTTGTGCGGCAATCAAGGTAATATCGAATACTTCCTGCACGACGGTAATCTCGGTAAATAGCTTCATTCCCACTTCCGGTAAATCATAAATCCTGAGTTTGTCCACCGAACCGATAAAGCCTAGCGGAACCTGTGCGCCTTGCCGGGTGTAGATAAACCCGATACGTGCGGCTGCCGATTGGGCGATGTGCTCGATGATTCCCGGTTCTTGCAGTTTTCCTGCTTCGCAGAATATATTATCGGGCGTGACGGTCAGTCCGGAATATGAACAGTTCTCTTCAATGCCGAAGAAACTGTCCACCATGACAATAGGCGGGCGTTGCGGAATCAGTCCGAGTATTCCTTCTCCGTGTATGATAGCTTCCCTGTTCATCTTAATCCGCATTATTTTCTGTGGTAGTTTTCAGTTTGCACTGTACGATACTGTGTCCCATTCCCAGGTGGTCGTGCATTTCTTCTATTTCCAGTCCGGCTGCTTCGATGCATCGTTTCATGTCGTCCGAATGGTACATCTTGCTGTTGCCGTTTGCCATTGCTGTGAAGTAGAGGCTGATTTGCGTCAGGCAGTAGGCGGCTGTATCAAACTTCTGCCGGTTCCAGAAAGTCTCCATGATATAGAGCCGGCTTTCTTTGTCCATAGAGCGGGCGGCACGTGTCAGTATGCTGGTCACTTCTTCTTCCGAGAAGCAATCGAGGAACTGGCTCATCCAGATGGCGTCGAATCCCGTGGGGAAAGGAACTTTCGGGTCGAGCAGGTTAGCTCCGTGCCCGTGGATACGTGCTGCTCCGGGCAGTTCTTGGGTCTGTTGGCGCATCATCTCCAGTTGTTGCGGCAGGTCCATGATGGTCACTTCCACTGCGGCGTCATAGCCTACACATTTTGTTGCCCAACGGCCGGTATTGCCGCCTACGTCCAACAAAGTCTTGGGATGACGGGCGAAAACGATAGCCAGTGCTTCGTCAAACGAGCAATCCGAATAATAGTGGTCGAAACCAAACCAACTCTTCTGTACTTGTGACGGCAGACTGGACAATCCTTCATAAATCGTACTCCATTCTCCGAATACTTTCAGCCCTTCGGGGCGTCCGTTGGTCAGAGCTTCTTCAAGATGGAACATACCCAGATAATTGACATCATGGTTAAAGTCCATGTTGACATGCACCATCTTGTCATTAAGCAGGAACCATCCGGCTTTGGCGAGTGAGTACCGACCTTCGCGCAGCAACACCGTTCCGATTGTCAACGATGCTTCCAATAACACTTGTGCGGCATAGGAAGACAGTCCGCAAGCCTTGCTGATTTCTTCCTGCGTCCGTCCGTTCCGGTGGTCCGCAAGTAACTGGAAAATACCGAATTTAAGCATCAATCGCGATACCTGAAATACAATGGGGCCGAAAGCTATTTCCTGTGCCAGGCGTTGAGCTTCTACCGCTGTCAACGGCTCTTTGTCATATCTGTTCTGTTGCATCTTTTTGTCTTTCTTTTGAATCTGGTGACTGCTTTCCGGCAGGTTCCCAGAAGGGGTAATAATTAAACCATTGTTCCGGATAACGCTTTAGTATCTGTTCCAAGGCAATGGTATATTGTTCGAGCAGAGCAGTCTCCGCTTTCTTATCTTTGTTTCGTACCACCGGCTCCGCCACGATGAAATGAAAACGGTACGTTCTTCCCGGTTCCCGCATGGCGAAATAAAACACGACAGGTACTTTCATTCGCGAAGCCAGCAGAAAAGGTCCGGTAGGGAAGGGGGCTTCCTGTCCCAACAATCTGCCTGTCAGTAGCTTTTCCTTATTCAGGTAGCGGTCGCCTTGAAAACAGACATATTCTTTTTTGTTCAACGCTTCGGTGATGCGGAAAACGTGTGTCAGATTGTCTTCATTGACAGGAATAATCTTGTATTCCTTCTCCCGCCCGTTTTTCTCCAACATCTCCTTGATTTTGCGATGCTCGGCATCGTACATCACGATATTGATTTTCTTTCCGTAATCATCAAAGAAAGGAACGCCTATTTCCCAGTTTCCCACATGGGCGCCAATCATAATCACTCCCTGTTCGCTGTCCAATAACCGCAGAAACTCCGGATATCGTTCAAACTCAAACCGGTACCGGTCTGCTTTCCCGTTGCCGATGGCTACCTTGTCAATCAGAATCTGTCCCAGCCGGTAATAGTTGCGCAGCAACATTCCCACAGAACGTATCCGGCTGTATTTCAGGATGTGGCGGGCATAAAACCAGGTGCTTTTCGTCGCTTTCGGGGCGAACGGTATAAAATAGAGGACTACCAGGCTCAAGAAAATATAAGCGGCAGTGATGCCCAGATACTTAATCAAATAAATAAAGAATAAGTATCCGAATGTTCCACCTCTGGTTTTGCCTTTCCACGTTGACATACTTATTTAGCTTCCTGCATACGGGTAATAACAAGATTGTAGAAGTCCTGGAAGGTCTTGATACCGGCAAAATCCTGTCCGGTCACGTTAAATCCGAAATTCTTTTCTACCAGTACCACCATGTCGACCAAGTCCAGGCTGTCCAGTTCGAGAGTCTCCATTAGCGGTGCGTCCGGCTGGATGACGTCGATGTCTACTTCAAACTCTTCTGCCAGAGTGGTTCTTATTTTCTCGATGATTTCTTCGTTTGTCATATGGTTTCTCTTTTAATCTATTATTTATTGAATTTACGCACTATCAGAGTGGAATTGGTTCCACCGAATCCGAAGGAGTTGGACAGGAACGTGTCGAACTCCAAGTCTACCCGTTGCGCCGGAATGTTCAACTGCGCCGAGGCTTCGTCCGGCTCCTCAAAGTTGAGATTGGGAGCGATGAAACTGTTGTTCATCATCAGGGTGGAGTAGATTACCTCACTGGCACCCGCCATCCACATCTCATGTCCTGTCATGGACTTGGTGGAAGCTACATATGGGCGGTGTCCGGCAAATACTTCCGCGATGGCTTTCGCTTCGTTCAAGTCGCCTACCGGGGTTGAAGTGGCGTGCGCATTGATATATTTGATACGTTCGAGCGCAATATCTGCATCCTTGATTGCCATTTGCAAAGAACGCCTGGGTCCGTCTACATTCGGTACGGAAATATGTTCACCATTGGATGAAAAACCGTATCCGACCACTTCAGCCAGAATAGGCGCGCCTCTTTTCACGGCAGATTCGTAGCTTTCGAGCACCAGACTGGCGGCTCCACCGCTTGGTATCAGTCCGTCCCGTCGCTTATCGAAAGGTTTCGAAGCCTTTTCCGGTTCTGCTTCCTGGGTGGAGAAAGCGCTTAACCCGTCAAAACTACCTACGGCATACGGGTTCACTTCCTGCGCGCCGCCGCATAAGATACAGTCCTGCAATCCCGATTTGATAAGCAGATATCCCATACCGATGGCATGCGAACCGCTGGCGCAGGCTCCTGCGATGGTAAAATTGACACCCCTTAGCTTGAAAATGACAGACAGGTTCATTGTCACGGTAGAGTTCATCGACTGGAAGATGGAACCGGAACCGACTAGTGCCGTATTCTTCTTTTCACGGATAATGTCCACCGCATTGATGACAGGGGCGGCACTGCTGTCGTTGCCGTACAGGATGCCGACTTCGTTGCTTTCGAGGAAAGCTTCATCAATGCCGGCATTGCGGAAAGCCTCTAACGTCGCGAGATAAGCATATTCTCCCTGTTCCGGCAGGCAATGACGTTTGCGCCGGTCCAGTAACTTTTTCAGGTCGGGACGTTCCAAAATACCTGTAAGTGCGGAAAAATAACCTAGTTCTTTCCGTACCGGGTCTATGCCGATGCCCGATTTCCCATTGTATAGTGAGTCTTTTACTTCATCCAGGTTCTTGCCGATGCAAGAATAAATCCCCATTCCCGTGATAACAACTCTTTTCATTATTTTAGTCTATTCTATGCTTTTGTTTTTAAGTATATAGTCCGCCGTTGATGGAAATCACCTCTCCCGTGATGTAGGATGATGCCGGAGATGCCAGGAAACCGACCAGGTCGGCCACTTCTTCCGGAGTTCCGAAACGTCCCGCCGGGATATGCTTCTTCCATTCGTTTTCGTCAATACCTTCTGTCATGTCCGTGCGGATAAATCCCGGAGCCACCGCGTTGACTGTCACTTTCTTCTTGGCTACTTCCTGTGCCAGCGCTTTGGTTGCGGCAATCATGCCGCCTTTGGCTGCCGAGTAATTGGTTTGTCCCGGCATTCCCTGGATGCCCGACAGGGATACGATATTCACGATACGCCCGTAGCGTTTCACCAACATGTTCTTCAATAAAGGCTGTGTCACATGGAAGAAACCGTTCAGGCTGATGTCGAGCACTTTACTCCATTCTTCGCCCGTCATCCATAACATCAGGTTGTCTTTGCGGATGCCCGCATTATTGACCAGCACTTCGATATATTCGTCGGGATGCAGTGAAGACCAGTTGCCTAAAGCAACGGCAATCGCTTCGGAATCAGTGACGTCGAACTTCATCAATTCGCCGTCGCTCCCTTTCTCCCGTACTGATTGCAATGTCTTTTCCGCTTCCGCGTCGTTACTCTGATAATTGATAAGTATAAAGTAGCCCATTTCCGCCAGTTTGCAACTGACGGCACGACCGATACCTCGGCTTCCACCGGTTACTAATGCGTATTTCATCTTATTTATTTTCTTTTTTGAGATAAGCTATCATAGCTTCTATCTCTTTGTATTTAGGTGTGTCATTGGTGAAGACAGGGAAGAAGCTACGGATTTCATCGTAAACCTGCCGGCTTTTCGGACTTAGTTTCTCCTGTATCTTCAGATAGTCGACAGCCTGTGCCATCCCCATGAACTGAATAGCCATCACCTGATAGGAATTCTCAATGACAGTTTTTGCTAATAAGGCGGAGTTAGTACCCATGCTGACAATATCCTGATTATCATTGTTATTGGGGATACTGTGGACGTACATCGGGTTCGATAAGGTCTGGCACTCGGCGGTGGTGGACGTTGCCGTGAACTGGGATGCCTGCAGACCGTAATTCAGTCCCAACACTCCTAAATTGACAAATGGCGGCAGAATGCCGTTGATGCGGTCATGGAACAAATAGTTGATTTGTCTTTCGCAAAGCATAGTGAGCTTGGTCACGGCGATTTTCAGTTTGTCCATTTCGAAGGAGATATAGTCTCCATGGAAATTGCCGCCATGATAAATATTCTGTGTTTCCGGGTCGACAATCGGATTGTCGCAAGCGGAGTTTATCTCATTGATTAATACTTCTTCCGCATTCTCCAGTTCGTCATAAATAGGACCGAGTATCTGCGGCACACAGCGCAGAGAGTAATAAGGCTGTACTTTATGTTCGAAGATTTTTTCTTTGTGTACTTGGTTATACAGTTCGTTCTCTCTTTGGAGCACGCATTGGCTGCCACTTACCCATTCCCGCATCATAGCGGCAATTTCTTGTTGCCCGCGGTGATGTTTGGCTTCGTTCAGTGCCTGAGCCATAAAGTCATCGTAAGAGGCGGCGATTTCGTTCATCATAACGGAAGCGGCTACCGACCAGCGAAGCAGTTTTCGGGCATAAATCAGGTTGACGATGCCGATTCCTGTCATTACGGAAGTTCCGTTGGTTACGGATAATCCTTCACGGATACGCATAGAGAAGGGTTTCAGGCCATTTTCCCGGAGTACGGTGGCGGCATCACGCAATTTTCCCTGATAGAAGACTTCTCCTTCTCCTATCAATGTCAGGGCTATGTGAGCCAGTTGTACGAGGTCGCCGCTGGCGCCTACGCTTCCGTGTTCGGGGATAAAAGGGGATATGCCACGATTGATAAATTCGGAAAGAAGCGATACCAGTTCCACGTGCACTCCCGATTTTCCTTGCAGGAAAGTGTACAGGCGGGCAATCATAGCTGCTTTCACATAAAGTTCGGGGAGCGGTTTTCCGGCACCGGTAGAGTGGCTTCGGATGATATTGTATTGAAGCTCAATCAATGACTGGTCTTCTATTCTGTATTGTGCCATCGGGCCGAACCCGGTATTGATACCATAAATAATCTTATCACTGGAGAAAGATTGCAGGAAATTGAAACTTTCCTCTACTTTTCGAATACATTCTTCGGAGAGTTCCAGTTTCTCGTCTTCAAACAATACTTTATAAAGGGTATCTAAATTTATACTTTTGTCAGCTATCATTTTCTGTACTAGATATTTTATGCCTTAGTAATAAAGTGCAAAAATAGGTATTTTCTGTTATATAGCTGACATGAATCAAAATAAAACTTTTTCGAAGAAACTGGTTTTGCTTGTTTGGTATCCCATTATTTATGAGATATCCAATTTACGCTTTCTGCAAATCCCGCTCTTCATAATTACATATCGCCTCTATCCATTCCTTTGTCAGTGGCATAGATTCATGTTTCTCCAGGTCGAAAGTCACCATGACCGACTTGCAGACACATTTAATCTCGTTTGTTTCCGTATCGATTACCCGTTGAATCAGATGAAAACTTTTAGTGCCTATCTTGGAAACAGCCGTCTGCACAGCGATATGGTCTGACGCGAAAATCTGCTTGACGAAATCCGCTTCGATATGAACGACCACAATGCCAATCTTCTCCCAATCCACTCCCGGACATACCGAGGCGAAGTATTCGGTCTTTCCCAAATCATAAAAAGAGAAATAAACGGTGTTGTTGACATGACCGAATTTGTCTACGTCATTGAAGCGCAACTGAATAGGCAATGTATGGTGAAATACGATTTCTTCCATTGTTTTCACTTAATCTTTTTGAATTCGGCGCAAAATTAGTACTTTTGCGTGTTATTCTCAACAGAAATTAACCAAGAAATGATAGAAGATATTAAAAAAGCCTGTCAGGTGATGAATGAAGGGGGAGTCATCCTTTATCCTACCGATACCGTTTGGGGAATAGGCTGCGACGCGACTAACGAAGAAGCTGTGCGTCGTGTATATGAGATAAAGAAACGTGCGGACAGCAAGGCGATGCTTGTGTTGGTAGATACTCCTGTGAAGGTGGATTTTTATGTACAGGATGTACCCAATGTAGCATGGGATTTGATTGAGGTGGCCGACAAGCCGTTGACGATAATCTATTCTGGTGCACGTAATTTGGCTCCGAATCTGTTGGCGGAAGACGGAAGTGTGGGTATCCGTGTGACAAACGAGGAGTTCTCAAAACGCCTCTGTCAACGGTTCCGTAAAGCGATTGTCTCTACATCGGCGAATGTGAGCGGGCAGCCCGGTGCTGCCAATTTCAGCGAAATCAGCGATGAAATCAAATCGGCGGTAGATTATATCGTAAGCTTCCGTCAGGATGATATGAATAAGCCGAAACCCTCAAGTATTATTAAGTTGGGAAAAGGTGGAGTGATAAAGATAATTCGCGAATAAATGAAAGAAGAGAAACTTAGTTTATTGCAGCGTTGCATCAAATGGCGGGAAGCGAACATAAAGGAGAAGCAATTTATCCTGATATTAAGTTTTCTGGTCGGAATCTTCACAGCGTTTGCAGCTTTGGTATTGAAGTTCTTTATCCATCAGATACAGAATTTCTTGACTGATAATTTTAATGTAACGGAAGCCAACTACCTGTATCTGGTATATCCGGTTGTCGGTATTTTCCTTGCAGGTTGGTTTGTGCGTAATATTGTAAAAGATGACATCAGTCATGGGGTCACCAAAATTCTATATGCCATCTCCCGTAGACAAGGGCGTATCAAGCGACATAATATCTGGTCGTCTACTATCGCTAGTGCCATAACTATCGGATTTGGTGGATCGGTCGGAGCAGAGGCACCGATTGTACTGACAGGTTCGGCAATCGGTTCCAATCTCGGGAGCGTGTTTAAGATGGAACATCGCACGTTGATGCTGCTCGTAGGTTGTGGTGCGGCAGGTGCCATTGCCGGTATTTTTAAAGCTCCGATTGCGGGACTGGTATTTACCTTGGAAGTGCTGATGATTGACTTAACCATGTCTTCTTTGCTTCCCCTGCTGATTTCTGCTGTGACAGCAGCAACTGTTTCGTACATAGTCACCGGTACGGAGGCAATGTTTAAGTTCCACCTCGATCAGCCGTTTGAATTGGAACGTATTCCTTACGTTATCTTGCTGGGAATTTTTTGCGGACTGATTTCGTTATACTTCACACGTGCCATGAACTCGGTAGAAGGTGTTTTTGGCAAACTCAATAACCCTTACAAGAAACTGGCTTTCGGTGGTGTGATGCTGAGTGTATTGATTTTCCTTTTCCCGCCTCTTTATGGTGAAGGATATGATACGATTAATCTTTTGTTGAATGGAACGTCTGCCGAAGAGTGGGATACGGTCATGAACAACTCTATGTTTTATGGTTATGGCAATTTATTGCTGGTTTATCTGATGCTGATTATCTTGCTGAAAGTATTTGCTTCCAGCGCAACGAACGGTGGCGGTGGTTGTGGTGGTATCTTTGCTCCTTCGCTTTATTTGGGATGTATTGCCGGTTTTGTTTTCTCTCATTTTAGCAATGACTTTGCTTTCTCCCCTTATTTGCCGGAGAAGAATTTCGCATTGATGGGAATGGCGGGAGTCATGAGTGGTGTCATGCATGCTCCATTGACAGGAGTGTTCCTGATAGCTGAATTGACAGGTGGGTATGATTTATTTCTTCCGTTGATGATCGTATCTGTAAGTTCATATCTGACAATTATTGCTTTCGAACCTCATAGTATCTATTCGATGCGTTTGGCTAAGAAGGGACAATTGCTGACACATCACAAGGATAAAGCTGTGTTAACGCTGATGAAAATGGAAAACGTGGTGGAGAAAGATTTCGTTGTCGTACACCCGGAAATGGATTTGGGGGAACTGGTGAAGGCAATCGCAGCTTCCCATCGAAATGTCTTTCCGGTGACAGATAAGAAAACGGGTGAATTGTTGGGAATTGTATTGCTCGATGATATTCGTAACATCATGTTCCGGCAGGAACTTTATCATCGTTTCACTGTTAATAAATTGATGACATCTGCTTCTGCCAAGATTATCGATACGGATGGAATGGAGCAAGTAATGCAAACGTTTGATGATACGAAAGCCTGGAATCTTCCGGTCGTAGATGAGGAGGGGCGCTATCAGGGATTTGTCTCTAAATCAAAGATATTTAATTCGTATCGTCAAGTGCTGGTACATTTTTCTGAAGACTAATCCGTACCTTAGTAATGATAACATATTTAGAATATGAAGAAAGAAGATTTAAGAATAGTATATATGGGGACTCCCGATTTTGCGGTAGAGGCCCTGCGTCAATTGGTAGAAGGCGGTTATAATGTAGTAGGTGTGATTACGATGCCCGATAAACCTGCCGGACGCGGACATAAGATTCAATATTCTCCTGTCAAACAATATGCGCTCGAACAGAATTTACCGTTGCTTCAACCGGAAAAGTTGAAAGATGAGGTTTTTGTGGAAGCGTTGCGTGAATGGAAAGCCGATTTGCAGATTGTAGTTGCTTTCCGTATGTTGCCGGAAGTGGTATGGAATATGCCGCGCCTGGGTACATTTAATCTTCATGCTTCTTTACTTCCTCAATATCGTGGAGCTGCTCCTATCAACTGGGCGGTTATCAACGGTGATACGGAAACCGGGATTACAACTTTCTTTTTGAAGCATGAAATAGATACCGGAGAGGTCATTCAACAGGTGCGCGTACCTATTGCAGATACGGATAATGTAGAAGTGGTACATGATAAATTGATGATGTTGGGAGGAAAACTGGTTCTTGAAACAGTAGATGCTATACTGAATGGAACGGTCAAAACGATTTCCCAAGAAGAAATGGCAGTTGTCGGTGAACTTCGTCCTGCTCCGAAGATATTTAAAGAAACTTGCCGGATTGACTGGAACCAGCCGGTGAAGAAGATCTACGATTTTATTCGTGGACTATCACCTTACCCCGCTGCTTGGAGTGAACTGATTGCTTCCGAAAAAGCAGAAAGTGTGGTCGTGAAAATATTTGAAAGTGAGAAGGTTTACGAATCACATCAATTGGCTGCTGGAACAATCGTGACTGATGGCAAGAAATTTATGAAAGTAGCAGTACCGGATGGATTTGTATCTGTTCTTTCTTTGCAATTACCTGGTAAAAAACGACTGAAAACAGATGAGTTACTTCGTGGTTATCACCTGGAAGATGGGTGCAAGATGAAGTGATCTGACAATAAGATAGAATAAAAACTGTCCCGAACACGAGACAATTAGAACCTAAAATAAAAGAATTATGAAACCGATTATCGCTCCTTCTATTCTTTCTGCCGATTTTGGATATTTGGCAAAGGATATTGAAATGGTAAACCGCAGTGAAGCAGAGTGGGTACATATTGATATTATGGACGGAGTATTTGTTCCGAACATTTCATTTGGCTTTCCGGTACTGAAATATGTAGCGAAGTTAAGTAAGAAGCCGTTGGATGTGCATTTGATGATTGTGAATCCGGAGAAATTCATTCCGGAAGTAAAAGCATTGGGCGCTCATACGATGAATGTGCACTATGAAGCTTGTCCACATCTGCATCGGGTGGTTCAACAAATCAGAGAAGCTGGGATGCAGCCTGCTGTAACGATCAATCCGGCTACTCCTGTAGCTCTTTTACAAGATATTATTCAGGATGTGTATATGGTGCTTATTATGAGCGTGAATCCGGGATTTGGCGGACAGAAGTTTATCGAACATTCGGTAGAAAAAGTTCGTGAACTGCGTGCCCTGATTGAACGGACAGGTTCGAAAGCCCTGATTGAAGTAGACGGTGGCGTGAATCTGGAAACAGGGGCTCGTTTGGTTGAGGCGGGAGCCGATGCGCTGGTGGCTGGAAATGCTGTCTTTGGTGCACAGGAGCCGGAAGAAATGATTCGTCAGTTGCATAAATTGTGACTAATCTATTGAATTCCTTTTATATCCATCGATATCCATTTATACGCCTGCTTATCCCTTGGATAGCAGGCATTTTTTGTGGAGATCATTTTTTTGATCGTTCATGGGATTCCCTTTGTGGTATTCTCTTCTTTGTTTTTTGGGCTGCATTGTCTTTTGCTCTTTATTTTCTGAAACGCTATTCGTTGCGATGGTGTTTTGGGATAGCTATCTCCGCCCTTTGTTTTACGGGAGGATGGCTTGGAATGACTGGACAATTGCAACAGGCTGTCTGCTCTTTTCCGAAAGAAGAAACTGTGTACCGGGTTTTGATAACGGATGTGCCTCAACCTAAAGAACATACTTACCTCTGTCAGGCATTATTGAAAGAACGTCGTGATACTGCGGGCATATATCCGATAGGGCATACTGCGGTTCTTTATCTACAGCAAGATTCGTCTGCCTCCCGTTTGAAGAGTGGAGATGAACTGCTGATTTCTGCCCGCATTTCTCCTCCTCTCAATAATCGAAACTTTGATGAATTTGATTATGCCCGCTTCCTGATGCGGAAAGGCATTAGCGGAACAGGATATGTTGCATCCGGGAAATGGATAAAATGCGACGGAATGAATAACTTTGACCTCCAATGTATAGCCAGCTCTTGTAGAAGAAACGTGGTTTCACTTTATCAGGAACTGGGATTCAACGGGGATGAACTGGCGGTACTTTCAGCACTAACAATAGGAGATAAGACAGAATTAAGTGATTCGGTTCGTGAAAGTTATTCGGTGGCCGGTGCAAGTCATATTCTTGCTTTATCCGGTTTGCATATCGGACTTTTATATGCAATGATCTTTTTCATTCTGAAACCTATTGCCCGAAGAGGAAATATAGGTAGATGTGTGCGTTCTGTTTTCCTTCTTGTCTTCTTGTGGACCTTTGCTTTTTTTACAGGGCTTTCTCCGTCGGTAGTACGTTCGGTCAGTATGTTTTCGATTTTAGCCATGGCGGATATGGTTCGTCGTGAACCTTTATCTTTAAATACATTGGCAGTAGCTGCGTGGTTGATGTTATTCTGCAATCCTGCATGGCTGTTCGATGTTGGTTTTCAGCTCTCTTTCCTTGCTGTTGCTTCTATCTTGTTTATCCAAAAGCCGATCTACCATTTGATTACCGTGAAAAGTAGAATAGGAAAGTATGTTTGGGGACTCATGAGCGTGTCTATTGCCGCACAAATAGGAACAGCTCCGCTTGTTCTGTTTTATTTCTCCCGATTCTCCGTGCATTTTCTATTGACGAATTTAGTAGTTATTCCTTTGATTACGATTATCTTATATGCTGCTGTCGTAATGCTTCTTCTGACTCCTTTTTCCTGGCTTCAGATAGGAATGGCCGGGGGTGTTAAGAGACTGTTGGAAGGGCTTAATTTCTTTGTCCGATGGGTAGAACAGCTTCCTTACGCTTCTATAGATGGGATTTGGCTTTATCAGTCAGAAGTACTGGGTATCTATATTGTCATCGCTCTGCTAGCCTATTATTTCATGAATCGCCGATACCGGAATCTGCAAATCTGTCTTTTTTCTATCTTGTTGATGGGGACTTATCATGCAACGCTGTATTGGCTGGATCGTCCTCAAACGAGTTTAGTCTTTTACAATGTGCGTGGTTGTCCGGCAGTACATTGCATAAAGAGTGACGGGCAATCCTGGATAAACTATATGGATACTCTCTCCAATGAAAAACGTCTGAAACGCATGGCTGCTAATTACTGGAAGCGTCATCACCTTCTTCCTCCCCAAGAAATAACAACTGATTGCCGGCATGCTGAACTTAGCCGTCAACAGCAGATTATATCTTATCATGGTTGTCGTGTATGTGTCATAAACGATAACCGTTGGCGAAACAAATCCGCCGTTTCTCCGTTATATATTAAGTATCTTTACTTATGCAAAGGATATGACGGTCGTCTGGAAGAGCTCGCCCAAGTCTTTTCTTTCTCTTATGTCATATTGGACGCATCCCTCTCGGAATACCGCAAACACCTCTTTGAAAGCGAATGTAAGAAATCCGGTTTGCGATTTATCTCTTTGTCCGACGAAGGTTCTGTTCGCTTTTTGCTCTAAGTACAAAGATTTATCGTACATTTGCACCTTGATAAAGTTTAAGAGTATGTTGACGAAAGTAATTGAACAAGCCAAAATAGACCATTTTACCAAATGGTTTGAAAGAGCTGACAAAATAGTAATTGTATCCCATGTTTCTCCTGACGGCGATGCTATCGGTTCTTCACTGGGATTATATCATTTCCTGAACTCACAGGAAAAAACAGTAAACGTAATTGTGCCGAATGCTTTTCCCGATTTCCTGCGATGGATGCCGGGTAGCAAGGATATTCTTTTGTATGACCGTTACAAAGATTTTGCCGATAAGTTGATAGCCGAAGCTGACGTAATCTGTTGTCTCGACTTCAATGCACTGAAGCGTATTGACGATATGGCAGACGCTGTAGCTGCATCTCCTGCGCGTAAAATCATGATCGATCATCACCTGTATCCCGAAGAATTCTGTAAGATTGTAATGTCCTATCCTAAGATTTCTTCTACTTCCGAATTGATATTCCGGCTGATTTGTCGTATGGGATATTTCAGTGATATCACGAAGGAAGGCGCGGAATGTATCTACACAGGCATGATGACAGATACAGGAGGATTCACTTATAATTCGAATAACCGGGAAATTTATTTTATCATCAGCGAGCTGCTTTCCAAAGGAATCGATAAGGATAATATTTACCGTAAGGTGTATAATACCTATTCCGAGAGCCGTTTGCGTTTGATGGGCTATGTACTGTCGAACATGACTGTTTATCCGGATTGTAACTCGGCATTAATCACATTGACAAAAGCCGAGCAAAGTAAGTTCAACTATATAAAAGGTGATAGCGAAGGCTTCGTAAACATCCCCCTTTCCATCAAGAATGTTTGTTTCTCCTGCTTCTTGCGGGAAGATACAGAGAAGCCAATGATTAAAATCTCCCTTCGTTCGGTAGGAACCTTTCCATGTAACCAGTTAGCCGCTGAATTTTTCAACGGTGGCGGACATTTGAACGCTTCGGGCGGTGAGTTTTTCGGAACAATGGAAGAGGCAAAAGCGGTCTTTGAGAAGGCGCTTGAGAAGTATAAACCTTTATTAACAGCAAAAAGCTAAAGATGGAAGGTTAAAAGTGAATATGGAAAGGTTAAAAGATACGAACTTTCAACTTCCCTCTTTCAACTTTTAATGATTTTGAGATACATTTGTGCGGAATATAGCTAAATAACAGATAATGAAGAAACTTGTATTTTTATTTCTCTCTTTGTTAACCGCCGGAAGTCTGTTCCAGGCATGCGACAATTCAAAGACTTATGCAGAAATGCTGGAAGACGAGAAAAATGCGGTGAATAATTTCATCAAAGATAATGATATTCGTGTCATTTCCGAAGATCAGTTTAAAGAAAAAGGTTATCAGACCGATTTAGGCAGGAATGAATATGTTGCTTTTTCATCTAATGGCGTGTATATGCAAATAGTAAATAAGGGAGAATTGGTAGTGCCGGAACATCCGGCGGCTATAGATTCATTCGCTACTAATGATAATATTTGTACCCGGTATGTAGAAATGAATATAATGACAAGAGATACCACATGTTTCAATGTGGCTTTGGATAGATGGATGGATGTTCCTGATTACTATGAGCATCCACTGACATTCCGTTATGAGCAAAACATATCTACTACCTATGGAAAAATCATTGTTGAAGGGTTTGGTTATGACTATTTATGGACGTCTATGGGCTACGGAACTGCGATTCCATCCGGATGGTTGTTGGCTTTGCCATATCTATATAATAATGCCCATGTACGCCTGATTGTACCTTCTAAGATGGGGCATACAACTGCACAACAATATGTCAATCCTTATTTCTATGATATCCGTAAGTTTGAGAAAGCAAAAAGCTAAAGCACTAACATTAGATAAATCTTTTAGTTAAAAACCTATGACTCTAATCAAATCTATCTCTGGAATCCGCGGAACCATCGGCGGAGGAGCGGGAGAAGGACTGAACCCGCTTGACATTGTAAAATTCACCTCGGCTTATGCTACTTTAATTCGTAAGACCTGCAAAGCAAAGAGCAACAAGATTGTTGTGGGACGCGATGCCCGCATCTCGGGTGAAATGGTAAAAAACGTAGTAGTCGGCACATTAATGGGAATGGGCTGGGATGTAGTAGATATCGATCTTGCTTCTACTCCGACCACAGAGCTTGCTGTGACAATGGAAGGTGCTTGTGGCGGTATCATCCTGACAGCTTCTCATAACCCGAAACAGTGGAATGCACTGAAATTGCTGAATGAACATGGTGAATTTCTGAATGCAGCTGAAGGCAACGAAGTGCTTCGTATTGCTGAAGCAGAAGAATTTGACTATGCTGACGTAGATCACTTGGGCTCTTACCGCAAAGACCTGACTTATAATCAGAAACATATCGACAGTGTATTGGCTCTTGACCTGGTAGATGTAGAAGCTATCAAAAAAGCAGATTTCCGTGTAGCCATTGACTGTGTAAACTCGGTAGGCGGTATCATTCTTCCCGAACTTCTTGAACGTTTAGGTGTGAAACATGTAGAAAAACTCTACTGTGAACCTACCGGAAACTTCCAGCACAACCCCGAACCGCTTGAAAAGAACCTCGGTGACATTATGAACTTAATGAAGGGTGGAAAAGCCGATGTAGCCTTCGTTGTAGACCCTGACGTTGACCGTCTGGCAATGATCTGCGAGAATGGCGTAATGTACGGTGAAGAATATACACTGGTTACTGTTGCCGACTATGTACTGAAACATACCCCCGGTAACACTGTTTCTAATTTGAGCTCTACCCGTGCTTTGCGTGATGTAACTCGCAAGTATGGAATGGAATACAGCGCTTCTGCCGTAGGCGAAGTAAATGTTGTAACGAAGATGAAAGCAACCAATGCCGTTATCGGTGGTGAGGGAAATGGTGGAGTAATCTATCCTGCCAGTCACTACGGACGTGATGCATTGGTAGGCATCGCATTATTCCTTAGCCATCTGGCTCACGAAGGGAAGAAGGTTAGCGAGCTCCGTGCTACTTATCCTCCTTACTTCATTGCTAAAAACCGTGTAGACCTGACTCCGGAAATCGATGTAGATGCTATCCTTGCCAAAGTGAAGGAAATCTATAAGAACGAAGAAATCAACGATATCGACGGTGTGAAAATAGACTTTGCCGACAAATGGGTACATTTGCGCAAGAGTAATACAGAGCCGATCATCCGTGTGTATAGTGAAGCTTCTACCATGGAAGCTGCCGAGGAAATCGGTCAGAAGATAATGGATGTAATTAATGAATTAGCAAAATAATATCCTGTAAAATAGGATTTTATTTATAACATTTGAGTCTCGTATATCATAAAGATAACTGAATAAGTTGTCTCATTGATATACGAGACTTTTTATTAGGATGATATCCACTGAATGATAATAGTTACTCTTCTCCTTGAGTATTAACAATAAAGTTTCTTTTGATTAAGTCTAAACTTCCTTTCGTCTAATAGTAAACTTCTCTTTTGTTATTTACAAACTTAAAATGAAAGCTTGCATTTATAGATTGGAAGGGATGAAAAGCAACTTTACTGTTAATAAAAAGAAAGTTTGGACTTAATCAAGAGCAACTTTTCTATTAATAGATTACATGAGAAGTAAGCAGTGTTGAGAGAGAAGTAATCAACAAAGCTTACTTCTCTGCGTCGTTAGCATAGATACACCACAAGAATATCAATTGGTATACAACTTTATAGGTCTTATATCAATGATAAACACATGGCTTAAATATGCATATTGATAAACGTACGGCATGAAAATAAAACTGATTGCATTATTTATAATGATGAGATCATTGAAAAATGGAAGAGGCAGACTCTTAGATTGTGTGAACTTAGTAGTGAAGTAATTGTTGAAAATAGAGGTACTTGATAAAATAGAGTTGCATTTTCCGTATAAAAACGTATCTTTGTGTAAAGAGAATCAAAGGCATCGATTATTAATGGCTATTTTCTTTCGCACTGCGAAACAAAACATATAAGCGATTGCCTGATATTTAATAGATGATATTAATGATTAACACAATGAAAATGCGCTTGATTTTTCCTTTTGTTCTATTGATTTATTCATTGATCTGTCAGGCAGATGGTGGTAAAGATTCATATATCTTCCGGAAAGTAGATTATCAGCAAGGATTATCTAATAGCGCTGTGCTTTGTCTTTTTCAAGACAATACAGGGTTGATGTGGTTCGGTACTTACGATGGAATCAATTGTTATGACGGCAGAAGCATGGAAGTTTTCCGTTCCGATTTTTCAGCTCCCAAGGCTTTGAGTAACAACGTAATCCATTCTATTCAGCAGGCGGATAATAATTGTTTGTGGATTTCTACTCATTTGGGGATTAATCGTCTTTCACAGAATTCACGGCAAGTTGTCGGATATTATGACTTTACAGATGATTATTATCTACATTCCAATTCTAAAGGAAACACATGGGTGGTGAGTCATGGTGGAATTTTCTACTATAATACATCTTATAAACGATTTGTACAGATTAAGAATCTGAAAGTACCCGTAGAAGATATGGATAAACGGGCATTCGTAACGGATGATGGTGTTTTGTGGATTTTCACCCAACAAACAGGGGAGCTGTTACAGGTTTCGCAGGATGCTTTTGATTGTGACACATTATCAATTCATTCAACTGTTTCATCTACTAATTTTCATGCGAAACCTATTGAAGATGTCTTTTATCAGAATGGTGTTCTTTGTTTTATCGATAGTGAGCATGATCTTTATGTTTATGATATTTCCCGACAATCTAAAATTTATATTCGTAACCTTTCTTCATTAGTGCAGAAGAATGGAACTATTGCAGGAATAGCCCTTTTCTATGAAGATATTATTATTGGTTTTCGAACGAATGGGTTAGTCCGTCTCCGTACTTCACAAAAATATAAAGAAGAAGTGGTCGACCGGAATGTGCGTATATATAGTATTTATCGAGATCCTCATCAGAATGTCTTATGGGTTGCTTCGGACGGACAAGGAACGATTATGTATGCTAAGAAATATTCTATTGCCACCAATTTGATGCTCAATCAACTGTCATCTAACTTAAGCAGGCAGGTACGTTCTGTTATGACAGACAATAGTGGTGGGCTATGGTTCGGGACGAAAGGTGATGGACTGTTGCATATACCGGATTATCGTGAGAATGAAGAGGCTTCTACCGTTACAGTTTACTCTCCTGAAGGTAAGCAAAATGTTGTGTCTTATATACGATGGAATAAAGAATTTCCTGTTTATAAATTGGTTCAAAGCCGTTATATGGATGGCTTTTGGATAGGATCTGGAGATCCGGGACTATTTTACTATTCTTTTGAAGACAAGGCTTTGCATTCTGTGGAGAATCTGCCGGCACAACCCACCGAGATACATGGCATTTATGAGGAAAATGATAGTGTACTTTATGTGGTGACAGCCGGTTTCGGTTTTCATAAATTAATACTTGAGAAGCAGGCAGGTACCATTCGTTTCAAGTCGCAGAAAAGTTATCATTTTTTTCACGGTCAGCGAGAAATTACGATGTTCTATCCAATGCTGTCCGAGGGGGATTCTATTTTGTGGCTTGGCAGTCGGGAGAAAGGACTCGTACGGTTTGATAAGCGGACTGAAGAATATAAGGTGATTTCTTTGAAAGAAATGCTTCATAAGTCGGTAGACGATGTGCTTAGCCTGTATCGGACCAAAGAAGGACTGTTATATGTAGGGACAACATCAGGATTGGTATGTCTGAATTCTAATGGAAAACAGATGAAAGCTACCTATATCGGACGGGAGCAAGGTTTGCTCAATGATATGATTCATGGTGTACTTGAAGATGAGAACGGACTCTTATGGCTTGGTACGAATCGGGGGCTGATTAAATATAATCCGATAAATGGCTCATCACATGCCTACTTTTACAGTGCAGGTGTTCAAATCGGCGAGTTTAGCGATGATGCTTATTACATGTGTCCATATACACAGGAGCTTTTTTTCGGTGGGATTGACGGGTTGCTTTATTTGGATAAAGAGGTGCAGGCTGCTCCGGAATTTTATCCGGATATTTTGTTACGTAAGTTGACTGTTGGACATACGCAAGTGGTTCAGGAAGATGGAGATTACTATACAGACGATGGTAAGGCATTACAGTTGAAGGGGACGGAGGTTTCATTTTCACTTTCTTTTGTTGTTCCGGATTTTTTATCAGGAGAAGATATAGAATATTCTTACCAGTTGGAAGGATATGATAAGGATTGGACCTCTTTTAGTAGTATTAATGAAGCCTCATATACAGGAGTGCCGGCAGGTGATTATATCTTTAAGGTACGCTATAAGAGGGATGTATTTGATATGGAATATCGGCATTTTTCTATTCCGGTATATATCCTTTCTCCCTGGTATCGATCGGTGGCGGCTTATTTTGTTTATTTGATCATTTTCTTGTTGCTGTTAGGGTACGTGATATATTTACTACGTAAAAACTACCTTCAGGAACGGATGATGAAAACACTGATGGGGACAGAAAGTTGTCGGAAATCCGAGACTGTATATACAAACCGTAGGATGCTTGAAGATTTTACTCTCATTTATAATTATTGTGACCAATTGCGTGCTGAGAATCTTTCTTATGAGCAATGTCTTGAGAAAGTGTCACTGATACGCGAAACTGTGATGAGCGCACTTCTTAATCCTGACGCTCTGTTTTTGGAAGAACTTAAACAATTCTTTCCGGATCGATTTATTGTTTCTGCACGTATGAGTATACAGGGAGTTTCTCAAGAGGTGTTGCGTACGTTGGGAGAACAAGGGATTGATCATTCTTCTATATCGTCAATGATTCCGGAACACTTAACATTTCCAGTTTACAAGAATGCATTATATAGTATTCTTTATTGCTGCTATCTCCGGATTACTGAAATGAAGGGTACTCATGGCGTAATAGTAGAAATGTCAGAACAGGATGGTAAGATGCAGCTACATTTTTCTTCTAAAGATGCTACTGCGAAAGCGTTGTATGAATATCTTTCAGATAAAGCTTCTTCGGTGACGGAGAAAGATTCCGATCATGTGTTCGCTGTGCATTTACTTTTAGGTTTTGTACGGTCAGCTTTGGAACGTATTCATGCCGTTCTTCGTTATGATAATGATGAGAGTGGTAATCGGTTGACGATTATCTTTGAACCGGCGATCTTGACAGTGGCAGGTGAACAAGGGAAAAAAACTGTGCTTTTGTTGGAAGACAGAGATGAAATGACTTGGTTGATTAGTAATTTCCTGGCTGATGAATATGTGGTTCATCAAGTAAAGAGTGTGCAGCTTGCTTTTGACGAAATTCGTCGGTCGGCTCCGGCTCTATTATTAGTGGATATGACAATGTATGCCAATGCTGAAAGTACTTTTATGGAGTATGTTAGCCGAAATCGTACTCTGCTTTCAAAGACAGCTTTTATTCCATTGTTAACCTGGAAAGTTGGTTCGGCCATTCAGCGGGAACTGATCTTGTGGTCTGATTCTTATATTGTACTTCCTTATGATATATTGTTTTTGCGGGAAGTTGTCCATAATGCTATTTATGGAAAGCGGGAAGCGAAGCAGATATATATGGAGGAACTGGGAGATTTGGCGGGACAGATTATCTGTACAACTACCGAACAAGCTGATTTTATTCGCAAATTGTTAAAGGTGATTGAAGAAAACCTGGACAAGGAAGAACTGGGCTCAACGTTGATAGCTGATCGTATGGCAATGAGTTCCCGTCAGTTCTATCGTAAATTCAAGGAAATTTCCAATACTGCTCCCGGTGATTTAATAAAGAGTTACCGTATGGAAAAGGCAGCCCGCCTGTTACTTGATGAAGAACTTTCTATTCAAGATGTTATTATGGAGGTCGGTATTTCCAGCCGGTCTTATTTTTATAAAGAGTTTACCCGTCGGTTCGGGATGACACCGAAAGATTATCGGGAACAGCGAAAGGTATGCTGATTGTCAGGTTAAATTCTTTCGTATAGGTGATTAGTTGGGAAACATTATTATTTATTTGTTTGTCACAACCTTGTGCTCTAAATCCCTTCTGTTAATTTTATTATATTGATTATTAGAGTATTAACCTGTGCTCTAATTTGCCATTCTGTGCTTTAAATATGTATCTTTATTTTGCCGTTTTTTTGGCAAGGTAGAGCATTGGAGTTTTATTCGAATAACCTTTATTTGCAACAATCTTTTTAAAGGGAATTAACCTTATTATTAATCAAATTTAAAGGAATTATGAATGAAAAACTAAAGTATCTTACCTTATTTATAATAGGTATGATGTTGAGTTTGGGCATGAATGCTCAATCTGTAAAATCAATCTCCGGTACGGTAACCGATGATCAGGGAGAGGCGGTTATCAGTGGTACGGTGAAAGTTAAAAACGGTAGTACAGGAACAATCACTGACATTAACGGTAAATACACTCTCTCTGTTCCTTCCAATGCCACCTTGGTGTTTTCGTATATTGGTTATATCACACAAGAATTTAAAGTCTCGGAATTAAAGAGTAATGTTCTGAACGTAGTTCTGCAATCGGATACGAAAGCACTGGACGAAGTAGTCGTTGTAGGTTATGGTACCATGCGCAAATCAGACTTGACGGGTTCCATTTCCACAGCCAAAGGTAAAGACATGCTGAAAGCACAATCATTCAATGCGCTTGACGGATTGAAGGGTAAAGTGGCCGGTGTGAATATCTTCTCTAATACCGGTCAGCCGGGTGGAGAATCACGTGTCATCATTCGTGGTATTTCTACTATCAACGCATCGGCATCACCGCTGTACGTAGTCGATGGAGTGGTGATGTCAAACTTCGAATTGCTTAATCCGAATGATATCGAATCTATCGAAGTATTGAAAGATGCTTCCTCTGCTGCCATCTATGGTGCCCGTGGTGCGAATGGTGTTATCATGGTGACTACCAAGCGTGGTAATGCAGGAAAAGGAGTCCATGTTTCCTATGATGGTTCATTGTCTATCGGTAAGATGGCTAGAAAAATAGACGTAATGGATGCTAACGAATGGATGTCTACCTTCAAGCAAGGATTGGAAAATGCCAACGAATTTCAAGGCAAGAACTTCACAACTGATCTGTCACAGATATTCACAGACGAACGTTTGTTCAATGCAGACGGTTCTCCGAAATATAATACCAACTGGCAGGATGAAGCATCCCGCACTGCCATCTCTCATAACCATCAGATCAGTATCCAACGTACAGGAGAAGGATCTTCTATCGGAGCATTCATCAATTATACCGATCAACAGGGTATTTTGTTGAATTCTTACTTCAAACGTATCAATGCAAAATTGGCGTATGATGACAAACCGACTGATTGGCTGTCTACTTCCGTTAATTTATTAGTAAATCATACTTGGGGTAATAGAACTTCTGATAACCCTTACGGACAAGGCGCATTGCGTACAATGATCGAACAGTTGCCTTTCTTACCGGTTAAGCTGGATGGTGAATATACGCAGACGAACATTATTAATACAAGCTCTATTCTCAATAATCAGACTGATCCTAATAGCGGAAAACAAGGATTCAGTCCGGAAGGTGTAGGTAATCCCGTTGAGTTGCTCGAACGAATGCAGGCTATGCAATATCGTACGCAGATCTTTGGTAATGCGGCTTTGACTTTCCATCTCATGAAAGGATTAGATCTGAAAACCCAGTTCGGTATCGATTACCACAATAATCGCGACGCTAACTATACGCCGTTCACTCCGCGTCCGATGATTAATCAGAGTACTGAAGGATCAGCTTCTGCAAGTAATTCCAATTCACTGTATTGGCAGGAAGAAACTTACCTGACTTATGTGAAAGATTTTAATAAACATCATCTTAATGCAATGGCAGGTATGTCTTGGCAGGAATATCGCTATACCTCTTTCAATGCTTCCGACAGTAAGTATATCGATGACTTCTACGGATATTATAATTTAGGTTCCGGTACGAACCGTCCTTCTGTTGGCAGTGATTACGACAAGTGGGCGATGAACTCTTATTTCTTGCGTCTGGCATATTCTTATGACAACAAGTATATGGCTACCGTAACCGGTCGTTATGACGGTTCTTCCAAATTCGGACAGAACAATAAATATGCATTTTTCCCATCAGTCGGTTTGGGATGGATGATTTCTAATGAAGACTTCTTGAAAGATAACTCATTGATCAGCAAACTGAAGTTGCATACTTCTTACGGTCTGACAGGTAATTCGGAAATCGGTACTTATAAATCATTGGCTACAGTGAGCCAGTCGAATACAATCATTGGTGATGCTCTGCACGTTGTGTCCTACTTGGACAATATGCCTAATCCGGACTTGAAATGGGAAAAGACAGGACAGTGGGACTTAGGATTCGAGTTGGGTTTATTCAATAACAGGCTGAATTTCGATATTTCCTATTATTATAAGTATACTTCGGATTTGTTGCTCGACCGTCCGGTTCCTGAATCAACAGGTTACTCTTCCATTATGGATAATATTGGAGCCGTTTCCAATCGTGGTTTAGATATTCTGGTTACAGCATATCCTATTCAGACACATGATTTCCAGTGGACTTCCACTCTTAATTTAGGTTTCAACAAAAACCGTGTAGAGAAGTTGGATGAAAGTGCATCTGTTGATCCTGTCACCGGTAAGCGTCAGATTACGACCGACGGTTTTGTGGGTTACGATATGTTGATTCGTGAAGGTGAAGAGCTTTCCTCTTTCTATGGTTATAAGCGTGCCGGTATTTACGATGGTATTCCGTCTAACTGGGATCCGGAGACGATGAACATACCTTCCACTATCGGTGAAAAGGTAACTTATAAGAAACGCGAAATTATCGGTAACGGATTACCTGACTGGATGGGCTCATTTATCAATACCTTCAATTATAAAGGTTTCGATTTGACTTTAGACTTTCAGTTTACATGGGGAGTAGATGTGATGCAAGAATATTATCACTCTACTGTAGCCCGTTTCCTGACCAACGGTATAGACCGTCTTTATAAAGAAGCATGGCATCCTACTCTCAATCCGTCGGGTAAAGAACAGGCAATCCGCCTGAACAACTTTGGTCAGGGAGCTAATAACCAAGCAGATGATGATTGGGTTTGCAACGGTTCTTATTTGCGTTGTAACATGATTCAGCTCGGATACACTTTCAATCCGACACTGGTTAAGAAGATCGGTCTTTCTTCGTTGCGCTTGTATGCGAATGTGAATAACGCATTCCTGATTACTTCTAAAGACTATAACGGATATGATCCGGATAACTCATCTCGTTTAGGTGACAACAAATGGGGTGCTAACCGCCAGTTCTTTACCTATCCGCGTCCGAGAACATTTACGTTCGGTCTTAATGTAGCATTTTAATTCACCGTTATAAAAACCATAAGAATTATGAAACTATTAAAAGTATATATATCTGCATTTTGCATGTGTTCACTTTCTGTGTTGCTGAATTCATGCGACGATTTCCTGAAAGAAGAACCATTGGATATGAAGTCATCTGACCAGTTCTGGAAGACGAAAGCTGATGCGGAGTCGGGTGTGAACGCATTGTATTTCGGTGGTGTACCTTATTTACACAACACTGATGTAGGCGGTGGCTGGACTCCTAAAGCGACAATGTGGGGTGGTATTGTGTCCGGATTGTACGTTGATAAGCGTAAGGATAGAACATTTACTACGGCATCCGAAGGGTGTAATTTCAATATTGAATCTTTTGATGATATTGCAATGAAATACTGGCATGAGTTTTATAAAGGTATTTCACGTGCCAACTTTGTTATTGCCAATATTCCGACAATGACCGGTGTGCTGGATGAAGCTACTATTAATAATTATGTGGCTCAAGGTAAATTCTTCCGTGCATACGGATATTTTTGGCTAGTCAAAGAATTTGGTGGTGTTCCTTATATTTCAGAACCTTACACTTCTACAGAAGGTATGTACAAAGAACGACTTTCTGCCGAAGAGATCTATAAGAAGATTGAAGCCGACTTGCTGGATATTGTCAATGGAGATGCATTGCCTAATAAGACGTTCTATGAAAATGGCTGTTATGTTACCAGGGCAATGGCGCAGACTTTGCTGGCACAGGTTTATCTGCAATGGGCAGGTGCACCGTTAAATGGTGGAGCAGACTATTATAGTAAAGCTGCACAGATGGCTTTGAAAGTGATCAATGACAGTCCTCACGAACTTATTCATCCAAATGGAACGACTGATGATTTGAGCTCGGCATATAATGTAATCAAGACTACGAAAAGTTCTGCAGAAATCATTTATGCTAAAGAATATAATTATAGTGATTATAGTGTAGGTAACTCTTATGCTTGTCGTTCTATTGGTACAGATGCTTTCCAATGGGGAGTGTTCCATCCGGGAGGAGACGTGCTGTATAATGCATACCTTCCCTGTGATATGTTGCTTAACAGCTATGCCTCTAATGATATTCGAGGACATGAGAAACAGTTCTTCTTTAAGGAATATACCGATGCTGCAGGAAAGACTTATACTTTGAACAATGCAGGCAACTGGGCGTGGTTTGATGAAAATGCTTTGATTAGCGGTCACGACGGTGATTATAATATGCCGGTATTCCGTTTTGCGGAAGTCTTGCTGATTGCGGCCGAAGGTCTGGCACGTACAAATCATGAAGATAATGCTGTCGGTGGAGCTAAATATTATCTCAATCAAGTGCGTAAACGTGCTGGATTGGCAGATGAGACGGCTACAGGAAATGATTTAATACAATCGATTTTGACTGAACGTTTACATGAGTTACCGTTGGAATTTAAGATTTGGGACGACATTCGCCGTACTCGTTTGTATCCGGAAGCATCTACAGAATCAGGAAAATTGAAATGGACTGCTCTTGCATCGGCTCAAATCCAAAACAAGCCAGATGGAAGCACAAGAGTCGGTGCCATTCCTGAATATGCTTTGTTATGGCCTATCCCGTTAGATGAAATTCAGGCTAATCCTGCGTTGGAAGGACATCAGAACCCAGGATGGAATTAATTAGGTAATAATAAATATTTGTTTCTGATAGAATTGGAGAGAGGGTAAAGGCTAATTATCCTCTCTCTATTGCTTAAACGGTTAGTCTTTCGGTTGTACTCTCATTGTATACACATAAATATTATGTTTTGATTCTCAGTTATTTAACTTGTACTCTCGTTGACACTCGTTTCCTTTGGTTGACTATACTGCTATTTTTTCTTATTTTGGCGTATCAGAGGACTGATAATTGCTGAAAGATGCTTTAATTTGTAACATAAATAAAAAAGACTTGATAATCTAGTATTAATAGTTTAATTCGTAGACCATGAACAAAAAGAAACTACTATCTTTCGCAATAGCCCTGCTATTGGGAGTTTCCTCTACCTTTGCACAAAAGCAACCGGTAGACTATGTGAATCCTTTAATGGGGACTGATTCGAAAATCTCACTATCCAATGGAAATACATATCCCGCCATTGCGTTGCCTTGGGGAATGAATTTTTGGATGCCACAAACCGGAAAGATGGGTGACGGTTGGGCTTACACTTATGCATCCGACAAAATCAGAGGTTTCAAGCAAACCCATCAGCCCAGTCCGTGGATCAATGACTACGGTCAGTTTTCAATCATGCCGATGACTAAACAGTTGAAGATTGATCAGGACAGTCGTGCTTCCTGGTTCTCTCACAAAGCAGAGAAAGCCACTCCTTACTATTATAGTGTTTATTTGTCGGAATATGATATGACAACTGAAATAGCTCCGACAGAACGTTGTGCATATTTCCGTTTCACTTTCCCTGAAACCTCCGATGCCTATGTGGTAATAGATGCTTTCGATCGTGGTTCGTATGTGAAGGTGATTCCCGAAGAAAATAAAATAATCGGTTATACGACACGCAATAGTGGCGGTGTTCCTCAAAACTTTAAGAATTACTTTGTGATAGAGTTCGACAAGCCTTTTACTTTCAATAAAGTATGGGCAGACTATCATTTGGTTGAAACACATCTCGAACTGCAATCCAATCACGTGGGTGCTGCTATCGGATTTTCGACGAAAAAAGGAGAACAAGTGCATGCAAAAGTGGCATCCTCATTCATCAGCCCCGAACAGGCGGAACTGAACTTGAAGGAAATTGGTAATAAGACCTTTGAACAGACAAAAGAGGCCGGTCGTAAGGCATGGAACAATGTCTTGGGGCGTATCAAGGTTGAAGACAGCGATGAGAACCGTATGCGTACGTTCTACTCTTGCTTGTATCGTTCGGTGTTGTTTCCCCGTATGTTTTACGAGGTAAACGGTAAGGGGGAGACTATACATTACAGTCCCTATAATGGTGAAATCCGTCTGGGATATATGTTTACCGACACTGGATTCTGGGATACTTTCCGTTGCTTGTTTCCATTTGTTAATTTGATATATCCTTCAATGGGTGAGAAGATGCAGGAAGGCCTGTTGAATACCTATCTTGAAAGTGGATTCTTTCCAGAATGGGCCAGCCCGGGCCATCGTGGTTGTATGGTTGGGAACAATTCAGCTTCTGTAGTGGCGGATGCCTTCATGAAGAATGTGACCAAAGTGGATGCAGAAAAAATGTACGAAGGCCTACTGAAAGGGGCCAATAGCGTACATCCGAAAGTTTCTACTACCGGACGCCGTGGATATGAATATTATAACAAACTGGGCTATGTGCCATACGATGTGAAAATTAATGAGAATGCGGCACGCACATTGGAATATGCATACGATGACTGGTGCATTTACCGTATGGGTGAAAAATTAGGTCGTCCGGCAGAAGAACTGGATGTTTATAAGAAAAGGAGTCAGAACTACCGTAATCTGTTCGATCCGGAAACTAAGTTGATGCGGGGAAAAAATTCCGACGGAACTTTCCAGACTCCTTTCAATCCTTTTAAATGGGGAGATGCCTTTACGGAAGGAAATAGTTGGCATTATACATGGTCGGTATTCCACGATGTACAAGGACTGGTTGATCTGATGGGCGGCAAGAAGATGTTTGTCAGTATGCTTGATTCGGTGTTCAATCTTCCTCCTGTATTTGATGATAGCTATTATGGAGGAGTGATTCACGAGATTCGTGAAATGGAAATTGCTAACATGGGTAACTATGCACATGGCAACCAACCTATCCAGCACATGATCTACTTGTATAACTATGCCGGCGAACCGTGGAAAGCCCAATATTGGTTGCGTGAGACGATGAACCGCCTCTATCTTCCTACTCCGGACGGTTATTGTGGAGATGAAGATAATGGACAGACTTCGGCTTGGTATGTATTTACTGCATTGGGTTTCTATCCGGTATGTCCGGGCAGCAATGAATATGTGATGGGAGCTCCTTACTTTAAGAAAGCAACGATTACACTGGAGAACGGCAAGAAATTGGAAATCTCCGCCCCGAAGAATAACGATGATAATCGTTATATTCGTTCATTGAACTATAATGGCAAGAATTATACAAAGAATTATCTGAACCATTTCGATCTGTTGAAAGGCGGTCGTCTGGTGTTTGATATGGATAACAAACCGAATAAGGGAAGAGGTATCAACGAATCAGACTTCCCGTATTCATTCTCTCGTGACGTAAAGTAAGCTGATATGAATAATTTGAGAAAGAAAGTATTGATGATGACTATGGCGGCAGCAACTTTGTCCGCCATAGCCCAACAGCCGGTAGACTATGTGAATCCGATTATCGGGACCAATGGGATGGGGCACACTTTTCCCGGTGCTTGCACTCCTTTCGGATGGGTACAGTTGAGTCCGGACACAGACACAATTCCGCATAATGTAAATGGAGCTTATCAGAAAAATGCCTACGAGTATTGTGCCGGTTACCAATATAGGGACAAGACCATTGTTGGCTTCAGTCACACTCATCTTAGTGGTACGGGACATTCTGACTTGGGAGACATCTTGTTGATGCCTGCTGTTGGCGATGTGAAGTTAAATCCCGGTCGGGCGGATTATCCGGAAGAGGGATACCGTTCACGTTTTGACCATGCTACAGAAAAAGCTGTTCCCGGATATTATGAAGTGATACTGGACGATTATGGCATTAAGGCCCAACTGACAGCAACACAACGGACGGGTATACATAAATATACCTTCCCGAAAGGAAAAGATGGTCATTTGATTTTGGATCTGGTGCATGGTATTTATAATTATGACGGCAAAGTTCTATGGGCCAATTTGAGAGTCGAAAACGATACTCTGTTGACCGGATATCGTATCACCAATGGATGGGCGCGTACGAATTATACCTATTTTGCTATCTCTTTGTCACAGCCGATTAAAGACTACGGATATAAGGATAAGGAAAAAGTATTGTACAATGGCTTTTGGCGTCGTTTTAAGTTGGAAAAGAACTTCCCCGAAATCACAGGTCGAAAAATCGTGGCTTACTTTAACTTCGATACCGCTAACAATTCGGAACTGGTTGTAAAAGTGGCATTGTCGGCAGTCAGTACGGAAGGGGCCATTAAGAATCTGCATGCCGAGGCTTCCGGAAAGAGTTTCGAACAGTTGACGGAAGCTGCTCGTACAGATTGGAATAGTGAACTGAAACATTTCGAGATCGAAGGTACGCCCGATCAGAAAGCAATGTTCTATACTTCTCTTTACCACACCATGATTAATCCGTCTGTGTATATGGATGTAGACGGTTCCTATCGTGGGCTGGATCATAACATACACCGGGCGGAAGGATTCACCAACTATACTATATTTTCCCTTTGGGATACCTATCGTGCGGAACATCCTTTCCTGAATCTGGTGAAACCGGGACGCAATGCGGATATGGTGGAATCCATGATTAAACATGAGCAACAAAGCGTGCACGGAATGTTGCCGATATGGAGTCTGATGGGAAATGAAAACTGGTGTATGAGCGGTTATCATGCTGTGTCTGTACTGGCGGATGCAATAACCAAAGGCGTCTTTTCGAATGTGGATGAGGCATTGGCGGCAATGGTCAGTACATCCACCGTTCCGTATTATGAAGGTATAGCTGATTATATGAAGCTGGGATATATTCCGCTTGACAAAAGTGGTACAGCAGCTTCTACTACGCTGGAATATGCATATGATGACTGGACCATTTATCAGACAGCCTTGAAAGCCGGTAACAAGGAAATAGCGGACACTTACCGCAAGCGTGCCCTCAACTACCGTAACATTTACGATACGAGCATCGGCTTTGCACGTCCCCGTTATAGTGACGGTTCTTTCAAGAAAGAGTTTGATGTATTACAAACCTATGGTGAAGGTTTTATTGAAGGCAATTCATGGAATTTCTCTTTTCATGTGCCACACGATGTATTTGGCATGATCGACTTGATGGGAGGAGAAGGGACGTTCGTGCAGAAATTGGATGAACTGTTCTCCATGCATCTGCCGGAGAAGTACTATGAACATAATGAGGATATTACGGAAGAATGTTTGGTCGGCGGATATGTGCATGGGAATGAACCGAGCCACCATGTTCCTTATCTATATGCGTGGACTTCCCAGCCGTGGAAATCACAGTACTGGCTACGTGAGATTCTGAATAAGATGTATAAGAATGATATTAACGGATTGGGTGGAAATGATGATTGCGGACAGATGTCAGCATGGTACCTTTTCTCCGTGATGGGCTTCTATCCGGTTTGTCCTGGTACAGACCAGTATGTATTGGGAGCTCCCTACCTACCTTATCTGAAGATGACGCTTCCTAATGGAAAGACATTGGAGATCAAAGCGCCGGGTGTCAGCGATAAGAAACGTTACGTGCAGTCGCTGAAATTGAACGGCAAAGTATACGACAAGATGTATATTACACATGAAGACCTTTTGAAAGGAGGCGTGCTTGAATTCAAGATGGGTGCGTCACCTAACAAACGCCGCGGATTATCACCGGAGGATAAACCTTATTCATTAACTAACGGAATCAATCAATAATCAATAAAGAAATATGAAAAAGATACATTTAATCTATGCTGCTTGCCTGCTGGTAGGTATGGGGGCTTGTGCTGCAAGTGTGCAAAAGCAGGTGAAGGATAATTTTGATGTATGGAAAGAGTACAATACAGGTGCTATATTGTTTGAGGATAAAGCACCGGAAACGTTGGGATCGGACATTTATCACCGGATTATTCCCGATGCTGAATCGTACATCAAGGAACAGGCACGTACTGTATTAGCTACCCTTTATAATTCTCCGGAAGATAGTATTCCCGCAGTGCACAAGATACATTATACTTTGGAAGATATCAACGGTATTTCTGCTAAAGGCGGTGGCAATGGTGATGTGACGATTTTCTACAGTACACGTCATATTGAAAAATCTTTTGCAGCGAATGATACGGCAAAGTTGTTTTTCGAAACGCGCGGGGTATTGTTGCATGAACTGACACATGCTTATCAGCTGGAACCACAGGGGATTGGTTCTTATGGGACTAACCGTGTGTTCTGGGCATTTATTGAAGGTATGGCAGATGCTGTACGTGTGGCAAACGGTGGCTTCGATGGTCCTAATGCCCGTCCGAAAGGCGGGAACTATATGGACGGTTATCGTACAGCCGGTTATTTCTTTGTCTGGTTGCGTGATAACAAAGATCCTGAATTCCTGCGTAAGTTCAATCGCAGTACGTTGGAGGTGGTGCCTTGGTCGTTCGATGGTGCTATCAAACATATTTTAGGGAAAGAATATAATATTGATGAACTGTGGCACGAATATCAAGTTGCAGTAGGAGATATACAAGCACAATAAGAATAAATATGGCTAGTAGATTGGGTAAAAAGAGATTGTTTTTGGTTTGGTCGTGTCTGGTGAGTATTTTGCCGGGCATGGCTCAAACCGAGAAACTGATTGATTATGTGAATCCATTTGTGGGAACAGATGGTTATGGTAATGTGTATCCGGGTGCGCAGATTCCTTTCGGAGGAATTCAGATGAGTCCGGACACGGATAGTAAATACTATGATGCGGCTTCCGGTTATAAATATAATCATTCCACCTTGTTGGGATTCAGCCTGACTCATTTAAGCGGGACTGGTATACCTGATTTGGGAGACTTCTTGTTTATTCCCGGAACAGGCGAGATGAAACTGGATCCGGGAACACGTGAGGAGCCGGAAAAAGGATACCGTTCACGTTATTCTCATGAAAAGGAATGGGCATCACCTAATTATTATGCGGTGGAACTGTCTGATTATGGAGTAAAAGCTGAAATGACGTCAGGGGTGCGTAGCGGTATGTTCCGCTTCACCTATCCTCAATCGGATAAAGCTTTTATAATGATCGATATGAACCATACTTTATGGCAATCTTGTGAATGGGCGAATCTGCGCATGGAAAATGATTCTACCATCACCGGATATAAACTGGTGAAAGGCTGGGGACCGGAACGGCATATCTATTTCACGGCTACTTTCTCTAAAAAGTTGACCGGCTTGCGCTTTATGCAGAATAAGAAGCCGGTGATTTACAATACTTCCCGGTTTCGTAGCAGCTATGAGGCTTGGGGAAAGAATCTGATGGCTTGTATCTCTTTTGATACAAAAGCCGGAGAGGAAGTGATTGTAAAAACTGCTATTTCATCGGTCAGCACAAACGGAGCAAAGAACAATATGGCGGAACTTGCCGGACTCGCTTTCGATGATCTGAAAGCTAAAGGAGAAGCACTATGGGAAAAAGAACTTGGAAAATATACCCTTACTGCCGACCGTAAAACGAAAAGAACCTTCTATACGTCGGCTTACCATGCGGCTTTGCATCCGTTCATCTTTCAGGATGCAGACGGGCAGTTTCGAGGATTAGATAAAAATATAGAAAAAGCCGAAGGATTTACCAACTATACGGTATTCTCTCTTTGGGATACCTACCGGGCTTTGCATCCTTGGTTCAATCTGGTTCAACAGGAAGTGAATGCCGATATTGCCAATTCCATGCTGGCTCATTATGATAAAAGTGTGGAGAAAATGCTTCCTATCTGGTCGTTTTATGGAAATGAGACTTGGTGTATGATTGGTTATCATGCCGTTTCCGTATTGGCTGACATGATTGTGAAGGGAGTGAAAGGGTTCGATTACGAACGTGCGTATGAGGCTATGAAGACCACGGCGATGAATCCGAATTATGACTGTTTGCCGGAATATCGTATGATGGGATATGTGCCTTTCGATAAAGAGGCGGAGTCAGTATCTAAAACATTGGAATATGCGTATGATGATTATTGCATGGCACAGGCTGCCAAGGCTTTGGGTAAGGAGGATGATTATCGTTATTTCTTGAATCGTGCACTCTCTTATCAGACTTTGATTGATCCGGAAACGAAATATATGCGTGGCAAGGACAGTCAGGGAAACTGGCGCACACCGTTTACTCCGGTAGCTTATCAGGGACCCGGATCTGTAAATGGATGGGGGGATATTACGGAAGGCTTTACTGTACAATATACCTGGTATGTACCACAAGATGTACAAGGATATATGAACGAAGCTGGCGCAGATTGGTTCCGCAATCGGTTGGATGAACTGTTCACGGTAGAGTTGCCGGATGACATTCCGGGAGCACATGATATTCAAGGTCGTATCGGAGCCTATTGGCATGGAAATGAACCTTGCCATCATGTAGCGTATCTTTATAATTACTTGAAAGAACCTTGGAAATGTCAGAAGTGGGTCCGTACGATTGCTGACCGTTTCTATGGCGATACTCCAGATGCATTAAGTGGCAATGACGATTGCGGACAGATGTCGGCTTGGTATATGTTCAATTGCATTGGCTTTTACCCGGTGGCTCCTTCAAGCAATATGTATAATATCGGTTCTCCTTGCGTTGAGGCAATAACAGTTCGGATGAGTAACGGAAAAGCTATTGAAATGGTAGCAGATAATTGGTCGCCGAAGAATGTGTATGTAAAGGAGTTGTATGTGAATGGCAAGAAGTATGACAAATCTTATTTGAAATATGAGGATATACGTGATGGCGTGAAACTACGTTTTGTCATGAGCAGTAAACCGAACTATAAGCGTGCGGTATCGGATGAAGCAGTAGCTCCTTCTTTGTCGTTGCCTGGAAAGACAATGAAATATCAGGCAACTTTTTCAGAGAAGAAAACGAGTGGCAATCCTGTTTTTAAAGGTTGGTATGCCGATCCCGAAGGAGTCGTGTTTGGAGATGAATATTGGATCTATCCTACGTATTCGGCACCTTATGATGAACAAACCTTTATGGATGCTTTTTCGTCTAAAGACTTGGTGAACTGGACAAAGCATCCGAAAGTCATATCAAAAGAGAATATCAGTTGGCTTCGTCGTGCTCTTTGGGCGCCAGCGGTGCTTGCGGCGAATGATAAGTATTATCTGTTTTTCGGAGCCAATGATATCCAAAATAATAATGAAGTGGGGGGAATTGGTGTCGCTACGTCAGATAATCCTGCCGGACCTTTTAAGGATGCTTTGGGCAAGCCGCTGATTGATAAGATTGTTCATGGCGCTCAACCTATCGATCAGTTTGTATTCAAGGATGATGACGGGCAATATTACATGTATTATGGTGGCTGGGGACATTGTAATATGGTGAAAATGGCTCCTGACTTGTTGAGTATTGTTCCTTTTGAGGACGGAACGATGTATAAGGAAGTCACTCCGGAAAACTATGTGGAAGGACCATTTATGTTGAAACGTAATGGAAAATATTATTTCATGTGGTCGGAAGGTGGCTGGGGACTCCCGAACTATAGTGTAGCATATTCCATTTCAGATTCCCCCTTTGGTCCGTTCAAAAGGGTTGGTAAAATCCTGGAACAGGATCTTTCGGTAGCTACCGGAGCAGGGCATCATTCGGTGATAAAAGGAGCCGGAGAAGATGAGTGGTATATTGTTTATCATCGTCGTCCGTTAGGTGAAACAGCAGCAAATAGTCGTGAAACTTGTATTGATCGAATGTATTTTGATGAAAACGGGTATATCAAACCTGTGAAAATGACTTTTGAAGGAGTATTACCCAGTCCGTTTGATCGTACGAAGTGATGTTTTTATTACATTGCCACTGTAAAACGATTAATTAATTAAATATCTAAATCATGAGAAGATATATCCTGTTAGTTGTGTGTTTGTGCTTGGTTTCACTACTTCATGCGCAGAACCGGTTAGAGTTGGTTTCTCCCAATGGAGAACTGAAAGTGTCCTTGAATCTCTCGGATAAAATCTATTATAGTATAGATTATAACGGAGATGTATTGTTGAAAGACAATTCTCTTCTGTTGGTTCTGAAAAATCAAGTGTTGGGACAGAATCCTAAGTTGCGTCGTCAGAAGCAATGGAATATCGACGAGCAATTAACTCCTATTGTTCCTTTGAAATATTCGAAAGTCAGTAATCGTTATAATCAATTGCTACTGACCTTCAAAGACTATTCAGTAGAATTCCGTGCTTTTGACGATGGAGTTGCTTACCGGTTTATTACCTCACAAAAAGGGGATGTTGAAGTAATGAACGAAGAGTGTGCTATCAACTTCCCGTCGGATTATCTTCTTCACTTGCAACAACCGGGAAGTTTCCATACAGCTTATGAGGAACCTTACACACATGTTCAAAGTAATGCGTGGAAGCCTGAAGAACGGATAGCTGTTTTGCCGGTATTGGTTGACACACAAAAAGACTATAAAATATTAATCAGCGAGTCGGATCTGGCTGATTATCCATGTATGTTTCTCAAAGGAACGGGCACGAACGGAGCAATCTCTGTTTTTCCTAAAGCTCCGCTTGCGTTTGCCGAGAATAGTGATCGTAGCGTGAAGATTACTCAAGAAGCTGATTACATCGCTAAAACAAAAGGTACGAGAAATTATCCTTGGCGTTACTTTGTGATAAGTAAAAATGATAAGCAGTTGCTTGAGAACACAATGACTTATAAACTGGCTGAAAAGAATCAACTCCAGGATGTTTCATGGATTAAGCCGGGACAGGTGAGCTGGGAATGGTGGAATGACGCTTCTCCTTACGGACCGGATGTGAATTTTGTTTCCGGTTATAACTTGGATACTTATAAGTATTACATTGATTTTGCTTCTAAATTTGGTATTCCATATATCATTATGGATGAAGGCTGGGCTAAAAGTACGCGTGATCCTTATACGCCTAATCCTAAAGTTGACTTGCACGAGTTGATTCGTTATGGCAAGGAAAAAAATGTAGGGATTGTGCTTTGGCTGACGTGGTTGACGGTAGAAAACAATTTTGATCTTTTCAAGACTTTCAAGGAATGGGGAGTAAAAGGACTTAAGATTGATTTCATGGACAGAAGTGACCAGTGGATGGTCAACTTTTACGAACGGGTAGCCCGGGAAGCAGCCAAGCATCATTTGTTTGTCGATTTTCATGGATCTTTCAAACCGGCCGGACTGGAATATAAATATCCGAATGTGTTGTCTTACGAAGGAGTGCGTGGCATGGAACAAATGGGCGGTTGCTATCCGGACAATAGTCTGTATTTGCCGTTTATGCGCAATGCTGTTGGTCCGATGGATTATACTCCCGGAGCGATGATCAGCATGCAGCCTAATGTGTATCGGTCGGAACGTCCTAATGCTGCAAGTATCGGAACACGTGCTTATCAGTTGGCACTCTTTGTGGTTTTTGAGAGTGGTTTGCAGATGTTGGCGGATAATCCTACTCTTTATTATCGTAATGAAGATTGTACCCGTTTCATCACACAAGTGCCCGTAACGTGGGACGAGACTGTGGCACTGGAAGCTAAAACAGGTGAATATGTCATTGTAGCAAAACGGAAAGGAGATAAGTGGTTTATAGGAGGAATGACTAATAATGGTAAAAAGGAACGTGAGTTTACCATAAAGTTAGATTTCTTGGATAAAGATCGCTCTTATCAAATGACCTCTTTTGAGGATGGTATCAACGCAGGACGTCAGGCGATGGATTATCGTTGCAAGTCATCCCAGGTGAAAGCCGGAGAGCAGCTAACTATAAAGATGGTTAGAAATGGCGGCTTTGTAGCTGTCATTGAGTAACAGAATATTTAATTTATAATGTTCCTCCCTCTCTTTCAAATTTAATTTTAACAGCGTCTCCCAGAGAAGATTTTTGAATTTCATTTCTCATATTCTCATTCGTTAGATGTAAATGACAGAAAACTAATAGGATAGATTATGAGAAATGATTTTTGAAACAGCATTTCTCATAGTTTCTCCGTAAAAAAGCTCGGATTTGATCCTGTTTCTCATACTTGTTGCATTCATTTCTCATAGTGTATCGGAAATAGTAATGAATCAATGAAACTATGCAATCTTCGTTTACTTCTGTTACATCTTTCATTTGTCCCATATATTGTGGGAAAGTATTCCCTCATATTATGGGAATTTATTCCCGCAAAATGTGGGAATACTTTCCCTACTAATAGGGAATCTTTTCCCTGTTAACTGGGAATACTTCTCTTGTTAATAGGGAAACTTTGCCTCACTGTACTTCTTTGGTATTAGTTGTGTACTTCCCTAATTTATAAGAAAGTCTGCTATTTGAAAAGATTATTACTTGGATAGATTATTACTTGGGCAGAGAAGGAATAAGAGAGGCTTTTTTCAGCTCTTCTTCGAAGTTGGGAGTGAAGATTCCTTTACCCAGATTTTCTTTTATTTCTTCGATCTTCCAAAATCGTCCATCGTCCAGTTCGTCGCTGGGGTGGATTTCTTCCTCATAAACGGTTTTGTGGACAAAAACAAGCTCTTTTTCACGGCTGGATTCAAAAACATAACTGGTGAGAAGCTCGGGGGTGAAGTCTGTGATGCCTAATTCTTCACGGACTTCTCTCTTTAGGGCGATTTCTACACTTTCGCCCAAATCAATATGTCCGCCCACAGCCGTATCCCATTTTCCTGGTTGAATGTCTTTCCATTCGGGACGTTTCTGTAAGTAGATGTCTCCTTGGGCATTGAATACGTGAAGGTGAACCACCGGATGAAGCAGTTTGCTACCACTGTGACATTCTCCGCGAGTGGCGGCTCCGGTGATATTTCCTTGTTCGTCTACGATAGGGAACATTTCCTGGTTATTATCGCTTGGCATAGTGTCTTTTATATTGGGTAAAATTGGGTAAAATCTTTCGGAGAGGAGAATATTTTATGGTATTAATAAAGAAGAATCTCCATAACTTAAGAACCGGAAGTCATGCGCCAGTGCATAATCATAAATAGTGCGCCAATTCCCTTTTACAAAAGCTGAAACCAAAAGCAGCAAGGTACTTTGTGGCTGATGGAAATTAGTAACCATCGCTTTCACTATTTTATAATTGTATCCTGGTGCTATGATAATCTGTGTACTGGTGTGAAGGGTTTCCAAACCATTCCTGTCGAGATATCCTAATATCTTTTGCAGCGCAACAACGGGAGGAATCTGGTCGTACTTTTCATAAGGCTGCCATTGTTTGACACGCAGTTCTTCTTCCGTAGCGTATGGATTTTCAGCCAATGTGACTCCAATGTGATACAGACTTTCTAGAGTTCGTACAGAAGTAGTCCCTACTGCAATAGCACGACCGTCGTGGTCAATCAGTTTTTTGATGGTGCTCCGGTTAACCGATATATATTCCGTGTGCATCTCGTGACCTTCGATTTCTTCACTTTTTACAGGTTTGAATGTGCCTGCTCCTACATGTAGGGTTAATTCTTCAAGATCAATCCCTTTCTCTTGAAGTGCATCCAATACTCGTGGAGTGAAATGTAATCCCGCCGTGGGCGCAGCTACCGAACCTTTAATCTTAGAATAAACAGTCTGATAGGTCTCCTTGTCACTTTCTTCTGTATCCCGGTTTAAGTAAGGAGGAATAGGAAGTTCTCCGAATACTTCAAGGATATCGGCAAACGTCACTTCCGGATTATCCCATGCAAAATCTACCCAATGGCTGGTTCCTTTACATTCTCCTCGGGTAACGGTCAGGGTAATAGGGAATCCTTTGACGGTCATTTCGCGTTTCAACCGTCCGTCTTTCCATTTCTTCAGATTGCCGATCATACAAAGCCAGGCGGCATGTGCTGTCTGTTGGAAATTCAAGACATAATCGTTTGGCTGGATCGGCTCAAGACAAAACACTTCGATCAGTGCTCCCGTCTCTTTTCGAAAATGGAGGCGTGCCTGGATGACTTTCGTATTATTGAATATCATCAGGCTGTCTTGCGGCAGATATTCCGGCAAAGAAGTGAAAACATCTTCACTGACTTCTCCACGACGGTATATTAAGAGTTTGGACTGGTCGCGGGTAGGCAACGGGAATTTTGCAATACGTTCATCCGGAAGAGGATAATTGTATTCACTGATATGGATATGTCTAGGATCTTCTTTCATTGTTTTCAAAATAAAAAGAGGTTAGAACCCATTCGGTTTCTAACCTCTTTAACCAGTCGGGGTGACTGGATTCGAACCAGCGACCACACGCCCCCCAGACGCGTACTCTAACCGGGCTGAGCTACACCCCGAATTGCGGATGCAAAGGTAGTGCTTTATTTTAAATCTACAAATAAATCGTTGTAAAATATATATATATGTCTGTTGCAAATGATTTATCTTGCTTATTATTAGTGTTATACATTCATACGGTCAAGTGCTATTTAGATAAGATTCTAAATAGCAATGAGGCAACTTCGGTGGTTGTTTTATATCCTATATAGTGCAAAATACATGCAAAAAGCCTCGTTTTATTACAATAGATAAGAAATAATTCGCTAATATTGCGAATTTTACAATTATATGTTATCTTTGTATTATCAAAGAACAAATGCATGAATGTAGAATTTGAAAAAGAGTATTTGGTAGAACTTTACGAAAAAGGAAAGACCGATGATAAGAAACATCGATTTCAGCCTCAAATAATCAATGGCTATTTGAAGTGTGTTAAGGCTCTATTGAATGCTTCCCGAATGGAAGATTTATATCAATATAGAGCTTTGAACTATGAAAAGTTGAAAGGTGATAAAAAAGGGATTTCCTCTTTGCGTATCAATGACCAATATAGGTTGGAATTTCGGGAAATTACCAATGCAGGCAATCAAACAGTTGTAGAAATATGTTCTTTGGTAGATATTACGAATCATTATAAATAGGAACTATGAGTATAACAGCGAACAATTTACAATCATTCCGTCCCTACCATCCGGGAGAACTGGTTAAGGAAGAATTGGAATGCAGAGGCATAAAACAAAAGGACTTTGCAAAGAAGTTTGGTTTGTCTTATTCCGCTTTAAATGAGACGTTAAATGCAAAACGACCAATAACCACTGAGTTTGCTTTGTTCTTAGAGGCGGCTTTAGGTATCAATGCCGATTTGCTGGTAAGAATGCAAACAGACTATAATATACAAGTGGCACGAAAGAATAATTCTTTGCTTGAAAAGTTGAATAATATAAAGAAGATAGCAGCCGTATTTTAAAGTGGATACACAAAGCGCACCTGTAAACTCTTCAATGCAACAGTGCAAACTACACCTAACAGACCGCAATAATAGGATTAATTAAGCCAAGTTTCCCGAAAACCTTATTCGTAGGATATTCGCAGGTAAAAAAATAGGGAGCTAAGTAATAACTTAACTCATTGATTTATATTGTTCTATGAAATTGTTATCGGTAATCTTATTCAATTCCACCAAACGCGTACTCTACCGGGCTGAGCTACATCCCGAATTGCGGATGCAGAAGTAGTGATGGAAGAGAAAGGGAATGAAGTCTATTTCATTCCCTTTTATTATGCGGTATATCTGATGTAGGATGGGTTAAATTCCCATACATTCGCGATAGAAGTCGAGCATTTCGAAGATAGTGTCCTTATCGGCAGTCTGATTGATGCAAATGTCTCCGATATCTTTCAGTAAGGTGAAATTGATAGTACCTGAAGTATTCTTTTTATCATGCGTCATAAAAGCATACAATTGGTCGTATTTTTTGCAGTCGAAGGTAAATACGCCATAATTCTCCTTGATAAACTGGATCGTTTGCCGCATTTTCTCTTTCGGGAAACCTACTTTGAGATGAGAAAGATACAGTTCGCACACAATTCCCCAAGCTACTGCATATCCATGTAATACAGGACGGTTCTCAGCCAGTGCCATACTTTCGAACGCATGTCCTACGGTGTGTCCCAGATTTAATGCTTTGCGGATTCCATGTTCGAGGGGATCCTGCTCTACGATGTCTTCTTTCACTTGTACCGATCGACCTACCAATTGTTTGAGAGCTGCATAATCAATACTAGAGGAATCGAATTTGAGCAATTCTGCCCAATGTGCCGTATTGCTAATCAACCCATGCTTCAACATTTCAGCATATCCGGAGAAGAAATTGTGTGTATCCAATGTACGCAGGAATTCCGTTTCAATCAATACACTGCTTGCCGGAGCGAATGCACCGATTTCATTTTTCAGTCCGTTGAAGTTGATTCCTGTCTTGCCGCCGACGGAAGCGTCCACCATAGCCAGCAGGGTGGTTGGTATGTTGATATAAGAGATGCCACGTTTGAATGTAGCTGCGGCAAAACCGCCTAGATCCGTCACCATTCCCCCGCCGAGGTTGATAAGTAAAGAGTGGCGCGTAGCTCCTTGGGTGCTTAATGCCATCCATACAGAAGCAAGTGTTTCCACCGTTTTATGTACATCCTCAGCTCCGATACAGATTTCAACGGCATCTTTCAGTAAGGTGGTTTCCTTCAGCGAAGGCAGGCAGAGATGCCGGGTATGCTCGTCTGTGAGGACGAATAATTTGTCATGCGGACATAGCTCAATGGCACGACCGAGGCTCGTTTCCAAGCTTTCGCAGAGAATAACTTCTTGTTTACTCATGATTCTTTTTGCTTTTTTACTCTGCAAATGTATGTAAAATATCTTTTTTATATTTACTTTTGTCCCATTAAAACATTCAATCATTCAATCATGAAAGCATTATTACCTGTATATTGTCGTCCTTTGGGATATGTGGTCCTGTTGATAGCTCTGTTTATACCTTTCATCCTGTTGATGCTGGGGATGGTGACCGATAATAATCTGTTATTTTATAAGGAATGCACAAAGTTGCTGATGATGGCGGGATGCTTGTTGATAATCTTTGCGTTGAGCAAAGATGAGAGCCGTGAAACGGAGCGAATCCGTAATTCGGCTGTTCGTAATGCCATTTTCCTGACTTTTCTTTTCGTCTTCGGGGGAATGTTATGGCGTGTCATACAAGGAGATGTGATTAATGTGGATACTTCCTCTTTTCTTACTTTCTTGATTTTTAATGTGCTTTGTGTGGAGTTTGGTCTGAAAAAAGCGCTTGTTGAACGATTCTTTAAAAGATAATTTTCTTTCCAATTAAACCTTTTGCGGTTCTATTTGTCAAACAGACATTGTTATTGCTACTAATATAATCGTAAATTAGGTAAATGAAGAGATTTTTTGCAGGGTTGGTGTTGATGCTATTCACCTTCTCAATTTTCGCGCAGAATAAGGTGATTACTGTTTCGGGACGTGTGGTGGAATCCGATTCAAAGGAACCCGCGGCACAGGCTACTGTCCAATTGTTGTCGTTGCCCGATAGTGCTTATGCTGCTGGTATAGCCAGTAGTAATCAAGGGTGGTTTACTCTTCCCAAAGTGAAAGCCGGGAAATACGTGTTGAAAGTTTCTTATATCGGCTTCCAGACTAAAATCGTACCGGTACAGTTGACTGTCAATGTCCCCGACAAAAAGATGGGAAACATCGAACTGCAACCAGATGCTGTCATGTTGAAAGAAGCGGTGATTACTGCCGAAGCTCCTCCTGTAACTGTAAAAGCTGATACTACAGAGTACTCTGCAGCTGCTTATCCTGTACCTGAAGGTTCAATGTTGGAAGAATTGGTAAAGAAGATTCCTGGTGCTGAAGTTAGTGATGAAGGTAAGATCACTATAAATGGAAAAGAAATTAAAAAGATTATGGTTGATGGTAAAGAATTTTTCTCGGATGACCCTAAAGTCTCAATGAAAAATTTGCCTGCTAATATGATTGAAAAAGTAAAAGCCTATGATAAGAAAAGTGATATGGCGCGTATCACAGGAATTGATGATGGTGAGGAAGAAGCCGTTTTGGATTTAACAGTGAAGAAAGGGATGAAGAAGGGATGGATTGGAAATTTGATTGCAGGCTATGGAAGTCAAGAACGATATGAAGGTGGGGTGATGGTTAGCCGTTTTAAAGATGATGCCAGTATCTCTGTAATTGGTTCTGCTAATAATACTAATAACAAAGGTTTTTCAGAATTTGGTGATGCCGGACAGGGATTAGGAGGTGGAAATGCAGGTTCTGGTATTACAACGGCACAATCTTTGGGTATTAATTTTGCTAAAGACACAAAGAAATTTCAAATTGGAGGAAATGTGCAGTATGGACATTCTGATAATGATGCCCGTCGTAAAACTTCTTCAGAAACATTCTTGGGTGAAACTTCTTCTTTTGCCCAGAGTGAAAACTATTCAAATCGTAATCGTCATGATTTTAGGGTTGATTTTCGTTTGGAATGGCGTCCTGATACATTGACTACAATAATTTTTCGTCCCAATGGTAGCTACTCACAGACGGAATCAAGTAATAGTTCCTGGTCAAAAACGGAAAATAATTTGCATAGCCCTGTTAATGAAAAGGAAGCTGCTTCTTCTTCTAAAAGTCATAATGCTTCTTTTAATGGTACTTTGATGGCCTTTCGGAGGTTGAATAATAAAGGGCGAAATTTGTATTTAGGAGCACGTTTTGGCTATAGTGATAGCGAATCAGATTCTTATTCTAATTCAAGCACTGAGTTTTTTGAGTTGGATAGTATTTCTGAAATTGCAAGATATACAGATCGTAATAGTGACAGCCGTAATTGGAGTATATCTGCTTCTTATACTGAACCTGTTTTTAAGAACCATTTCTTACAATTGCGTTATGAGTTTGCTCATCGTAAACAATTGTCACAGGCATTAGTATATGATAGCATTAATCGTTATCCATATCCTGAATACATGGAACGCGGATATGATAATGATTTAAGTACGCGTGTGGAAAATTTTTATGATACTCATACTGCGAATGTTTCTATGCGTGGCATTCATCCTAAAATGATGTATAGTGTTGGCGTTGGCTTAACTCCTCAAACATCTTTAAGCAAAACAACTATCGGTCCTAATTACAAAAAAAACTATCCTGAACAAAATGTGCTGAATTGGGCTCCTTCAATAATGTTCCGTTATATGTTTAATAAACAGCATGTGTTAATGTTCCGTTATCGTGGACGGAGTAGCACTCCTAATATTGAAGATTTACAGGAGGTGATTGATATTACTGATCCAATGAATATGAGATATGGTAATCCAAACTTAAAGCCTTCATTCAACAATAGTTTTATACTTGATTATAGAAAATTTGTACCAGAGGCTATGCGTAGTTATTCTGCTAACTTATATTATTCAAATACACTGAATTCAGTAGCTAATAAAATGACGTATGATCCTGAAACAGGTGCACGGGTTTATAAAAAGGAGAATGTTAATGGGAATTGGCAGGCGAGAGGATATTTTTCTTTTAATACTCCGTTGAAAAATAAGAAATTTACAATCTCATCTAATACAAATGCCAGATATAGTGATGCGGTAAGTTATACAAGCGTTGGAAATAATAAAAATTTAGATCAGGAGTTAAGTACTACGCATAATCTAGCTTTGGGCGAACGTTTTACGAGTAGTTACCGTAGTGAACTGTTTGATTTGTCTTTAAGCGGTTCGGTCAATTATAATTTGGTTCGAAATAGCAAGCAAGAAAATAGTAACCGCGAGACGTTTGATTATTATATAGGAGCTAATACTAATGTAAATCTTCCATGGCAGATATCTATTTCTACGGATGTAAACTGTCGGTTTAAGGATGGATACACAGGTGGATTAAATAATAATGAGGTGTTATGGAATGCCCAGATATCTAAGAATTTCTTGAAGAATAACTCTGGGACTATTCGTTTTAAAATTTATGATATCTTGAAGCAACAAACTAATTTATCCCGTTCTATTAGTGAAACAATGATGAGTGATACGGAATACAATACTTTGGGAAGTTATTTCATGGTACATTTTGTATATCGTTTTAATACTTTGGGTGGAAAAGCTGGTAATAGACATGGCTTTGGAGGAGACCCAAGAAGAGGACATGGTTTTGGTGGCGGTGGTAGACCCATGCGCTTTTAATCAATATAAAGTCTGGATGAACAGGAAGTCCTGACGGCAACGATTGATAGAGTTGTCACCAGGACTTCTTTGTTAATCCGATAATTTACTCTATATTTGTTGTTTAGTATCCGTATGAAAGGAGATTCCTATGATTGATTGGAACTATATACTCAGCCAAATAGCAACAGTGGCTTTTGATATTCTTTATTTCGGAGCCATTATCGGTACGATTGTCATTATCATTCTTGACAACCGTAATCCTGTTAAGACTATGGCATGGATACTGATATTACTCTTCCTTCCTATCGTAGGTCTTGTCTTCTATTTTTTCTTTGGTCGAAGCCAACGTCGCGAACGCATTATCGGTCAGAAGAGTTACGACCGTTTACTAAAGAAGCCGATGGCAGAATATCTGGCTCAGGATTGTTCGGAAGTCCAATATGAATATTCCCGTCTTATCCAGCTGTTTCAGCATACCAACCAAGCATTCCCTTTTGAAGGCAATCGCGTAGCTGTCTATACCGAAGGTTATACGAAATTGCAATCATTATTGCGTGAACTCCAGAAAGCGAAGCAGCATATCCATATGGAATATTACATCTTTGAGGATGACGCTATCGGACGTTTGGTAAGGGATGTATTGATAGAAAAGGCTTCTCAAGGAGTTGAAGTACGAGTGATTTACGACGATGTGGGATGCTGGCATGTCCCCAATCGTTTTTTTGAAGAAATGCGTAATGCGGGTATTGAGGTGCGTAGCTTTTTGAAAGTACGTTTTCCCCTATTTACCAGTAAGGTGAATTACCGAAACCATAGAAAAATTGTTGTTATTGACGGGTGTGTAGGCTTTGTGGGTGGAATGAATCTCGCAGAACGTTATATGCGTGGTTTCTCTTGGGGGATTTGGCGTGATACACATATCATGCTGAAAGGCAAAGCAGTGCATGGCTTACAAACAGCCTTCCTGCTCGATTGGTACTTTGTAGACCGTACGCTGATAACAGCATCCCGTTATTTCCCGAAGATTGACTCTTGTGGTAGCTCATTGGTGCAGATTGTCACCAGTGAACCTATCGGGCCTTGGAAGGAAATCATGCAGGGACTGACCGTAGCGATAACCAATGCCAAGAAGTATTTCTATATGCAGACACCCTATTTCTTGCCGACAGAGCAAATACTGGCTGCTATGCAGACTGCGGCTTTGTCTGGAGTGGATATACGTCTCATGTTGCCTGAACGTGCCGACAACAGGATTACCCATCTTGGTTCACGTTCCTATCTGGCGGACGTGATGCAGGCAGGTGTGAAGGTTTATTTCTATAAGAAAGGATTTTTGCATTCCAAACTTATGGTTTCGGACGATCTGCTTTCTACGGTCGGTTCTACCAATGTAGACTTCCGCAGTTTTGAGCATAACTTTGAAGTGAATGCTTTTATATATGATGTGAATACAGCACTCGAAATGAAAGAAATATTCCTTCAAGACCAGCGTGAGAGTACACAGATATTTTTGAAGAACTGGGTTAAACGTTCGTGGAGACAAAAGGCAGCGGAGTCTATCATACGTTTGTTAGCTCCGCTACTCTAATTCTTAATAGGGATTTAACCGGACTTATCGGAAAAGGGAGAAGTTTACACTTCCATACACTCTTCTTTCGATGAAGTGCGGATTCTCTTCGAAGTTGTTATCTTTTCCGTGTTCCAGCACAAACAATCCTCCTTCTTTGAGAAGGTTGTTTTGAAAGATAAGCTCGGGTATTGTTTCCAGTTCCTTTAACGCATAAGGCGGATCAGCAAAGATAAAATCGAACTGTTCATGGCTGCTCTTGATAAACTTGAATACATCTCCGCGTATCGGCAGACATTTGTCAGTCTGTACCTCTTTCATGATTTTGGTGATGAATGAATGGTGAGCCGATTCTTTTTCAATGCTGATGACGCGGTCGCATCCTCGGGAAACGAGTTCGATACTGATGCTTCCGGTTCCGGCAAACAGGTCAAGGGCATTCACCCCTTCTTCAAAATCAATGTAGTTATTGAGTACGTTAAACAGATTTTCCTTTGCGAAATCTGTTGTGGGACGCGCTTTGAACGTTCGTGGCACGTCAAATCTTCTTCGTTTGTATATACCGCTGATTACTCGCATGTTAATAAGGCTTGCATGTCAATATTAGTAACAGGATTCATGATGAATACCTGCAAGATAAACTTTTTCAATTCATTGAGCAGAAATTCTTTGTCCGAAAGCATTCCGGTGAGATGCAACTCATCTCGTTCCTGATTGAATTCTAAATGTTTCCATACGCACAACAGATAGTAGATACGGTCTTCCTTGTGTGTACATTCAAAGGAGTTGGCAAGAAGGAGGTGTCCTCGTTCGAAACAGTAGATATCGATTCCGTCCCGGCGTATGGAGGCATACATTTTTTTGTTGTTCCCCAATCTGCTTCTGCCGGAAAAACAATCAATGAATGCGGTAGATTGAGCGTAGAAGCGGGCTTCGGGATATTGTTCTTTCAGGAAAGTGTATGCACTTTTGTCTATACCGAAGATGACAACAAGGTTGTTTTTTTGCAGAATGTTGTAGATTACTGTTTCGTTCTCCCGTTTCTGATGGTTGTGATAAAACAAAAGTTCGGCCTGTTCCTCTTCAAACAAATCTAATGGGACAATCGTAAAACGTTTGCCTGCCATCATGATATTCATTCGTTTGTAGGGGTGGCTTAAGAAGTCCGATTCGTGGAAAACTGTTTTCAGGTTGGCAGTGAGGGATAGAGAAGATTCTATCTCTTTCTCTATGATTGACAGAGAGTCGTCGTGAATCGGGTTATAGATAGAAAAAGAAAATCCATCCGTACTAAGACGGATGGATAAAGTATATTGTTTTGATTTAGTAAAATCAATCATTATTCCCAGTTACCAGCACCATTGTTCGGAGTGTCGATAGAACCTACCATCAAACCGCAGTATCTACCCAATTTGCTCTGAACATCTTTTAAGTTAATGATTTCTTGTTTGTCAAGTCCGCCCAGATAAGTTTCGTACGGAGCTTTTACTTCGAACAGGAATACAGGAGCACCAGACTTAGCAGTATCGTTCTTAACATTCATTTCAAACTGTGCACCGCCTCCGTAAGGAATGTATCTCATAGAGTCTGCATTGAATCCTTTCGGGAAAATAGTATCCATAACGGCTACCCACATGGTATCGCGTTTGAAGTCTTCAAGGCCCCATTTCTTTACTTCGTCATATTTGCCTGTCTTCTTCGCTTTGTTGATGATAGACATAGCTTTCTTTTCTGTCAAACCGTCTTCCAGTTGCTTGTCTGTCAACTGTCCCATTTTCATAACGAACGGCAACTTTTGATTTTTAACGAAATCAATCAGTGAGTCAAATTTGTCTGTGTACATTCCGTGGTGAAGCGTGCGGTATTCCTGCTGTGCTTTACGGATGTCAATCAAACGGGCAATGACTGCTTTTTCTCTGTCTTTTTTTGCGTTTTCAAAATTGATAGGCCCCATGATACTGTTGTAGCAGATGTAAACAAGTCCAACAGCACAGAGCGCTAATACAATATTAAATACTGTTTTCATGATAAATTATGTTTTTAGTTGTTATATTCGCATCGCAAAAATAGAATAAATAAATTTAAATACGATAGTTCAAGGAACTTTTTTCTCGTACAAAAATGATAAATAACTATTTAGAAAGGCAAATTAAGGAAAATTTTCCTTATCAACCAACTTTAGAGCAGGAAATTGCTGTAAAATCTCTTTCAGAGTTTCTTCTGTCCACTTCAACGGACGAAGTTTTTATCCTCAGAGGTTACGCCGGTACAGGTAAAACATCTCTTGTAGGAGCCTTGGTGAAAACGATGGACCAGTTGCAGCAAAAATCTGTTTTGTTGGCTCCGACAGGGCGTGCGGCGAAAGTTTTTTCGGTGTACGCGGGACATTCGGCTTTTACGATTCATAAGAAAATATACAGACAACAGTCCTTCTCCAACGAGTTGAGTAATTTTTCAATCAATGACAATCTGTCTACAAATACATTGTTTATTGTCGATGAGGCTTCCATGATTTCAAATGAGGGGCTGTCTGGTAGTGTATTCGGCACAGGACGTTTGTTGGATGACTTGGTGCAATTCGTATATTCGGGACAAGGTTGCCGACTCTTGTTGATGGGAGATACGGCACAGCTTCCCCCGGTAGGAGAGGAGTTGAGTCCGGCGCTTTTTACCGATGCGTTGAAAGGCTATGGGCTTGAAGTACGTGAGGTCGATTTGACTCAGGTAGTCCGTCAAGTACAGGAGTCCGGTATTTTATGGAATGCTACACAGTTGCGGCAATTGATTATGGAAGATGAATGTTACTCTTTGCCTAAGATAAAGGTGACAGGTTTTCCCGACATAAAGGTAGTGCCGGGTACGGAATTGATTGACGAACTGAACAGTTGTTATGACCATGACGGAATGGACGAAACGATTGTAATTTGCCGTTCTAATAAACGCGCGAACCTATATAATAACGGAATACGTGCTCAGATTCTTTGGCGGGAAGATGAATTGAATACAGGAGATATGTTAATGGTTGCCAAGAACAATTATTACTGGACAGAGAAATATAAGGAAATGGACTTCATTGCCAATGGAGAAATTGCAGTCGTGCGTCGTGTTCGTAAGACACGGGAGATGTATGGTTTTCGCTTTGCGGAAGTGACTCTCAGATTTCCTGACCAGAATGATTTTGAATTGGATGCGAATCTATTATTGGATACCTTACGTTCGGACTCACCTGCATTGTCGAAAGAAGACAATGACCGATTGTTCTATACGGTACTTGAGGATTATATAGATATTCCAAACAAAAGAGACCGGATGAAAAAGATGAAAGCCGATCCACATTACAATGCTTTACAGGTGAAATATGCATACGCAATAACCTGTCATAAAGCGCAAGGCGGACAGTGGCAGAATGTATTTTTAGATCAGGGGTATATGACGGACGAGTATCTGACTCCCGATTATTTCCGGTGGTTGTATACCGCCTTCACTCGGGCGACGAAGACACTGTATTTGGTGAATTATCCGAAAGAGCAGATGGAATAGATGGTTGGGATATCAAACATGAAATCAGTTAGAGCCTGTTTAAATTCTCTTCAGTCATAATATTATAGCTCTTACCCCAGCTTTTCTTGTCGCGTCCGTCTGTAGTT